>CAZCTC010000004.1:0-6186 GCA_964501335.1 uncultured Anaerolineales bacterium | reverse complement strand
GGACACAAAAATACCCACCCCACAAATCGAGGAAAAAAAGCCCATGTTTTCGCACGCCTTCTGAGGCGTGCGAAAACATAAATAAAAAAACTCTCTCCCCCCATCCAGCGCGGCGCCTCAACCCCGGCAATTGCCCCTTGCGGGACACAAAAATACCCACCCCACAAATCGAGGAAAAAAAGCCCATGTTTTCGCACGCCTTCTGAGGCGTGCGAAAACATAAATAAAAAAACTCTCTCCCCCCATCCAGCGCGGCGCCTCAACCCCGGCAATTGCCCCTGGCGGGACGCAAACCATGCCCCGCCCGGGAAAAGCGCTACCGCACCCACTGCAAAAGAATGGGCTCCGCCTCCAAAACCGTCGCCACCGCCGCATCCACCCCCTCCCCCACCTGGCCGTCCGGCCGCACCAAAATCGTCCGCATCCCCAACGTCGCCCCGGCCTGCAAATTACGCGGCTGATCGTCCAACATCGCACAGACCTCGCCCGGCGTCCCCAACAACTCCAGCGCCCGCGCATAAGAATCCACCCGCGGCTTCGGTCGATAATCCACCGCCCGAATATCCAGAATCTCGTCAAAATAGCCCGCAATCCCCAAACTGGCCACCGAACGCTCCGCCCACAACCGCGTCGAATTGGTAAAAATGGCCTTCCGCCCCGGCAACCGCTCCAACATCGCCGCCAGAGCCGGATCAGGATGCAAATAAGCCTCAATCGGTGCATCATGGACAAAATCCAGATAGCCCTCCAGATCGAAATCGGGATAGTTCTGTTGCAATCCCGCCAGCGTCGTGCCGTACTGCTTGAAATATTGGGCCCGCCGCGCCTGCGCCTCCTCCAGGGAAAGGTTCAGGGTCCGCATCAACCACCCTTCAATCCGCACCCGCACCTCGGCAAACAGCCCCAAAGATTGGGAATACAACGTATCGTCCAGATCAAAAATGATCAACTGCACCGGTAACTTTGCTGTCATCATAGAAATTCCTGCCTTTTTTAGAATTCGCGCGCCGCCCTCAATGAGGGCAGCGCGCGAAATATTTGATTTTTATTTTTGCGCGCCGCGGCGGCGCGCAAAAATAAAGCAAAAAAATTTACTCTCCGATCTTACCGGTCAGCGGCAGCGCCACCAACCCACTGATCACCTTGGGATAGAAGTCGGTCGACTTCTGAGGCATCTTCTCACCGGCCTCCGTACAATCCCGCACCTGATCCATCCGCGTTGGATTGATCAAAAAGAGGAAGTTCGCCTCCCCCTGATCCACCGCCGCGTAGCCGGCATTGGCATCGCGCAGATAGCGCAGGTTCTCCTGCTTCGCCACGCTCTCCTTGCTCAGCCCCATCACATGCTCCAGGATCGCCTCATGCAGCACGGCCACATCCAGCGCCCGCCAGGATTCCGCCCGCTCCGGCGTAATCTTCGCCATCGTCTCCAACGACCGCAGCGTCAACACAAAGTAACGCCCATCGTAGAAACCAAAGCGCAGCTGCTCCGGCGTCGCCTTAAGCAATTCCGCCTCCAACACCGACCGGTTGTCCACCGGCAGGATATCGAAATCTGCTTCCAACGCCTTCAACACCGCATCGCTGGTCATCGCCGTAAAGGAATGGATCAGCCGGTGGGTCGGCAAAATCACCAGACCCGGATCGCTCATGCTGACGAAAGTCGCCAGCACATAGTTGAAAGCCGCATCGGCCGGCGCATCGGGCTGCTGCGCCCGCATCGCCTCCCGGTAATTCAGCGCCGTCTCATAGCGATGATGCCCGTCGGCAATGATCAGATTCCGCTTCGGCTCCATGGCCTTCGTCACCGCCTCCACCAGCTGCGGATCATCGACCACCCAGAAACGCTGCTCCACCGTCGGCTCGATCACTTGCTCGTGCGCCTTGAACGGTTCATGGCTCGCCAGATAAGGTTCCAGCAGCCCATTGATCTCATTCTCCGCATCCGGGTAAAGGATGAAGATATGCCCCCAGGCCGTCTTCGTCGCCTCGGTGAGGTTCAACCGATCGGCCTTCGGGCCGCTCAACGTCCGCTCGTGCGGCAAAATGACCCCTTCCTCGAAGGTCGTCAGCTCCAACGCCGCCGTAAACCCGCGCCGGCAGTAAGTCTTACCGTTGGGCGCCGTGGAAACCTGCTCCAACACATAGATCACCGGCTTCGGCTCCCGCAGCAACACGCCTTCCGCCATCCAGGTCTGCGCATAAGCGCGGGCCCGGGTGTAGACATTGTTGTCTGCCTCATCCGGCTGCTTCAGCCCCATATCGATCCGCACAAAGTTGTACGGATTCAGCGCATAGTAAGCCGCCTGCTCCGGATCGTGGATCCGGTCATACGGCTGAGTAATCACATCCGAGAGATCCGTGATCTTCCCGGGGTTATAACGAATGCCGCGAAAAGGTCGAATGTTGGCCATGTTCGCTCTCTCTTACTTCGCCATGTGCTCGATCACGAGATCGGCCACCTCGCCGCCCACCCGCTCCAACGCTTCCCGCGTCGAAGCGCCCAGGTGCGGCAACGCCACCAGATTGGGCAGCGCAATCAACTTCGCCGACGCCTCGCTCTTGGGCGGCTCTTCGCTGTAGACATCGGTCGCCGCGCCGGCAATCTGGCCGCTCGACAGCGCCTCATAGAGCGCCGCTTCATCCACCACCCCGCCGCGGGCCGCATTGACCAGATAGGCGCTCTTCTTCATCATCGCGAACTGCGCCGCCCCGATCAACCCCTTCGTCCCTTCGCCGCCCGGCACATGCAAACTGATGTAATCGGATTGCCGCAGCACATCCTCCAGACTCGCGGGATGCACGCCCTCGGACTGCACCGTGACAAAAGGATCGTAAGCGATGACATCCATGCCCAGCGCCACCGCCTTGTGCGCCAGCAGCTGCCCGATCCGGCCGAAACCGACCAGTCCCAGCGTCTTGCCGGCGATCTCGGTCCCTTCCAGATTCTTCTTTTCCCACTTGCCGGCCTTCATCGTCGCATCCGCCACGGTAATATGCCGCGCCAGCGTCAGCATCATCCCCAACACCAGCTCCGCCACCGCCGCCGAATTGGCCCGCGGCGTATTGAGCACTTTGATCCCCTTGCTGCGCGCATAGTCGGCATCGATCGTATCCAATCCCACGCCGCCGCGCACAATCAACTTCAGATTGGTCGCCTTGTCGATCAACGGCTGGCGAACCTTGGTGCGGCTGCGCACCACCATCCCGTCATACTCGCCGATCGCCAGCTCCAGATCCTCAGGAGAAATCGTATCGCGGACATCGACTTCGAGGCCCGCCGCCCGCATCGCTTCCACCGCCGCCGCATCCACCGGATCGCAAATCAACAGTTTCGCCATGCCTGCTTCTCCCTATTCCAGCCCCAAAATCTCGTCGATCTGCGCCAACAGCCACTTGATATCGTCGACCGTCAGATCGCCCATGTGAGCAATCCGGAAAGTCTTTTCCTTCAAATCGCCGTAGCCGTTGGAGATCGCCGCCCCGCGCTTGCCCAGTTCCTTGTTCAGATCCGAGACGCTGATGCCGCGGGTATTGTTGGCCGTCGTAACGGTCAGGGAGAGGAACTTTTCATCGGCATAGAGTCCCCAATGCTTGCGGGTCCAATCCTGCACGATCTTCGCCATTTCGGCATGGCGCGCCCAGCGGTTCTCCAGCCCTTCGGCCAGAATATCGTCCATCTGCTTGTTCAAAGCATAGATCAGGCTGATTGCCGGGGTCGCCGGGGTTTGATTCTTCAGATAATACTTGTGCATATCGACAAAGTCGAAATAATAGCCGCGGTTGGGGATCTCCTTCGCGCGATCCAGCGCCCGCTGGCTCACCGCGCAGACCGTCAATCCCGGTGGCAGCGCAAAGCACTTCTGAGAGCTGGCCAGCACCACATCCAGGCCCCAGGCATCGAACTCAATCTTCGCCCCGGCCATACAGGAAACCGCATCCACCAGGATCAACACCTCGGGATACTTCTCGTGCACCATCGCCGCGATTTCCTTGACCGGATTCATCACCCCGGTCGAAGTCTCATTCATCGTCAGCGTCAGCGCATCGTAATCGCCTTTGCTGAGCGCCTCATCCACCATCTCCGGGGTAAATCCCTCATTCCAGGGGATCTCGATCTTGTCGCAAGGAATTCCATTGCCCACCGCAATCTCATACCAGCGCAGCGAGAAAGCGCCGCAAACCGTAATCAAAACGCGTTTCTTAGAAGCCTGGCGGATCGCCCCTTCCATCACGCCCGTCCCGGACGAAGCGAAAATGAAAACCGGCTGCTGGGTGTAAAGCAACTGCTGCAGCTTCGGCGTCACCGTAGCCTGCAATTCCGAATATTCCTTGGCGCGATGGCCGATCATCGGCTCGGTCTGCGCATCCAGAATCTCCTCGCGCACATGGGTCGGCCCCGGAATGAACAGCTTTTTGTACATAGTGGAACCCTCCTCAGGTTATAAGATGGTGAACTTAGCGGGAAATAGCTCCCGCACCATGCCTGAAACGAAATGCACCAACGCGGCGGGAAAAAGGAAAAACCAGCTTACTCAGCAAGGAAAAGAAAATCATTTCTTCGGCGGCCTTCGGAAGCCGCCGAAAAAATAAAAAAATTAATACTCTCTGCCCATCCAGCGCATCGCTTCAAACCGAACAAAAGCCGTTTGCGGGATGACAACAAAAGAAGAAAATCCTTCCCCCTGAGCAGTCACGAAAGAACAACTCATTCCATTGTATTGGAAACTGATTTCAAGGAAAGTGATCTTCCTCAGCTTTTCCCCAGTCACGCAGCAGAATCTAACCGACTTAAGGCCCTTCCGGATGAAACATCACCAGACGATCGCTCCGCACCAACCAGATCCGTCCATCCCGGGTACGAATCACCCGCATCGGAATTCCCTGCTCCGCATCCTCCACCCAGCTCAACTCTCCGGTTTGCGGATCGAAATAAGCCAGCCCCTGATAAGTTCCCATCCAGAGCCCGCCCTGAGAGCCCGCCTCCAATGCAAGAATCAGCCTGACCGGCAAAGACTCCCACACCTGATTTTCCCCCGTAGGCCACAACAATCCCCATTGATCCCGCGTCATCCACCAGACCCCCTCCGGCCCTACTTCCAACCAGTTCGGATTGATACCAAGGTCATGCAACTTCGTCTCCGCCGCCTGCATGATCCGACACTCGGCGGGCGTCCCATAATGTCGCCAACGCCCCGCCATCCGGGGCCAGGCCTGACAGTCATACTGACCCCATCCCGGCCCTTCGCCAGGCTGAAAATGGATTAAGTCCGTAGGAGGCAATGTGACATCCCCCACATGCCCCCAAGAACTTCGCATCCCCGTCGTAACATTCACCTCCAATTGTCCCTGAGCATCCACCACCATCTCTTGAACCCCCATGACCTTCATCACCACCTGCCACTGGTTACCATCAAAAAACAGCAGATCCTGGTTGGACGCTGCCCACACCCGTCCATCCCCCACCGGAAGAAAATTATGGACGATCTTTTCCGGCAAAGAATCCTCATAGCTTCGCGTCCGCACATCCATCCGACGTACCCCCATCCCGGAACCGACCCACAAAGTATCGCCCTCCAGATAGAGCGCATAGACCGCGGTCGGCCCATCGGCAATAGTCCAGCTCGCCCATCCAGTTGGCCGTGACAAAAGGCAACGTTCCCCCACTTCCACCGGCGTCGGCACCACCGAAAAGCCCGGTGAGGTCAACGGCGAGGTCCCCGGAAAGCGCCCTCCCCAGGACCCGACTGTTAACATCAATCCAACCATCACCACCGCCCCCGCGATAACCAGCCATCGCCACCGTTTCATTTCTTCCCCCTTAAATCCATTTCATGACCTTCTGTCCTGAAAATAGACCACGCTGGCCCTCATATCCCCCCTACCCCCCTTTTCTCCCAAAGACGCAGATGGGAGAAAAGGGGAGATTTGTTTTTTGGGGGAATTTGCACGCCTCAGAAGGCGTGCAAATTCCCCTCTTCCCCTTTTTTTGCCTCCGCCGCATTAGCAGGCGCCTTCTTGTTAAGCATTCTCAGCCCCAAAGGGGCGACCTTAAGGTAGCCTGGGGCTTCACCCCAGGGAACCGCGCCGGATAATCCATTTTCATCCTTTGGGATGCTCCCCCGGCATGACCTTCTGTCCTGAAAATAGACCACGCCATGCAAAATCTCCCCGAGGGCGGTCACA
>CAZCTC010000003.1:13152-180952 GCA_964501335.1 uncultured Anaerolineales bacterium | reverse complement strand
CGATGCCGTCGATCCTAAGGTCAATGCGGCGGAGAAAGAGGGGCGGCAGGCAATGCATCGAGAATTTTTGTCGATGGGAACTGCCAACCCGGGGCAGGTTGATAAACTAAAGCCGGAATTTGACGGGATCCGGCAGAAGTATGGGGTAGCGTCGTTAGAAGCGGTGGCCGGAAAGACTCATTGGTCGATGGAAGGAAAAAAGATTCAGCGGGAGATTAAAACCGATGTGAAAGTTACGGCCATTTCTACGACTGGGAACTGGGGTTCTATCCAACCGAACACCGAATATGTGATTTCAGATTCTGGTAGAGGCTGTTCTCTTTGGGATAGAGGGATTGCCAAATCTACTAAGATTCCCCGATATGCGAAAGTAAAGACAGCCGGGAAAGAAGATTTACCGTTGGAAAGAAATGGGAAGATTTATGTGCATGTTTATCCGGCGGCGGATTCTAAACTTAAGAAGGATGGATGGACTAACGTTGTTAATTTGAAGACAGTGGGGCAGGTTGATTGGTTTGCCGATAATTTCAAGATCACTCATTATACTTTTGCTTTGGAACGTGATCCGCTTTATGCCCATCAACAGAAGACGGAGACTCCAACCGGATTGGATGGGAAGACTAAATATCGTAAGAGCTTTTTGTATGGGTCGAGAGGAATTCGAATGCAGGGCACCGGGTTGGGTGAGGATGGACAGTATATTACTCTTGATTGGGGTAAATGTAATCCCAGGACTGATAAGAACGAAGATTTGGTATTTAAATATGGAAAAGGTGGAGTGAAAGGAGAGCCTCAATCCTGGAAGAGTGTGGCCTGTGATCGTCGTTTGATAGGATTAGGAGCCAACCTGGAGATTGAAGTCTATAAAAGTCGAGGGCATTTTTCAGCATGTGATACCGGCAGTCGGATACAGGGCCATCATTTGGATGTTTTTGTGGGGGAAGCAACCGTAGCGGAGGCAAATGCATTGGGGACCAAGTATTCTAAAGTAGGGGTGGTTCTTTAATTGACTTCAGGGGTGGTTTTCCGTCACCCCACATCATTTATCGATCGTCCCGTCTACGTAGGGCTTGAGCCAGGCTTCTATGTCTTTCGGATTGACTTCCTGACCGAGTTGGGTGCGGGTCCGGCCTAAAGCCTGAAGGTTGCATTCCGGTGTGCCGCTGTTTTCTCCCGGAATAACGGTGCTGTCGAGTAGTTGTCCGGTGTGAGTTTCGTAAAGCCGGACCTCGCGTTCGTAACGATAGATCTCTTCGGTGCCGTTGGATGTTTCGCAGTCTTTAACGAGCTGGTTGATTTGCGGGCCGATGCAGGCAATCAGTTCGGTGGTGGTGATAATGGTCGGCATCCAGTTGATGGGGAGGGGGGCCTGGAGGTTGATTTCTGTCTTTTCATCAGTCTGGTCAATCCAGAGCAGTCGATGCAAGCCGGGACGGGCCTGATAGGCGTCGGCCTGGGGGACTGCCTGTCCCTGGCAGACCACGGCCAGGGGGCTCAGGTCGTCCATTGGAGGTAAAGTGTCCGGTCCGCCACAGGCCAGAGCGAGTGCGGTGAGGGGTGCAATGATGGACAGAATGATAAATGATCGGTTTATCCGCATCATGGTTCACCTCTTTCTTTAATCCAAGTTGTTACCTTTGACAGGCCGGCTTCCTATTCAGGTCTTTTTGCATGCACAGGAGTAGTAGACAGTAGACGGTAGACAGTAGACAGCGGATTTCAGTCCATTTGAGCCGGTAAAGCGAAGATTTTTTGAACGGTTTTTGCGTCCCGCAACAGGCACTTTTCAGGTAAAAAACGACGTGCTGGACGGGGAAAGAGAACTTTCTTGTTTAAGTATTCGCGGGCTTTTCGAAGCCCGCGAATACTTATCGCTTTTTCCAGTAGGTGCGCCAGCCTTGATTGCGCACGACGGCATCGGCAGGGACCTGGAGCAGCAAGAGGACGATGCCGATGGCGTCACCGCTGGCCAGGAGGGCGTTCAGGACGGAGGCGAAGGCGAGCATGAGGATGAGCGATTCGGTTCCGGCGATGAAGCGCAGGCCGGCGATGAGGATGATAGGGAGAAGTGAAAGGCCCAGCAGCGGTCCGGCAAAGACGAGCAGGAAGCGATTGCGGGACATTTCCCCGTCATAGTGAGCGTAGAAGAGGACTTTGGAGACCCAGAAGCCGATGATCGAGCGGCGAGAACGGCCCCAGCCAGGGTTGAAGACGGCATGCAGCAATTCGTGGCTGGGAATCAGGAGCAGGAAGATGATAAAGGGCGTCAGAAGTGGGAGTTCCATGGATGTGGAATAGTTCATGGAAGGTGGGAGGACGATCGAAAGCAGCAATCCTTCGATTATCAGGATGACCAGGGCGGCTGGAAAGGCGAGAAACTGGATGGCGACCGGGCCGGGTTCCCGAATTTTGGACCAACCGTCGGTTTCGGGATGGAAATTGGGACTTTCAGGGATGGCGCCGAAGTGAAAACGCATAAGCGGGTTCCTTTTGTGATTTCATAGCAGGATTGTATCCCTGCCCGGGAAAGAATCAAGCGGGGGAAGTAGATAGTAGAAAGCCTGCGCCGCCGGGGCGGCTCTGGAAAAGGGCTATGTTTTGGTGCGCCGGCCCTCTCCCCATCCCTCCCCCCTGCAGCTATACGGGCGCAGCGTGCTTATAGGAGATTCTTGGTGAGGACACGCCGCCGACATGGCGGTGAGGGGGAGGGAGTAAGAGTGTATCGTCGCCGGGGCGGCTCTGGAAAAGGGCTATGTTTTGGTGCGCCGGCCCTCTCCCCATCCCTCCCCCCTGCAGCTATACGGGCGCAGCGTGCTTATAGGAGATTCTTGGTGAGGACACGCCGCCGACATGGCGGTGAGGGGGAGGGAGTAAGAGTGTATCGTCGCCGGGGCGGCTCTGGAAAAGGGCTATGTTTTGGTGCGCCGGCCCTCTCCCCATCCCTCCCCCCTGCAGCTATACGGGCGCAGCGTGCTTATAGGAGATTCTTGGTGAGGACACGCCGCCGACATGGTGGTGAGGGGGAGGGAGTAAGAGGGTATCGTCGCCGAGGCGGCTCTGGAAAAGGCTTATGTTTTCGTGCGCATTCTGATGCGCACGAAAACATAAAGAAAAAAACTCTCTCCCTCCATCCTGCGCGGCGCAACTTATGGAGAAAGGGTCATTTGCGGGACGTTACAAGGCTATAGAGCCCTATATTCAGGTCAGAAGGAACGCGAATTCCCGCAATCGGGTTTTACTTTTATGCTTTTTGGATGGCCCAGGTCTCGGTGCCGGTGGCGATCATTTGCACGCCGTTCTGCCCATTGAGCAGTTCGGACAGGTTCTTGATCCAGGTTTTGAATCCATAGATCAGGATTTCCTGTCCGTCGGCAGTGCGCAGCGCGACGAGATCTTTGTTCAGGCCATATTGGCCGCGGCTGACGGTGCTGCCGAGCAGGGGAACATCCACTCGTTTGCCCCGAAGTAAAAGCTTCAGGAACCAGCCCAATGTGGTGTAGAGGCCGGCCCAATTCCCCACGTTGTAATAGACGAGCCGCTGGTTGGTCAACTGGAACGGTCCGTCGATCAGGAATTTGATCTTCGCACTGCCCTGGAATACGGTGATGCGCCCCTTTTTGAGCAGGTTTTCCCCGGGCTGTAATTCGAAACTGGCCATCAATTCTTCTCCTTAAATTTTGTTTGGTGCGTTATAATGGTTGCCTGATCCCTGTCCTGCTGGAATCAAGGATCATCATCCTGGACCAGTTTAACATGCTACCGTTACGGAATCGTGACAGCAGGTGAGGAAATGGCACGTTTGGTTTTGAATTTGCTGGGAACTTATCAGGTAAGCTGCGATGGGCAGACTGTGAGCCGGTTTGAAGCGGATACGGCGCGGGGCCTGTTGTTTTATCTGGCACTGCAGGCGGGAACGTTTTTTTCACGGGGGGCTCTGGCGGGGCTGTTCTGGCCGGAGGAACCGGAAAGTACGGCTTTGCAGGCGTTGCGGCAGGCTTTGAACCGGGTGCGGACGGCCTTAGGGGAGCGCGAGACTTCTCATCCTTTTCTAGAGGTGACCCGCGATGCCATTCGGTTTAATGCGAAAAGCGATTATCAGCTGGATGTTGCGGAGTTCGAGGGGATTTTAGAGGGGGTGAAGCGCCATCCACATCGCCGGTTGGAGGTCTGTCGGGGCTGTTTGCGGCAAATGGAGCGGGCGGCGGGGCTCTATCGAGGGGAATTGCTGGCCGGCTTTTATCTCAATGCGCCGGCTTTTGAGGATTGGTTGGTGTTGACCCGCGAGCGGTTGCAGCGGCAGGCGATGGATTTGTTCGAGCAATTGGCCGGGTACTACGAAGGTCGGGGCGAATGGGAGCCGGCGCTGATCTATGCCCGGCGGCAGGTGGAGATCGAGCCCTGGTGTGAGGAGGCGCATCGGCAATTGATGCGGCTGCTGGCGGTCGGCGGGAAGCGGAGCGCGGCCCTGGCGCAGTATCAGCAGTGCCGGCAGTTGCTGGCACGTGAGTTGGGGGTCGAGCCGATGGAAGAGACCCGGGAGCTGTATGCGCGGATTGCGCAGGGTGAGAAAAGCGACCGATCGATTCCCGTTCCGGAATCGGATCTGGCGGTAACCTGGACGCCTCTGGTGGGGCGGGAAGCGGAGCTGGCGGCCCTTGCCGACCGTTTGAATCATCCCGACAGCCGATGGTTAACGCTGGTGGGGCCGGGCGGGATTGGAAAGAGCCGCCTGGCGTTGCAGGCGGCGGTTGCGGAGATGGGGGGATTTCGGGATGGGATCGTCTGGATTGCGCTGGCGGGGCTGACGAATGCCGATCTGTTGCCGATCCAGCTGGCGCAGGCGCTACATTGGACTTTCCGGCAGGGTGAGTCACCGTGGCAGCAGTTGAGTGCGGGGCTCCGGGGCAAAGAGTATCTGTTGGTGATCGATAATTTTGAGTCTTTGCGCGAGGCGGCACCGCAGGTGGCGGCTTTGCTGGCGGGCGCACCGCAAAGTCGGGTGCTGGCGACCTCTCGGGAGCGATTGAATGTCCCGGGTGAAGAGCTGTTTTTCGTGGAAGGGTTGTCCTGTCCTCCCGAAGGGGCGGAGCCGGGCGAGGATTGGAGCGCGGCGCGATTATTTATGCAGAGCGCACGGCGTATTCGACCGGGATTTGGGGTGTCGGAGGCGGAATGGCCGGCCGTAGTGGAGCTTTGTCGATTGGTCGAAGGGCATCCGCTGGCGCTGGAACTGGCGGCTTCCTGGTCCACGGTATTCAGCTGTGGGGAGATGGTGCAGGAGATCCGGCGCGATTTGGGTTTTCTGGCGGCCGCGGGCGGCGATTGGCGGGAGGATCACCGGAATTTGCGGGCGGTGTTCGATTCGTCGTGGGCGTTGTTGAGTGCGGATGAGCGGACTTTGTTGTGTCGGTTGGCGGTTTTTCGGGGGCAGTTCGATCGGGCGGCGATCCAGGCTGTTACGGGAGCGCTGCCGATCCAACTGGCGGGGTGGGTGGATCGCTCCTGGCTGCGGGCGTCGTTGTTGCGCGAGGGCGGCGGGGAGTGGCGGTATGAATGGCACGAGCTGTTGCAGCGGTATGTGACGGCACGATTGGGCGAGGATGCGCAGTTGGAGGCGGAGAGCCGTCGGCGGCACGGCGAATATTATCTCGATTTGCTGGCCGTTTATACCAGCGAACTGGAAACGGGTCTGGCGCAGAAGTCGCTGGTAGCTTTGGAGCGGGAATTTCTCAATGTGCGGGAGGCCTGGGCCTGGGCTTTAACGGAACGGGAGGACGCACGGATCCGGCCGTTGGTGCGCCGATGGGTGCTCTTTTGTGATTTGCGGGGCTGGTTTCAGGAAGGTGAGGATCTTTTCGCCCGGGCCGCAGCGGTAGACTGGTCGGAATCGACTCCGTCGACGTTGACGGCGGGGTTGACGGCGGCGCGGGCCTGGTTTCAGTTGCGGTTGGGGCGGCCGCGGGAGGCCCGGGAGTTGTTGGACGGTGCTTTGGAACAGGCAGGGCGGGGGATATCGGAGGCGCGGGCCTTTGCTTTGCTGGCGTTGGGGGCGGCGGCATTGGTATTGGGAGATTACGGCCTCGCTCAATCGGCCAGTCAGGAGAGCCGATTGCTTTATGAAGCGCTGGCGGATGCCTATGGATCGGCGACTGTATGGATGCAATTGGGGCAGGTAGCCTATGCCATGGCGGATTATGCGGAAACGATCCGCTGCGTGCGCGCCGGTTTAGAGCTGGCGCAGGAGTCCGGTTTCCAGCAGATTGAGGCGGATGGATTGCGGCAGCTGGGAAATACAGGGTACATTCTGGGCCATTACGGGGAAGCGCGCGAGCATTACGATCAGGCGTTGATTTGTTATCGACGGCTGGGGCATCGGTGGGGCGAGGCTGCGACGTTGAGCAATCTCGGCGCGATTTCAATTCGGATCGGGGATCGGACGTCGGCGCGGCGGTATCTGGATGAGAGCATTCGGCTCAAGCAGGCGATTGGGGATCGGCGGGGGATGGCGAATACATTGGGAACGTTGGGCGTTTTGACGGTGGAATCAGGCGAATATCTGGAGGCCCGGACTTATTATACCTCGGCGTTGGAGATCCACCGTGAAACCGGGGCGCGCCAGTTCGAAGGCTTTACCCTGAACAATCTCGGAAATGTGGCACTGTACCTGGGTCAATATGTCGAGGCACGAAACTATTTTGAAGCGGCGCTGCAAATCAAGCGAGAGATCGGCGAGCGTTCGGGGCAAAGTCGGACGTTGGGGAATTTAGGTTTGCTGGCTCACTATTTGGGCGATAATGAAACGGCGGAGGCCTGCGCGCGGGAATCGTTGGCGTTGGCTCAGGAACTGGGCGAGCTTTCCAGCCAGGGGTTTGCGTTGACCAAATTGGGGCATGCGTTGGGGGGATTGGGGCGGTGGACCGCGGCGCGAGAGGTTTATCAGCAGGCTATCGAGCTGCGGCGCGCGGGTGAGGAGTTGCATCTGGCCATGGAATCATTGGGTGGGGTGGCGCGTGCGGAGCTGGCGCTGGGGAATTCCGCCGATGCGCTGGCGGCCGTGGAAGAGATCATGGCGTATCTGGAACTGCATTCACTGGATGGGGCGGATGAGCCTTTTCGGGTTTACTGGACCTGTATTCAGGTGTTGCAGGCGGCGGGGGATGCGCGGGCGGCGGGTCTGTGGCAGTCGGCCCGGGCGCAATTGAGAGCGCGTGCGGAAAAGATCACGGATGCGGCGCTGCGGAAGTCATTTCTGTCGGAGGTGGTGGTCCATGCGGCATTGATGCAGGAGGTTTGATGGCGGTTATTCTTAATGTTTTCTCAGGGTCTTCTTGGTATTTTCTTAGACTTATAGCGGATAATACTGGAAATTATTTACCGAGGAGTATGAAATGAAAATGAGAAGCGTTTTGATGGTTTTTATGGTGATACCGGTGTTATCCATGCTGGTGGGGTGTTCGTCGTCGGCCTCTACGGTTGAATCGCCGACGGTGACCGTAGAAGAATTTACCGCTACAGCGGAGCCGGTTGCAAGTACGGAGGAGTCAACTGCGGTGGAAACGACAAACAGCGATGATCCTTTGTTGTTCCCAGTGGATAATTACACCGAAAAAACCGTTACGGTGACCACCTCTTTAGGGATTCAAGAGGTGACTTATCGGTTGTACGAGCATCTTACTTATGTGGCAAATCCGGTGGATGTCGATTATCAGAGTCTGGATGTCAAAGTCCCGGTCAGCATCGATGGGAAATCCGTGGATGCCACAAATGCTCCCATCTTGTTTCTCATCAATGTCGGTGGTTACATGTCCGTCAACAATGCAACGGGCGGCATGGGTGTCGGGGCGCCGGTGGGAGGTCTGGCCGGCGGGGCTATGGGAGGCGGTCTCGGTGATATGCAGGGGACTCCACCTGCCGGGATGGGCGGCAATCCTCCTGTCGGCGGCGGGATGGGGGGAGGCAGCAGCGTGTCGGATCTGGCGTTAGCGGCGGGCTATGTGGTAGTCATTCCGGGTGTGCGGGGACGGGACAATCAGGCGGCCGACGGCACTTATTACGGCAAGGCTCCGGCGGCCATCGTCGATTTGAAGGCTGCGGTGCGGTATATTCGCCATAACGATGCCGTCATGCCGGGCAACTCTGAGTGGATTATTTCGCGTGGGACCAGCGCGGGCGGGGCGCTCTCGGCACTTCTGGGGGCTTCTGGAAACAGTTATGAATACGATGCCTATTTGACGGCCCTGGGGGCAGCCGATGAGGATGACAGCATCTTTGCCAGCGCCGATTACTGTCCGATTACAGATCTGGATCACGCCGACATGGCTTATGAGTGGGAATTTGGGACCACGGCGCGGAACGGCGAGCTGGTGGATCAGAATGTTTCGCAACTGCTGGCCGGTGCATTTCCCGAATATCTGGCTTCATTAAAGTTGCAGGGGCTTGCCGGTTTCGGTTCCATTACGGCCGATAATTATGGGGACTATCTGGTGCAGAGTTATCTGATCCCTTCGGCGAATAAGTATCTTCTGGCGATGACGGACGATGAACGCAATGCCTATCTGGCCGACAATAGCTGGATTATCTGGGCCGATAACTCTGCTACTTTTACCTTTGCGGATTATGTCGCCCATGTGGGTCGCAGCAAGAACGTTCCTGCTTTTGACAATCTCGATCTTTCTTCGGCTGAAACCGTCTTGTTCGGCACCGAGACCACGAACGCGCGGCATTTTACCGTTTTCAGTTTGCAGCAAAGCAGCGGTGATGCCGGGGCTACTGTTGATGTCGGTCTGCAAACCGCCGTGAATTTGATGAATCCTATGTATTTCATTGCTCAGGGCAATCCTGATATGGCGGCTTATTGGTGGATCCGTCAGGGGGCCAGCGATACGGATACTGCGTTACCTGTTTTCGTCGATCTGGCGACCAGCTTGCAGAATCAGGGTAAGGATGTGAATGCACTGCTTTACTGGGATGCCGGGCATGGTGCGGATGAAGATCCGGAGGCTTTCATTGCCTGGATCGGGGAGATTACGGGGAAGTAGACAGTCAGAGAGCCCAAATTAGAGCGTGTCGCCGGGGCGGCTCTGGAAAAAGCTATGTTTTCGCGCGCATCCGAATGCGCGCGAAAACATGGAATTTTTCTCTGCGTCCCTGGCGCCTTTGCGGTGAAATCTGAGGGAGTTATTCAGTGCTTCTTTGTTTTCGATCAATAGACCGGCACCGGGATGTTTTCGTAGCGGATAGAGGTGGAGGCTTCCTGGATGGAGAGGACCTGGTTCTGGTCCAGATCGACGACCACTTCCATCAAAGGGCGACGCTGTTGAACATTGAGCAGGATATCCTGGCCGTTGACATTCCCCCCGGCGCGTATAAGGGCTTCTGTAAAGACGATGCGGTAGCGGGCGCCGTAATTGTGGGGGTAATAGTGACCTTCGGCGTTGAGTGGGGCCATAGGGACTTCGGAGACGTACCAGGTGGCGGGCAGTACGTAATTGATGTAGCGCGTGCCGGTGGGGCCGAGCTTCTGTTGCACTTCGGGATCGGCCAGGGCGATTTGCATGATTTGTTGCAGGGTAGAGGATTCCAGGCGGGAGACAGAGACGTAGGCGGCTTCGGGGGTGTAGAGCGCGTAGAGGGAATTGAGGGCCCAGGCGCGGATTCCCAACCCGATGCCGATGCTTAATGCGAGCGTGGCTGCGTAGAGTCCCAGGATAGCGGCGTAACGAGGGAGGCCCTGTTGGGGGAAAGGAAGGGTCCAGGAAGTGGGGAAAGGCAGAAACATTCCGGTTTTCTTCGCGTAGTCAAGATAGGAGTTCCCAAATTTCTGCTCACATTCCTTTTCTTCCAGACGTGCCAGGAAATAATAGGCGAAAAGCATGGTCACAAAAGAAATCAATACCATGAACCGGGGCCAGAGCAGTAAGAGCCCGAAGCTGCAGATGTTTAAGGAGGCATATTGGGGATGGCGAATGAAGTTGTAGATACCGCCGGTGACCGCTCCTTTGCGGGCCAGTTTGTGATAATAGACCTGACCGGCGCCGATGCAGAAGCCGGTGAAGCCCAGCACGGCCAGGATCGCGCCGATGAGGTTGTGTTGATCGAGCAACGGGGCTGAGGTTTCTATCACGATGTGCGGTAGGAAGACCGAACTCAGCCAGGCGATCAGTGGGATCTGATTGACGAAGTTCAGGGCGGGGCCGTAGACGGAATAGAAGTAGATGGCGAAGGGACTGGCCATGTAGAAGAATTCGAAGGCGATGAGTGCATAGAAAGCTGCGGCGGTCCAAAAGGTGCCTTTGACGCGGCCGGCGTTGATTTTGGGTGAAGAGATGGTAGCCATGGGTTTTATTCTCCTTAAGTTTAAGAGAGTTTTTTCAAGTTGAACTTGATGGTGTAAGGATACCGGGAAGAGAAGTGGTTTTCCAGTGAGGGGCGTAAGCTTTGAAGATGACTGGGGCGAGTTTGGATCTGATTCGGGTCATATGAGGATGTGATTCGGGTCATTTGAGCGTTTCTGGGAGCTGTGCTATAGTGACTTAACTTAGACAGCTCTGGAAAAATCTATGTTTTCGGCGGCTTTCTGAAGCCGCCGAAAACATCAACAAAAAAACTCTCTCCCTCCATTATTTTCAGGACGGAAGGCTATGCCGGGCGGTGTGAAAGGAGTGGCGGTTTGTTATGAAGCCTGTTGAATTTGAATCCGGTCTTTTGCCTACCTTTCGTCTTTTTGTGATTTTTCAGCTGGGGCTGCTTTTTATTCGTCATTATCGGCCTTTACCGGTTTTGCTTTTGATTGGGGGAGATCTGATTCTGTTGTTGCTCTATTTGTTTTGGAATCGGGGGCAACAACTGTTACGAGGATTCTATTTACCTCTGGGTATTGGCTGGCTGGCGGCTTTGTCTTTAGTCGAGCAATTCCTCTTTTTAAATTCAGGTGTCTCTTTGGATTCCATTCAAGGGTCGGAGAGTTACTGGCTGACGCTGGTCCTTCTGGTATTTCCTCTGTTGGTGTTGAGCTGGCAATATAAATTTATCCATGTGGTGATTTTTACGTTGGGGACGGCGTTGGTGGATTATGCTTTGACTTCCCGGGTAGTGGGGAGCGGTCGGTTGTTCCAGACCCATTTTTGGGAAGTTTTAATGGTGCGGATGTGGGTTTTTCTGGTGATCGGTTATTTGATCGTCTCTTTGATGCGCGCTCAGCGGCTGCAGCGGGCTTCTTTGGTGCAGGCAAACCGGGAACTGGCCCATTATGCGGCAACTCTGGAGCAGCTGGCGGTGAGTCAGGAGCGCAATCGGCTGGCTCGGGAGTTGCATGATACGCTGGCTCATACTTTGAGCGGGTTGAGTGTGCAGCTTGAGGCCTGCCGGGCTTTATGGGAGGGCGATCCGGTGCAGGCTCATGCTCAATTGATGGGCGCGTTGACAGGGGCCCGGCAGGGATTGACTGAGACCCGGCAGGCGATTCAGGCCTTGCGAGCGACGCCGTTGGAGGATTTGGGGTTTTTGCTGGCGATGCGTTCTGTAGCGCAGGCGGGGGCTGAGCGGGCCGGCTGGGAATTGCTGGTGGAGTTGCCGGCGGAGTTGCCGAAGTTACCTCCAGATGTGGAGCAGGCTTTTTTCAGAGCGGCACAGGAGATTCTGGAGAATTGTATCCGTCATGCCGGCGCGCGCCGGGTGGAGTTTGGTTTGCGGCGTGAGGTCGGCCGGCTGGTTTTGACGGTCCATGATGATGGGCAGGGATTCGATCCCGCGGCTGTTAGTGCGGAGGAGCGGGGCCATTTCGGGTTGCAAGGGTTGGCGGAACGGGCGGCTTTGTTGGGGGGGCGGCTGGAGATTAATTGTCGACCGGGTGGGGGAACGGAGGTTGTCTTTCAGGCTCCGGTTTTTGGGGCTGAGGAAGAAGATTACCCCACCGGGCCACAAAGCGCACAGAGAAGATAGAGAGAAGATTGCTATCTGGATAGGGGGAGAGAGTTATTTTTTTATTCATATTTGGGGT
Organism: uncultured Anaerolineales bacterium; assembly: GCA_964501335.1. Classification (GTDB taxonomy): domain Bacteria; phylum Chloroflexota; class Anaerolineae; order B4-G1; family SLSP01; genus CAZCTC01. The sequence goes on along the minus strand of CAZCTC010000003.1, from coordinate 168,954 downwards.
ATAAATTGCATTTTGTGGCCCGTCCTGACAGGACGGGCCACAAAATGCTTAACTATCCCCCCTTTCCTTCGGGGGAAAGGGGGGCAGGGGGGATAGGGGGGATTAAAAGGCGCTTTTTTGCAATTTTATTTGGCAACCACGGTTCCCTGGAGTCCTACCCGGCTTTCTAAAGCCGCCGAAAATATGGTTTTTTTCCAGACTAACCGCACAGGTCGGGATTTTTTATGATCCGGGGCTTTAGCTCCAGGTAAGGAAAGGCAATGAAGCAAATGACGATCAAAGTTATGATTTGTGACGATCAGGATGTGGTGCGGGAAGGGTTGAAGGCGATTCTAAGTGTCGAGTCCGGGTTGCAGGTGGTGGGGCTGGCGCGTGATGGGGCAGAGGCGTTGGAGTTGATCCCTGAATTGCAGCCCGCTCTGGTGTTGATGGATCTGAAGATGCCGTTCATGAACGGCATCCAGGCTACTTCGCGTATTCAAAAAGAATTTCCGCATATCAAAGTGTTGGTATTGACCACCTATGATGCGGATGAATGGGTTTTCGATGCGATCCGCAGCGGCGCGGCAGGGTATTTGCTTAAGGATACGCCGCGTGAGGCCCTGGTGGCGGCAATCAAGGGGACGGTGGCCGGGCAGACCCATGTGGATCCTCAGGTGGCCGGCAAGATTTTTTCCCGGGTGGCCCAGGGGACGCCTTTGCCGCCGCCGGCTTTTCTGGCGGAGTTGAGTGAGCGGGAACGAGAGATTCTGGTGCTGCTGGCGCACGGGCTATCCAATACGGATATTGCGGGGCGGTTGTTTCTTTCGGAAGGGACGGTGCGTAATTATATCAGCATTTTGTTCAGTAAATTGAACGTTACGGATCGTACTCAGGCGGCTGTGCTGGCCTGGCGCTATGGTTTAGTGAGCAACTAACTTGACAATTTTCTATCCCCTTTTATAGTGACTTCTACCTTGTTTTTTTCCGGGTCGATTCAGACTTCAAACTTCAGACCCTTTTCCTTTTGAGTGCCCTACAAGGCCAGGAATTGCAAGGGATTGAGGGGGGATTACTTTAATTTTAGTTTCAAGGAGGAAGGCTCAATGCAACGGTGGCGTTTTGCGCTGGCCGTCTTGGTAATTTTGGGTGGGGCAGCACTGGGGATTCCCGGATCTGCTCTGGCTGCTGAGGATGACCCACCCCTATTCGCGATGATTGATCGTCCTGCCGGACAAGGGGCTATTCTTTCTCCTTACTGGTCGGAAAATATTCAGCGTTGGGATAGTTTGATCGATGTCGAGGCCAAACGCTGGAGTACAGATCCCGATTTGATCGCTTCGGTGATCTGGAAGGAATCCCGGGGAAATGAGAAAGCGATCAGTTACAAAGGCGCTGTGGGGTTGATGCAGGTGATGTCTTATGAGTCGGGTTTTAAGTGGCGTCCACATGAGGATGTGTTATTAGATCCTGCTTCCAACCTTTACCACGGCACCCGAATCCTGACTACGGTGATTTGCCAGGGAAAGGGCGATCTTTTCAATGCTTTGGCGGCCTACAATGGGGGCTGGGATCTGGCGCAGGCTCGACGGCCGCGGGCTTATGCCACCGATGTGATGCGGCAATATGCGGCGGCGGTGGCGATGCGGCGCGGGGTGCCGGAGGAAAGTCACTGGCAGGTGTTGGTGGGCGTCTGGTCGGCCGGTTTGCGCGGGCCGATCTGGGTGGTAGATTCGGAACGCACCGATGTTTATCTGTTTGGGAACGACAATCGAATTCCCGATGGGAGTGGGGTGCTGATTCCGGAGGGGGTGCCGCCTTCGGCGGAAGTGGCGCAATGTACTGATGAAAAAACCGGGGAGATGTACTGGACGGTGATGTGGGTTCATCAGATTGATGGGGATCAGTGGCTGAGTCCCTGATGGGGAGAATTTTTAATTCATATTTTCGGCGGCTTTTCGAAGCCGCCGAAAATATGTTTTTCATTCAGATCCGGGACTTTTTCCCTTAAGCTTTATTTGCGGATCAATTCCTCTTTGGTCAGTTCACCCAGGCGGCGAATTCCCTCGACAATTTTATCTTGAGAGGCATAGGAGAAATTCAGCCGCATGGCATTGAAGCCGCCGTCTTCGTAGGGATAGAAATTGACACCGGGCACATAAGCGACTCTTTTTTCCGCAATGGCCCTTTGCATCAGGGTCATCGTATTGATCGATTCAGGAACGCGAGCCCAGAGGAAGAGACCACCTTCAGGGCGGGTCCAGGCGCTGCCTTCCGGCCAGAATTCTTCCAGGGCGTCCAGCATGGTGTCCCGGCGTTCTTTGTAGACCTGGCGCAGGCGCTTGACGTGCGGACGGAGGATGCCGCGTTGCGCGACATCGTTGGCCAGCATCTGGTCGAAGGTGCTGGAGTGCAGGTCGGCTCCCTGCTTGGCCTGGGCGAGGCGGAAGACGATTTCGGCCGGGGCCACGATCCAGCCGATGCGCAGGCCGGGGACCAGGGTTTTGGAGAAGGTGCCGAGGTAGATGGTACGTTCGGGCGCCATGGCAGAGATCGGGAGGACATCTTCCCCTTCATAGCGCAGGGCTCCATAGGGATCGTCTTCAATGATGATCAGATCATGTTTGCGGGCGAGTTCGACCACATGCCGGCGGCGTTCTTCGGGTAGGGTGGTGCCGGCCGGGTTGTGGAAGTTGGGCAGGATGTAGAGGAAGCGGGGAAGTTCTTTACACTGTGCCAGTTCTTTTTCCAGGATGTCGGTCTGCATCCCTTTTTCGTCGAGCGGGATGCTCATGAATTGCGCCTGATAAGCGCGCCAGGACTGAATGGCTCCTACGTAAGTGGGGCGGCCGGTCACAACATAGGAACCGGGATCGATGAAGATTTTTCCCACCAGGTCCAGAGCCTGTTGGGAGCCGGTGGTGATCATGATATTGTCGGGGCTGTGTTGAATCCCGTATTTGGCCATTGAATCGGCCAGAAACTCACGGAGCGGTCGGTAACCTTCAGTTGAGCTGTATTGTAAAGCTTCTTTGCATTCTTCGCGCAGGATGTAATGGCAGGCTTCTTCGATTTCCCGAGCCGGGAAGAATTCAGGAGCCGGCATCCCACCGGCGAAGGAGATTACATCTGGGCTTTGGGTCAGTTTCAACAGTTCGCGGATGGCCGAACTCTTCATCTGGTGGGTGCGCTGCGCCAGGAAACGTTCCCAATTGACCGCCGGAGCCCCGGACGAATTTGCATAAACGGTCATTCACATCCTCCTTGTACTAAAGTTTTAAATGGGGAGAGAATAAAAAACCTGCAAGAAAGATCTTTTTGCAGGTAAAGGATCGTTGTGATGGCCCAACTTTTTGGTTAATGAAACCATACCTGTTTTAATTGTAAAGGGACAGAAAGTCAATGTCAATGTGATGCTTGTCATTAATAAACCTCGCTTGTCAGCTCCCTTCTATGTGTTAGAATAGCGTCTTGATGGACCTGGGCATTGTCATAGTCAACTACAATACACGCGATTTGCTCCGCCGCTGTCTGGAAACACTTCAGGCCAGTGTGGGAGTTTCTTTTGTTGCCTGTGTGGTCGATAATGCTTCCCCTGACGGCAGCGCTGCAATGGTGGCGCAGGAGTTCCCCGCGGTTCAATTGATCGCCAATCCAGATAATGTGGGCTATCCGGCCGCCAATAATCAGGGCTTGCGTTTGTTGGGCTTTGACCAGGGCGCGGGGGCAACGGCTCCCCGTTATGCGCTGCTGCTCAATCCCGATACGGAGCTTCCGCCGGAGGCTTTGGCCGGGATGGTGGCTTTTATGGATGCGCGGCCCGAAATCGGGGTAGCGGGGCCCCGGCTGGTCCGCCCTGATGGTTCGCTGGATATGGCCTGTCGGCGTTCTTTTCCTTCTCCGGAAATTTCGTTTTATCGGATGTCGGGGCTGGGGCGGCTTTTTCCGCGCAGTCGGCGCTTTGGCCGCTATAACCTGACCTATCTGGATGAACACGAAACGGTAGAGGTCGATTCGGTGGTCGGCGCTTATATGCAGGTGCGCCGGGAGGCGATCGATAAGGTGGGATTGCTGGATTCGACGTTCTTTATGTATGGGGAAGATCTGGATTGGGCTTTCCGGATCAAGGCGGCGGGCTGGAAGGTTTATTACTATCCGGAAGTGACGGTTTTGCATGTCAAACGGGCGGCCAGCCGGCAGAGTCCGCGGGCGCAGATTGAATTCTGGCGCGCCATGGAGATCTTCTATCAGAAGCATTACGAGGCTGAGACCCCGCGCTGGTTGCATTACATTGTGCTCGGGGCCATCCGGTTCCAGACGTGGCTGGTCCGGCTACGCGTTTCCAAGAACTTCGGGAGAACTGCATGAAAGCCGATCGTGCCCTACGCTATTTCTTGTTGATGATGGTGGTGACGGATGTCTTGATGGCCGGGGTGGCTTCTGCGCTTGCGTATGTGGCGCGGAGGGCGATTCCGTTGCCCGACGCGGCCCAGAATCTGGGCGCCTTCAGCGAATACGTGCCTCTTTTGGTGATCCACATTTTTTCCATTTTAACGGCTTTCTTTTTTGCCCGGCTTTATCAATCGACGCGTTCTTCGCGGGTGGATGAGTTCTACAGCGTGGCGGCGGCGACGACCATTGGGACGCTGGTGGGGATTTCGCTGGATTCTTTGCTTTTGCAGAATTTCACCATGGCGCGCGATTATTCCCGCGCCATGGTGGTTTATGCGTGGTTTTTCTCGCTGGTGTTGTTGACGTTGGGGCGGATGTTCAGCGACTGGCTGCGGCGGTTGTTGATCCGGCGGCGCGGCTGGGCCCATCGACGGGTGTTGGTGTTGGGCACCGGGGAAATTGCCCGCATGATTTTGCAGAAGATCCTCTGGTCGCCTGAGCTGGGGTACGATGCGGTAGGCGTGGTCTCGCCGAATGGATTGGCGCCGGCTTCCCTGTTGGGGGTGCCGGTCGTGGGGGCGATGGCGCAGCTCAGTCAGATCATCGATGAGGTGCAGTCGGATGAGGTGATCATTGCGTTGCCCGAAGAGACCAGCCATCAGGAGATTTTGTGGATTATCTCGGAATGTGAGCGTGGTCGGGTCACCATCCGGGTTTATCCGGACCTGTTTCAGATCATGGCCGGGCCGGTAAGCATTGGCGAGTTGGGCGGATTGCCGCTGTTGACGGTGCGGGATATTGCTTTGACCGGATGGAAGCGGGTGTTTAAGCGCGGGATGGATCTGGTCGGGTCGGCGGTGGGCCTGGTTATGATCTCGCCGTTGTTGATGCTGGTGAGTTTGTTGATCAAACTGGAGTCGCCGGGGCCGGTTTTTTATGCTCAGGAACGGATGGGATTGGATGCCCGTCCCTTTCCGGTGTTAAAATTCCGTTCGATGCGGGTGGATGCGGAGAAGCAGGGACCCGGCTGGACCACGGAGAACGATCCGCGGCGGACCCGGTTGGGGGGCTTTTTGCGTAAGACCAACATTGATGAATTGCCGCAGTTGATCAATGTGTTGCTGGGACAGATGAGTCTGGTGGGGCCGCGCCCGGAACGGCCGGTGTATGTGGAACAGTTTCGACGGAGCATTCCCCGGTATATGGAACGGCATCGTGAGAAGGCCGGGATGACGGGCTGGGCGCAGGTGAACGGGTTGCGGGGAGATACCTCGATTGCCGAACGTACGAAGTACGATCTCTGGTATATTGAGAACTGGTCGATTGCCCTGGATGTCAAGATTATTATTCGGACGGTCTTGCAGTTGTTCCGGTCTCCGAATGCTTATTAGCGTGGAATTTCTTTTGGCATAACTTCGCGCGCCTGAAAGGCGCGCGAAGTTATGCTCAAAAGTCAGGCGGCAATTGATTTCTGCCGGCTCTGGGTTATAATCGCCCAAGATTGAGACAGGTGAAGATGAGTTTGAGCGGAAAAGAAATTTCTCAAGGGGTTCCCTCTACCCTATACGATGAACAGTATTTTCTCAGTGTTTGTGAGGGCTATCAGGAGTTCATTTCTACTGAGGGCGAGAACCTTTCCCGGCGGTTGGCGGCGGCTTTAGCCGTTGCCGGGATTGCGCCCGGGATGCGGGTTTTGGATGTGGGCTGCGGCCGTGGCGAGGTGTTGCGGCATGTCGCTCAAATGCAAGCCCAGGCTTTGGGGCTGGATTATGCGGCCGCTGCGGTGCGGCTTTCCCGGCAGATTGTCGATCGAACCGGCGAAAAGGGGATTGGAATTTATCAGGCGGATGCGTTGCGTTTGCCCTTTGCAAATGCCAGTTTCGATCGGATTTTGATGTTTGACATAGTGGAGCACCTTTACCCGGCCCAACTGGATCAGGCGTTGAGCGAGTCGGCGCGCATTTTGAAGCCGGGGGGACGAATTGCCGTGCATACGGCCCCCAATATCTGGTATGACCGTTATGCTTATCCTCTGGTGCGAATGGTACGGATATTGATGGGACAGGGTGCGGCTTATCCTAAAAACCCTCGGGCGTTGATTCCGGCTAATCTCCACGTACATGTGAATGAACAATCCATTTTCAGTCTGGGGGCCAATTTACGCCGGGCCGGGTTCCGCAATGTGCGGGTCTGGTTGAGCTCTCCGCCTCAGCATCGCCATGAGAATCTGGTATTTCAGGGGATGCGCCGGTTGTTGTTTGATTGTCCGCCTTTCCGGTGGTTTTTTGAGCGTGAAGTTTTTGCTGTAGGGGAGAAGTGAAAGATCGCCGACCAGTCGAAGAGCTGACGATTGAAGAGCTGGAAGAGATCCTGCGAAGGCGTCGTCGTGAAGAACGGTTGCGGCGCCTGGGGGGGCAGGGTCTGGAAACGGGAGCTCTGAAAGGTCGTGCGCCCTGGCGTTTTACGTGGGGATGGCTGGCCAATCAACTGTTGTTGCTGGTAGAGATTCTGGCGGTGGTCGGTTTGATTGTGGTGGTGGCCCAGATGGGGGTGACCGTCAAAGGGATCAACGAGGAGAGCCGGGAATCTCAGGCTTTGCCCACGGCAACCGCCACTCCAGCAATTAATGTCGTTTTGCTGCCGGGCGGCCATACTCCCCCGGATGCCCGGGGGGAATCGGCCCCGGCACCGATTCCGGCGCATCTGCGCCATCTGGTCGAAGCGATTACGCCGATGCCGGCTCCGACGCCCGGTCCTGAACAGGCTCAGCGGATTGAGATCCCGATCATCGGGGTGGATGCGCCTGTGGTGGAAGGCGATGACTGGGAGAATTTGAAAAAAGGGGCGGCCCATCATATCGGCAGCGCCAACCCGGGGACGCGCGGGAATGCGATTATTTCGGCGCACAACGATATTTATGGCGAGATCTTTCGGGATTTGCCCAATTTGCGGGTCGGGGATGAGGTGCTGGTTCATACTCAATCGCGGGTTTACCGGTATCGCGTACAACAGACACGTATTATTGCAGATACCGATGTCAGTGTGATGGCGCCGACCAGCAGTCCGGTGTTGACCTTGATTTCTTGTTATCCTTATGGTTTGGACACGCATCGCATTGTCGTGATTGCGGTGCTGGAATCATAGTATAAGCTCAGGAGGAGTTACCATGAAGAAGACTCGACGTATGGGGCCGGTGGCCCCCGCAGCTGAGGGTGGGGTCGTTGCTGCGGCCGCACCTCGCCGGGGTGGTTCGGTGGCGCAACAGCATATTCCGACGACTGAAGAACTGAACGAGGAATATCGCTATGTGACGAAAGATTTGCAGTGGATCGGCATTCTGGCGGCCGTGATGATGACGTTGCTGGTCGCTTTGTCGATCGGTGTGCCGCTTGTTTTGGGCGGCTGATAAGAGCATAGCTTTTGAGATAAGGGCGGTCACATTGGGCCGCCGGATTTCACCGCAAGGCCGCCGCGGATGCAGAGAAAAAGTCCATGTTTTCGCGGGCTTTCTGAAGCCCGCGAAAACATAAACAAAAAAACTCTCTTCCTGCTTCGCACAGCGCGGCGCTTTTTGTCCAGCGGGATGTTAAAATAATCACCGCCCAGGTCGAATATTTTTGACCTGGGCGGTGTTGTTTATAGAGAAGGTTTATTCCTGTCCCCAGAACCAGCCGAGACCGGTATCCAGCAGCAGGGCCATCCAGAAATTTTGGGTCTGGATAAAGAAGATCATGCTGAGCACAGCCAGGGCGGCACGAAAGAGCAGGTTGCGACTGCGGCCCGGATGTTGCAGAGTGATCCAGTGGATCGGATTGAGCAAAGCTTCTGCGACAACCAGCGCCAGCCCTCCCCAGGCTCCCATCGCAGGTCCCCACAACAGGACAAAGGGTTCCCGATAGAAGGCCCAGTGGGCCTGATGATAGCAGGCTTCGCGCAGGGCGATGCCGGGGTCTCGATCGCCCTGGGGCAATCCGGTGCTGCGTCGAGCGATCCATAAGAGGAAGCCGGCGACGGATAGGAAGAGCAGCAGCCAGCCGAAATCGCCCGCCCAATCGGCCCAATTGGCCTGGACGGTTTCCAGGGGAGCTGCGGAATCGAACAGCAATAAGGGCTGCAACCCAAGCCCCCGTTCGGTGAGCGACCCGGTGACCAACAGGGCGGCGGCGGGAAGGCCGATGGCATAGACCAATCGCAAGGTGTGATAAATCCAGGGGGTCTCCGGAAGCTCTTCCCACCGGGCTACCAGGGCCTGGACCTGAGGGACCCGTTGCCCGATCAGCCAGGCGCTCCAGGCTGCGATCAGAGCAAAGATCAGCGAAGTGCCGATCCAGATTCCACGTTCCGCAAAGAGTACCTCCCCACTCACTGTTGATAAGCTGCCTTTCCTCGAATGGGCAGAGTGACCGATACCTTGGTTCCTTTGCCGGGGGCCGATTGGATTACCGTCTTGCCGCCGACCAGGGAAGAGCGTTCCCGCAGGTTCATCATCCCCAGACTGCTGCGCTCGGCGTATTTTTCTTCGACGGCGGCGACATCGAAGCCCAACCCGTCATCTTCCACTTCGGCGACGATGCTGCTGCCGCGCCGATACAGCCGAATCCACAGGTGGGTGGCTTTGGCATGTTTGCGGGCATTGGTGAGCGCTTCTTCAATGGTGTAGAAGAGGGCGCCCTGGGCTTCTTTATCCAGAACCTCATCCACATTGTCCCGCGATTCCAGGGTGATGGGGGTGGGATCGGTTTCGGCCAGCTTCTGGATGTATTGTTCCAGCGCCGGCACCAGTCCCTGGGTTTCCAGGATCAGGGGGCGTAGGGTGAAGAGCATCTGGCGGATTTCTTTGGTGGTTTTGCGGGCCAGATCTTCCAGTTGTTGCAGTTCTTCGGGGGCCTTGGCCGGATCGCGGTTGAGCAGCATCCGCACATAGTTCAGGCGCATGGCAATTGCTGCAATGGTCTGGGTTGGGCCGTCGTGGAGGTCGCGGGCCAGTTTTTTGCGGGCGTCTTCTTCCACGGCGACCAGTTTTTCTTTGTCTTCCATGAGATCCTGATAGAGGCGGGCATTTTGCAGGGCCATGACGGCCTGGTTGCAGACGGCGACGAGCAGGTCCTGGAAGTCGGGTGTGTAGGTGTTGGGTTCGGGGCTGCCCAGGACGAGGACGCCGTAGCTTTCAAAGCCGGCGCGCAGCGGGACGATGATGGCCTGCCGGCAGTGGTGCATGGCGACCATGCGGCTCAGTTCGCTGTCGGAGCCGGGTTCGTCGATCAGGATGGGATCAGCGCCTTCGACGGCCTGGGCCAGGGCGCCGGTTTGCCCGGGGAAGCGCAGGCGATGTTCCTGCGGGGTGAGGCCGCGGGCGCTTTTGACGTAGAGGGTGTGGTCAAAGCCGAAGAGCAGGATCAATCCTACCTGGGGAATGTTGCGCAAGGTGAATTGTTCCAGCCCATTGTTGCTGACATCCAGGACGGCTTCGATGACCCGTTCGTAGTTCAAGGTGGCGCTCAGGGTGCTGGCCAGCTCGAAGATCAGGCGGGTGCGGGTATGGGCGGCCGCCAGGGCGCTGCGATTTTCTTCTTCCTGACGGGTCTGTTCTTCGGTCAGGCTGAACCGAATTTTGGCGCCGACCTGTCCGATGGCGGTGCCGGCGATCAGCAGGATCAGCCCATTGGTGATGTAGGGCAGCATCTGGATCAGGATCTCCTGGAGGGTCATGTTTGAGTTGAAATGATGGGTGTACCAGGCCAGCACCCAGTAGAGGATCACCAGACAGATGGTGATGGCGGAACTGGAGATCCAGGTGTTGCGCAATGCGGTGGTGATGATCGGAATCAGGGTTACGAAGAGCAAGGGGCTATCCGTTCCGCCGGTGATTACGATCAATCCAAAGCATAAGGCGATGTCGAGTATCGATGGAAGCAGCGGGATGGGCGAGCGGAAGGTGTTGAGCAACAGCAGGATCATCACCAAAAGATTGGCGATCGTGCCGACGATGAGCAAGGTTACGACCGGCGCGGGGAAGGATTGGTCGTAGATCGCGGCTCTCAATCCGACGGCCCCTGCGACCGCCAGAAAGAAGAACCAGCGTAGATTGCTGAATAGCCACTCGATTTTAAATTCGGATTCCCTCATTCCTGCCCCTATATTTTATGCCGAGAAGCGGATATGGACGATGTCGCCATCCTGGACGATATATTCTTTGCCTTCCAGGCGCAGCTTGCCCACTTTTCGGGCTGCGGCCATACTGCCGGCAGCCAGCAACTCATCATAGGAAATGACTTCAGCGCGGATGAAGCCCCGGGCGAGGTCGGTGTGGATGGCGCCGGCCGCTTCGACGGCGGTGGCGCCGCGGCGGACGGTCCAGGCGCGTACTTCATCTTCACCCACGGTGAAGAAGGACTGGACTCCCAACAGATTGTAAGAGGAATGGATGACTCGATTGAGTCCGGGTTCCTGAATGCCGAATTCTTCCATGAAGACGGCGGCTTCGTCGGCGGGCAGCTGCGCGATTTCCATTTCCAGCTTGCCCTGGAGGGAGAGGAGTTCGGTGTGATGATGGCGTTGGGGGAAGAGTTTGTCCGGATCGAGGGGAGAGTCCCCGGCGTTGATCAGGACCATGGTCGGTTTGAGGGTCAACAGGCTGAAGCCGCCCAGGCTTTCGATTTCTTCCGGGGTGAGATCCAGATCCCGCAAGGGTTGGCCCTGGTCGAGTTGTTGGTGCAGACGTTGGAAGAGGATTTCATTGGCCTGGAGCAGCTGGCGTTCCTCAGCGCGGGCTCCTTTGTGCAGGCTTTCGTTAATCCGCAGCAGACGGTTTTCGACGGTGGCCATATCGGCCAACAGCAGCTCTTCATCGAGGATGTTGAGGTCCTGTTGTGGATCGATCCGTTCCAGGGGGTGCGGGACGCGGTCGTTTTCAAAGGCGCGCACGACGTGGACGAAGGCGTCCATTTTGGCGATCTGATTGCGTACGCTGCCGCTCAGGCCGGATTTGGCTGAGCCGCGGTCGAGGCCGGCAATGTCGGTGTAGGTTACTTTGGCGTAGATGGTTTTGCGCGGGTTGAACATGGCGCTCAATCGATCTACCCGGGCGTCCGGGACATCTACGACAGCGCTTTCTAATTCCAGTTTACCGGTGACGGCGGCGACGGTAGGTCGGTTGCTGTGGGTTAATGCGTTGTATACGGTGGTTTTGCCGCTCGTGGGTAATCCGATAATCCCCAGTTCCATGGTTGCTCCTTGCGCTGAATTCTTTTTTACGGTGAGTCTTTTCGGCCCTTATTATAATTCAAAGTTGCTACCTTTAAAAATGGCGGGGCCAGGTTGCGTCCCGCAAGGGGTGTTTTTTTCGGGAAGTTGCGCCGCGCAGGATGGGGGGAGGAAGTTTGTTTTTTTTATTTTTTCGCACGCATCGGAATGCGTGCGAAAAAATGGGCTTTTCTTTCTTTCTTTTCTTTGGGGGGTAATGGCAGTTGTAAGGGATAGTGTCCCGCAAGGGGTGTTTTTTTCGGGAAGTTGCGCCGCGCAGGATGGGGGGAGGAAGTTTGTTTTTTTATTTTTTCGGCGGCTTTCTGAAGCCGCCGAAAATAGGAACCATCCTTTGGATTAAAGATCCTGGGGCAGGTCGAGTTTGATGCCCAGCAGGGCACAGGTGGCGCCGGTGCTGATCAGGGCGACGAGGACGGGGAAGAAGACCAGCAGCACCGGTACGACGGCCGTCAGGACCAGGAAGATGCCGAGGGAAAGGATCCAGGCGAAGGTCTGGAGGGGGTAGCGGATGGCCAGAACGGCGCTGGTGGTGAAGGCCTGCTTGAAGGTGGGCTTTTCCGGCGTCATGAGGACGCCGGGCAGGTAGAAGCTAAGGCCGGTCCAGACCAGCCCCAGGAAGCCCCAGAACCAGTTGGCGACGATACGCAGGGAGAAGGAGAGCGGGCTTTGCGGGCCGTTGTAGAAGACGAGATCGGCGATGATGACGATGAAGCCCAGGGTGAGCAGGCCATAGGCCGGCCAGAGCCGGGGGCCGTTCTGGCGGACGCTTTCCCAGAAGTGTTGCCAGGTGAGTCCGCGTCCTTCCAGGGCCCGCCGGGCGATGTGGAAGAGGCCGGCCAGGGCGAAGGGGCCCGGCAGGATCAGGATGACGGCCAGCAGGCTCAGGCTCCCGACATTCATCAGGAAGAAGAGATTTTCGTAGAGAGTGACCAGGGCTTTTACGACGACTTGGATGACGGCTTTCATAACGGTTCCTTGTCAGCGTCAGGGCAATCCCTGAATTTCGGGGTCGATGGAGAGATAATTATCTTTGCTCGTCGCTGTGCTGTCGGGATCGATCCGGATGCGGAATCCCCGTTCGAGATCGACATAGAGAGGCGCCGTGGTTTGTCCCAGAATGATCAGGTTGGAGTTTTCGGTTGTGAAAGTCTGTTTGTCCCAGGTCTCGGTTTTCCAGTTCCACAGTTCGACCTGTTTGCCGAAAGTTGATGAGAGAGAACTCCCATAGCTTTCGATATTCAGGATGATTTTCAGCCGGGTGACCTGGCTGAGTTTGGGGAAGGCCGGCAACTGATAAGTCATGGTGAGCGGCGGCGTCAGATAGAGTTCCGGGGTGCCCATCTGGAGCTGGTTGGCGGAGCCTTCGACGGTGGGGATCAACTGATCCCGGGTAAGGATCAGGGTGGTGTTGGCCGGGGGGTTTTGGGTTTGCGGGCAGGGCACCACATAGAGCCAGCAGGATTCCTGGAAGATGCTGCCGGTCGATTGGGTGGGATAGGGAACGTCTGCCGTGCTGATTCCCAGATAGCAGACCGACTGGGCGGTGTTGACACGGGCCGCAGTGCCGGAGCTGGAGGAATAGCCGCCATAGTAATACTCTTCGGTAAGGGCATGGAAGCAGGTGGTATATTTTGTGTCCAGGGAGGAGCTGCTGGTGGTGAGGGAGAAGATCAGGGGAGCGCCGGCTGGGACGGTCTCTTGGGAGTTGTCCTCGTGTTTGTCCAGGGAGAAGGCGGCGGTGTTTTGGGCATCGAGCCGGTAGAAGAGCTGGGCATGGCGGAAAGGTCTCTCAAAGGTCAACTGGCCTTTGATTTTGGAACCGTCGAAGGACCAGTCCACATCGAGGGCCGGGGGCTGGGTCAGTCCTTCGGTGCCCCAGGTGTAGGGGCCATGGTGTTTGACTTCGACCCGGGTTTGGGTTCCGTTTTGAAGGATGGTGGCGGGGAAGGCCAGGCCTTCTCCATAGTAAGAGTTGTTGAAGTCGAATCCCCCCAGGAGCGGACGGGGGAAGCCCTGGCTTTCCCAGGAGAGCGTCGCGTTTTGGGGATCATAGGTGCTGGTGCTCTGGATGACGCGGGCCGGGGCCTGTGGGGACGGCACGTAGATCAGGGCGGCTTCATGGCGTAGCGGGAAGATCGGAGAGAAGAAACCCCATAGGCTGACCTGCATGATGATCAGGGCCAGCACAATCCACAAAGGGAAGAGCAACCAGCCCAGAATGGGACGGCGCAGCCGGCGGACGATGACCCAGCTGAGGGGGCCGATCAAGACGATGTAGAGCAGCAACATGAGCAGTATACGGCCTGTGGAAGGAATGAAGGTGCTGGGGACCTGCATGAGGTAAGAGGCGGCCGGGATGCCGTTGCTGGAAAGCGGTTGGTCCGGTTTGTTGGGCAGGTAGATCAGCGGGTGGTGGGGATCGGGGAAGAAGGAGCCCAGCCAGGTTTCATCGCCCTGGCTCAAGTCCCAACCCAGGAAGAAGATCTTTCCCAGGCCTTGCGGGGCCAGGGCGCCGACGGCCGTGTTTTCATATTGGATCACGGTGGCCTGATTGTTTTGGGGTGTTATTTCCAGACCTGATAACTGGCGGGCGGCGTTGAAGGGGGTGGAATTCAGGCGAAAGGCGGCCCCAGTGCGGGCAATTTGCAGCGATTCCGGCAGACCGGCCAGGGTTTGCGGCAGGGCCGCGCCCCCGCTGATGATGAGCTGGCCTCCGTTGTTGACCCAGGAATGCAACGCCGCTTTTTGGGGTTCCGTCAGGGTGGTGGTATCGATCCCATTGAAGATCAGCAGGTCGACGGTGTCCCAGACCATGGGGGTTTCGGGGAGTTGTTGCAGGTTTTTAAGGTAGATGGTGTGGAGGCAGAGTTTTTTATCCGTCTCAAAGAGGCGATTGGCATTTCCGGCTACGACGCAGACGAATCGCGCGGCGCCGGCGACGGTTTTGAGGGTGAGGGTGCTTTTTCCGATTTCCTGGCCGGCCATGTCTTTCAATTTCAGGCTGAGATAGGTACTTTCGGCATAGAAGGGAATGCGATATTGTTTTTGAGAATGGGCGGGAAGGCTCAGCCTGATCTGGTACATGTTCTGGTTGACCTGATCGTAGACTTCAACGGTGCCTTGCCAGTCGGCGCCCTCATTGGTGAAGGCGATCTGGATTTCCGTCCAGTTTTTCAGCATGTAGTTTTCCCAGGCCAGGGAAGCTTCCATTTGGGGGCCGGGGGGCGTTTCCTGCGCCTGGATTGCTCTGTTGGGGATGAGTAACATCAACAGCAGGCTCAATAGGACCAGCGAGATTTTTTTATTCATAAGGTTCCTTCCTGAAAATAATCGCGTTTCAATCGACGACGTATCCGATCAAACCCTTGAGATAGGCCCCTTCCGGGAAGGTGAGGGCGACGGGATGGTCGCTGCCCTGGGTCATCCAACCGGTGATCTGGACGTTGCGTCTGGCATCCAGGGCGGCGCCGAAGAGGATTTTTTGGAAGAGGTCTGGGGTGATGGCGCCGGAGCAGGAGAAGGTGAAGAGTTGTCCGCCGGGACGCAGCAGGTGGAGCGCCTGCATATTGATGTCTTTGTAGCCGCGGGCGGCTTTCTGGACATCCGATTGGGTGAAGGCGAATTTGGGCGGATCGAGGACGATCAGGTCGAAGGAGCGGCCGGCCTGGCGCATTTCGCGCAGGACCTGGAAGGCGTCGCCCATGACATCCTCGATGCGGGCGCTTGCAAAGCCGGCGGCGGTGAAATTGTCGCGGCCGAGGGCTAAAGCATCGGCGGAGGTGTCTACATTGACGACCTGCGCGGCTCCCCCGGCGAGCGCGTAGAGGCTGAAGCCGCCGGTGTAAGAGAAGCAGTTGAGGATTTCAGGCGCGAGTCCGGCGCGGACCTGCGCCGCGACGGCTTCCCGGACCAGCCGGCGGTTTTCGCGTTGATCCAGGTAGAAGCCGGTCTTGTGGCCGCGGCGTACGTCGATCTGGAAGGGCAGCCCGTTTTCTTTGATCGTGATCCGTTCGGGCGGTTCGGGGCCGCGGCGGCAGCCGACTTTGGCCGGCAGGCCTTCTTTCTGGCGCACATCGGCGTCGCTGCGTTCGTAGAGCGAGCGCGGGGCGAGCTGTTCCCAGAGCAGCGTGGTCAGCATCTCGCGGCGGCTTTCCATGCCGGCGGTCAGCAGTTGGAAGACCAGGACATCGTCGTAACGGTCCAGGATCAGGCCGGGGATGCCGTCGGATTCGGCGTGGATGAGGCGGGCGGCGGTGGTCTCTCCGCCGGCGAGCAGGGCAGCCCGTCCGCGCAGGGCGGAATTCAGCAGGGCGCGCCAGAAGTCGGGGTGGTCGGGTTGGGCGTTCTCATCCCAGGAGATCAGGCGGACGCAGATCTGGGATTGGGGGCTGTAGTGGCCCCAGGCGAGGAAGCTCCCGTCGGCGGCGCGGATGGCGACGAGGGCCCCGGCCGTCGGTGAGCCGACGGTGCGGGCGACGGCGCCGGTGAAAATCCAGGGATGCCGCCGCAGGACGGAGCTTTCCCGTCCGGGTTTAAGGATCAGGTGGGGCTGGTTGGACATACGATCTCCTGTTCTGATTACGTTTCACGTTAGGTAATTTTACCGTGAAGCTTTACTCCGTCAATTTGAAAGGGAGGGGCGGCCTGGTTGCGTCCCGCAAAAGACTTTTGCCTGGTTTGATACGACGCGCGGGATCGGGGGAGGGAGTTTTTTTGTTTATGTTTTCGGCGGCTTCAGAAAGCCGCCGAAAACATGAGCCTTTTCCAGAGCTGTTGCGGCGGATATAGCTTTTATCGGCGCTCCCGACGACTCCGACGGCACTCCAGACGACTCCGACGGCGCTCCCGACGACTCCGACGGCATTTCAGACGACTCCGACGGCGCTCCAGACGACTCCGACGGCACTCCAGACGACTCCGACGGCGCTCCCGACGACTCCGACGGCATTTCAGACGACTCCGACGGCGCTCCAGACGACTCCGACGGCACTCCAGACGACTCCGACGGCGCTCCCGACGACTCCGACGGCACTCCAGACGACTCCGACGGCGCTCCAGACGACTCTGGAGTCGTAAAAAGTGACGTTCGCGTCACAAAAAATGACGCTCACGTCACTGCAAACGACGTGAGCGTCATTTTGAAAAGGGATGATGCATTATTTCTCGTCTGAAACGTCGTTTTCCTTTTTCTTTTTGCCCGTCGAACGCCGGGATTTGTGAGCGTAGTTCTCGCCTAACAGGTCTGTAAGTTGTTTCAGAGCGTTTTCCGATTTGCTGGCCTTGAGATAGGTATAAATAGAGCGGGCTGCTTCATGGGCTTCTCCTCCGGCCTGCATGGTTGTGGTATGAATCAGGCTTTGGAGTTGACTCAGGGCAAAGGAGATTTTTCGGAGATCTTCGTAGAGCTTGAGATCCCGCTGCATTTCATCGAGATCCAGTTCGGGGGGGATGGCTTTGCGATTTTGCAGGGCAACTTCCATGCATTTGGTGGTAAAGTCGATGTTTTTGGGGCCTAGTTTCGAGAAGGATTGGCTTTCCGTGGCGGTCAACCCGAGCAGGAAGGGTAGTTTTGCTTTGATGGCGGCGATAGAGTCCATAATTGACAGGTAGTCAGCTTCCGGTATTTCAGCCGTCAACCGATGCGCAACCATACTTGCCTCCTCACTTAAGAATACGGACGTATTTTAATTATAAATCATATTTTTATTTTTATCCATGATTATGGATGCAATCAGGGATCGAACACGGGCGATCATAAGGGTCGCTTCTACAGTCATCCTTGCGTAGAGGTGGGGTTATCTCGCTCGCTGCCGGATTAATCAATTTTCCAGGTTGGGCGAGGAGACCTCGCCCCTACCGGGAACATTTCTTGTTTTGCCCAGGTCCCTCACCTTTCCCCAGCCCTTCCCTATCTCAACGAACACGTTCACAAGGCTACCTTGCCCCCTCTTTATTCCCCCCGGCCCCCCTTTTTCCCCCGCAGGCGGGGGAAAAAGAGGGGAGTCGGTAACGATGTGGAGTTTGCATTCCACCGTTTATCCCGCCACGCGTATCTGCCGGGATTGCCCGTCATCCCTGCCCCTGATTCGCACCGCGCGTGGGAGAGGGGAAATTCGGCTTACATAATCAGCCTGGCTGCCGACTCCCTCCCCTGCTTCGCACCCCGCGAACGGGGTGCGAAGCAGGGGAGGGCCGGGGAGGGGATAGAAGGGGCACACCGCCCACTCGCCGGCCTCTTACTTCGCCACCCGCACCTGCCCGGTGAGCAACAGTTGCATCAATGTTGTATTATTTTTGCAGGCGCTGTTTTGAGGACAGTTGGAAGTTTTAACGCGGGGAGTGGGCGGGATTTTTAACGCAGAGACGCAAAGAAACAGAGACGCAGAGAAAATCAATCTTTCTCTGCGTCTCTCTGCGATCTCTCCGTCTCTGCGTTGAAATCTCTTTTTTTATTGGGGGAGGCGGCCGATGAATTCGGTCACGGCTTGGAGGAAGGCTTCACTGCATTCTTCCTGGGGGTTGTGTCCGCAGCCGGGCAGGATGACCAGTTGGGCGTTGGGCAGTTCGTGGCCCAATCGGATGCTGTCGGCGGTGGGGACGATGCGGTCGTCATCGCCGGCGATGACGAGGACCGGCAGTTGCAATTCGTCGAGCCGGTCGGTCAGATCGGTGGCTTGGGTGGCCCGGCTCATTTCCCAGAGGCCGATATCCCAGTTGACGGCGTTTAAGGGTTTGTGGTAACCGTCCCAATCTTCCTGGGTCAGGCGGGTGGGATCGTGCCAGGCCTGACGGATGAAGTCGTCGCCCCAGGATTGAATGTTGCGCACGGCCAGGGGACCCAGACGGCGTACCTGCGGCAGGTCCAGGAGGGGGGTGAGCAGGTTGTCTTTGCGTTGGGTGTAGACGGCGGGATCGACCAGGATCAGGGCGGTGACCCGGTCGGGGTGTTCCAGCGCGGTCAGGGCGGCGATGGCTCCCCCGGCGGAATGACCGACGAGGATGGCCTGGTCCAGGCCGAGTTGATCCATCAGCCCGACGGTGAGGGTGATCTGGTTGGGTACGCTGTAGGGGCTGGGGCCTTCCCAGCTGCCGGGGAGCGGGCGTTCGGTCAGTCCGAAGGCCGGCCGGTCGAAGGCGACGACGGTGCCGTTTTCGGCCAGGCGGGGCATGGTTTTATGCCAGCTGAAGAGGCTGGCTCCGAATCCATGCAGGAGGAGCAGGGCGGGGCGGTTCCGGCCGGCGATTTTGTAATGGAGCTGGAGTCCGGCAACTTCGGTGAAACGGCTGTCGGCGTCAGCCAGTTCTTGCGGGGGAACGGTGTTGGGGAGGGGGGGCAGCGGGACGATCAAGGGGCCGATGCCGAGGACGGCCAGCAGGGTCAGGCCGACGACGATCCAGGTTTTGGCTTTGCGGGAGAGGGACAATGGGAAGCGAGGGGACATGGTTTTGTTACCTCTTTGTGGTGTTTTGAAAACAGGCGGGATTTTGTTGTATAGGGGGATTTGCATGCTTCAGAAGGCTTGCCAATCTCCTTAACCGACAAATTGTTACGTTTTATGTTTCACGTTGTAGCGTCCCGCAAGGGGTGTTTTTTCTGTAAGATGCGCCGCGCATGATGGAGGGAGAGAGTTTTTTTGTTTATGTTTTCGCGGGCTTCAGAAAGCCCGCGAAAACATAGTTTTTTCGGATTGCGTCGAAATCCCTTAATTCTCAGCGGGTGATTTCCAGGAGCAGGGCGCGGGTGGCGGCGACGATGATCTGCTGCTGTTCCTGGCGGGTGATGCTGGCGGGTTTGTCGCCTTCCTGGGGGCCATACCAGCCGAATTGAGCGTGGTTGCCGCCGATGATGGGGGTCCATTGGGTCGCGGGGGGAAGCAGGGAGCGGGAGGCGGCGATATCTTCTTCGGTGGCAAGCCCGTCGTTGGTGGCATAGAGGCAGGCTACTGAGCCGGTCCATTGGGAGAGGTCTTCGGCGGCTGTTGGATAGGCGGCCCAGAAGATCAAGCCCTGCACCAGGTTGGGGTGTTTTTTGACGAATTGGGCGGCGGCGACGCCGCCCACAGAGTGGCCGCCGACGGCCCAGCGGTTGATTTCCGGATGGGCGGCGATTATATCGTTGGCCCGTTCGGGGTTGAGGATGGCCAGGTTGTAGGGCATGGGGGCGATGACCACCAGATAGCCTTGCTCGGCGATGTCCCGCGCCATGGGGGCGTAGGCTTCCGGTTCGACCAACCCGCCCGGGTAGAAGATCAGCCCGGTGGTGGGGGTGATGATAGCCGGCCGGAAGGCGATCGTCTCGTCGATGGTTACCTGGATCTGGCGGTTCGAATGCAGGGCGGCCTGCGCTTCGGGCATGGCCGGGAGCGGCGTCAGGTAAGCATTGAGGCCGATCCCACCCCCGATGAGCAGGGCGGCGATGATCAGGAAGAGCCAGAACTTTTTTGATTTCAGTAATGAGCTGATGGTCATGGTGGGTTTATTGTTCAATCATGGCTTTCAGGATTTGTTCCAGGGCGGCCTGTTCCTGCCCGTAGCAGGTCCAATCGTTGTTTTGCATGCAGATCTGGCCGGCCTGATAGTGTTCCCATGCCTGTTGCGCCTGGGTTTTCAGATCGGTTGCGGGGGGTTCGGTTCCCGGCTGGGGATTTTCGGGTGTGATGACGGCGGCTCCGGTGATCACCTGAAGCAGGGCTTCGTTCAGAGTAGGGGCCATGGCGAGCTTATCGCCGTAGACCACGATGACCCGTTTGAGTTCCGGCAGGCGGCTCGATTCGGCTTCCAGGTAGAGGGGTTCTATGTAAAGGAAGGTGTTGTTGATGGGAATGACCATCATATTGCCCCAGATGACGCGGGAGCCCCGTTGTCCCCACAGGCTGAGTTGCGGTGAGATGAGGGGGTCCTGGTTGATGCGGCCTTCGATCTGTTGCGGCCCGTAGATCAGGCGATCCTTGGAGAGTTCAATGGTGCCCAGTTTGCCGTAATTTTCTCCGGAGCTGTTGGCGTAGAACCAGGCGATCATGTTCTGTTTGTCGCGAGGGACATAGGGACGGATCAGGACGAATTCCAGTTTGTCGGAGTTGGGCAGGCGGGTCACGATGTAGTAAGGCTCCATCGGTTGGGCCTGTTGACCGGCCTCGCCGGCCTGTTCCAGGGGCGTTTCCCAACGGTCTTCGCGGTTGTAGAAGACCTGAGGGTCATCCATGTGGTAGGCGCCATATTGCCGGGCCTGATACTGGAAGAGCGTTTCGGGATAGCGCCAGTGTTCGCGGACGGCGGCAGGCATTTCCGACAGGGGGCGGAAGAGTGTGGGGAAGATGCGGGCGTAGGTGGCGGCAATCGGTTCCTGGGGGTCGATCAGGTAGAAGCGGGTTTCGCCGGTGTAGGCATCGATCGTTACTTTGACGCTGTTGCGGATGTAGTTCAAGGCCGGTTCGGTGGTGGCGTCCGGTTCTGAGTAAGGGTAGGCGGCAGACCATGTGTAGGCGTCGATGATCCAGAGGATCTTGCCGTCTATGATGATGGGATAGGGATCAGTATCATAGCGCAGCATGGGAGCCAGGGTTTGCAGGCGGTCTTGCAGGTTGCGATGGAAGAGGATGCGGGAATTGTCGGTCACGGCCGGGGAGAGGAAGAAGTCTGAACTGCCGAGATGGAGGGCGAGCAGGAGCCGGCGGAAGATGTTGGATATTTGGACGCCGTCGGGGCCGGTATAGCGGGTATAGGCGTTGGCGGAGCCCTGGGGATAGTCGAATTCTTTTTCCTGCGTGTTGATCAGGGCATAGTCGTTGGTCAATTCGCCGAAGTAAATTCCGGGTTGGGTGATGAGCAGTTCGGGCATCGTGGAGGTGGGGGGGATATCGCGGACGAAGAGATTGGGCAACCCTTCCGGGGTGATTTCGGTGACCGGGCTGAGGGTGAGTCCGTAGCCGTGCGTGTAGATCAGATGTTGATTGATCCAGGTGCGCGCTTTTTCTTCCAGTTGATTGACATCCAGTTCGCGCACGGAGAGCATGACCGATTGGAGTTTTCCGTTGATCGTATAGCGATCGACATCCACATCGTTGAAGGTGTAGTAAGGGCGAATGCCCTGAATTTGATTGTACGTGCTTTGCAGGGGGCGGTAATCCCAGAGCCGGATGTTGCCGATAATGTCGGCGTTGGTTTTAAGATCGTCCTGGGTGAGGGTTCCCGTCCCGGCGAAGGGCTGTTTCTCGATGGCGTTCAGGTTATAGGCCTGGCGAGTGAAGGCGATATTCTGTTTGATGTAAGGGCTTTCCAGGTATAGCTCATTGGGCGTGACGGCAAAGTTTTGGACCAGGATGGGATAGACCGGGCCGATGACCGAGACGACCACCCAGGCGATCCCGGCCAGGAGCAGGAGTTTCCATTCCCGGGTGAAGGCATTGATGATCAACAGGACGGCGATCAGGAAGAAGATGACGGCGCCGATGATATAGAGCGGCATGCGGGCGTTGACGTCGGTGTAGCCGGCTCCGAGGACTACCCCCAATTCTGACTGGAGCAGGGCGTATTGATCCAGGAGGCGGCCGATTCCCAGGAAGACCAGGAGGACGGCGCCGAGGACGGAGAGATGGGCAATGGGGCGTTGTTGCCGGGTCTGATTCATCATGCTGTAACGGATCCAGGCGCCGATCAGGGCGAGGACGAGCAGGGTGATGCTCCAGCCGAGGATGATTTTGTACCAGGGAAGTTCGAAGACATAGAAGGCGATGTCCTGTTTGAAGAGCGGATCGGTGAGGTTGAAGGAGACACCCTGGGCTGCTTTCAGATAGTCCATCCAGTTCGTGCCCATCATGTATCCCAAGATGAGGGCGCCGATCAGGGCGAGCGTGGTGAAGAGGGTGCGTTGAGAACGTGAGCCGGCCAGGAGGTCGGCGGCATTGGGGATTTCGGCGGCTCCGTTTTTGCCTTTGAGGAATGAAACGGGTTGGGCCAACGGGGCAATCCAGTAAGGGATGAAGGCGAAGTTGAGTAAGAGGACGACGGCGGCGATCAGGGTGGCGACGATTGTCAGTCCTATTTGGGTTCCCAGATAGGTATTGAACAGATCCGAGTAATTGATGCTTTGGAACCACAGGGAATCGGTGTACATGTCGATGAGGGTTGAGGAAAAGAAGCAGGCGGCAGTGCAGGCAAAGACGATGAGAGTGGTGATGAGCGTTCCCACATTGGAACCACGCTTGGGAGCAGATGCAGGAGTCATAAAATTTATCCTCCGTTTTGAACAGTCTCGACTTCATTTTATCCTAACTTTATGGAGGAGCAAAGACTGATCTGGGCGGTTGTTCGTCAGCTGGATTTACGACCGATTCCTTGCGTCCCGCAACAGGCTTTTGTTCGGCTCGAAGCGACGCGCTGGACAGGCAGAGAGAGTTTTTTTGTTTATGTTTTTGCGCGCATAAGAATGCGCGCAAAAACATGGATTTTTCTGTGCTTTTCGGGCTGACCGCACTGATGAGCAAAAATTGCGTTTCTCTTACGTCATGCTATCATTGGCAAAGCGTGCTATGTCTAACCGTAATGGTTTGAGCTGTTGCTACAATAGGAGGGACCCCGTGGCTAAAGCGCTTCAACCCCGTAACTGGTTTTTGTTGCTGTTGATCGGATTTTTACTGGTTGGTTGTGATAAATTCCCATCTTTGAACGGTACGCCGGATTCTCCGGTGCCTACGCCGGGAGCTATTCCGACTTTGCCGCCGGTGGTGACGACGTTTGCCCCGGGCGGTGGTCTGGAAGTCCCGCGGGATCAACCGATTACCTTGCATTTCAGCCAGCCGATGGATCGGGGCAGTGTGGAACAGGCGTTGACGATTGAGCCGTCGATGGAGGGAACTCCCGAATGGCAGGACGATCAGACGCTGGTTTTTCGCCCTAAGAAGGTTTTGCCGGCGGCGACGCGTTATCGGGTGCAGCTGGCTCCCAGCGCCCGTTCGCAGGGGGGACTGCCTTTACCTTCGGAGGTGAAATTCTCATTTTCTACGCAGGGGCCCCTGGTGGTGGCTTATTTCAGCCCGCTCGATACCGCTGCTGAATTGCGGGTGGATGTCCCGATTTTGATATCGTTCAATAAAGCGGTGGTGCCGGTTTCCTGTACCGGGAAGACGGCCGGCGATACGGAATGTCCGATTCTGCCGATCACGACGCAGCCGCCCACGGGGGGAGCGACTTCCGGTTATTGGGTGAATACTTCGGTTTACCGCTATATTCCATCTCAGGGGGGCTGGGCGGCCGGGGTGAGTTATAAAGTGGTCCTGGCTCCCGATGTGCTGGCTGTGGATGGTTCCAAATTGGAGGCGCCGGTGACCTGGTCTTTTTCCACGGCTACGCCTCAGGCTGTGGGGGCCTATCCGGAGGATAAATCGACCGGGGTTCCGTTGGATACGGTGGTGCGCCTTTCGTTCAATACGGCGATGGACCGTGAGGCTTCCGGCAATGCTTTTTCGATTGCCAGCGCGGCAGGGGCTCCGATTCCTGGATCGATTACCTGGGAGGACAATGGGGCCGTGCTGGTTTTCACTCCGACGCGGCGGTTGGAGCTGGCGACCCGGTATGTGGTGCAGGTCACGACCCGGGCCCGCGCTTTGACCAGTGCTCCTTTGCAGAATGCGGTGAGCTGGTCTTTTACGACGGTGGATTATCCCGAGCCGGTGGCGATTTACCCGGAGGATGGGGGGAAGGCGGTCGATATCGAAGGGCCCGTGCGGGTCCGGTTTGCCGGTTTGATCAGTGAGTCGACCCTCAGTGCGCATGTGTTGATCTCACCCGAAGTTACGTCCGGGTCGGTCTACACTTATTGGGACGGCGATACCTATAATGTTTCCTGGAAAAAGCAACCGCAGACCCGTTATTGTGTTTCGGTGCAGCCGGGCGTGGCGGATATTTACGGCAATCAGAGCCAGAATTCTCTGGATAGTTGTTTTACGACGGGGAATTTGCGTTCGTTGCTGGCTCCGGTTTCGTCGCTCGATCCGATGACGCTGGATGCCGCGGAACCGATGGCTTTCTATTTCCTGGCGCGCAATGCCGGCAAGGCCTCTTTTGTGCTGGAAGAGCTGGGGGAGAAGCAATTTGTCCCTTATGACGGCGGGGAAGGCATAGTGATCCGCAACTGGTCGGTCAGATTTGAGGGGGCGACCAATGAGGTGGAGCTGGCGGAGATCGGATTGAATCCGCCCCGGGGAGAGGGGCTTACGACTGGCTATTATCGGCTTTCCTGGAGTGGAAATTCGGACTGGTGGCGCACCAGTTTGCGATTTGCGGTGGTCGATCGGCATCTGATGTTGAAGATCTCGCAAAATGAGGTGGTGGTCTGGGTCACCGATCTGCGCAGCGCCGAGCCTGCGGTCAAGGCTGAGGTGCGGTTGGTGGCGGAGAACGGTGTGCTGTTGGGTGCCGGGACGACGGACAGCGATGGGGTGGCGCGTATTCCCATCGGCGAGCGGGAAAATTTGTGGGAGCGGGTGGCGGCGATTGTGGGCACGCCGGGCGAACCCGGTTTCGGCATTACGATCAGCGATTGGAATATGCAGGCTTCGCCCTGGGATTTCGGCTTTGCCGTCGATTCCGGCCCTTATTTCCACCATAATCTCTATTTGTATACCGATCGGCCAATCTATCGGCCGGGACAGAGCGTGAATTTCCGGGGCATCGTCCGGCAGGATTTCGATGCCCGGTATACTTTGCCGGACCCTGACACGCAGGTGTTGGTAACCTTGCGCGATATGCAGTGGAACGAGATTTATTCGACCACGGTAAAGCTCAACGATCTGGGTAATTTTTCGGGCAATATCCGGTTGGACAGTGCGGCGACGGCGGGCGGTTATACGTTGGAAGGCAAAGTCGCCGGTGTCGATCGGACATGGTCGATTCCATTGATGGTGGCGGCTTATCGTAAGCCTGAGTTTGAGGTGAAAGTCACGCCGGAACGTGAGGATTTGTTGCAGGGGACGCCGCTGCGCGCGGTGGTCGATGCTTCTTATTATTTCGGCGGTGCGGTCAGCGGCGCTAAAGTTCATTGGACTATCCGGGCGGAGTCCTATCAGTTCCAACCGGATCTGAAAGAGTGGTGGGATTGGAACAACCAGGCGAATACGGATGCCTGGTCCTGGCAGGAGCCGATGGTTGTGGCCCAGGGCGATGGGACGATCGACGATCAGGGCCGGTTTATGATTCAGACGACGACGAAGTTGCAGCCTTTCCCGGATCAGACGGCGGTCGGGCCGCAGGTCTGGACGGTGGAGGCGCAGGTGACGGATGAGTCGGGCTTCCCGGTGACGGGGCAGGGGCAATTGACGGTTCATCAGGGAAGTTTTTATCTGGGGATGCGTCCGAAGTCGTGGGTGACCATTGCCGATCAACGGACGGATATCGAGTTGCTGGCGCTGGATTGGGACGGGATTCCGGTCGAGGGGCAATCCGTGGAAGTGTTGTTGTTGCAGCGGACCTGGTATGAGATCCCGGCAGCGGAGCCTTTCCAGCCGACGACCTGGGGGTATACCGATACCCAGATTTTTTCGACGACCACGAAGACCGATGCTCAGGGGCGCGGTAAGGCGACGGTGATGCCGCCCCGGAGCGGGTCGTATGTGGTGATGGGGCGGACGATGGATAAGGCGAACAATCGGGTGGTGGGGGAGACTTATCTCTGGGTCAGCGGCCCCGAGGCTGCGGCCTGGAAATTGCCCGAAGGGCGGGTTTTGCCCACGGCCGATGCTCAGAAGTATGAGGTAGGACAGACGGCGCGGATTCTGTTGCCGACGCCTTTCAAGCCGCCGTTCCAGGTTTTGATGACGGTGGAACGCAGTGGAATCCTGGATGTACGGCGGTTTACGGCGACGGAGCCGAATCCGGTGGTGGAACTGCCGATCCAGGCTGCGCATGTTCCTAATGTTTATGTTTCGTTCATTGTCGTGCAGGGGGTGACCAGCGATACGCTCAGTTCGCCGGATGTGCGGGTGGGCATGGTTGAGCTGGTGGTCGATCCGGTGACGCAGACGCTGCAGGTGGAGTTGATTCCGGATCGAAATACGATTTACAATCCCGGCGATCCGGTGACCCTGACGGTGCGGACGTTGGATGCTTCCGGGGCGACGGTCGATGCTGAGGTGGGGATTTCGGTGGTGGATAAGGCGGTGCTGGCGCTGGCCCGGCCGAACAGTTCGCCGTTGCTTTCCTACTTCTATGCCAAGCGGCCGGTGGGGGTGGTAACCGGGGATTCGCTGCTGGTCCTTTTCAACCGCATTTCGGCGAATCTGGAGGAGCTTTCGGCCAATGCCACGCGGCTGGCACAGGAGATAGAGCATCGGGGGATGGGCGGTGGCGGCGGTGGGGACGGCGGCGCTGCGGACAGCGATGTGCGGCGGGATTTCCCCGATACCGCTTACTGGAATGCGCAGGTGCGTACCGGGAGTGCCGGTGAGGCGCAGGTGACTTTTAAGTTGCCCGATTCGTTGACGACCTGGGTGGTGGATGCCCGGGCCGTGACCTTCAATACACAGCTGGGGCAGACGACGACGGAACTGGTCGTCAGCAAGCCTTTGCTGGTTCGTCCGGTGACTCCGCGTTTCTTTGTGGGCGGCGATCGGGCTGAAGTGGGGGCGGTGGTGCACAACAACACCGGCATCGAATTGAAGGCCAAAGTGCGTTTGGAAGCGACGGGGGTGAAGATTGACGGCGAGGCGGAACAGGAAGTGACCCTGCCTGCCGGCGGTCGGGTGCGGGTCAACTGGAAGATCGTTGTGCCTGAGGTGGAGATTTCTCAGGCTCTGTTGACCTTCTCTGTGGATGGCGGAGAGTATCACGATGCGGCGCGGCCGGCGATTTCTCCGACGCCGGGGGGCACCTTGCCGGTCTATCACTATGAATCGCCCGATGTGACGGCGACCAGCGGCATGTTGGAAGGTGCCGGCAGCCGTTGGGAAGTGGTGCTGGCGCCGGTGGCGCAGAGCGGCAATTCGGGTGAAGTGCAGATGACGATCGATCCGTCGCTGGCGTCCGGTCTGACTTCCGGGTTGAAAGCGCTGGAGGGGTATCCGTATGAGACGACGGAGAATCTGGTGAGTCGTTTCCTGCCCAATATGCTGAGCTATCGTACGCTTCGGCAGTTGGAGATTCAGGATCCGACGCTGGAAGCTGCCTTGCAGCTCCAGGTGGCGGATGCTCTGGAGCGGCTCTACTCCCGGCAGCATCAGGACGGCGGTTGGGGCTGGTGGAATGAGGCGGAGAGCAATCCGTTGGTCAGTGCTTATGCGACCTTTGGGATGCTGCGGGCCCGGGAGGCCGGCTTCCCGATTCGGGAACCGTCGTTAACCTTAGCCCTGGATTATCTCGTGGCCTCGTTGAGCAAATCGGCGGCGGAAAACAAGTTTACCTCGATCCAGGCCTTTATGTTGATGGTGGTGACGGAAGGGAAGCGTTCCTGGCCGGATGGGGTGGCTTCCGGGTTGTACTCGGCGCGTGATTCGATCGGTGTGACCGGACGGGGCTATCTGGCTTTGACGTTGGGGTTGAAAGATCCGGCGGAACCGCGGGTTAAGACCTTGTTGTCGTCGCTGCGAGCGGATGCTAAGAGTTCGGCAACCGGCACGCATTGGGAAGATTTCAATGTTTATCAGTGGGCGACGGATACCCGGGCGACGGCGGTGGTGATTGAGACTTTGACCAAACTGGCACCGGACGATCCTTTGTTGCCGGAAGCGGTGCGCTGGTTGATGATCGCTCGTAAGGGTAGCCAGTGGGAGACTTCGCAGGAGACCAGCTGGGCTTTGATCGGACTTTCGGATTATATGGCGATGACGGGTGAATTACAGGGCAATTACACCTGGGCGATTGCCTTGAACGGCGTGGGGGTGGGCAAGGGCGTGGTGAATTCCGATACGTTGCGCACGCCGTCGAATGTTATGTTGCCCTTCTCGAAGTTGTTGCCGGGCCAGGCGAACGCTCTGGAAATTGCGCGCAGCGAAGGGGTGGGGCGGTTGTATTACACGACCCGGGTGAAGAGTTATGCCCCGGCGGCGGAGGTCGATGCGGAATCCCGGGGGATCGATGTGCGGCGTGAGTATTGCCAGCCGCAGCCGCTGGTCGATCCGATGGTTCCGCCGAGCTGTGTGCCGGTCAATCAGGTCCATCCGGGGGATCTGGTGGAGGTCCATTTGACTTTGACGCTGCCGGAGAACCGTTACTATTTGATTTTGGAAGATCCTTATCCTGCCGGGATGGAGCCGGTGAATTCGGATTTGTTGACCGAGGGGAGTTTGCCGGGGCCGGAAGGCGAGCCGTTGGCTGCCCCGGTTGGGCATTGGTGGCAGGGGCCGTTCAACAGCAGCGAGCTGCGGGATGAGCGGGCGGTTTTCTTTGCGGCTTCGATCGGGGCGGGGAGTTATCAGGTGCGGTACCTGTTGCGGGTCACCTCGCTGGGCGAGTATCATGTCCTGCCGGCGGTGGCTTATGAGAGTTACTTCCCCGAGGTGTGGGGCCGGTCCACCGGGGCGCATTTCACCATCGAGGCGCCGTAAGAGCGATTGCACCGCAGAGGACACAGAGGACACAGAGGACACAGAGAAGAAGAGAGGAGCTTTCCTCTCTTCTTCTCTGTGTTTTTTTGTTGGTTAGACCGGGACGGTTCTGGAAAAAGCCTATGTTTTCGCGCGCCGGCCCTCTCCCTAACCCTCCCCCATGCAGTGGTATAAGTTCAGCGCGCTTTTAGGAGATTCCTGGTGAAGATGCGCGGCTGGTTTGGCGATGAGGGGGAGGGTTTTCAGATTGTGTTTCCGGGACGGTTTTGGAAAAAGCCTATGTTTTGGTGCGCATTCTGATGCGCACCAAAACATATATAAAAGTCCCCTCACCCCTGCTCCTCTCCCGCACGCGGGAGAGGGGTTGGGGGGAGGGGGGATGTAGCCGTTATCGTAACCAGGTGAAGATTGCCAACGGCAGGACGAGAAGGATGAGTAATAATATTACCATCAGGTGATTGGCCAGGGCCTTCCAGATCGAGAATTTCTGTGCCTGGGCCAGACAGTTCAACATCACAATAAATCCCCAGATCGAGAAGACGATCTGGAGGCTGCTGAATCCCAAGATCAGGAGTTGCAGCAGGAGCGGCAGATCGTTGAGGCCGGAGGCGTTCCCACTGAACGTTTCGGGGCCCAAGATTAAGAGCTGCGGAATCCACAGGAGCAAAACAGGGACTGCCGCGATGTTTCCCCAGGCATCGGCGATGAAAATTTGTAGGGTGGTGGCTTTCCCGCCGATCCAGGAGCCGGTCCAGCGCAAGGCGGCGGCGTGGAGGTAAAGGAGGATGGGACCCAGGATTATTGTCACTGCGCCGAAGAGCAAGGTGGAAGTGGGATTGCTGCTCAGGCCGCCAGGGTTTTGCCTCGACATCCGGTCCAGGGTGCGGGCCAGAGACCAGCAGGCGGCCAGGAAATAGACGGTATTGTTCAGGCTGGATTTGCTATTGAGGATCTCCTGGATGGTGGCGCGGGGTTTGATCCAGATGCTGAGCCAGGGATTGAGGTGTGTAGCCGGTGCTGTAGTCATTTAAGTTGTCCTTTGGATTTCTTGCTAATTTGAGGGTATATCATAGCGTGATATTTAATTTGTGCAAGAAGGGGTGTTGGGTTACCGTAAAGCCTGATTGATCGCGCCTGGCCCTCATCCTCACCCCTTTTCCCCTCTCCTTCCCCCAATTAAAAAAATGGGCGGCGGTTTGATTTGCTGAACGGCGCTTGTTTTGTGGGGGAAGGAGAGGGGTTCAGAGGGCGCCCACGCAGGGGCGCCCCTACATTGGCGGTGCTTGCATGGGGGCGGTTCTGGAAAAAGCTCATGTTTTGGTGCGCCGGCCCCTCCCTAACCCCCCCCATGTAGTGGTATAGGCTCAGCGCGTTTTCAGGAGATTCCTGGTGAAGATGCGCGGCCGGCTGGGCGGTGAGGGGGAGGGTTTTCAGATTGTGTTTCCGGGACGGTTCTGGAAAAGATCTATGTTTTGGTGCGCATTCTGATGCGCACCAAAACATAAACAAAAAATTCTTTCCTTCCATCCTGCGTGGTGGAGCTGCCGGGGAAGGGGCTTTGTGCGGTCAGGCGGCGATGCGATGCTTCCTGACAAAGCCCACGCCGATTTTCATCAACCGACCATAGAGGTCGGGGTTGAGCCGGTGAATCCACCAGAAGATCCGATTCTGGACGGCGCCGTCCATAATGATGCTGTCGTTGCGCGCCACGCCGCGCAAAATGTAGCGGGCGCAATCTGCGGGTTCGCTCATTTTGAATTCAGCGAACATTTCACGCTTTACGGCTTCTGGCTCGACGGCGACGTAGGCGGCGCTATCGAAGACGGCGGTCCGCACGGCTCCGGGGCAGGCCACGCTTACTTTGATGCCCAGGTCGGCGGCTTCCAGGCGCAGGGCGGTAGAGAGCCCGACGACGCCATGTTTGGCCGTCGTATAGGGGGTGGACATAGGCATGGGGGCCAGGCCGTCCAGGGAGGCGGTATTGACGATGTGTCCACTGCCCTGCCTGAGCATGGCCTGATAGGCGGCGGTCGTGCCGTGGATGACCCCCCAGAGATTGATTTCCAACATGCGCTGCCAGTGGTTCAGCTCCATGTCTCGCACTTCTCCGCAGATCGTCACCCCGGCATTGTTGAACATATAATCCAGGCGGCCGAATTCCTGTACGACTTCGGCTACGAGCTTTTGTACATCTGCGGCTTGAGAGACATCGACCTTGCGGGCCGCGGCTTTTTTGTGGTCGGGTGAGATGGCGGCGGCTGTTTCACGGGCACGGGTTTCGTCGATGTCGGCGACGATCACCATGGCGGTTCCCTGGCGGACCAATTCTTCACACAGGGCCCGTCCGATTCCGGAGGCCCCTCCGGTGACAATGGCGATTTTGTTTTCAAAGGCGGCTTTTGTATTCATCGTTCCTCCTCGTGAGAGAATTCTTTCAGGCCGGCGCGTATTTTTTCGGCCCAGAGCAGTTCGTTTTGGTAGAATTGCAGGCCGTTTTCCAGGATCATTTGCCAGAGGAATTTTTCCCGGGCGGTACGGCCAAACTGTTCAACCTGTTGTTGATTGTCTGTCTGGTAGAGCGCGATCCGTTCCCGTAAGCGGGCCATGTAATTATTCAGGAGCGCTTCAATTTCACTGTTTTTCAGGCGGTCACACCATCCCAATCGGGTTAACAGGGGATGGCGGATGATCGGCAATTCAGCCGGGTCCATAATCCAGCGTTTAAGTTCTTCGCGACCTTTTTCGGTGATGGAATAGATTTTTTTATTGGGGCGTTCGGTTTGTTGGACGACTTCGACGGAAACCAGACCTTCTTCCAGCAATTCATCCAGCGTGCGATAGATTTGAGTGTGCGTGGCCGACCAGTAAAACTGTACCGATGAATCGAACATGTTTTTTAAGTCGTAACCTGAGAGCGGGACCATATCTACAAAACCCAGGATGACCAGTTTCAGGGACATTGCACCTCCTTTGTATTAACATTGTTTCATATGAAACAATGTTAATAATAAAACAAGAAGCTTAAAAGTCAAGGGCTTTTCCGGGAAGGGTTTTGTTTGTGTTTTTGTGCGCATAAGAATGCGCGCAAAAACAGGGGCTTTTTTTTGATCTGTGCGGTTGTTTATTGGGGTGGATCAAAAACGGTTTTTGCGCCCCGCAACAGGTGCTTTCCCGGTAAAAAGCGACGCGCTGTGCGAAGCAGGGGGAGAGAGTTGTTTTTATTCATAACCGGTAGAAAATTCTCTCCCCCCTTTTCGCTTGTGAAGGTGGCCGCATCGCGTATAATCAAAAGCACATTCATCAATTATTTTTTACGCTTTGGAGGTAGGAAATGGCACAGCAACGGCCCATTGTAGCATCCAATGGTCTTTTCTTGCCGCCAGCTCCCCGTACTGTTAAGGACACCGGACTTAATATCGGTTTTCTCACGGATCTGGCTTTGAAAATGATGTATTTTGAGAGTTATATGCCGGGCCGCGTTCTGGCGGAACGGATGGCGTTGCCCTTCGTCGGGGTGGTCGATCAGGCGTTGGATTTCTTGAAGAAGGACAAGTTGTGCGAAATCCGTGGGGGGGCCAATTCCGGGCTTTCCGGCGGCCTTTCGGAAGCCAACTATGAGTATGTGTTGACCGATCGCGGCCGTGAAAAGGCCCGCGATGCTCTGGATCGGCTGCGTTATGCCGGTCCGGCGCCTGTGCCGTTGGAACTGTACAACGAGTCGGTGAAGTTGCAGGGGTTGAAGGATGTGACGGTTCACCAGCGGCAATTGCGTCAGGCGATGTCTCATCTGGTGCTGGGAGAAGATACCTTCGAACAGATCGGACCCGCGGTCAATTCCGGGCGCTCGATTTTCCTTTTCGGCAATCCGGGCAACGGTAAGACGGCCATTGCGGAAGGGATCGGTAAGCTGTTGATGGAAGGGGATATTTACCTGCCTTACGCCATCGAAGTGAACGGGCAGATCATCAAAGTTTACGACAATGTGAACCATGTGAAGGTCGAAGATTCTCAGCAGACCAATACCAATTTAAAAAATGTGGATGGACGCTGGGTGCGGGTGCGCCGGCCCTTTATCATCGTCGGCGGTGAATTGACCCTGGAAGTGCTGGATCTGGTCTACGACACGACCAACAAGTATTATGAAGCGCCGTATCAGATGAAGGCCAACTGCGGTATTTTCCTGATCGACGACTTTGGCCGGCAGATGGTACGTCCCCGCGACCTGTTGAACCGTTGGATCGTGCCTTTGGAAAAGCGTATCGACTTTTTGACGCTGGGGACCGGGCGTAAGATCGAAATCCCCTTTGAAGTATTGATCGTCTTTTCAACCAACCTGGCGCCGAAGGATCTGGTCGATGAGGCGTTCCTGCGCCGTATCCGCCACAAGATCGAGGTCCACGATCCCTCCTGGGAGGCTTTCCGGGAGATCTTCAAGCGGGTCTGCCAACAGCGTTCGATTCCATTGGAAGAGCAGGCGCTGGCCTATTTGATCCGCGAACATTACATCAAAATGCATCGTCCGCCGCGGGCCTGCCATGCCCGCGACTTAATGGATCAGGTGCTCGACATCGCTCGCTATTTGAGCGTCCCGCCGACGTTGAGCAAAGAATTGCTGGACCGCGCGGCCCAGGCCTATTTTGTCGATTTGGATAAACCCGTATCATGATGCACTTTCCAACTTCCTGGTGGCGTACAGATCGTCCTTTGGTTTTCGGCCATCGCGGCGCCAGCCATGCGGCTCCTCAAAATACGCTGGCGGCTTTTCGCCGTGCGGTGGAGATGGGCGCGGACGGCGTTGAGCTGGATGTCCATTTGAGCGCCGACGGCGTTCCGGTGGTGATCCATGACGAAAAAGTCGATGGGACGACCGACGGTCAGGGGCTGGTGACGGCGAAGCCCCTGGCTGAACTGAAAGAGCTGGATGCGGGCAGCAAGTTCGATCCTAAATTTGCCGGAGAACGGATTCCAACACTGGAAGAGGTCCTGGCCGAAGTGGGAAACCGTTTACGGGTCAATATTGAACTTAAGGATTACTCCTGGAGTGATCGCGGCCTGGAATCGCGGGTTGCGGCTTTGGTGCAGCGGATGGGGCTGGCGGAGCGAGTCTGGTTCTCTTCTTTCAATCCGGCGGGATTGATGCGGGTGCGAAAGTATGCGCCGACTATTCCTTGCGGCATGTTGTACGATGAGACGATGCCCCTGCCGTTGCGCAATCTCTGGCTGGCGCCGCTCACGCCGCATGAGGCGCTGCATCCGCATTATTCGATGATTACGGAGGCGTGGGCGCGGAAGACGCACCGATTGGGCTTGTGGATTTCTACCTGGACGGTGGATGATCCGGAGGTGGCGCTCAAGATGGCGGAATGGAAAGTGAATGTCGTCATTACCAATGAGCCCGATCGGATTCTGGCGTTGTATCGTTAAGTTTTTTACCTGTGTGGTTAACCCGGAAAATGGGAGAGAAAAAAGTCGATGTTTTCGCGGGCTTTCTGAAGCCCGCGAAAACATAACAAAAAAGATATCCTCTTCCCATCCAGCGCGTCGTTTTTTACCGGGAAAGCGTCTGTTGCGGGTGTGAAACTCTGGAGGGTAATTATGAAAATCGTCGTCTGTTCCGATTTACATGATAATCTATGGGTATTGGAAAAGGCCCGGGCCGGCATGGCCACTGCCGATGTGATGATTTTCTGTGGTGATCTTTGCGCTCCGTTCAGTCTGAAAGCTCTGGCCGACGGGTTTCCCGGACCGATCCATGTGGTATGGGGCAACAACGATGGCGATAAGTGGTTGATGACTGAGATTGCCCATCAGGTGGGGAATGTGACCCTGCATGGAGAGATTGCCGAACTGGATCTGGAAGGGTATCGCGTGGCGGCGGTGCATTATCCCCGCATCGGACGGGCGCTGGCCCGTTCCGGCCTCTATGATCTCGTTTGTTATGGCCACGACCATCTTCAGCATCAGGAACGGGTGAGCAACACGATTTTGCTCAATCCCGGGGAGTTGATGGGGCGTTTCGGGCGGGTGACTTATGCCATTGTCGATTCCGTGGCTTCTCAGGTTAAGGTGTGCGAAGTCCCTTTCCGGTAAAGACTCGATAAGCGGCGCGGGCTGCCAGCTCTTCCATGGAGAGCATATTGTCGGCCCAGGCCTTTACATCAGCGCCGGCCAGATGGACAACATACTGATCGGCGCTGGATTGTCCTTCAACGTTCATAAAGATGCTGATGCGGGTGGGGGTGGGGCAGCCGGATTGCATCGCGGCCGCAACGGCATCCAACCCTTTCCAGAGCAATTGTTCGCCTTCCGGAGGCGGTTGCGGAAACGGCGTCGTGGCATGGAGTGAAAGATAGAGATGATCTGTTTTCCATGCTGCGGCGCCTTCTAATTCCGGGGGCAGGTTATTGAAGACCCAGTAGGCACAGGCCGGCGAATCCGAAGTGGGAGTCGTGAACGAATCCTGCACATAAGGCCAGGCGACCCAGCCGATGGCCAGAAATACCAGCAAATCCAGAATTCCAAATATGATGAGTGCGTTTTTTTGGCGGCGATTCATAGGCAACGAGTATATCACGGAAGAGCAGGAAGGTGAAGGAAAGGGTCATGGGCAGGCGAAGTTGGAGCCGAATCGATACCGGACGACAACTCAACGGCATTTACAGCGCCTTGATGGCTTCATTGCTGTTAGGATGGGCCCCGATTTTAGGTAAGTTTGCCTATCGTGCCGGCGTGGCCCCATTAACTCTGGCGGCTTTGCGTTCGTTGGTGGCGGCGCTTTTGTTGTGGACTTTTTATCTGATTTTTTGGCGACCGTTGATTCGGGGGCGCTGGGTCGAAATTTTGAGTTGTTTGATGGTGGGCGTGATCAATGGGATGGGCTCGCTTTTTTATTACGGCGGGCTACAGCGGTTGGATGCTTCCCGGGCCTCTTTGCTGAATGCTTTGTACCCCGTTTGGGTGATTTTCTTCCTCGCGGCATCTGGACAACCGATCATGAAATTGACTCTGCTGCGGTTGCTGGTTTCGCTTTTCGGGGCGGTGCTGGTGACGGCTCCCTGGGCGACGGTCAATGCGCCGGATTTTTTAGGGGTGATGTTGATGCTGGCCTCTTCGGCGATCTATGCCTGGCATCTGGTCATGTCTCAGTGGATTTTATCCGATGTTCGCCCGCGCACGGCGACGTTATATGTGATCACCGGGATGGCGTTGACGGTAGGCGTTGCGCGCCTGATGAGCGGGGAGGTGATCCAGTGGTCCGTGCCGGCGGGATGGCAGGCGATTGTGGCGCTGGGCGTGACGACGGCCCTTTCCCGTATGGCGATGTTTCTGAGCCTGGAGCGGTTGGGGGGCGTACAGACTGCCATTCTGAGCTTGATGGAACTGGGGGTGAGTCTGGCGCTGGCTTTTTTGTTGTTGGGAGAGTGGCTTTCCTGGGAGCAGTGGCTGGGAGCCATTCTGTTGTTGGGAGGCGGCATTCTGGCGCGGATGGATGTCGAGCGCGGCGGGGCCCCGCCGCCGGCCTTCAATCCCATGGACGATTCGGGGTAAGTTGATATTTCCGCGCGCCGAAGGCGGCGCGCGAAAATATACAAAGAGTATTTGTTTTTTATTCCTATTTTCGGCGGCTTCAGAAAGCCGCCGAAAATAGGGGCTTTTTTCTTGTTTTTGAGACTGATCGCGCAGGTTGCTATTTTGGGACCTGGAATGGGCTTTTCCTTTTTATTTCGGTAGACTCACCTCTCCGGGAGAGGGATTGAAGCTGATATAAAAATCCACGCTGCAATCGTTGCGATCCCGATCTGCCGGATGCCGTTTCAATGTAGCCTGCCAGGGGAAGGGGAGTGCATAGGCGGTAAACGGTACCACACCGGCTCGTTCTGATCCACCCCAGGCTGCGCTGTCTGCGATCGTTCCCTCCGATGCCAGCAATACCAGCTCATCTTGCTCATTGCCCAGCGCCAGTCCAAATCCGTCCCAGCTGCCCACCGGGACGAGATCCGGCACTTCCGGCGCGCAGGGTTGCCATTCATAATCCGGGTTTTGTCCATAACGGGCGGCAAAAGCGGTGGCACAGGCGGCGATCGTCCAGATCTGTCCGTTTCCCATCACGGTTCGGGTGGGAAAGTTGTATCTGCCGTCCCGGTAACTGCCGGTCTGGAGGGCGTCCCCGATCTGCCAGCCGGCCAGATCTACGGTCGGGCCGGGATTGTAGAGTTCGAACCATTCCTCGTTGTTTTCTACCCCCTGGGGATTGATCATCACTTCAGTTATCAGCAAATTTTGGACGTGCGGATAGTCCTGAGCGACAACGGGCATGTAGATCTGGTAGGGGCGCGGCGGGTGAGAGAGATCCCAATCCTGTTGGAAGACATTCCACAATCCGACATAGCCGTCGGAGGAGGAGAATTGCAGCCAGGCCTCGCGGTTGGCTTTGTGAGAGATCTCTGTGCCGTTGAGGCTGCCCAGATGGATCCAGGAGCGCAGGTCGGGGTAGCGGATCAGGTAGATTTTGCCGTGGATGCCCAGGCCGGTGACATTGCTCAGCCGGCAGCTCAGCTTTAAATGTTCGACGCGGGCCAGATGGTTCAGATAGACACAGGTCTCAGCATTTCGGTTGTCGGGCGGATCGTAAAAGGCATCCAGCAGCAGGCGAACCAGGGCGCCGCGGCGGGCGGCTCCGATCAATGCCTGGATACGGGGGTTGAGGCCGGCCGTGCCGATCTCTTCCGTCCAGGTAAGCGGTTCGCTGAGCTGCATCCCTTCGATCCGGCTGCCTTCGCCGGCGGCCTGGATCAATCCCAGCAGGCCGTCGGCTTCTCTGAAACTGTGTTCGGGGGCATGGTGCAGGCTGAGTTGCGTGGCGGTGAAGACCCAGGGCGCGGTGAAGCGCACAGAATAGGTGGTCCAATCGGGCGGCGGGATGGGGGTGTAGTCGGACGGCGGGGCATAGAGGGCGGAGTAGGGCTCCAGATCGCGGTGGTGGGCGGCATCGGTGTCCCTATCGAAGAGATCGCTCAGACGGGCGGCAATTTCGGGGCTGGTCAGGCTCAGGGCGAAGCCCCGGTGGCCCAGGGTACCGTTTTCCAGCAGGTCGGAAGGCAGGGAGTGTTCTCCAAAATTATCGGTGCTCAGCAGGATGCGGGCTTCGTCGGCGACGATGTATTTGGCATGTTGGTAGCGATACCGGGCTCCGGTTTTTCCCATGAAATAGACCGTGCTGGTGGGCGGATGGTGCAGTGCGGCGGCGAGCCAGCGTTCGGCCGGGTCCATCCCGCCGGCGGGGCTGCTTTCCAGCAGGAGGGTGACGACGACGCCGGCCTGAATGCGCTCCTGAATTGCTTCATAGAAGGGTTGACTGTCGGCGGTATAGCCGGCGATGCGCAGGGTGTGTTGGGCGGCGGCGATTGTCTCTGTCACCAGCGGGAGCATCCCTTCCGGGGCCACGCTCAAGGTGACGGCGACGGCTCGATCCAGGCGGGCCGGCAGGTAGAGGGCTTCCAGATCCCAGCCGGGGTAACGCAGGCGGCGGCCGTTGATCCAATCGGCGGCATCCTGGGCCCAATCGGCGGCCTGATCGGTATCCGGAACGGGCCGGCCGTTTTCGGGAGCGAGTTTGCGGTAGAGGATCTGTCCCGGGCCGTAGCCGGAGTAGGGGTAGGGGAGCGCGGGGCCGTTCCAGCCGGGAGCCGCAGTGGTTTGACCGTAGACCAGGGTATCGATGACAAATCCTTCTGCGTTGAGCAAATGGGCTGTTTCGCCGTTATCGGAGAAGAAAGCGGCCGGCCAGGAATTTTGCAGGGTGCCGACGGGGCGATTTCCCGGGTCGGAACTCCAATCGGCGTCGAAACCCCAACCCAGGTAGAAATTGGCGGCATTTTGCGCCAGCCAGAGGATTTGTTCCGGGGCGATAGTCGCGCCGGCGGGAAAGCAAACCCGGCTGGATGAAGCGGGTAGATCGTCGATGCACCAGTTTTCCAGGGAGACCGGATCGGATGAGCGATTGATCAGGGCCAGGGCTTCACCGCTGCCGGCATAACTGGCCGGAGCCAGGGCGTAAAGTTTTATCGGCGGGGCGAAGATGAGAGGCAGGCTGGCGGTTACGATTTCTCCGGTGACGGCCGCAATGACGGTGTGGGTGAGCGGGTCCGTGATGGTGGCTGAGCTTTGCAGGCTCAGGGTGATGATCTTCAACATTTGAGGGGACAATTCGGATAATTCCCAGCGTAACCAGGTTGTGGCCAGATCGGTGGTGACGGTAAAGGCCAGAGCGGATTCCTGATTCAAAAAACTTAGACCGGCCGGCAAGGTGTCGGTGATGAGTAAATTTGCCCGGGGCGTATCTCCCGTATTGGAGATCCAAAGGGTGTAAGTGATTTTGGCCCCTGTGGCAGCCGCAGAAGGGCCTTTCAGAGTCAATTGCAGGCCGGGGGGCGCCAGTGAGGAGTTTCGGGCTTTTGGCGTTCCGTCGATCGGTTGTCCGTTGGCATCTTCTCCGTTGCGGGTGCGCCCGTCGTTGGTCACCCAGGCGGTATCGGTATCCGGCAAGGCGGGGTTCAGGCGTTCCATAGATCGATCCGGCTGGTTGGTGCCGGCCGGCCAGAGACCGCCGTCGCCGTTCGCTGTATCGATGGTGGTGTTCAGGCTGTCCCGCAGGATGAGACTCTCGCCGTTGAGCGCGAGGTCGCCGGTGTAGATCTGATCGGCCGGGATATCCCGAATGCTTTGGTCGTCGGTGCGTTCCAGCAGAAAATAGTGTTGGGCCGTCAGAATGCCCTGGAGGTGGATCTGGGGGACGCCGTCGGCGGCGCTCAGCGTCCAGCCGTTCAGGTTGCAATCGAGGTTGGTGGGGTTGTAGAGTTCGATCCATTCGTCGGTGGTGCTGGCCGCCGTGCCCATCCAGCCGACTTCGTTGATGACGATGGGGATAGGAGAGAGGGCCGGTGCGGGGTGAGCGGAAAGAGAGGGATTGAGATAGACGGCGATGAAAATCAGACCGGGGATGGCGGCAATGAACGGAGAAAGATACTTCTTATCAATCATAGGGGCCTCCTGTAAATTCTATGGTTTGGCGCACTTTCTGAAGTGCGCCAAACCATAAACAAAAAATTCTCTCCCTCATCCAGCGCGTCGCTTTTTACCAAACAAAGGCCTTTTGCGGGACGTTAAAAACAAATCTCTTTTCTGGTGGTTCAGTGTGGGATGCTGGAAATGCCGGGCGTAACTTTTACAATAGAAGATTAGCGAAGCGTTCTGTGAGGGATGCGTTCATTTTAGCACGGTTCCTCGTTGCCCATTCTTAAAACTTCGTTATAATACAGGCGCGGAACGGGGATGTTCCTAGCGTGAGGATACAGGAGAGCCGATGGATCAGCCGTTAAAAGTTCTGTTTCTCGCTGCTGAGGCAGCACCTTTTGTCAAGGTCGGGGGCCTGGCGGATGTGGCCGCAGCCTTGCCGAAGGCTTTGCGTCGTTTAGGAGTGGATGCCCGGGTGCTGATTCCTCGTTATGCCAGCATTCGCAGCGATCAATTTGCCCTGCGGCGTACCCAAGAATCCATTATGGTGCCGGCCGGTCCGGATGAAGAACGGGTGCATTTGTTGGAAACCGAAGCACCGGGCAATGTTCCGGTCTACCTGATCTGGGATGAGAAGTATTTTTCCGCCCGGGAGAAGGTCTACGGTTTCAATGATGATGCCCAACGTTTTACCTTTTTCTCACGAGCGATCATTTCGACCATTCGGGCGCTGGATTGGAAACCGGATGTCATTCATGCCAATGACTGGCATACGGGATTGGTGCCGGCCTGGTTGAATGTTTATGGCCGGAAAGATCCGATTTTCCGGAATATCGCGACCTTGTTTACCATTCACAACCTGGTTTACCAGGGGATTTGTGGCCGTTTGATTCTGACTTTTGGACGAATGGAAGATATCAGCCATTTGCCGGTGGAACCGCCGGGCCAGGTCAATTGTATGGCTCAGGGGATCGCGCGGGCCGATCTGGTGAACACAGTCAGCCCGACTTATGGGCGGGAAATCCTGA
This sequence comes from uncultured Anaerolineales bacterium, assembly GCA_964501335.1. GTDB lineage: Bacteria > Chloroflexota > Anaerolineae > B4-G1 > SLSP01 > CAZCTC01. The sequence goes on along the minus strand of CAZCTC010000003.1, from coordinate 127,745 downwards.
CTCCCGAATATGGTTCTCGTCTGGAGGGTCTGTTGAGCGAGCGTCCGGATCGGTTGTTCGGCATTTTAAATGGTATCGATAACGATATCTGGAATCCGGCACTTGATCCGGCTTTGACCCATAACTTTGACGTTTCCACCGTGCGGATGCGCACCGCCAACAAGGCCACATTGCAACGCGATTTGGGTCTGGCGGTTCGGGCTGAGACGCCTTTGTTGGGGGTGGTGACGCGGTTGGAAGAATTGAAGGGGCCGGCGATTCTGGCGCCGGCGCTGGATCGTCTGTTGGCCCACGAAGATCTTCAGGTTGTTTTGTTGGGCACGGGGGATCCGCAGTATGAAGATCAGCTCCGGCAGCTCCAACAGCGTTATTCCGGATCGATGCGAGCCTTTATTAAGTTTGATGATCGGATGGCGCGCCGGATTTACGGCAGTTCCGATATCTATGTTGTGCCCAGCCATATCGAACCCTGTGGGATGGGGCAGATGATTGCGATGCGTTATGGTGCTGTGCCGGTGGCCCGGGCGACGGGTGGCCTTTCGGACACGGTGCTGGATTGTGAGGCCCAGCCTAATCGCGGCAACGGTTTCATTTTCCATGACTACACTTCCGAGGCTTTGGAACGAGCGTTGCTTCGGGCTATGGCCGTCTACCGTGACAACCACGGTTTATGGGAAACTTTGCAGCGTCGCGCGATGGAGATGGATTTCTCTTGGGATGGTTCGGCACGGGCTTATCTGGATCTTTATCGCCGTGCCCAGGCTGTCCACGGTAGCAAGAAATAGTTAAATCGTCGTGTTTTTCATTTAAAGGGAGCTGACATGGGGCAGGAGAAACCGTACCTTTGCGTTCATGGCCATTTTTATCAGCCGCCGCGTGACGATCCATTCACGGGGAAATATCGGGACGAGCCGAGTGCGGCGCCGTACCGAAACTGGAATGAACGGATCACGGCCGAATGTTATGGCCCCAATGCTGCTGCGGGGAATTTTGGCCGGATGAGTTTCAATTTGGGAGGGACGCTGGCTCGCTGGATGGCTTTGAATGCTCCGGAGGCCTATTCTCAGATTGTGAGTTCGGTACGGGATTACCGTCGGCGGTTTGATGTGGGCAACGGGGTGGCGCAGAGTGTGCATCATACCATTATGCCATTGGCGCGAGAACGAGATAAGCGTTGCCAGATCCGTTGGGGGATTGCCAGCTATGAACATCGTTTTGGCCATCGACCGGACGGCATCTGGTTGCCGGAGATGGCCGTGGATGTGGAGACTTTAGAGGCCGTCGTCGAGGCGGGGCTCTGGTTTGTGATCCTTTCGGATGAACAGGTGCAGGGGGATCTTTCGCATGGCGCGGGCCCTTATAAGGTGCGCCTTTCCCGCAATCGGTTTATTACCATTTTTGTGCGGGATCGGGGGATGTCCAACTACCTTTCTTTTAATATGCCGTCGCCGGAATACAGCCGGGACTGGATCAACGATGTGATGCACTGGCGCAAGCGTGGGTCTCTCACCTTAATTGCGACCGATGGGGAGACTTTCGGCCATCATCATCGGCATGGCGTTGACGTGTTGACCAATTTGACGACCCCGACCTTCCGCGATGCCTATGAAATCACGACCCTGGGGAAATATCTGCGGGAACATCCCCCGGTCAATGAGCTGGAAGTGATCGAAAACAGCTCCTGGAGCTGTGGGCATAGCCTGGGACGTTGGGCCACGGGATGTGGCTGTACTCCCGGCTGCGCTTACTGGAAGGGGGCCTTGCGACGGGCGCTGGATAACCTTTCCCGCGCCATTGATGAGATCTATGTGGCGGAGGTCAGCCGGCGGGATTTGCCGGCCTGGGCCCTGCGCGACGACTATATCAGTGTGGTATTGGGGCAGGTCGACGGTCCCACATTCCTGGCGGAGCATGGTCTCGGGCATCTTTCCACCCTGGCTCAGCAGCGTATTCTGGGCCTGTTGGAAGCTCAGCTTTACCGGCAGCGGATGTTTGTCAGTTGCTCTTTCTTCTTTGAAGATTTGGAGCGGTTGGAACCGCGGTATGCGATCGCCAATGCTGTGAAGTCGCTGGCGTTGGTGCGTTATGCCGCCGGGGATGATCTCACTGGGGCCTTCCGGCGGGATTTGAGCATTGCAATCAGCCCGCGGACGGGCCGCAATGGGGCTCAGATTTTGGACGAGGTTCTGGCGCAGGCCCGGTTGGGCGACAGTCCGCTGGGCGGGGCGATGGAGTCCATGCGGCCGGCCCAGGAAGAAGGCGGAGCGCCCAAGGAAGAGCCTTTGGTGGCGGCACCGCCGGAGGAATTGCCGGCAGAGACCGGGACCGACGTGGCGGGTTCTTGAGGATACGCTTGTGAAAGGTCTGCCTGAGAAGGCAGACCTTTTTGTTTTTAGTTTATTTCGCGTAGTCATAAGGAAATCGATCAGCAAAGACACTATCTCAAGGCAGGGAGGTGAAAAGACGCTACGCGAAATTGATTTTGTTCGTTTGCCTTTCTGACCTTTTTCGGTTAAAATCGCCCTTATGAATCATCCAGAAAATCTTGAATCCAAACTGATCCGCCGGACTTTTCCTGTTTTATTGCTGGCAATCCTTCTGATCGCAGCAGCGGTGAGAGGCCTTGATATCAATTGGGATGAGGGGACCCATCTTCATCCCGATGAGCGTTATCTCACTATGGTGGTTTCCGCAATTACTTCCCCGACTTCGTTGGATGAATATTGGAATACAGCGCAATCTCCGTTGAATCCAACCAATCGCGGATATGGGGGATACGTTTACGGAACGTTGCCGCTGTTTACAACGAGGGCGGTGGGCACCTTTTTAGACGGGGCCTGCGGAGATTCGCCCTCCGGGGCTGCTCAGGCGTTCCGACTGGCTTTGCTGGGCACTCAGGAAAAATGCTGGCCCGGGCTTTACACGGGATATGGCGGTATTCACCTGGTGGGGCGGGCTCTTTCAGCTTTGATCGATTTGCTGGCCTTGTTAGGCCTGGCTTTGTTGGCCCGCCGCCTCTACGGCGAAAAAGTCGCTTTGTTAGCAGCAGCTCTTTATGCGTTGGCTGTATTGCCCATCCAACAGGCGCATTTCTTTGTGGTCGATAGTTTTGCCGGCGTTTTTGTGGTCTGGACGCTTTATTTCCTGGTGCGGGCCTCTCAAACTCACAGCCGGACCGCGATTATGCTCGCTGGTTTGATGACCGGGTTGGCCGTCGCCAGCAAAATCAGCGTCTGGCCGCTGGCGGGAATGGTGGCTTTGACCGGGCTTTTTATTTTCCTGGAAGAACGCCGGATGATCGAGGAAACCGCGGTTCCGGCGATCCCCTCCGACGAATCTACAGATGAAGAGGTAATGGCAGCAGAAGGAGATGTAGATGCGGAACCGGTTACGGCTTCCGTAGCTCCGATAGTCCCCAGAACTCCAAAATTCGATCTCAATCGCGCGGTCGTCACGTTGATGGCGGCCCTGGTGCTTTCCGGCGGATTGGCTTTCCTGGCTTTCCGTTGCGCTCAGCCTTATGCTTTCAGCGGACCGGGATTCCTGAATTTCACAATTGATGAAAGCTGGCGGCGAACGCTGAGCGATATCGGTAATCTGATGAGCGGGAAGGTCGATGCTCCTTATGCTCATCAGTGGACACAACGTCTGCCGATCGTTTTTCCCTGGGTCAATATGGTCTTCTGGGGGATGGGCTTGCCTTTGGGGCTCACGGCCTGGATGGGGTGGGCCGTCATGGCCTGGAAATTGTTCCGTAAGCGGGAGCTGGAACATTGGATTCCCTGGATTTGGGGGACGCTTTTCTTCCTCTATCAGGGAACTCAGTGGGTTAAGTCCATGCGCTATCTGCTGCCGGTCTATGCCGTGTTTGGTTTGTTTGCGGCCTGGTTTTTAGTCAAGGCGGCTGCGCGGCCCTGGCAAAGGGTGTGGGTCCACAGGCTGATGACGGCACTGCCGGCCGTGGTGCTGCTCGGCACGGCGGTCTGGTGTTGGGGCTTTTTGCAGATCTATTTCCGTCCATTCTCCCGGGCCGAGGCGTCACGCTGGATGTATGAAAATCTCCCCACGGCGATTTTCATGGAAACAGAAAGTGGCAAAAAGATTTCGGTCCCGATCGGCAACGGCACGATGTTACAGGGGCCGGATTCTTCCCTGATTGTACCGTTTGATCTTGCAACAGATCAGACCATTCAACGGGTGGTGCTTTATAAAGTGGACGGGTTGGGTATTCCGGGTCCTCGCCGGATTGAGGCTTCGCTTTCTCTGGATATGGGCGGAACGCCTCTTCTGGCCCGGGTCTCCAGCCTTATCGAGACCTCCGACGTGGGGACTGTGCGGGCCGATCTGGATTTGACGTCGTCGCTCTTTTTGCCCGCCGGCCGCTATTATTTTGCGCTGCGCCTGACTGAAGGAAATGCCGTGCTGTTGGATACAACGGTGCTGGGCAATGAAAATTGGGATGACCCGCTGCCGGTAAGTATTGAAGGTAAGAATGCTTTCGGGGATTGGTTCCGCGGACTCCAAAGCAGCTCGGACAGCCTTTTCCAAATGTACAATGACGACAATGCCGATAAGCGCAGTCAGTTGTTTTCCTGGCTGGATGAAGTTGATGTGATTGTACTCTCCAGTAACCGGCAATATGGTTCAATTCCCCGGTTGCCGATACGTTATCCATTCACGGTAGCTTATTACAAGGCGCTTTTCGATGGATCGTTGGGCTTCAAATTGATTGCCGACTTCCCTTCTTATATTACGATCGGCCCCTGCCAGTTTAACGATCAGGAAGAGCCCTTTGGGGTACCGTCGGCTGAATATACCACGGGAGCCCCCTGTACACTTCCTTATCCGACTGCCGAAGAAGCTTTCAGCGTTTACGATCATCCCAGGGTGTTGATCTTTGAAAAAACGGCAGCTTATTCCCGGCAAAAGACCGAGCAATTATTGCCGGCTTCGCTGTTGGATAATGTGCGCTGGATGACGCCGTTACAGGCCACCCAGGGACTGGATAAGAATGTCAGTTTATTGTTAGGGACTGATACGCTGAAGGTCCAGACGGTTTCCGGAACCTGGAGTGTTCTATTTAACTGGAACAGCCTGCAAAACCGTTACCCGGCCCTGGCCGTCTTCCTGTGGTGGTTGATGTTGACCCTGTTGGGATGGATTGCTTTCCCCTGGCTTTATCTGGCTCTGCCGGCCCTGCGCGATCGAGGTTATGGGCTTACCCGAATTGCCGGCCTGTTGCTCTGGAGCTATCCGGCCTGGCTGCTGGCCTCCTTTAAATGGGTTCCGCATACGCCGTTGTTGTTGTGGCTCGTTTTTCTGGCCCTGGCCGTCGCTTCGGGAGCTCTGATTTATACCCGCCGGGCTGAATTTAAAGGTTTTTTCCGGGTCCGTCGCTCGATGTTGATCTGGTGTGAAATCATCTTTGCCGCGCTTTATCTGGCCTGGGTCTTCTTCCGCTATTGCAATCCCGATCTCTGGCATCCGGTAGCCGGCGGTGAAAAGCCGATGGATTTTGCCTATCTCAATGCCGTCATTAAGTCGGTTTATTTCCCGCCTTATGATCCCTGGTTCTCGGGCGGCCAGATGAACTATTACTATTACGGTATGGTCATCATCGGATCCGTCATTAAGGTGCTGGGGATTGTACCGGCCATTGCTTATAATCTGGCGGTGCCCTCTTTGTTTGCTTTAACCGGGGTAGGGGCCTATTCACTGGTCAATAACCTGGCCGGAAGTGACAATCGCCGCGGCCACCGTGCCGGCCTTTGGGGCGTGATGCTGGTGCTCTTGCTGGGAAATCTGGGAGAGTTGCAGCTGCTTTTTAAGGGATTCAAAGAGATCGGCGGTGTCAGCTTTGAAAGCATGATCCCGGGCTATTCCGATATGGTTTCAGCGGCGGTAGGTTTCTGGAAAGTCGTGGTAGAAGGGCAAAAACTCTCCTTCCGGCCGGAATGGTGGTATTGGAATGCCTCCCGGGTCATTCCAACGACCAGTATGTACGATCCGGGAACGATCAACGAATTCCCCCTGTTTACATTCCTCTATTCCGATCTGCACGCCCATATGATTGCCTTTCCGTTAACCCAGCTGGCTTTGGGGGTAGCTTTGCAGTGGGGAATTGCCGGCAGCCATTTGCCGGATTCCTGGCGCTCCAGGGAGCCGGCAACCAATCGATTCAAGCAGATTTTGTGGTGGATTCCACGCCCCTGGCCGACGTTGATCCTGGCCGGTCTGGTAGCCGGGGCCTTGCGGGCAACCAATACATGGGATTATCCTACGTATCTGGTTTTAATGGGGATTGCTCCCTTGTTGAAATGTCTGGATCGCAGCCTTCAGGTTCGCCAGCCGCAACCAATCGAAGCGGAAGCCCTGGAAGGGGAAATAGTTAAAACACCTTTCTATCAGAAGATACCTTTCCGCCAAATAACGGTTCTGCCCTTGATTTTCATTCTGGCTGAGCTGTTCTTCCGCCCTTACACGGTCAATTATGCGACCTCTTATAACAGCTTCGGCACCTGGACCGACGGGAAAACCCCACTTGGCAGCTATTTCATTATCTATGGCCAGTTGCTGTTCCCGTTAATTTTGTTGCTGATCCATTCCACCGGAAGTGTCGTGCGGCGCCTTTGGTCTATCGGTCAGGAGATTTTCTCGGCCATTGCGCTGGTAGCCCTGGGAGGGGCGTTGTTGACGGTGGTCCTGGCCCTTTTCATGCAGGTCCAGGTTGCCTGGATTGCGATCCCGATGGGATTGGCGGCGACTCTGGTCATTCTGGATGAAAGCACCTCACCTCGACGGCGGATTCTGTGGTTCTGGATTGGTACGGCGATGGCCTTCTCGATCTTTGTGGAGCTTTTTGTATTGGCCGGCGACATCGGCCGGCTGAATACAGTTTTTAAGTTCTATCTCCAGGTCTGGATGTTGCTGGCCTTAGGAGCCGGAGTTGCCGCCGAACGGATCATGAGCCTCTCTTTTGTCGGGGAAAAGAGCAGTCAGACTGCCGCGGGAGGCTGGCTACAGCGCTTCTTCTTCCGTTTTAACGATCTGATTGTGGGAATCTTTGCTTTCCTGCTTTTCGGCGCGGCGCTTTATCCGGCATTGGCCATTCCTGCGCGAGCCCAGGATCGTTGGAGCCCCGATGCGCCCCGGACCTTAAACGGTATGGCCTATATGGATTATGTGACGCAATATGAGCACGGCGGAGAGATTTCGCTGGCAGTCGATCGGCGGGTGATCCGTTGGCTTCAGGAAAATGTGCCGGGAACGCCGGTCATTATGGAAGGTCAGGGGGAACGGGAATATCTCTGGGGGGGACGAATCAGTATTTATACGGGTTTGCCTTCCGTTGTAGGCTGGCGCTGGCATCAGGTGCAGCAACGCAGCGTTATGCCGGCCGGCATGGTCGAAGCACGACAGGCCGATGTGACGGATTTCTACAATACGGATAATCCGATGCGGGCGATGGAGATTCTAAGGCATTACAATGTGGGCTATATTATCCTGACGCCGTATGAACGGGCCTATATGCTACCGGCCGGATTGCCCAAGTTTGCCGCTATGGTCAATGCGGGGCAGCTGGAAATTGTTTATCAAGAGTCTCAGGCTACGGTTTATCGCGTGGTACAGTAAGAAATCTGCTTATTTTTCGCGCGCCCCGTAGGGGCGCGCGAAAAATAAATAAAAGCCCTTCTTCTCTAGTGTTTTAGAACAGCATACAAAGTCAATCGGTTGTCTTTTCCATCGGAGCGGAAAAGATCCACTATCCGCAAGTCTGCCGCAGCTGCCAGGGCTTGCGTCTCAGCCTCATCTACCAGATGAACGTAACGCAATCCCTGTCCTTCCCGCCGCCAATCCAGCAAATAATCTCCCGGCTCTACCTGTTCCTCGGTCAATCCGATTTCTGACCAGGATTGAATGCGCCGTCGCAATCGTTCAATATCCAGAAATTGCCAGTTGGCCAGGATCAATTTTCCCTCAGGATGGAGCAGTCCGGCGGCCCGATTCAGTACAGCCTGTCGATTTTCAGCTCCCGGCAGGTGATGCAAAACAGCCCGCAAAACCACGCAGTCGCAGACTCCTTCAATCCGGGCCGGCCAATCATCAGCCAGCAGATCGGCTTGAATGATATGGGACCGAACCCCCGCTTTTGCAGCCTGCTCACCGGCCAGGGCCAGTAAAGCCGGCGAGAAGTCCAGGGCGATATATTCGCTGCCGGGCGGCAAGAGACCGGCCACCCGACCGGCACCGCATCCCAGATCCAATACCCGCACGCCGGCAGGCAGATCGGCCAGCGTGCGTTCCAGGCCCGGTTCGCTGGGTCCCCGGGATGTGGCGAAGGCATCCGCCAGGGCGGTATAAAATTCCAGATTTAACGCATTGAGCTGGTGTATCGTTTCTGCATTCATCATGGGGGTAAGTATACCTTATTATTTTTAGTTTATATTTTCGCGCGCCCCGGCGGGACCACGAAAATATAGCATAAAAACTCCCCCAGCAGCAAAGATAAGGTATAATGCACCCCATGGCAAAACACGGAATTCCACCATCCATTGATTTAGCAGCCGAGCGATCCCTGGTCATGAGCCTGCTCAAGGCCATCCAGGAGACGCCGCAGCCCACTGAAGGGGATTGGACGCCTTTATTGCGTCGCTATCCCCGGCCTAACGGCACTTTTTATGCCAAGCCGCAACTGGTCGAGGCTTATCGGGCCCTGGTCGAAGAGAAGGCCCTGGAGCCGGACCCATCCCTGGAACGTAAATTGTTGGGCCGGCCCGTGCGGACGATTTCCGGGGTGGCTCCGGTGGCCGTGCTCACCGAACCCTATCCGTGCCCCGGCGATTGTCTTTTCTGCCCCACGCAGAGCGGCGCTCCCAAGAGTTACCTGAACGGTGAACCGGGAGTTTTGCGTGCTTTGCAGTTTAAATATGACCCGTATGCTCAGACCGCCGGCCGAATTGCATCGCTGGAAGCTCTGGGCCATGCCACCGATAAGATCGAACTTCTGATTTTGGGCGGTACCTGGTCTCACTATCCGCTGGACTATCGTGACTGGTATCTACGGCGGTGTTTCGACGCTATGAATGAAGTGGAATTACCGACTTTACAGGAAGCGCTGCTTTACAATGAGACTGCCCCGCATCGCAATGTGGGTTTAGTGATTGAGACCCGACCGGACCTGATTACGCCCGACGAGGTGACGTTGATGCGTCGGCAGGGAGTGACCAAGGTGCAGATCGGCGCTCAGAGCCTGGATGATCGGATTCTGACCTTGAACCGGCGTGGGCATACGATGGCGGAGACACGGCGGGCTGTGCGGCTGCTGCGGTTGGCCGGCTTTAAGATTGTGTTACATTGGATGCCGAACCTCTTCGGTACCACGTTGGAATCGGATCTGGAGGATTTCTCCCGTTTATGGTCCGACCCGGCGCTCCATCCCGACGAATTGAAGATCTACCCGACCTCTTTGCTGGAAGGCACCGGGCTCTACGAGGAATGGCAGGCCGGCCGCTATCAACCGTACGAAGAATCGACCCTGGCCGACTTGCTGGTCCAATGCAAAGAGATGGTGCCGCCTTATTGCCGAATCAACCGACTGATGCGGGATATCCCGGCCGATTATATCGTAGCCGGCACCAAACAGAGCAACCTGCGCCAGACGGTACAGAACCTGATGAAAGCCAGGGGGAAAAGCTGCCAGTGTATTCGCTGCCGGGAGGTACGGGGGCAGGAGTTTACCGCAGAAACAGAGCTGACGCTGGAGAGCGTTCATTACACCACCGATGCGACCGAAGAATATTTCCTGCAATATCTTACCCCGGCCCGCCGGCTGGCCGGCTTCCTGCGGCTTTCATTGCCGCTGGCCCCGCGTGATGAACTGCCGGCTTTAGGCGAGATTCGGCAAGCTGCCATGATCCGCGAATTACACGTCTACGGCACAGCCCAGGCTTTAGGGGAACGCAAACAGGGGGCTCAGCATCGGGGGTGGGGGACCCGCCTTTTGGATGCGGCGGCCGATCTGGCCCGTGGGGCCGGTTATGCAGAAATGGCGGTGATTGCAGCCATCGGGACGCGCCCCTATTATCGAGAACGCGGATTTACGGAAGGTACTTTGTATCCGATCCGACCTTTATAATTTTTTAACAAGGAGAATATCCATGGCCCACATTAACCGTAGCAAAGAAGAACTCCTGGCTAACTTGATCTCGCAGGCCGAGGTGGAATTTATGCGTGCTCAGTTGCGGTATGAAGAATATGTCAACGATCTCAACGCGGCTCGCATTGCCAACCTGGCGGTCAACAACGACGAGGGTCTGCTGATGGATTCGGAAAAGGCGCTGTTGAAAGAAGATAAAAGCGAAGAAATGTCGAAAAAGGTGGATTTCTGGAAGCGTCGGCTCAAGCTGTTGCAGGAGTACGAGGTCGGGAACTTTCGGTAATCAGGAGCTTTTTTATATGCCTATGTTTTCGCGCGCATTTTTATGCGCGCGAAAACATAAACAAAAGGAGGTCCTATGGAAACGGATCAAAGCCATGGTGATTGCCGGCAACCTCATCACCATCACGACCATCATCTCTCCCAACCCCATCAAAGCCTCTGGCGTTTCTGGATTCTCGGCATCGGTTCTCTGCTCTGGTTTGCCCTACGTACGGGAACCCGCCCCAGTCGGGCCGTCTATCCCTGTCAGCGCGCGGCTGCCGCCACCGGGCTGAGCTTCCTTGCCTATCTGGGGGCCTTATTGGGCGGTTGGATGGCGGTGCGAAAGCTCCATCTGGAGCGGCGCTGGGGCTGGTGGCTTCTCTATGGGATTGGACTGGCCGGTCTGGTGCTTCTTCCAGGCAGTGTCGGCGATCTCAAGCCGGTTGAAGGAGCCGCTCCGGCCATTGAGCCGACCTTACCCGCCTGGACTTCTCCGTCCGCCGTCTCCAACGTTTTTGTGGCTACCCATATACCGACGCCGACTTACTCCCTTGACGGTGGCGTCATTCCAGCCGGCGTCACCCCGGCCGAAGCCTTACACGATGCCGGCGTCGATGCTTTGATTACCTCCATGGAAAGCAATCAGGACTATTTCTATAAAACTGCGGCCCATCCTCAGGGCCTTTTTGCCGGTCGGGATGTCGTCGTCATCAAAGTCAACAATCAATGGGGGGGACGTTATGGAACCAATACGGATGTCGTCAAGGGGCTTATCTATCGTTTGACTCAACATCCCGACGGCTTTGCCGGCGCGGTGATCATCGCCGAAAATCCTCAGGGACAAAATGCCGACTGGTATGCCGATCCCAACGGCCAGAATAATTCCCAGTTCCAGGATCAATCCTATCAGGATGTCGCCCAGGCCTTTGCCGGCCAGGGATATCATGTCTGCTTTAGTGATTGGAAGGTGTTGCGGTCTGTCTTTGTGGCGGATTACAATGCCGGCAACTCGACGGATGGTTATGTCCTTGATGCCGCCGATCCCAAGCTTTCCTACCCTAAATTTGCAGTTAACTGCGGGGGCGCGGCCTTACAAATCAGTATGCGGTATGGACTTTGGAACGGCTCGACCTTCGATGCCGCTTCTTTGAAAATGATCAATGTGCCGGTCCTGAAACGCCATGGCTCTCACTGGGCGACAGCAGCCGTAAAAAACTACGTGGGCTTTATGAGCACGGTCAATTACAACAACCGTTTCAGCGGTGTTTCTGAAGTCCACTGCTGGCTCACCGGGCCGAGCGATAACGGATACAGCTGCACCGATACCAGCACCCGGTATGGATTGATCGGCCGGCAGATGGCCCGGATCCGCCGGGCAGATCTGGATCTGGTCGATGCGGTTTGGGTCGATCCCGACAGCAACACCAGTGGACGTACCTATCGGTTAAATGTGCTGATGGCCAGCCGCGATCCCTTTGCCCTCGATTATTATGCGACCGACTATCTGCTCGGCCCCTTGATCCATACCTATAATCCCACCGCAGCTTATACCCAGGCAATGGCCAGTACATCAGGGGGCTGGTTCCGGAATTTCCTGGTGCGGCAGGTCGGTCGGCTGCGGGCGGAAGGAATCACCAATACCATTCAAATGACGGATACGATGACGCCGGCTCAGGAGCTGGCGCAGTTCAATGTCTTCCTGACCGATGCTGCCGTGACGCCTCCGGTTTTGACGCCGCGCGTCTATTTGCCGGTGATTGTAAGGATGCGACCGTAACAAAAGCGAGGAATTTTCGACCTGTGCGGTTGTTCCTTCGCAAAGATGAAAAATAGTTTTCGCGTCCCGCAACGGGTGCTTTCCTGGTAAAAAACGACGCGCGGGATGGGAAGAAAGGGTTATTTTTTTATTCATTTTTCGGCGGCTTTCTGAAGCCGCCGAAAAATGACCTTTTCTTTTTCGTATTTTCGCGGGCTTGAGAAAGTCCGCAAAAACATGGACTTTTTCTCCCGACTTGCCGGGCTCAGCCGTTAGATGTCGGCCAGCGCCGCGATGGTGGGATACTCAAAAAGTCGGCGTGGGTCAATTTGTAATCCCCGGCTTTGAGCCTTTAATCCCAGCTGAACCGCCAACAGTGAATTGCCTCCCAGCTCAAAGAAATTGTCGTCAATGCTGATTTCCTCGATTCCCAGAATCTCCTGCCAGAGTTCCACCAGCACTTTTTCCCGTTCATTACGGGGAGCAATCATTCCCACCCGGTCCGACTTTTCTGTCGGGGCCGCCGCCTCCAGTCCTTTTTCTTCAGCCCGGGATTCCTGATTGAAACTCTGTTTTCCGGCCAGCAATTGCCATAAGATCCGTCCTGCGTCGCCCGGCAACTTATAAGTCTTCCGCTCAAAAGGATAGGTAGGCAAGGGAATGCGGCGGCGTTTTTCGCCGTCGTGTAGCCTGTCCCATTGGATGGAGAGGCCCAATTGCCAGAGCCGGCCCAGAGATTCCAGCATGACGACCCTATTCGACCGGCCTTCCTGCCATCGCGGCAGTGATTCAAGAATCACTGCAGACCGACCGGCCGCTCCCTGCCGTTGGACCAACTTGCCCAGGATATTGCCGGGGCCGACTTCCAGAAAAACAGCGCCGGGAAGTTCCAGCAGGCGTTGTAGCCCCTCGGAAAAATAGACCGACCGGCGGGTATGGTCGATCCAATAGGCCGGCCCGGGGATCCGATCGGCAGGGAACCAGTCTCCACTGACATTGGAGATTATCGGGATCGTCGGAGGCCGACAGGTGATATGACCGAGGGCTTCGGCCAACGGTTCCAACATCGGTTCCAGCATAGCCGAATGGAAGGCATGGGAGACCTGCAACCGCTGGCAGGCAATCTGGCGTTCTTTACATTGAGCTTCCAGGGTTGCAATGGCCTCTACGGGACCGGAAACGACGCAGGCATTGGAGGCATTGTGAGCGGCCAGACTCACCGGTGCAGAAATCAAAACCTCCGTCTCTTCCCGCGATAACGCCAGGCTCAACATGGCTCCTTGGGGCTGAGCCTGCATCAGTTTACCGCGCAAAGCAACCAGTGGCAGCGCTTCCTCCAGGCTGAAAACTCCGGCTATACAGGCGGCCGTATATTCTCCCAGGCTATGGCCGATCACGGCCCGAGGTTGCAGGCCCCAGGCAAGCCAGAGCCGGGCCAGGGCATATTCAATAACAAACAGCGCCGGCTGGGCAAACTGTGTCTGAGTTAACGTCTCTGCCGCTGCGATTTCCTGTCCGGGTTCCGGATAGAGGATGGGACGCAGATCGAGCCCGGCCTGTTTCAGCAAAATATTCAGACACTCATCCACGGTTTCCCGAAAAAGCGGTTCGCTTTCGTACAATTCCCGGCCCATTTGGGGATATTGGCTTCCCTGCCCGGGAAACAGCAGAATCACCGGAGCCTGTTCGGCCCGGATAGCGCTGTAGGATTTTTGTTCTATTGCCGTCAAAAGCTTGCTGTGAGCTTCTTCTACAGTGTGACCGACGGCCACCCCGCGATATTTCATAGCCAGCCGGCCTTTTTGCAATGTATAAGCCACGTCGGCCAGATTGGGCCGTTCCTTTTCCAGATGGGCTGCCAGTTCTTTTCCCAGCTGCTCCAGGGCCGAGTCGGTTTGAGCGGAAAAAACCAGCAATTGACAGGGACGGTCGGAAGGAATAGCCGTTTGCAACGGCGCTTCTTCGATGATTAAATGAGCATTGGCTCCGCCAAATCCAAAGGCGCTGACGCCGGCCCGGCGCGGCAAGGGCACATTTTCCCAGGGACGCAGGGTGGTGTTGACATAAAAGGAGCTCTTCTCCCAATCGATCCGGGGGGTGGGCTGTTTGAAATTGAGAGTCGGGGGGATCTGTTGGTGGTTGAGCGCCAGAATAGCGCTCAACAGCGTGGACATGCCGGAGGCGGCATCCGAATGGCCGAACTGGCCCTTGGTAGAAACCACAGGACAGCGTTCTTTTCGCCCCCCGGTCCGGTAGGCCTTTTCCAGCGCTTTTATTTCCACCGGATCGCCGGCAGTGGTTCCGGTACCGTGGACTCCCAGATAAGAGATCGATTCAACGGGAACGCCGGAAGCGGCCAGAGCTTCCAGCATAGTCCGCACCTGACCCTCGGCGGAAGGGACGGTAAATCCGGACTTAAGGGCTCCGTCATTGCCCGCGGCCGAACCCTTAATGACGGCATAGAGCGTGTCGCCGTCGGCCAGGGCATCTTCCAACCGTTTGAGGACGACGATGCCGGCCCCGCTGCCGAAAACGGTTCCCGCAGCGCCGGCGTCAAACGGCCGGCACTCTCCATCCGGTGAAGTATGTCCGCCCGGCAAGCTGTAATAACCCCACTGACCGGCCAGATCCAGTGAGACGGCCCCGGCCAGGGCCAGCCGGCAATCGTCGTAAAGCAAAGCCTGACAGGCTTCATGGACGGCGACGAGCCCCGTAGCGCAGGCCGCCTGCAGATTCACCGCCGGACCAGTCAGATTTAATTTGTAAGCGGTCCAAAGTGCCAGCCCAAATTCCGCGTTCAATGTCTGTAGCTGGATCAGATCCCCCATGTCCAGTTGATTGCTCAACAGAGCGTGGACGAAGTGGACATTGAAAGCGCGACCGGCATAGAGGCCGATTTTTTCACGGCCGGGATCGGCTGCATAGCCGGCATGTTCGAGGGCCTGCCAGGCCAGCTCCAGAAACAGCCGTTGTTGCGGATCCATCAGCCGGGCATCCCGGGGGGTGATGCCGAAAAAACCGGCATCGAAGGCATAAGGATCCTTGATGTTGAAGGCCACGTTGACGAAATTGGGGTCCTGGATCAAAGACTCAGGAATCCCCGCGGCTTGAAGTTCTGCTGCCGTGAGAAGCGTGCGGGTTTCCGTGCCGGCACAAAGCGCTTCCCAAAATTCGGTCAGGTTGTCGGCGCCGGGAAAACGGCCGGCCATGCCGATGACGGCAATTCCAATACCGGTGTCTTGAGTTTCAAGTGTCATGGTTGAACATTCCTTTAAGAGGGCATTCCGGGAACCGGGTTCAGACGCGGCGGCGTAACAGTTGATTCCGCCGGTTGAGTTCCTGCCGTCGTTGTTCCAGGGCGTCTATTTGCTGTTGGTCGGCTTCGACTTCGTTGGATTCATCCGATTCCATTTCCGGCGGTTTCGACCAGAGCAAAGCCGGGGGTTGGGGCTCGCGCTCCGGGATGCGAGAAGCCGGGGGTTGGGTCTCGATTTGCGGGCGATCCGGTTCGATCCAGTAGCGCCGCCGCTCAAAAGGATAGGTCGGCAGGGCCAGCCGCCGTCGATATTCACCTTTGTGGATTTCCTGCCAGTTAAGGGGGACGCCAGCGGTCCACAGCCGCCCCCAGGTCGCGCAGAGTGCGGCTTCCGTTAGTGCCTCCAACGGAGAGAGAACCGGCAAACCGGACGGCTCCCCGGTCACCCTCCCGCTGCCCGAAAGAGTTTGCAACCAAAATTCAGGGCGACGGATTTCGGCTCCGGTAAGCGGAATGCCGCTCTCCGGGTGGAGCCATTCAAGCTGCGGTTCCTTGAGGGCGATACGCGAAAGCCGACCGGGGAAAAGCTCCGGCGCCGCCAGGGCAAGATCGAGCGCCTCGGACAGGGACATGGTGCCGGCGAGAACGGCAGCGGTGAAAAGGCCGCGGCCGGTCGCCTGTAGTTTTTGCGGCTTCAGACCCCAGTCGAGCCAGAGACGGCTGAGCGCATATTCCAGAGCAACCAGTGCGGCCGCCGGGAACGGTTCTCGCAAAGTTGCAAGGCCTGTGGTCAACCAATCGCGCCCGCCTTCACGGACCAGCGGCGGACATTCCGCAACGGTTTGATCCAGCAATTCATGAAAAGCCGCATGGCCGCGATAGAGTTCCCCGACGCTGCCGGCCGGAATTTCAAGCCGTCCGGTGAGGTTCCAGACAACGGGACGGTCGGGTGCTACCTGCAACCGGGTGAAGAGCCGTTGCGGATCGCCGGCTCGCAGGGCTTCCAGAGCGGCTGTGCGGCTTTCGCAGGCCAGAGCCCGCCGGCAGGAAAGGGCCCGCCGTCCCACCTGCAAGGTGAAGGCCACATCGGCCAGATCGGCAGCCGGATGTTCTTCCAGATAGCGGCGCAGATTTTCAGTTTGCTGTTCCAGGGCGCTTTCGGTGCGGGCGGAAAGGATCAACAATTGCCAGGGCCGGGCCGGATCGGAAGGCCGGCCGGCGGGCGCTTCTTCCAGGATAACATGGGCATTGGTGCCGCCGATTCCAAAGGCGCTGACCCCCGCTCGCCGCGGAACCTGGGCCGGGCGGGGCCAGGGCCGGGTGCGTGTATTGACGAAAAAAGGGCTGCCGGCAAAGTCGATCCGGGGATTAGGCCGTTCAAAGTTCAGGCTGGCCGGCAGGGTTTGATTTTCCAGAGCCAGGACGGCCTTAATAAAGCTGGTAACCCCGGCGGCGGTGACCAGATGGCCGATATTGGGCTTCACCGAACCCAGGGCGCAATATTGATTTTCTGTGGCACCGCGTGAACGAAAGGCCTGAGTCAAAGCGGCCACTTCAACCGGATCGCCCATCTCGGTGCCGGTGCCGTGCGCTTCCAGCATCGTGATCGTTTCGGGGTGGATGCCGGCCATCTCCTGAGCCTCGATGACGGCTTCCATGTAGCCTTCCAGCCGCGGCGCAATGTAACTGATTTTATCCGCACCGTCGTTGTTGACGGCAGAGCCGCGGATGACGGCGTGAATGTGATCCCCGTCTTCCAGCGCCTCGCTGAGCCGTTTTAAGACCACGATTCCCAGACCGCTTCCGCTCACCGTACCGCGGGCGTCGGCATCGAAGGCCCGGCAGTGGCCGGTAGGATCGCCGATGCCGCCCTCTTGATAGAAATAGGTATCGCCCCGGGAGACCTGCAAGGAAACCCCTCCGGCCAGCGCCATGTCGCATTGATAGGTCCACAGGCTGCGGCAGGCCAGATCGATCGCGACCAGCGACGAGGAACAGAGCGTGGCCACCGCCATACTGGGCCCTTTGAGGTTCAATTTATAGGAAACCCGGGTGGCGACAAAGTCTTTGTCGTTTCCCAACAGGGTCTGAAAGGTGGAGATGCCGGCTTTGGCGCGGGCATTGCCCATGATATTGCGGAGCAGGTAGCTGCTCAGGCCGGCGCCGCCGAAGACTCCGACGCGCCCGGGATATTGCTCGGAATCATAGCCGGCCTGTTCCAGCACTTCCCAGGCGCATTCCAGGAAGAGCCGGTGTTGGGGGTCCATGATCTCAGCCTCGCGCGGCGTATAGTTGAAAAAGGCCGCATCAAACGCTTCGATGTTTTCAATGATGCCGTCGGCGCCCACGAAGCCGGGTTGTTCGAGCAGACCGGCTTCGATATGGGCCTCGCGCAACTGGTCGTGGGTAAAAAAGGTGATCGATTCGACGCCGTCGCGGATGTTTTCCCAGAATTTTTGTATATTGTCGGCGCCGGGGAAACGGCCGGCCATGCCGATAACCGCGATGGGCTCGGGACCGGTTTCGGTGATTTCAGGATCTAAGGTCATTGGGTCTCCTTTCATGCTGTGCAGCTTGTTTTCAACGCCCCGCAAAGAACTCTTGCCTGACAAAAAACGATGCGCTGAATGGGAAGAGAGCTTTTTGTTTATGTTTTGGCGCGCTTTCTGAAGCGCGCCAAAACATAGGCTTTTTTCACGTTTTCAGGATTAACCTCATAAGCCATTATTTCCTGCCGAATTTTTTAAAGGCGGCTTTCTGTTTGTCGCTGCGGCGGGCGATCTCTTCGACCACATTCTGTCCGGGCGGCGTTTCGGACTCCGTCAGGAGCGTTTGCAGCCGGGCAATGGTAGGATTTTGCAATAAGGCTGCAATGGACAACTCTTTGCCGAAGGTATCCTGAATCCGGCTGTGGATCTGGGTCACCAGCAAAGAATCGCCGCCCAGCTCGAAGAAATTATCGTGGATGCCGATCGGTGCAACGCCCAGAACAGCCTGCCAGATTTCTACCAGATGTTGCTCGATTTTGCTCTGCGGCGAGGCATAGGGCGTCTGTAAAGCCGGCCGGGAGTGAAGCGAAGCAGTCGCATTTTCCTGGATGGTAACCAAAGGCCGGGTCCGGGATTCTTCCAATCGAACTTCCAGGGCACGGGGCGAAACAATGACCTGGCCGAGCCGACTGTTCAAGATTCGTTCCAGGGATTCCAACCCTTCTTCAGTCGCAAGGCCTTCGTCAAGTTCCTGTTGCAGTTTCCGGTAAAATTCTCCACCGGCGCGAGAATCGATCCGGCTCAGCGCCGGAGGCGCCGGGCGGGCATGGGATAAAGCATTGAGTTTGCCGACATCTTCGACTTTCATCACGGAGAAGCCGCTGATTTCGATCAGGATTTCTCGGGTAGCGGCATCGAAAATCGCCACATCAAAGCTCAAGGCATCTTCCTGATCCTGCCCGGCTTGATAGCGGACATAGCTGTAAAAAGGCCCGGTGAGCGGATGCAGTAGTCGCAACCGCCGGTAAGCCAGCGGCAGATAACTACCGGCGCTCTGGAAGAGCCGCAGGAAGCTGGTGGCGAAATCCAACAGAGCCGGGTGCAGGGTGAAGGTGTGCCATTCAGCGGCAAAAAATTCCGGCAGCGTAAAGCCGGCCAGCCCTTCCCGATCTCCCAGTTTGACCCATTTCAACCCCTCATACCAATGAGGGCCGAAAGCCATACGGCGTTCCGGGGCAGCGGCTTCGGCGACCAGCAGGGCCGGCACGTCGCGGGGCATCCCGTCGGGTTGCCGGCCATAGGTAAGCGTTTTCCGTTTCAGTTCGAAGGCGCCCATCCGATCTGCACTCAGCGGATCAATTCGTTCGCCCCGGGTGCAACGGGCCTCGATTTCAGCCAGATTCCAGTAGGCTACGGTCTCTGCAGACACCGGAACGATCTTACCGCGGGCATGTTCGTACCAGCCCGTTTCTTCGGGATCACGCCGGCTCATGATAGAGAAGGATGTCTGCGAGCCCTGCCGTTCCAGCAAAATATGGACCTCGCGCTCTTCGTCGTTTTCCAGGATCAGCGGCGTGAGGAAATAGACATCCTGAAACTCAACCGGCATGGTTCCGCCGCTCTGAGCGAAAGCCGCCCAGGCCATTTCCAGATAGGTAGTGCCGGGAAGCGTGGCCTTGCCGACCACGCCGTGTTCGTAAAGAAGCCAGTCGCGCGGCGGGCTGAGTTTCAGGCTGTAGATATCCGTTTCGCTCCCCGTAGAAAGCCGGTTTCCCAGCAGCGGGTGAGTTAACGCCGGCATCTGTCGAGCCGCCAGCTCAGCCGCCATGCCGATCTGTCGCCAGGTTTCCCAGTTGATGCTCAAAGTGCTGCCGGGATGGCGGTGGTTGCGGGCCTGGGCAAAGGCATCCAGGAAGGCATTGGCTGCATAGTAATCGACCTGTCCCGCCCGGGCGACGACGGCATTGATGGAAGAAAAGAGCACCAGGAAATCCAGAGAAATCCCTTCCAGAGCGGCATCCAAAGCCAGGGTGCCGTTTACTTTGGGCGCCATCACTTTTTCAATTTGATCGGGGGTGCGCAGGGCGAAGGCCCCGCCACCAGGCGCCCCGGCAGCGTGGAAGACGCCGTCGATCCGGCCGAAGCGCGCCAGGGAACGGGCCACCACACCCTGCATTTGAGTCGCATCCGTCACATCGGCCTGTTCGATCAGCAGCTCCGCGCCGGCATCCAGCAACTGCTGCACTTGATGGGCCTTGCGGGAATCGCTGACCGGCGTCAGTGCATCGACCAGGATCAGCCGGGCCTGCGCCGAAGCGAACAGCCGTTGCGCCAGCGCCAACCCAATGCCCCCTAAACCACCGGTAACGAGGTAGACGCCGTTGTTTTTCAGCCGGGCGGCCAGGAGAGCCGGTTTTACCAACGGCGTGGAGATGAAGCTTTGCAGCCAGCGATGCGAGCCTCGATAAGCAACTACCGGAGCCGGCGGGAGGGTCACCTCAACCAGGATTTGCTCCACAAGAGCCGGCAGTTCAGCCGGCAAGGAGGGGTAGACCAGATCCACGCTGCGGCATTGCAGCTGGGGATATTCCTGTTCAGCGACCGCCAGCGGGCCGCGAGCCACAGCCTTCTCGGGAGAGAGTCTTTCCGTTCCCCAAACTGCCTGAGTGCCGTTCGTCACGCTCAACAGCTGCACCCGGGAAGTGATCTGACGGCCGAGCGCCTGAAGCAGATAAAAATGGCGATAGAAGCCGGTTTCCCAACCCGGAAGATTCTCATCCGTCAGATCCCAGAGGCTGATAACGACATCGGGAAGCCAGCCGGCAGTTTTCAGGGTGCGCAGCAGGGCCAGATAATCTTCAAGTTTATCCGGTTGTACCGTGTAGTCCCGGTCCCCTGCGGATTGGAATTGTGGGCCGGCCCAGACCCGGACGGTATCGCGGCCGGCCGCCTCCAGCCGGCGTTCCAATTCGCTTCCCACATGAGCCGGATCGCCGAAAATCAGCCAGCGTTCGGGCAGGGCAGCCATGTCAAAGGAGGCGACGGGCATCCGTTGCCAGGAAGGAGCATAGAACCAGTTGTCCGGCGGGCGGCGTGCCGGTGTGACTGCCGTCGGAGCAGTCGTTGCCCCGGTTGATTTCTGGGGCTCGATCCAGTAGCGTTCCCGCTGGAAAGGATAGGTGGGCAGGGGAAGCCGGCGACGCTGTTCCCCGGCGTGGAAGCCGTCCCAATCCACCGCAGCGCCGGCCTGCCAGAGCCGGCCCAGGGTAGTCAACAGGAAAGCGCTGTCGGATTGCACCTCCCGGGCGGAACGGAGCGAGGCCAAAGCCGGCTGTTCGGGCCGGCGGTCCGGATGGCGCAGGGCCAGCCGGGCCAGCGTTTCCGGCCCGATTTCCAACAAGATCCAATCCGGCTGCCGCAGGAGTTCGCGCAGCCCGTCGGCAAAACGGACGGTCCGGCGCAGATGGTCTGCCCAGTAATCCGGACTGGTCGCTTCGGCGGCGGTAATCCAGCCGCCGGTGAGATTGGAGATCAAGGGGATCTGAGGGGCCTTGCGAGACGTTTTCGCCATCACGGCTTTAAATTCTGCCAGGATCGGTTCCATCATGGCGGAATGGAAAGCGTGCGAGGTCTGCAATCGCACGCTTCGAATGTGCCGGGAATCCAGCAGCGTCTGGAACGCTTCGACCACTTCGAGCGGACCGGAGACTACACACTGCGAGGGGCTGTTAACGGTTGCCAGCGACAGGGCATCGGGCAAAAGAGCCTGTACATCGGCTTCAGAGAGGGAGATCGACAGCATTGCGCCGGTCGGCAGGCTCTGCATCAACCGCCCCCGGGCGGCAACCAGCGTCAGGGCATCGTCCAGAGAGAAAACGCCGGCCAGACAGGCGGCCACATACTCGCCCAGGCTGTGACCGATCAGGCCCTGCGGCCGGATGCCCCAACTGAGCCAGAGTTGCGCCAGCGCATATTCCACAATGAAAAGGACCGGCTGAGTTATTTCGGTTTGCTTGAGCCGTTGTTCCGCCATGTCTCGCTCGTCGTCGACCGGATAAAGGGCTCTACGCAGATCCAGCCCGGTCGTGCGCATCAGATAGTCACAGCTATAGTCAACAGTTTCCCGGAAGCGAGGTTCGGTCTGATAGAGTTCCAGCGCCATATTGACATATTGAGCGCCCTGTCCGGTGAACATAAAAGCTACCGGGCGATCCTGGGCTTTATGGACGGCCCTGCCGGCCGGTTCCTGATCCGAGAGCTGTCGGATGGCTTCCTCACGAGTATGGGCCACGACAAAACGGCGATGGGAGAAACGTTTCCGGCCCACCTGAAGCGTATAGGCAACGTCGGGAAGGGAAATTCCGGAATGGGCCTCCAGATGGCGTGACAGCCGCTCCGCCGCGGTTTGCAGGGCGCTCTCCTCGCGGGCTGAAAGCAGGAACAGTTGCAGTCGCCGGGCCCGATCACGTAGGGTAACCGGGGGAGCCTCTTCAAGAATGGCATGGACATTGGTGCCACCGATCCCGAAAGAGCTGAGACCTGCGCGCCGCGGCCCGTCCGTCGGCTCCCAGGGTGTCAGTTCCGTATTGACGAAGAAGGGACTGTGGGCAAAGTCGATTTGCGGATTGGGATGCTCGAAGTTAAGGCTGGGCGGGATCCGGGCATGAGAAAGCATCAAAGCTGTCTTGATCAGGCCGGCGATCCCGGCTGCGGCATCCAGATGGCCGATATTGGTCTTGACCGAACCGAGGGCGCAGAAAGCGGTTTTTTGCGTCTGCCGGCGGAAAGCCTGAGTCAGGGCCGCGATCTCGATCGGGTCGCCTACCGGGGTGCCGGTGCCGTGCGCTTCGACATAGGTGATGCTTTCCGGCGCGACGCCGGCATTTTCCTGCGCGGCAGCGATCACAGCCGCCTGCTGAGTCAGACTGGGAGCCGTGTAGCCGGCTTTAAGGGAGCCGTCGTTGTTCAAGGCCGTTCCTTTGATCACCGCGTAGATATGATCACCCTCAGCGAGCGCCCGGGCCAGGGATTTCAGAACCACCACACCGACCCCGTTTCCGATCACCGTGCCCTGGGCCCGGGCATCGAAAGCGCGGCAATGTCCGGTGGGAGAAAGCACAATCCCTTCGTGATAGCGATAGCCGACACGATGGGGGACCCGCACCGACGCCCCGCCCGCCAGGGCCATCTCGCACTCGCCGGCTCGCAGACTCTGGCAGGCCAGATG
Organism: uncultured Anaerolineales bacterium; assembly: GCA_964501335.1. Taxonomy (GTDB): domain Bacteria; phylum Chloroflexota; class Anaerolineae; order B4-G1; family SLSP01; genus CAZCTC01. The sequence continues at coordinate 104,597 of CAZCTC010000003.1, read as the reverse complement.
CACGGCCGTCAGAGATGTCGAGCAGGCCGTTTGGACCGTCAGGCTGGGACCTTTGAGGTTCAGTTTGTAGGAGGCCCGGGTAGCCAGGAAATCCTTGTCGCTGGCCACCATCAGATGGTAGCCCCCGCCGAATTCCCGCAGGTCGGCATGAGAATGTAGATTGTTGTAGAGATAGGAATTCAGGCTCACGCCGGCAAAGAGACCGATGCGGCCGGGATAAGTTTCGGGATTATAGCCGGCATCTTCCAGGGCCTTCCAGGTTTGTTCCAGGAAAAGGCGGTGTTGAGGGTCGAGCAAGGCGGCTTCTTTAGCGCTGTAGCCGAAAAATTGAGCGTCGAACCGATCGATGTCGGTGAGCGCACCGCTGGCCCTGACATAATCGGGGTTTTGCAGTAGTTCGGGGGAAATGCCTTCGGCTATCAATTCGGTTTCAGAAAAGAAAGTGATCGATTCCACTCCGGCCGTCAAATTCTCCCAGAAGGTCGGCCAGTCCGCGGCTCCCGGGAAGCGACAGGCCAGACCGACGATAGCGATGGCCTGATCCACGGTCGAGGTCGCCGGACCGGAAGGAACCGGCAACGACACTTCCTCTGGGGCAGACCGGCTGAGATGCTGAGCCAGAGATTGCACCGTAGGGTATTGGAAAAGATCGACCATGCTCAGGGATTCCGGGAAGCCGGCCCGCAGCATCAGGGCATGGACTCGCGCCATGAGCAGGGAATGACCGCCCAGGTCGAAGAAATTGTCATAGAGGCTGACGCTTTCAACCTGAAGCACTTTTTGCCAGATAGCCGCAATGCGACGTTCAAGATCGCTCTGCGGCAAAGAAATCACCTCTTCGGGAAGGGCCTGGCTGGTATCAGGATGGGGCAAGGCCTGCCGGTCGAGCTTGCCGTTGGGCGTCACCGGCAGGGCATCCAGATAGATGAAAGCGGAGGGGATCATATAATCCGGCAACCGGCCCTTAAGAAAATCCCGTATTTCATGGCTGGTGGGAGTCGGCCGGTGTTCAGGAACCAGATAGGCGATCAGCCGGCTTTCATCGGGGCTCTTGCCTTCAACGATGACCAGCGCTTGATGGAGGCCGGGGTATTGATTGAGCGCCGTCTCTATTTCTCCCAATTCAATGCGAAAGCCGCGAATCTTGACCTGAAAATCGACGCGGCCGACGAATTCCAGATAGCCGGCCGGCCGGCGCAGCGCCAGATCGCCTGTGCGGTAGAGCCGGGCTCCCGGTTGAGGCGCAAAGGGATCGGGAATGAATTTCCAGGCGGTGAGACCGGGCTGTTCAAAATAGCCGCGTCCCAGGCCCACACCGCCGATGTAGAGTTCGCCGACAACGCCGATGGGGACCGGATTCAGGGCGGCATCGAGCACATGGAGTTGCGTGTTGGCAAGGGGATAGCCGATGGGAACTTTTCCGGTTCCGGCGGTCACAGGATAAAGCGCCGACCAGATCGTCGTTTCGGTCGGTCCGTACATATTCCACAGCCGGCCGACCCGTTCCAGCAAAGCCGTGGCCAGATCGCGGGGAAGCATCTCGCCGCCGCACAGCGCTTTCAAATTCGGCCGGCCCTTCCAGCCGGTATCGAGCAGCAGCTGCCAGGTGGCCGGCGTGGCCTGCATCAACGTAATATCGGCCGACGCAATTCGGGCCGCCAGTCGGGGGCCGTCCATGGCAATGGACCGGGGGACCATAACGACTCTGGCGCCGCAGATCAGCGGGAGGTAAATTTCCAGGCCGGCGATGTCAAAAGACGGCGTGGTCAGCGACAGGAAAACCTCCGGCGAGGCAATCTCCAATTCCGCCTTCATGGAAAGCAAGAAGTTGACCACGGAACGGTGCGCGATCTGCACGCCTTTGGGCCGACCGGTCGAGCCGGAGGTGTAGATAATGTAGGCCAGCTGGTCGGGATGGATTGTGGGAAGCGCAACCGTTATCGATTCCGGGTCCAGATCGTGGATATGAAGAAGCCGGGCTTCCCCGGCCGGCAGGTCCAGGCCATCGCTATGGACCAAAATGAGCGCGGGCCGGGCATCCTCCAGGATCAAGGCCAGACGCGCCGCCGGTTGAAAGGGATCGAGGGGAATATACGTCCCGCCGGCTTTGAGAACGCCCAGTAATGCCACCACCAGATCCACCGAACGCTCCAGGTAAATCCCGACCTTGACTTCAGGGCCGACCCCCCGGCATCGCAAAGCCCCGGCCAGCAGGGTAGCCCGTCGATCCAGCTCCTGGTAGGTCAGGGATTGATCCTCAAAGACCAGAGCGACCGCTTCCGGTGTCTTTGAGGCCTGACGTTCAAAAAGGGCCGGCAGGCTGATTTCGGCGGGGAGCGCCTGGAAGGTCTGATTCCATTCATGGAGCAATTGGCGGCGTTCCGACTCCGGCAACAACGGGAGTCGATCGACCGGAGTTTGCGGCGCCGACACAATTTCGGAAAGCAGGTGTTGAAGATGACGGAGCATTTGCCGGATAGTAGCCGGTGCAAAAAGATCTCGATTGTATTGCAGGGTCAGAGCCAGCCTGGATCCGATATCCGCAGCGGTCAATCCCAGATCGAACTGAGCCGTTGGTTGCTCCAGGGGGAAAGCGCGCAGCGGCAATCCTCCCAGCCTGATTTCCAGATCGGGTTGATTGACGGCCAGTCCCGGCAGGAGCGCCAGCTCCGGCAGGGGAGATTGCTGGAGGGTGAACAGCACCTGAAAGATGGGGGAGCGGCTGATATCGCGAGGGGGATGGAGCCGTTCGACCAATCGTTCAAAAGGGTAACTCTGATGGGCAAAGGCTTCCAATACCTCTGTGCGGGTATGGGTCAGCAGATTCAAAAAGGTCGGATTGCCGGTCATGTCGGCAGCGAGTACCACCGGATTGACGCAATAGCCGAACAACGAAGCCAGTTCGGCCCGGGTACGGTTGGCGGTCGGTGAGCCGAGCAGGAATTCAGCCTGACCTGAATAGCGATAGAGCAACACTTCAAAGGCCGCCAACAGCGTCGTGTAAAGCGTTACTCCCTGTTCCTGGCCAAGTTTTTTCAGGGCCCGGGTCAATTCAGGCGACAGCGTAAGACTTTCGGTTGCGCCGCCGTAAGTCTGGGCCGGCGGCCGGGGATAATCCATGGGCAGGTCCAGCACCATTGGTTTGCCGGTCAGATGGGATTTCCAGTAATGCCAGAGATCTTCGCCGGCCAGGGTATTCAATTCCCGCAGCTGCCAGAGCGCGTAGCCGGGATAATCCACCGTAAGGGGAGGAAGGTCGGGCGTTTCATTGCGGCAGAGAGCCGGGTAAAGCTCTCCGAGTTCGCGGGCCAGCAAAGCCAGCGACCAGAAATCGGCCACCATGTGATGGACCGTTAACAGCATCACATAATCATTATCGGCCCGGCGGAAAAGGTATAGCCGTAACAAAGGGCCATGTTCCAGGTCAAAGGGCCGCACGACTTCAGCATTCAGGCGCTCCTTTAAGGCTGCCTCCGTCCAGGTTGAAACATCTTCGATGTAGAAGCCGGGGGCTAAAAACGGGTTGATTTTTTGCAACGGCGTACCGTCGGGAGCCGTAAAGGTCGTTCGCAGTGCCGGATGGCGCTGGACCAACCGTTCCAGCGCCTGCTGAAATGCCGGAAGATAGATCGGTGCTGGGATCTGTACCGCCTGGGCAATCGTGTAGGCATGGCTCTCAGGGGCCAGTTGGTGCAGGAACCAGAGCGCTTCGGCTCCCGGAGCCAGGGGATAACTGTTGTCCGGAGTCGGCGGCGCTGGGATGATCGGCTCTTCGGTCGGGGACGTTTCCCGCAGCTCCAGGATCTGATCGATCAATTGAGCCAGGGTCAGGTTATGGAGAAAGAAAAAGGCCGGCAGTTTGATCCCCAGGGCCGTTTCCAGATCATGTTGAAATTCCACCGATTGCAGGGAATCCAATCCCAAAGCTGAGAAAGTGTCGTGAAAATGAATTTGTTCTATTGGGCAACGCAGAATTTGAGCGGCTCGATAGGGCAAATAGTTAAGCAGCCACTGCCGCCGGCCGGCCGCGTCATGGGAAGCCAGGGTGGGCGGTGCTATCTCCGCTGAAGCCGGGATCTCTTCCGGCTCACTGCTGCCCACCAGCTCCAACCGCCCCTCCAGATATTGCTGGCGGCAGATGCGGCGCTGAATCTTGCCGCTGACCGTTTTTGGAATAGTGCCGGGACGGATCAGGATCAGGGCGTGCAACTGGATTTCATGTTCGGCAATGATAGCCCGCCGCACCGCTGCGCTGATGGCGGCGAGCTTGAGTTCAGCCGAGGGCCGGGGCTCGCAAACCACGATTAACCGTTCCTCCCCGGCCACATCGACGGAAAAAGCGCAACCGGTTCCCGGTTCCAGGGCGGGATGGCTCTTTTCTACGGTCAGCTCTATATCCTGGGGATAATGGTTGCGCCCCCGGATAATGATCAGATCCTTAATCCGGCCGGTGAGAAAGAGTTCGCCCTCCAGGATAAAGCCCAAATCGCCGGTACGGAGAAAAGACCCGCTGCCGTCGGCCAGTTGAGCCTGAAATGTCTCCCGGGTGGCTTCTGGACGGTTCCAGTAACCCTGGGCGATACAGGGGCCGGCCAGCCAGACTTCGCCGATTTCGGGCGGTGAGCAGGGCCGGCGGCTTTCAGGATGGACAATGAGCAACGTTTCATCGGGAAGGGGGAATCCGCAACCGACCAGCGTACGGCTTTCAGGTGAGTCGGTCTCTGCGGCCACTGGTAGCCCCTGACCCAGGCTGGAGGGGGTAAAGGAGCGTGTAGTGGCTCCTTTTCCACGTTTTACGCCGGTGACCATTAACGTGGCTTCAGCCAGTCCATAGGCTGGATAAAAAGCCCGGCGATGGAAGCCGGAAACTTCAAAAGCAGTGGCGAAACGCGCCAGTGTTTCTACACGAATTGGCTCCGATCCGCTAAAGGCCAGCTCCCAGCTGCTCAGATCCAGGGCCTTTCGTTGCTCCGGGGTAGTGCGCCGGACACAAAGGTCGTAGGCGAAATTGGGACCGCCGTTGATATCGGCTTTTTCGCAGGAGATGGTTTGCAACCAGATCAAGGGATTTTCAATGAAGGTAGAAGGAGAAAGGAGCGTGACGCGGAATCCGGAATAGAGCGGGGCCAGAATTCCCCCGATCAGTCCCAGATCGTGATAAGGTGGCAGCCAGGAAACCATACGGGTATGAGGGGTGAGGCCGAAGCTGCGTTCGATCCAGGCCAGATTGGTGAGAAGATTGCCGTGAGTAAGCATAACACCTTTAGGAACAGCCGTAGAGCCGGAGGTGTATTGCAAAAAAGCCGGCGAGTCTGCCGTCACGGCCGGCGGGCTCCAGCTCTCAGCGGCAGCAGAAGAAATCCCGTCCGTATCGATCCAGGTCAGGCTGGAAAGAGCCGCCGGCGTCGGAATTTTGAGGTTAGTGAGCGCCAGCGTCGAAACCGCATCGGCCGTCATGGCCACCAGGCGAGGATCCATGCGGTCCGGCCGGGGTGGATAGGCCGGCACCGCCATTGCGCCGGCATAGAGGCACCCAAAGAAGGCTGCAACATAAGGAATCCCGGGGGGGAAGAGCAATACAACCCGCGCATTTATTTCGGCACGGCCTTGCAACGTTGCTCCGATCGCCCGGGCCTGCAAATCAAGTTCGCCGTAAGTAATCCGGTCGGTTTCCGTTCCCTGCTCATTTAAAAAGGTATAGGCGCACTGATCCGGTTGGTGTTGACCGCGCCATTGCAATAAATCTACAAGGGTTTCCCAAGGCGGTCGAGATAAATCGGTGTTCATTGTATTTTCCTCTTGCATCTTCCGGGTTGGTTGTACATTCAAACAAGAAAACGCGAGTAATTAGTGTATCATGAAATTGTAAAAGCTCAAGGTAATCGGTTGAGTTTATGCCAGGGTGGGGAGACCGGGGGCCAGGGGGAAAATTTTTCGCGCGCCCTTGAGGAGGGCGCGCGAAAAGACGTTTTTTATTTTCAGTGAGATGAAATCAGCCAGAAGCTTGAGGTAGATCAAACCAGAAACGAGAGCCGCCTTCCTCAGGGAATTCCACGCCACAGCTGCCTCCCATCGTTTCCGCAAAAATCCGTACCATGTAAAGCCCCAGGCCGGATCCGGCCTGTTCCCGCACGATTTGTGAATCCCCTCGGAAAAGCAGTTCCACGAAGAGGCGAGGGCGGTCTTCTTCCGGGATACCGATACCGTTATCTTGAACCGCAAAATGGATATGATCCTCGACCGTTTCAGCACTGACGGTGATTTGACCGCCGACCGGAGTGTACCAGCTGGCATTTTCGACCAGGATCTTGAACATTTGTACCATGCGCTTGCGATCAATGTTGAGAGCCGGCAAAGAGTCGGGAAGACACCAGGTCAGGGTATGTTGCCGTTCCACAACCATCTTTTCCAGCTCCGGCTGAGCCTCTCGAATGATTTCGAGAGCCGGCACAGTTTCCATCTTGAGCTGAAGCTGGCCATCTCCGCGCACGGCCAGATCATAAAGATTGTCGATCATGCCCGTCATACGGAGGACATTCTTTTTGATCCTCAACATAGAATCTTTTTGGGTATCGTTGACCGGTCCCATTAAAGGCAAGATATCGATATAACCTTTGATGGAGGTCAGGGGTAAACGTAAATCATGGCAAATGTGCCGGAGAAGTTTCCAATGTTCCGGATTATTTTGAGCCTCAGCCAGTTGGGCCTTCAGCATTTCAATCTGCGCCAGCAATTCTGATTCGTCTGCCATATTTTATCGCCTATGGAACGGAGAGGGTTAGAAAAGCTGCCGGTTAAACCGACCTGTCTTCATTGTATCCAATTTGCTTTTGGCGTCAAATTCGGCCGGCTTTTTTCTGAGTGGATATCTTAAAAGCGGACTGTTTTCCCATTTTCCAGATGCCGGGGTTCGGGTTATACTGGAATGGTTTGCTCTTCGGCAATTGAAGCCAGGGCGGCCGCATGGAAACGGGACAAGTCGTAGAGTGGGGGACCTCGCCTGATTTAATATGAATCCCGGCCTGGATATCTGGCCTCAATTGCAACTTTCTCATCTCTAATTCCTATTTTACAAGGAGCGTGTATGATGTCCCGTTTTTTCCGAAATGTCTTGAAACTGCTGCCGTCGACCGTAGCTGTTGTGATTCTGTTGCTTTCTTTTTGGTTGATGTCACCGCCCGATTTAGAGGCGCTTTCCTGGAATGCCCCTGTTATGCTCAGCCCCATTGGATATCCAGAACTGGGCATTGCCAAAAGCGTCAATAATTCCCATCCGGCTTCCGGCGACGAAATCACCTATACGCTGGCCTATTCCAATGCCGTGCTGAATGCCGTGGCCGTGGATGCTCAGGTCTACGATTTTTTGCCGGCAGGCGTTCAATTCATCACTGCCAGCCTGGAACCGATCACCGTTGCCAACAACGTTTTGCTGTTCAATGTGGGCGATGTCGGTCCCGGCAATCGAGATGCGTATCTCCAGATTCGGGTGCGGGTGCTGGAAGGGTATGTGCAACTGTACAATCACGCCCTCATTGCGGCGGATGGAGTTACGCCGGCCTATGCCTCTTTGTTGACCCAGGTCACCGTGGGCGAAGTTGCTTCCCGTACGCTGATTTTGACTAAAACAGCGGAACCGCTCAATGTGATCAATCATCGCATTGTCTATCGAATTCAATGCCAGAACACAGATCCCAATCCGATCAATAAGCTGACTCTGATGGATGTGATGCCGACAGGCATGATCTACAACGATTCTTCTTTTGCTCCTTCGCGGGTTGAGGCTCCCGTTGTGGAATGGTATGTGGGCGATCTGGCTCCCGGGCAGATCTGGGAGGGGATAATCACCGCCACCACGCCCGGTTATGGAGGATTTATCACCAATACGGTCGTTGCCGATGCCCAACAACCCCTCGCTACACGTCGGGTACTGCGTTCTACCCAGATCTTTACGGAAATGGCCATTCTGAAGCTCAATCAGTGGACCCCAGATTCCGTGGTCCATCTGGGCCGGGAGATTGTCTACACCATTAATTACACTAACGACGGCAATCTGGCGGCCATGGGGGCCGTCGTGACCGATGTCCTTCCCGCCAATGTGACCATCCTGGCGACCGATCCGCCCAGCTCCTCCTTTGTACTGGGACCCGGAAATCAGGCTACCGCGACATGGCAACTGGGTGACTTCGCACCCGATACCAACGGTACCATTGTCATTACCGGATTAATTCAAGGTAATATCAATCGCTGGCTGCACAATAAAGTGTCAATTGCTGCACCGGGAAAATGTATTACCGCCTTCTCGAATCTGGATGTCTGGGTGGACAATCAACTCTTCTACCTGTACATGCCGATCATTGTGAAGAAAGGGTGATTTTAGATCTTTATCCCCGCGGTGCGAGGTAAATTGCACCGCGGGGATAACATCCAATGAGGTTTCATTTTAAGCGATCCATGCTATGATGAAATCCATATTATTAAAACAATACAGAGGATTCTCATGGCAATTAAATCGCAACCTCGCAGCATTTTAGAAAGGTGGGAACTATCGGAAGAGGAACTCACGCAATTAGTGGATGAAACTCCTAGTTTGAGAGGCGTATTGTTGGGATATATTGCCGAAGTAAAGTTAAGGAAGCTTTTTTCCAGATCCGAAAAAATAGGGGACATTGTCAAATATGATGATCATGATCGAAGAAAAAAGGGAGATCTTGCCATTGTTTACCGAGGAATAGAATTTCTTGTTGAATCCAAATCTTTACAAAGTAATAGCGTTAAAAGGCTCGAAACCGGTGAATATGTGGCAACCGCTCAATGCGATGCAAGCGATTGTAGAGATGTGAACCTTCCCGATAATAGTAAATTAAAAACAACATGTCTTGTAGTTGGCGGATTTGATCTATTGGCCGTAAATCTATTTTCTTTTGAAAACAAATGGAATTTTGTTTTTGCTAAAAATGGCGATTTACCGCGAAGCTCTTCCAGCAAATATACTTCACAGCAAAAACAGTTCTTGCTTTCCTCGATTGTTAAGGTGACATGGCCTCCAGTCCATCCTTTTTACACAGACCCATTTTTCCTTTTGGACCAAATTATAGAAGAGCGTCAAAAAGCAACCAATTAATTCGAATTTCTGGTCTGGCAAACTGTGTAATTTGGCAGACCAGAAGTATTGCTTTTAATTTAGCGGCTTCTCTTTGATGATGTCTTTATGAAAACCAAAAAGTAAGAGTGATTTTTGCGTGCATGGGACTGTTTTTTCAATCGACTTACAGCGGGTTTATTTAGACGAACAACGACAAACAGGTCTTTGGTGTAAAAACCAAACTTTTCATATTCGTTAATAATTTCAACGTGGGTAAGGTTTTGTCGATTAGCGCTTACTTCGTCTTGACATTTCACAATCAAGATTCCGTTCTTCCGCAGCACTCTATAGGCTTCTATTCCTGCTTTAAAATATAAATCCAAAACAGCGGCATGCCATTTGGGACTGTTTTCTGTTTCTTGGGTTTCTTCCCCATTAGAATAATTTTCTCTGAACGCCGCATAAGTTCCCGAACCGGCCATTTGATCTGTGGATTTTCTAAAAAGGCCTTCCATATAGGGAGGATCTAACACAACACAATCGATAGATTCGGATTCATAAGGCAATTTTCGACAATCGACGCCGGTTGCAATATCACTGGGTTTAAGATCATATATTCCGTCTGGCACTTTGGTCCAGAAAACACCCTTTCCAAAAGTAACGTCGGCAATTACAGATCCATGAGGAACATGTAATTCCAGAATCTGGAAAAAAACTTCAGCATTATTTCCTAGATGAGCTGACATAATTATATTTGAAGTTGTAATTCCGCCTTGAACTCTTTTGATATTCTCATTTTTCTCTTCAGATTCATTGGTCGTTATTTCTTCAAATAATGTCTTCTGTTTTTCCATATTTATTTCTAGTTTTCCTTCCCCTAAAAGTATAGGCAATTCTCATTATAACAGATTGTAGGTTAAGGAATAGGGTATTTTTATCGCAAATAGAACAAAAATCCTATTCAGCGACCTCGGACTGGATTCTAACCGGGGGGCCCAAAAGAGAAGTTCACCCGATTTTCTCAGTGAGAAAATCGGGCCGGAGGCGAAAGTAGCGCAAAATTGCGAATCGGCACAAACGCAGCGGAAAGCGATTTTCAGTGAAAAGTGTCCCCAGGCCCCCCATTCCGCCATAAAAACCAATAGCTTGACATAATATCCATAGTCGGAAGTTCGTTTATCCTGGAGACGCCCCTTCCGACACTTGAAAGATGGGCTCCCTGTGTTAAAATAAGCCTTACATGAAACGCTGGCTATGGATATTGGGAATTATTGGACTGGCGGGAGCCATGATCGGAGCTTTCATTGCCGGATACAGGGCGGCCCCTGCCTGGACTCTATGGTTGGTTCGATGGGAGTCAGTCCCCTGGGCCTTACCTCCTCTCGGAGAAGCCTGGATCTGGGTGGATCGTCAATTTGCCGGTAATGAGTTACCGTCCGCCGAGGTTCGGCTAAGAGGCGCTATTCGAGGCCTGTTGGAAACTACAGGCGATCGTTATACCATCTTATTGGACCCCCAACCCGCCCGGATTGAACAACAACGATTGTCGGGTCGCTATGGAGATATCGGGGTCTGGTTGTGGGCCGGAAATCAGGGTGAGATTTTTCTATCCCCCTACCCTACCGGGCCGGCAGCGCAGGCCAATATTCGTCAGGGCGATCGATTGCTTTCTCTCAATGGAATTGATATTGAGCCGGGAACCGGGCCGGATTCCATTGCCCACCAGTTATCAGGCCCGGTGGATACTGCCGTTACTTTAAAACTGTCCCGCCCTCCCGATCTTATTTATACGGTAACCATTACCCGGGCGGAAGTTGTGCATCCTTCCGTTCGCACTCGCATTGTGGATCAGGAAAACCGGATCGCCTTGCTTCAGATTGCAATTTTTACAAATGAAACTGCCAACGAGGTCGATCAGGCCCTGACTTCTTTGGAAAGAACGCTGGGGAGCGATTCACGCAGTTGGGGCTTGATTCTGGATCTGCGAGGTAATGGCGGGGGCGTGATAGCACCTCTCCCCAAACTCGTAGGGTATTTTTTGCCGGCCGGCAGCACGATTTATTATCAACGCCATCGGGAAGATGAACAGGTCTGCAAAGCAGAAGGAATTCCCCGCTTTCAAGGGCCCATGGTTGTATTGATGGATCACGGTACCGCCAGCGCTTCTGAAATTGTAGCGGCGGCTTTACGGGAAAACGATCGGGCTATCCTGATTGGAAAACCCACTTTAGGCAAAGGCTCCGTGCAAACGCTTCACCCTTTGCGAGATGGTTCTATTTTACATATCACCAGTGCGGTTTGGCTGACCCCGCGACGACATCGATTGGAAGGTGCCGGGTTAATACCCGATCGCACCGTCGAAAGTGCGCCGGGTCGTGATGCCCCCCTGGAGAAAGCCGTTCAGTATCTTCGAGAGATGTTGCCATAGGAGAGGTAAGAGATGACGAACAAGGTTGTTTTAGGCGTTATTGCAGCTTTTGTCTTTTTAGGACTGATCGGGGCTGCCTTTGCGGGGGGAATCGTGTTGGGAATGAACGTACAGGGTGCCCAACGTTCTGTTGCCGGTGAACCGATCCTGAATCCCACCACTCCGGCGGATGATAATTCGCCGACACCTTCCGATTCCGACACAGATGAAATGGTGGATTATCAGTTGCTGGGAGAAGTGCTGTCTTTGTTAAAGCAGGATTTCTACGGCAAGCTTCCCGATCCGCAAACCATGGCTTATGGTGCAATCCGGGGTATGCTTTCCACACTGGACGATCCTTACACCTCTTTCATTGAACCCAAAATGGCGGCCGTTATCAAGGCCGACATCAGTGGTCAGTTTGAAGGCATTGGAGCGACCGTCCGTATGCGCGAAGACGGCTATCTGGAAATCGTCCGGCCCCTCCCTGGTCACCCCGCCGAAAAAGCCGGCCTGCGCAGCAAAGATATTATCCTTCAAGTCGACGATCAATCCATCGTCGGCATGGGACTTTACGAAGCCTTGGGATTGATTCGCGGAGAGGCCGGCACTCAGGTAACACTGGAAGTCGCCCGCGAACAGACCGACACCTTTACTGTCACCATCACCCGGGCCCGGATCGAAGTCCCCATTGTAGAATCGAAAATGTTGGATAACGGCTACGCTTATATCCGCCTGACTGAATTCGATGCCAATGCCCGTTCCAATGTAGAGAGTGCCCTGAAAGAGCTGATGGCCCAGAATCCCAAAGGCCTGATCTTTGACCTGCGCGATGATCCAGGCGGTCTGCTGGATCAGGCGATCAAGGTGGGCGATCTGTTCCTGGATGAAGGTCTGGTAGCTCTGGAACGCGACAATCAGGGTAATGAACAAAAATTCTACACCGACGACGGTGACCTCGGCGAAGATATCCCGATGGTCGTGCTCATCAACGGTGGCAGCGCCAGTGCTTCTGAAATCGTTGCCGGCGCTCTGCAGGATCGCGGGAGAGCCGTTTTGATCGGCGAGCAATCGCTGGGCAAAGGCTCGGTTCAAATGCCCCACGATTTGAGCGACGGCTCGCAGCTGCGTGTGACCATTGCCCGCTGGTTCACGCCCAACGATCATTCCATCCACGGCGAAGGTCTCAAGCCGGATGTTGAGGTTACGGTTCCTCAGGACAATCCTGCCGACAAAGACCCGCAACTGGATCGTGCCGTACAATATCTTGAAGAAGGCAAATAAGAGGAGAGTTCCGTGACTGAAGTCAAGGTCGTCGCGACTAACCGCAAAGCGTTTCACGAATACTTTATCGAAGAGCGTTTCGAGACCGGTATCGCGTTGACCGGGACCGAAATCAAATCGGTACGCAGCAGCCAGGTCAGCCTGCAAGACAGTTTTGTCAGCATCAAAGACGGCGAAATGTGGATGATGAATGCCCATATCGCCGCTTATGAACAGGCCGGCCGCTGGACCCACGAACCCAAGCGCAGCCGCAAGCTGCTGATGCATCGTCGGGAAATCAACAAAATCGCCGGTCAGGTCCAGTCAAAAGGCTTTACTCTGATTCCCTTGCGAATTTATATCAAGGGCCGGCTGGCCAAAGTCGAAATCGCCCTCGCCCGGGGCAAACACCAATATGACAAACGGGAATCCATTGCCCGTCGGGACGAAGAACGCCGGATGCGTCAGGAATGGAAAGAACAAAGCCGCGGATAATTGCTGAATTTGACATCGGCGGCATGTGCGTTATAATGCAAACCGCATCAAATTAAGGAGAACAACGGATGTCGGAAGAGACGACTACGGTACAACCAACTTCAATCCGAGACTTACAGCCGAAAATGCGCCTGGAAGGGGTCATCACCCGGACCGAGCTCTATGGTGCTTTCGTCGATCTGGGATTGGAGCGCGAGGGGATGATCCACATCTCCCAATTGGCCAATAAACGGGTCAATAAAGTGACAGATAAAGTCAAAGTCGGCGACAAGGTTACCGTCTGGGTGACCAATGTGGACCCGGATCAGGGTCGCATTGCGTTGACCATGGTGGAACCTCCCAAGGTCGACTGGAACGATCTGTCGGAAGGTCAAATTGTGACGGGACGGGTGATCCGCATGGAGCGCTATGGCGCCTTCATCGATTTGGGAGCTGAACGGCCGGCCCTGCTTCACGTCAAAGAAATGGGCGAATACATCCGCAATCCTTCCGAGGTTGTCAAGGAAAACCAGGACATCGAGGTTCGGATTCTGCGGCTGGATCGCCAAAAGCGTCAGATCGACGTGACCCTGGATCTGAACGAAGCCCCTGCCCCCGTGGAAGCTGGAGAAGAAGAACCCTTCCTCTCCCCCATGGAAATGGCTTTCCGCCAGGCTCAGGAAGCTGCCCGCCAGCGCCGCTCTCGCGACAAGAGCTCCAAGCGCCAGGGCGGCAACCGGCGCGATGATATGGAAGACATCTATCTGCGCACCCTCCAACGGGGCAAAGATCGCTAAATTTGCCGAATCAACAGGGGAGCGATATATCATCGCTCCCCTGTTTTTTTTATTCAGAAATAGCTTTTAAGGCACCGAGGACGCAAAAAACTACACGCTCTTCCCCTTAGGCCTACTGCGTTTTTTTATTTACTGCCCCTGGGCCAGGGCATCCTTGATCGCCTGCTCCAGCGTTGCCTGATCAAATCCTATCACTGTCTTCCCATTGACGATAAAGGTGGGAGTAGAATCGATGCCCTGAGCATTGGCTTCGGCAATTGCATCCTCCAAAGCAGCTCCGTAACGGTTTTCTTCCACACAGGCCGAAAAAGTCTTTAAATCCAGGTTGGCCAGGGCGGCTGCTTTGTTGATATTGGGGGCTTCCACCGTCGTCATCCTGAAATAGGAATGCTCAAAATCAAAATAATGCCCCTGTTCTGCTGCACATAACGCCGCCTCGGCAGCGCTGACGGCTTCGGGTTGGGTGGAAAAAGCGTAAGGATGGGCTACATAGCGGACCTTACCCGTGGACACGTAATCTCGCAAAAACGCATCCAGATAGTCAAGGTTGAAATCCCGGCAGTGGCTGCACAGGAAGTTGCTGTACTCGATCACGGTAACTGGCGCACTTTCATTACCCAGGGAGGGATACCAGCGCTGTCCGACGCCGCCCTCACCCGGATAGGGATAAGCCACATCCGAGGTGGCCGCCCCTGCATTATAGCTTTTTTCAGCCACAATCCCCAAAAAGAGCTCCTTTTCACGCGCCTGATTTATTTGCAGTAAGACAAAGCCTCCTACCATAACGACGATCATCAATATAGCCAGACCGATAACAATTCGTGGGTTTTGACTCCAACTTGCCTTCCCCTTTTCAGGCGCAGGCCTGGCGGTCTTGTGTTCTTTTTTCGATTTCGGCTCACTCATAAAAAATCCTCCATGACGGTTAAAGATTAATCCCTTTGTCAGGGTTAGAAACTGGCCTTATACAAGGCTAAACCTCACTTAAACGAGGCCGGATCAATCCCGGTACCTGGCTGGGATAGGTGGCAATGGCGACTCCGGCGGCTTCTAAGGCTGCTATTTTGCCCGCCGCGCCGCCTACGCCGCCTTGAATGATGGCCCCGGCATGGCCCATTCGTTTGTCCGCCGGAGCGGTACGCCCGGCAATCAAAGCGACTACCGGCTTGCTGAAACGCTCGCTGATGTAAGCAGCGGCACGTTCTTCATCATTGCCGCCAATCTCACCGATCAATACCACCCCGTCAGTCTCAGAATCCCCATCAAATCGTTCCAAAACCCCGATAAAATCCAATCCAATGATAGGATCGCCGCCAATTCCTACACAGGTGGATTGTCCCAAACTTTCCGCCGTCAAAGCCGCCACGACTTCATAGGTCAAAGTCCCGCTGCGCGAAACCACCCCAATTCGCCCGGGACGGGCAATCTGACCGGGAATGATCCCGGCCTTGGCTTTCCCTGGAGAAAGCACGCCCGGACAATTGGGACCAATCAACACCACATCCCGGGATTCCAGATAGGCGCGCACTCGAATCATGTCCAGAACTGGAATGCCTTCAGTAATGGTCACAATGCAACGAATTCCAGCATCGGCGGCCTCGATCATCGCCGCTGCCGCAAAACGGGCCGGGACATAAATCACCGAGGTGTCGGCTCCCGTCTCCTTAGCAGCTTCGGCCACCGTATCGAAAACCGGCACATGTCCATCGACCGCAAAACTGCCCCCTTTACCCGGCGTTACCCCGGCAACGACCGCAGTACCATATTCCAACATCTGACGGGTATGAAAGGTCCCTTCATGCCCGGTAATACCCTGCACCAAAACTCGACTTTTTTCATCAACCAGGATTGCCATGGGTTCTCTCCTTCCGCCTGACCTAGACCCGACTCGCCAGCGCAACGGCACGCTGCGCTGCCGCACTGAGCGAGGCCACGGCCTCCAATGCATAACCTGACTTTTGCAGAATGGATTGGCCTTCCGCCTCATTGGTGCCGACCAGCCGCACCACCAAAGGGGTTTGCGGGCGCACTTCATCCAAAGCGGCCAATAATCCCCGGGCAACCTCGTCACAGCGCGTAATCCCGCCGAAAATATTGATCAGAACCACGCGCACCTGGGGCTCGCTTAAAATGATCCGCAACGCAGCCGCGACTTTTTCCGATCGCGCGCCCCCGCCAATATCGAGGAAATTAGCCGGGGTGCCGCCGAAATGCTGAATAATATCTAATGTCGCCATTGCCAGCCCCGCGCCGTTGACCATACAGCCGACGCTGCCGCCCAAAGCCACATAGCTCAATCCTTGAGCATGGGCTTCCCGCTCAGGCTCGGGCTCATCATCAGCGGTCTCAAATGCATCCAGCGCGGCATGTCGGAAAAGAGCATTATCATCAATCACAATCTTCCCATCCAGGGCCAGCAAATCGCCTTCCCCGGTAACGATCAATGGATTGATCTCCGCCAGAGAGGCATCTACCTCCATAAATGTGCGGTATAACCCATCTACAATCTCGCCGAAACGGCGATACTGAGCCGGAATCAACCGCATCTCCCGGGCCAGCTGAACCGCCTGATAGGGTTGAAATCCCAAAAAAGGATCGAGCGGAATCTTAAGGATTGCTTCGGGATTGCGGGCCGCAACCTCTTCGATCTCTATGCCCCCTTCCCCCGAAGCAATCAGCGTCACCCGCCGGGCAGCGCGGTCCACCGCCAGGCCCAGGTAAATTTCCCGCCCGATCACAGCCGCCTCTTCGATCAAAACCTGATGGACCGGCAAGCCCTTGATCGTTAAGGCCAAAATTTCAGCCGCACGCTCCTTAGCCTCAGTGGGGTTTTGGGCCAGTTTGACTCCGCCCGCTTTACCCCGTCCCCCCACCAGAACCTGTGCTTTGACAACCACCGGTCCGCCGCCTAATTGTTCTGCCGCCAACATCGCCTCTTCAGGAGAACAGACGGCCATCCCTCGCGGCACCGGAACTCCCTGACGGGCCAATAGCTGCTTGGCCTGATATTCATGCAGTTTCATCTTGCTTCTCCTCCTTAATCCGGTTCAAACCTGAAGCCATGGCCGCGAACCGTTACCACATAGTTGTGATCGGGGTTCAATTCCGCCAACCGCTCCCGCAGCCGGTAAACCAATGCATCCACGGCTTGATCGGTAATTCCTCCCAACGCATCCGGCCAGATCTCCCGGGCCACCTCTTCCCGGGTGACGGTGCGTCCGGAGGACGAAAGCAACAACAACAACAACTTAAACTGAGGCGGAGAAAGCGGCGGATCGAGTTCGATCCGCCCCAACCGGATTCGGCAGGCAGAAGGATCGACTTCCAGCCGCGCCGTCGGCAAAGGCATCATGTCGTCCAGGGGCAGTGTAGCATCACCTGCCACAAAACCGATCCGCACGATTCTCGCCAGCGAAATCTCATCCCCGTCATGAAGCCGATAGGGTTGGACACCTACCGCCTCCCCATTGACGAACGTACCGTTTTTGCTGCCCATATCACGCAGACAATATCCCCCGGCATCCCGCTCTACCTGGGCATGGTAGCGAGAAATTTGCCGTTCAGAAAGGAATAAATCGCACTCCGGATCGCGCCCGAGCGTGATCACCTCTTTGCTCACCGGACAGCGCGTCCCTACCAGACTCCCCTCATAGACGATTAACAATGGATTGTTCCCTTTTTCCATCTACGCCTCCATATATTCATTCTTTATCAAAAATTCCCTTGACATCCTGCCCGGGCGCGTTATGATGACATCAATTTTAAATCGCCATGTTGGATCGATGACAAAACTGCTGGGGCCTCAAGTTATTCTCAATAACCGCTATCAAATTGCGGGACCTATCGGCCAGGGCGGCATGGGAGCGGTTTACCGCGCTCAGGATTTGCTGCTCCCCGGCCGGGTCTGCGCGGTTAAAGAAATTACCCCCGATCCAGATCTAACGCCAGAGTTGTTACAGGAACTTCAGGAACAATTCCGCCAGGAAGCCAAAGTTCTGGCCCGGCTCGATCATCCCAATCTACCGAAAGTCTCCGACTACTTCAGCCAAAGCGGACGGGAATATCTGGTGATGGATTTTGTCCCCGGCCACGATCTCCGCGAATTGATCGAACAGGCTCACGAACGCGATGAGTTCATCGATGTCAACACGGTCCTGGATTGGGCCGGCCAGCTCTGCAGCGCCCTCACCTACCTGCATTCCCAGGACCCCCCGATCGTCCACCGGGATATCAAGCCGTCCAATATCAAAGTAACCCCTTCCGGATTGATCAAACTGGTCGATTTCGGTCTGGTGAAGCTGCTGACCAGCGATGAAGCCCGCACCGTTACTGTAGTTCAGGGTCGCGGAACCGCCGCCTACACTCCCCTGGAACAATATGGAGGGGATGACCTTCATACCGACATCCACAGCGATATTTACGCTTTGGGAGCCACGCTTTACCACCTGCTCACCGGCCGCTCTCCGGCGACTGCCCGGGAACGTTTTCTGCGTCCGGACGCGCTGGAACTTCCCCGCAGCATCAATCCTCACGTTCCGGCCGGCGTAGAACGGGCCATCCTGGCCGCCCTGGAACTTCATCCCGATACCCGCCCGGATGATATCCAGGCTTTTTGGAATCTGCTCCGCCAATCTCAAATGATGCCGGCCCTGGCCCCCTTCCTGCTCACCGGCCGGGAGCAACGCCTGGCCCTGCAAAACAACCTGCCGTTGCTTTTTGCCGCAGCGCTCTTGCTTATCCTGGCCGTGATGATTACCCCCTGAATTATTTGCTTCCTGCGCGTCCGTTCAGGCGTTCCAACACGCCGATTCCCACCACGCTGCACACCAACACAATTCCCCCGACAAAAAACTCCCGATTGACCAACCGATAGAGGCCGGCCGGCCAGAACCAGCGGAACAGCACCATCAAAAGCACATAGCCCGCCAATCCCACCACACAGCCTGAAAGTGCAATCCGCAGCGCCATGGCCGCCGGCAATCGCCGGCTACGCGCCCATAAAAAGCCGGCCATTCCTCCCGCCATAGCCGCCAGAACCCCCCAGATCAACAAGCCTTCATGGCTGGGCGACGGCAGGAAAAGCGCTTCAGGCAACAGTTGAGCCTTGGCCGGCTGGGTTGAGGTGGCCGGACTGCCGGCCTGGATGGTAGGAATCGGCGTCGGCGTCGTCGAAATCACAATCACGGTTGCATTTTCCCGCATCGTCAACTGTAACTGCGCGGATTTGGTGGCCGGCTCAGATCGGGCGGTAATATTGATCTGTCCTACGCGATCCAGAGTCAACGAAGTAGAAGCAATCCCGGCATGGGTCTCCGCCACCACATTCTGCTCCACAGCTTCCTGGGGATAGGCCAGAACAAACTGTACCGGCGTACCATCCGGCACTGCATGCCCGTTGCGATCCAGAATTACACTGGTGCGCAAATAGATCACATCCCCTTTTTGGATATCTTCCGGAGCCAACAGCTTGCCCAACGGATCGACAATATCCAGCCCGATCACCTGATCCGGATCCGGCATCACCTGAAGGGAAAGATCGTAATTCAAGCCGGTGATGCTGACCGGGGAATCCCCCTCTGCCGCCAGATCCTGAAAAAGGGCCCGCACAGCCACATCGACAAAAGCCTCGCCGGGACTGTACAAGGCATAATACAGATCCACTTTGCTGGTCTCGGTGCTGTCCAGGTCATAAGGCGGGCCGAAGGCAAAAACCACGATCCGGCCCTCCAACAGGCTGGCCTGACGGGTCAGGAAATTCTTCAAGGCCCGGCTGGAAAGATCGTCGGAGTTAACCCCCGTGGTCGCAAAGATGATCCAGCGGGCATCCTGTAATTCGGAAAGGATCGGCCCGGAAAAATCAGTTGGAGGCGCCGCATCCAGTGCCGTCGTGAGATCGGAAAACGAGAACCAGGAAACTGAACCGGAGCGCACCTGCCCCGTGCCATCCGGCCCGTAAAGTCGAATCAACCGTCGTGCCACCATATCGACCGGCAGGTTGTTGGAGGCCTCTCCGGTTAAATTTGCCGGCTGCTGCGTGAAAATAACGATGCGGTCACCCTCCTGAGGCGGCGTCGGCAACAGATCCTCAGAAAAGGGAAACAGGCGGGTCAATGCCTGCGAAGCTACCTGCACATTGATATTGCGCTGGGCCGTCTGGAAATCAAGCCCTCCGTCCGGATCGTGTAAAAGCTGATCCAGCCCGGCATAGTCCGGATAAAGCCGGAACTTCACGGTCAACACCCGTTGCAGTGCCGCATCGACCCGGCTCTGAAAAGCGGCGTCGCTTTCATACCGCTGGGCCAGAAAATCCAGCGTTGCCCGCACATTGGCAAAATGCGTGCCCCAATCCCCCTCCGGCCCGAACTGATCCAGGACAATCATGTCATTGCCGGCCGACAAAGCATCCATGGCAATCCGGCGGCTCAGGCGGGCATCCAGAGGCGCCTCAGAGGGGTTGTAAAGCCTGCTGATCGAATTCAGGCCTAAATTATCGGCTATCAACAATCCGCCGCTTCCCCGCCATGATGAGAGCGGTTCCAGCGCCATCACTTCCTGCAAAGCCTGGGCATCCAGGCTGATCGGCCGGGTAGAGACGCGGATATTCCCCTGAAATCCCCGATAGCGAATGTGGCTGACCAACAAACCATCGGCAACCCCGCTTCCATGCTCCTGAGCCGTTGCCGCAAAAAAGGGCGCCAGCTCGATCTGCTTCAGCTGTTCCAATGACTTCTGTACCGTAGGAATTTCCTGATCGATCGGACGATCTACACTCCCTAACCCTGGGAAATGTCGGGAAATCACAGCCACCTGTCCGCCGCTTCCTGCATGGATCCCACGGATAAAGGCCTTTCCCATCTCTCCTACCCAGAAGGGATCCCCGCCGAAGCTCTCTGTTCCCAGATCGGCCGGATCTCCGGAACGGGGAGTGTACAAAACATCCAGATCCGGGCCCATAAACAAATTGACCCCTAAAGCCACCAATTCCTGGCCCAAAACCTGACCCGTCGATTCAGTCAGGGTCGGATTCCAGGTGGCACCGAGAGCGGTAGAAGTGGGCAACGCGACCGTTTCGGAAATATAGCCGCCCTGAAAAGCGTCCATTTCCATCCCGATAAAAAGAGGGGGATAGGCTGAAAACAAAGGAGCCGCAGGTTCATAAGGGGAAGTTTCATTCATCGATCGCTGCAAAGACTGCCAGGAGACCTCTTGCAAGTGATTGGTGATCGAAATGAATTCCGTGGGAGTCGTGCCGGCCGGCAGATTCCCATTTTGAGGACGAATGAGGACCCCGCCGACAGGATACTCGTTCAGCAAAGCCCCTAATTCCGACGCTTCGCTGACATCAGTTCCCGAGAATCCCACCAACACCAATTGCCCCACCTTAACCAGGGGGGCCATGTTTGCCATAGCTGTATGCACCGGATCCCTCGTTGTCCCTTGAGCACCCACGGGAACCATCGGAAAGATCATCAACCACACAGCCAGAAAAGCTAACCACAACCGGCAAAGCCGCATATCGCCTCCTGAGGGGGATTGTAACGCAGAGTGAACGGTTAGGCAAGCTCTCTAATTTGACATCCCCTCTCTCTCTGGTACACTTCTCTGGCCAGAAACAAGGAGGCGAGGTAATCATGAAAAAAATGATGCGGCTGCTGGTGTTCTTGTGGATCGGACTGTTCCTCACCGGATGCGGATCACGTCCGCTACTGGAAGAGGTCACAGTTCAACCCGGCGAGATCACACCCGACGCCGACGGCATTACCGATTTGGCGGCCATGCAATTCCGACTTAACCGCAGCGCTAATGTGGCCATCTATTTGTATGATTCCGCCGGACAACGTTACACCTTCCGTCCCTTGACCTATTTGGGCGCCAATGAAGATATGTATAAAGTCCTGTTCCCGGGTATCGTCGATCCTTTCAGCCTGCCCACCGACAACTTCGATGGATTCCAGGTCCTGAAACGTATGCTGCCGGACGGCATCTACACCTGGGAAATCACGGCCCGCTCTCAAGACGAAAAAGAAAGCAGTTCCATCACCGGTACGCTGAAGATCTCCAATGCGGACACCAGTCTACCTGAAATCCGCGGCTTTTCGGTTTTTCCCAAAGAATTCTCTCCCAACCAGGACGGCATCGACGACCGGGTCACCATCAACCTGGACTTAAAAAAAGATGTGGATGAACTCACGGTTTATCTGCTGAACAATGAAGGTATCCGCAATCACATCGCTGAAAACGAACAGACCACCCCCCTGAATCAGCAGGGCTGGCACACTTTCGACTATGACGGCGGAATCGACTCCGGTGCCGAACCGCCGGAAAATGGAATTTACACTGTCTACGCTGAAGCCCGGGACAAGATGGGCCAACGGGTTGTCGCCACCGATACAGTGAGTATCATCAATGCCGGTATGCCCAGCGCTTACATCTACAACGGCACTGTAGAATATTCATCTTCGACCCTGGTCCTCTCCGATACCCTCTGCTTCACCATGACTATAGAAAACGACAGCCGAACGCCCATCCGCACCACCGGCCCCTGGCCCGGCACGACTTACCGCACCGACCAGAATTTCAATACCCTCGGCTATTCCGAAGAATCTGGAGTTTTCCGCGTCGGCTTGAACTATGACACCAGCCTGCGCGATTATCCTTTCCGTTGGGGCATCGGCAAACCAGACATCGATCTCGTCAAGATCGGAGAGAGCTGGTATCTGCCGCCTCATGCTCGCTCCCTGGTCACCGGCTGCGTCCAGATCGTCGATATGCCTCCCCGCAATCCGCTCTACTACTGGGCCGGCCTGATCCATGAAGATGTCGAAATCGCCAGCGTCAACAATCGCGTCGATCCCGAATACATCAAGATCTGGGAACCGTGACGGAAAAAAGATTCACCCTCGGCAAAAATCTTTCTGAAAAAGCTCCTACACTGGACGTGATTATCGTCTCGTGGAATGTGCAGGAGCTGCTTTCCCGTTGTTTGACCACATTACGCGAAGACCTGATGCAAACTTCTGTGCAGGCTACGGTTTGGGTCATCGACAACGCCTCGACCGACGGCTCGGCCGAGAGGGTCGCCCGGCAATATCCCTGGGTCCGGCTGGAAACGCCGGGCGAAAATCTGGGCTATGTCCGGGGCAACAATCGGCTCTTGAGCCTGATCGAAAAAGAAGGCTGCCCGGATTTTGTCTGGTTGCTCAATCCCGACACCGAAATCCGTCCCGGCGCCGTCGCTGCTTTGCTCCAGGCCGCTGCCGACCATCCCCGCGCCGGCCTGATCGGGCCACAGTTGCGCAATCCCGATGGATCGCTGCAACCCGGCGCCTTTCATTTTCCCGGCCTCGTCCAGCCGCTCTTCGACCTGGGCCGCCTGCCGGCTCGCTGGTACGAGACCCCCCTCAACGGCCGCTATCCCCGGCACCTCTATGAATCCCACGAACCTTTCCGCATCGATCACCCCCTCGGCGCCGCCATGCTGGCTCGCACGGCAGCCGTCGCCGAAGTCGGTCCTCTCGACGAACGGTTCTTCATGTACTGCGAAGAAATCGATTGGGCCTGGCGCATGCGCAAGGCCGGCTGGGAATCCTGGCTGGTCCCTCAGGCCGAAGTGATCCACTACGGCGGCGCAAGCTCGACTCAGGTCCGCCCGGTCACCACCGCCTACCTCTGGGAAAGCCGGGCCCGACTCTATCGCAAACATCACACGGCTCTGACCTTCACCCTGGTCAGCTGGATTGTCCGGCGCACCTTCCGCCGGCTGGAAGCGCCCTCCCCCGAATGGAGCCAGGCCTATCGTCGCATCGTCCAGGCCTGGGAGGAGGCCACGGCATGATCTCCGCACCCCGCCTTACGGCTGCCATCCTCACCCTCAACGAGGCCCGGCACATCACGGCCTGTATCGAAAGCCTGCGCTGGGCCGATCGCGTTGTCGTCTTCGACAGCTACAGTCAGGACGACACTATCGCTCTGGCCCGCGAAGCCGGCGCGGACATCCTGCAAAACCGGTTTGAAAATTATGCCCAACAACGCAATGCCGCTCTTGAACGGCTGGGCGATGAATGGGTCTTCTTCGTCGATGCCGACGAACGTGCCACCCCTGCTCTGAGCACGGAAATCCGCGCCGTCATCGGGCAACCCGATCACGACGGTTGGTGGATTCCCCGCCATAATTACATCTTCGGCCATCGAATGCGAGGAGCCGGCTGGTGGCCCGATTTTCAACTCCGGCTGTTGCGCCGTGCCCGGGTCCATTACGACCCTACCCGCGCCGTCCACGAAACGGTCATCCTGGAACGGCCGGCCGGATTCCTGCAAAATCCGCTGATCCATTACAACTATGAAACCCTGGCTCAATTTCGGGCCAAACAACATCGCTATAATGATTACGATGTAACGATCTTACGCGAACAAGGCATTAAACCCCATCTTTACACCCCTTACACCCAGGCGCTCCGCCATTTCGGCTGGCGCTTCATCACTCTCCATGGCTGGCGCGATGGGGCTTACGGACTGTTGCTTTCGACTCTGATGGCCTACTACGAATTTCTCAAATATCGAAAACTGCGCCAGTCAACCGCCGCGGTTTCCATTACCACAAAAACCGCAAAAAATTAAAATCAGTACAGTAAGGAGATATCAGCATGAGCAAGAACCAAAAGCCTCTAATCCGCGAAACCCCCTTCTTTGCCCTACCCCTCACCCTCCTCGGGATCGGACTGGTGCTCTTGCCCCAACTGGGATTCACCTTCCCTTCGGCTCCCATGTCGCTCACCGTCATCGGAACGACCCCCGATGCCGTCAATGAAGTCCGCGCAGAATTGGATGTTCATACACATTTGCAAGAAAACAACTGTGAGGCCTGGAGCGGCTATCTGGACGGCAAGAATGTCGCAGTCGGGGTGGCAGCGGTGGATGATACGGAACGCTGCACGACATGGTTGCTCGATCATTACCCCACCCGGGCTCTGCTGGTGATCGATCCTACCGCCCCCGAAACCAATCGGCTCAATGCCATTGCCAATGCCCGGGAAATCCCGGTACTCAATGCCGCCGATGGATCTATGGATACCGTGGCCGGCCTGCTCCAACGTCTTAACGATCCTCGCGGGGCCAGCATTACTTCGATCGACAATCCCTAAATGATTTAATGATTTTCGAAGATATTCTTTTTATTTTTCTCGCGCCGCCCCCACAAGGTGCCAGGAAACGCAGAGGAAAAATCCATGTTTTCGCGGGCTTTCTGAAGCCCGCGAAAACATGAACAAAAAAGCTCTCTCCCCCTGCTTCACACCGCGCGTTATATCTCAAGGGAAAAGCATTCTTTGCGGAACGCAAAAAAGCCCGGTCGGCATAGACACCCTCCCTTTAAGCTGCGTGATGTGAGGACGGTGGAGATAAGAGGATTTAATTTTCTATGAACCGCTTTCACCGCTTTTTCATTTCGATCGGTTTGATCCTGGCCGGGCTGCCCGGACCCACGCTCACCGTCCAGGCTGCTCCTATCGACCAAACAACTCCCCCGCCGGTAGAACCTCGTTTCGGCGTCGTGGAAGCCTACGATCGTCCCGAAGATGCCACCGAACTGGGCGTGGGCTGGGAACGCATCACCTTTGACTGGAGCCGCATCCAACCGACCCCCGACAGCTGGGTCGAATGGCCGATCAGCGATGCCGTTCTGGATGCCGAGCAGGCCTCCGGACGGGAACTCGTCGGACTGATCATCAACACGCCCGAATGGGCTGCCGATCCCGAACGGGGCCGCAACGTCCCCCGCGGCCTGGAACTTCCCCCCGATGATCCACAAAACCTCTGGGCCGGCTTCATCCGCAGCCTCGTCACCCGCCACGCCGACCGGATCAAGCACTGGATCATCTGGAACGAGCCGGACATCTGGGACACCGGCAATCAAACCTGGGGCGGTTCGATCGAAGAATTTGCCCGACTCCAAAAAGTGGCCTACCTCACCGCCCATCAAACGGACTCCGGCGCTGTCGTCCATCTGGCGGCCGTCACCCACTGGTGGGATGTCAATTATCAACGCGAGCCCTATCTCCGCCGGCTCCTGCGGGTAATCGCCGAAGATCCCGAAGCGGCTGCCAACCACTATTATCTGGATGCCATCACCCTGCATATCTATTTCAACGCCGATACCGTGTACGATGTCAGCCGTTATTACCAGGATCTCTTCAAACCCTATCGCTTTATGCCTGAACTCTGGGTGGCCGAGACCAATGCCCCGCCTTCCGACGATCCGCTCTGGCCCGTGCCGGAAGCCGCCTTCACCATTACTCAGGAAGATCAGGCCAATTTCGTCCTGCAGAGTTTCGCCTTAAGCCTGGCTGCCGGCGCCGACCGCGTCTCGATCTATAAAATGGGCGATCACGGGGGCCAGGGCGTCAATCCCGAACCCTTCGGGCTGATTCGGGAAGATGGAAGCCGCCGGCCGGCCTTCACGGCTTATCAAACCGCGGCCCGCTATCTGGCCGGCTTTGAAAGTGCCACCTTGAAACGACGGGACAGCGCCGCCGTCGTCCTCGTGGAACGGGGCTCCAAACGGCGCACAACCGTCGTCTGGGCCCGCACCCCCCGATCTGTCCGCATCAGTTTGCCGGCGCGCAGCCGGCAGGCTATTTGGGTCGACGCCGCCGGGCAAATCCAATCGGTCACGCCCACGCGCGGGCAATACACGCTCACGCTGCCCGGCAGTCCCTGCCATCATCCCGGCACCACCGGCCCCTGTTTGATCGGAGGACCGGTCTATTTGTTAGTCGAAGGGGAAACACCCGCCGTTACCATCGCCGTAGGAAAAAATCCATGAACAAGCGCGCCCTCTGGATCGGATTGTTGTTGGCGGGGCTGATCGCCGCCGTGACCCTGCTCAATGGCTGTACCTTTAACACGACCGCCGTTCCCGGCCTGCCGCAAGGTTGGAGCCCGTTGCCTACCCGGGCCCCGGCTCCCATTTTAAGCCTGGAAGAAGCCCTGGCCCGCACCCGCACCGCCCTGCTGCGCAACGATATTGAAGGCGCTCAACAGGCCTGGGAACAGGCCAATACCCTGGCTCCTACCAATACCGTCGTCCTGCGGGAAGGAGCGCGCGTGGCTCTCGCTGCCGGCAACCTGGATCAGGCCGAAGCACGAGCCTGGAAAGCCGTCGAGGCCAACTCCAAAGACCCTATGGTCTGGGCCTTGCTGGGCGTCATTCTGCAACGCAAAGGGGATTCCGGTCCCTCCCGCGAAGCGCTGGCCATGGCCCAGTCGTTGAATCCGAAACTGGCGCCCGACCTCTTTTCTACTCGATGGGTCAATGCCCGCCGCCTGGGGGATAAAGGTGCGATGGAAGAACTGGCCCGGGAATATGCATTGGCCAACCCCGACGGCCCGCTCACCGCCTACTACCGCGCTGAAGCCCTGCTTGCCGATGCGGATGCTGATTCCGCCCTGGATCTGCTCTTGTTGAACACCCACGCCGACTCCCCGGCCGTGCTCTGGTTTACGCTGGGACGGACCTATTTGCGCCTCTACGGCTGGCAAAACACCTTAACCGCCATGGAAGTGGCCGGGGCCCGCTTCTCACGCGGCGATGCCAGCCTCTATCTGGCCAGCGATGCGCCGGCCCGCGACATCAATCTGGCCCAGGCCCAGGCCTACCTGGGGCTCAGCCGCTGTACCGAAGCGGAACCGATCTTACGCAAATTGAGTACCCCGCAGCCGGAATTACACTCCCTCTGGCAACAGGCCTTCAACTGTCTGACGCCGTCGCCGACCTGGACGCCCTGGCTGCCGAGTGATCGCGGGGCTGCCCCGCCCGGTTCCCAAGACGTGCAACCCTAGCAGAATTTAACGCAAAGACGCAGAGTTAAAAAACTCTGCGTCTTTGCCACTTTGCGTCTCTGCGTTGAAAAATTATTTTTAAATCAAGAAGTTGCCGTTACGGTAAAGGACTTCGCCGTCAACCACAATCTCGCCGCCGTCCCGCATGTCGCAGATCATATCCCAATGGATGGCCGAACGGTTCTTGCTGCCCGTATCCGGATAGCCGCCCCCCACCGCCATATGGAAACTGCCGCCGATCTTCTCGTCGAACAGAATGTTCTTGGTAAACCGTTTGATGCCGTAGTTGGTCCCAATGGCAAACTCGCCGAGATAGCGAGCCCCCTCATCCGTATCGAGCATTTGCAACAAATACTCCTCGCCCTTTTTTGCCGTTGCCTTGACCACCTTCCCCTGCTCGAACCACAGCTCAATGCCTTCTACTTCACGACCGGAGGTAATGGCCGGATAGGTAAATCGCACCCACCCGTTCACACTTTCCTCCACAGGGCCGGTGTAAATTTCACCGGAAGGCATATTGTGATGGCCGTCGGAATTGAGGAAAGTCCGCCCGTCGATCGAAAGCGTCACCTCGGCATTGGGACCGCTGATCTTCACATCCCGCTTCCCGGTCAGCCATTGGATCGCCTGTTCCTGCTCATCATGGATCCGCTGCCATTCCGCCACCGGATCATCCTGATCGCAATAGCAGGCGCTGTAGACAAAATCTTCATAAGCCCGCAGGCTCATATCGGATTCCTGAGCATAAGCCTCCGTGGGGAATTGCACAATATTCCATTTCAACTCCCCGGTCGCTCCCCGGTCCATATAGCGCTGCTTGACCTCAACCATAGCCCGATTGCGCAGCTTTTGACGCGCCGGATCGACCGCGCTCAATTCGCGGGTATTGCTTTCCGAAATGATATTGATCAGGGCGTCGAATTCCCCGTACATCATTGCCAGGAAAGGATCGACAAAAGAGAGCTGCTCATCGTTGCCCTTGAGCAAAAAGATCTCTTTCAATTCAGGAAAAAGGCCCAGGGGGATCGGATGGCCGCCCCGTTCCAGAATCCGCTCATAAACCGCCTGCACCAGAGGCGTGGCCGAAGGATAGGCCAGAATACCCACCCGTTGGCCGGGTTGCACATTGACGGAATAATCGGCGAGCACCCGCCCCAACCGTTCGGTACGAATGTCCATAAAGTAAGCTCCTTGTAGTTTTTTAGCGTCCTGCAACTGGTACTTTTCTGGTAAAAAACGACGTGCTGTGCGAAGCAGACAGAAAGAGTGTTTTTCTCCCGCTTTTCCGGGCTAACCGCACAGGTCTATAATGTCTTCAAATAACGTTCCACACCCTCCAGAAAGGCCTGAATGTAGTCCGACCGGCGTGCCAGCCCGATATGCCCGACCCGCAAAATTTTCCCATGCAGCGGTCCCAAACCGCCCGAAATCATCACCCCGCTCTCCGCCAATAAGGAACGCTGCAAAGCTTCCGCATCCACCCCCGGCCGCATCAAAAAAGCCGTGGTCAGCGGCGAAGCCCAGGGACCGTCCGGAATCAACATCGGAAAGCCCAGCTCCGTCAATCCCTGCCGCACCGCTTCCGCCGCCGCACGATAAGCCGCAAAACGCTCCTCAATGCCCTCGGCCAGCAAAAGCTTCAGACTCTCATGCAGCGCATTGACATTGCTGGTCGGCATCGTCGTTGGGGTAGGATGCCAGCTGCCCCAGTTTTCCGCGTACCAGCGCCAGGTCTTCAGATCGAGATACCAGCCTCGCGGCGCCTGCCGTTGCTCGATCCATTCCCAGGCTCGCGGACTGATCGAAATCAGAGAGAGGCCGGGCGGCGTTTCCAGAGTCTTGTTGGCCACCGTAACGCAAAGATCGATTCCCCAGGCATCCACCAACACCGGAACGCCTCCCAAAGAAGAGACCGCATCGACAATGGTCAAAAGCTCATGATCCCGCACCGCATCGAGGATCTCTTCCAGCGGATTGAGCACACTGGTCGAAGTTTCATGGTGGACAATAGCCAGCGCCATCGCTTCAGGATGGGATTCCATCGCCGCCACCACATTTTCCGCTCGAATCGGTTCCCCCCAGGGGATTTCCATCCGGATCACCTCAAGTTGCAAACTCTCCAAAACAGTCGCCAGTCGATCTCCGAAAAAGCCGTTGACCGGCATTAAAACGGGCGTGCCGGGCTCCAAAGCACTGGCCGCGCCGGCTTCCAGGGCCATCGTCCCCGGACCGGTCATAATGAAAATATCGTTACGGGTTTTGAAAACCTGTCGGGCCATCTCCTGGGTTTCATGGTAAAGCGCCTTCCAGGCCTGCCCATAATGGGGCATGGGAGGGATGGCCATTGCCTCGCAGATTTCATCGGGGATATCAACCGGACCGGGGATTAACAGTTTGGCTCTCGTCATGGTGGCCTCCGTGGGAAAATTAATCAGGGGATTTTTAATTATGAATTCGCCCGCCGCCTTCGGCGGCGGGCGAATTCATAACTTCAACACTATTTTGCTTATCAGCTACCGTCGTCGGCGCCCGGTAAGGATAAAGATGTAGTAGAGCATGGTCGAAAGGGCCTGGGCCAGCGAAGCGACATAGGTCCACGCCGCCGCCGTCAATACCGCCCGCGCGCCTTTAAGCAAATCATTGCCCACCAGCAAGCCGCTCTGCTCCAACAACTTCATCGCTCGATGGCTGGCATCCAGTTCGACCGGCAGCGTCACCAGGGCAAAAACCACCGCCGCGCCCACAGCCGCAACCCCGGCCCACGCCAGTCCCGGAAAATTGAGGAACATCCCGGCCAGGAAAATGATCGGGCCGAGCCAGGAGGAAAAACTGACAATCGGAACCAATCCGCTGCGGAGTCGCAACAACGCAAAAGCCTGGGCATCCTGCATGGCATGGCCGACTTCATGAGCTACAATGGCCACTGAGGCCACCGTAGCCGAATTTCCCACTCCCGCAGAGAGCCGCAACACCTTGCTGCGTGGGTCATAGTGATCGGTCAGTTCGCCGGCCACCCCTTCAATGTTCACATTAAGCCCGCCGGCCTGAAGCAGGCGCTGAGCCGCCATCGCCCCCGTAATACCCTGGGAATTCGGTACTTTGAGATATTTTTTGTAGGTACTTCGGACCATATATTGAGCCCAGAAAGCCAGCAACAACGCCGGTAAAGAAAACAAAAAATAGTAGGGATCGAAATAGAATCCTCTCAAGTCTATCCTCCTTTGCTATGATAATCGACTTGCAGGCTATTATACGCCTGTTCTATTAGAAATCGATTAAAGGGCTAAGATCGTTTTTTGCGCCCCGCAGCAGGCACTTTGCGGGTAAAAGGCGACGCGCTGAATGGGAAGAGAAAATTGTTTTTTCATGTTTTCGCGGGCTTCAGAAAGCCCGCGAAAACATGGATCCTTTTTCTCTTGTTTTTCAGGTTGACCGCACTGATGGTTAATTGTTCTCTTCCTGTCTACTGGATGCTGTCTACTTCTTAATAGCATTTTGCGCGCGCTATCAGGGACAGCGCGCGCAAAATATTCAAGGATGAGCGAAGTTACTTCAGAAGGGGCACAATCTGAGCCAGGGCCGATTTGGCGCTTTCCGCATTCACGGCCACACAGGGCACCACCGGCACATCCTCCGGCAATCCCAGCAACTTAGCCACCTCTTCCGCCGTCATCGGACTTTCCCCATCTTGCTTATTGGCAATCACCATATAAGGGATGCGGGTATTTCCCTTGCGGAAGGTGCGGATAATCTGCTTGGCTTCCATCAGACTGTTGCGATCCTGGCTGTCGATCACCACGATGAAAGCATCCATATCACGGGCCAGAATCTGCCACATTACCTCGAATCGACTCTGTCCGGGAGTGCCGTACAGATGCAATACGGCTTCGTCCATCCGGGTTTTGCCGTAATCCAAAGCCACCGTGGTCTCTTCTTTGACGGCAGCCACTTCAGCATCTGTGACTTTCCGTTCGGTTGTAACAATCTCGATATCGCTGACAGTCCGAATAAATGCGGTCTTGCCTGCGTTGAAGGGTCCAGTAACCACCACTTTGTAGGTTTTCATTGGCTCTCCTCTTTGGTCTCAGTTTGCTGTTGGGGAATCTCCACAAACCGATAGCCCAGGCCCCGCTCCGTAAAAATATACCGGGGATGGGCCGGATCGATTTCAATCTTTTGCCGTAGATAATTGATGTAAAGTCGCAGGTAAGAAACGGCGTCCTGATACTCATACCCCCACACCTTGGAAAGCAAGGTTCCGTGAGGGATCGTCCAACCGGCATTTTCGATCAGATGGCGCAGCAACCGGAACTCTGTCGGGCGCAATTTTTCACGCCCTCCTTCCACGATCACCTCGCCTGTATTGAAATCCACACTCAACCGCTCGTCAATCTTCAAAACTGAAGTGCCCGGCGGCGTCACCGGTTGCATCCGTCGCAAAATGGCCCGGACCCGACTGACCAGCTCCCGTGGGCTGAAGGGTTTGGTAATGTAATCATCCGCTCCCAGATCCAGTCCACGCACTTTATCCTCTTCAGAATTGCGAACGGTCAACATAATCACCGGAACATTCGAGACCTCGCGGATCATCCGCAGCGTCTCAAATCCATCCATCTCCGGCATCATCACATCCAACAACACAATATCGGGCAATTTCTCACGCACCTGATCCAGAGCCTCCAGACCGTTGTGCGCCTCAATCACCCGGCACCCATCCATCTCCAGGTTAATACGGACAAATCGAATAATCCGAGGCTCGTCGTCCACCACCAGAACCAATGGATGGCTCTGATTATTATTCGCGGATAAAAGTGACAACCTTTTCTTCTCCCTCTACCGGCATGATTTCGATGCTGTGAATACGAGTCCAGGGATACATCACCGAATTCGTTTCCGGCAATAGATAGGGTACGTCACGACCATCACGCAAATGGGGGCTGTTGATGAGCAGATAAGGCAGACCCCCTGGAAGCTCTTCAATCTCACCCACGATAGGGTCTTCATTCAAAATATGGATCAAAACCGTATACCCCATGGCTTTCTTTTTCCCCTATGTAGAAATTTTTAGTCGACAGAAGACGGCTTTCCGCCGGTATAAACATAGATCTTTAATCGCATCGTCCCCAGGGTCAACATGTCTTCATGATGCAACATGTAAGGCAAATAAGGGGTCAGGCGTTCACTGTTCAACAAAGTCCCGTTCGTGCTGTCGAGATCTTCCACAAAGCAAACCCCATCCTTGGAATAGATCCGGGCATGTCGGCGGGAAACTCCGTGCTCCAATCCTCCATCCACACTGATATCCAGTTCCGGGAAGATCCCATGAGCGGCATCGAGACGGCCCAACAAAATTTCTCGATCCGCCGAAAGCCAGAGCTTACGGCCCGTATCCAGAATCTCCACCTCAAGGCTGATCGCCTTACCGGCCGGAGAATCGGATTTACGCTCTCCCCCTTGCACACGACGCCCCGAACCGGATTCTTGCAACGGCTCGGTCCGCAAGGGCCCTCCAAAAGGCAAATAAATGCCACATTGAACACAAAAAAGCGTTCCAGGCAGGTTTTCCACCCCACACGAAGGGCAGATAATTTTACTTGTCTTTTCAGACATCGATCTCTCCTGTTCCAGATGGCATGGATAAACTGCGGGTACCATACCGTAATTTTTTCCGGCCCCCCATGGTGGGCGACTCTCCACCGGAAATCCGCCCCACTTCCAACATGGCCGCCTGAGCCAAATCCTTGTACCCCATATCGAAAAGACGTGTCGCTGCGGCCTGCAACAAATGGGTCGCCTGTTGGGTATCGCCGGCTTCCACGGCTTCCCAGGCTTTCTCCTGCAATCGGAAAATACTCAATCGGGAAAGCAGATTCAACAAACGGCTCGGAACAGGGGTTGGTTCCGGAGGTTGGGTCCGAAACGTCATCACCACATCCCGTCGCAAATGGATTCTCTGTTCACTCTTGTCCAGAGACTCCGCTTCCAGATTTAACTGAGCCAGACGCCGTTCACCGGCCTCCGGCTGCATGACCACAAATTCGATCATCAAGGTGATCGGTTCATCGGCCCGCAAATTCCCCAGCGGGAAATGCCGACCATCACCAAACTCCAGCCGCTCCATGTAAGGGGTAGCGCGATAAGCGGCCTGCACCCGAACCGAGTTGGCCACATTGATCACCAGACTCAACGAACGACTGACGACTGCACTCAACCCGCGGATTTGATCGCGCAGCAGTTGTTGGATTTGAGAAGGGGAGCTGATATATTGTGAAATTCCCCCCCCTTTACGCGCCAGATCATCCAGGAAGAGATCGTTCCAGTCATCGCCAATCCCCAGCGCCGAAATCCCAATCTTACCGGCCCGCGCGCCTTCTGCCGCCGCCAGCGACTGCGCTTCATCTCCATAGGTTCGCCCATCGGTCAACAAAATCAAATGGTTGATAAATCGTTCATTGCCATACCGGCGGATCTGCTCCAGGCCGGCCTGGACACCCTGAAAAATCTCCGTGCCGCCGCCCGGCTGCACGGCCGAAATGGCCGAACGGAGCATTCGTTTATCCACCCCGGCGGTAGACGGCGAAAGCACTTCCGCCCGATCGCTGAAAGCAATCACTGAAAGACGATCGTCAGGCTGCAACGATTCGATCAGATCCAGGGCGGCGGTTTTCACATTCTCGATCCGCACCCCCCGCATGGATGTACTGCGATCGATCACCAACGCCAGATTGAGCGGCAATCGGCTGGTTTGCAGGTTCCCCTGAGGATTGATATCGATCATCAAATAGAAAACCTGCGCTGCTTCCATCGACTGCATCTGGCTCCGACTCAAGGTCAATTGCCAGCTCAACGCGGCGCCGGGAGAGGTTCGCCGGGCTTCGACCTGCCGATCGTAAGCGGCACGCACCTGCGACTCCCGTAATATCTCATAAGCTTCCTGAATTTGCCGAAAACGCTCAGGATCACCTCCCGTGTCGGGATGGTGACGCCGGGCTAATTCGCGATAGGCATGTTTGATTTCGTTGTCGTCCGCCGACGCCGGAATCCCCAGAATCGCATAATAATCTTTTTCGGCATCAATAGCAACCATGGGCTACTCTATGGAACCTGGATTTGCTGAACTTCAACCAAAATAGCCGTAATATTGTCGTGCCCGCCCGCCGCATTGGCCGCATCAATTAAACGATTGCAGGCTACCTGCGGAGTCCCGGCCTGGATCACGATCTGCTGAATCTCTTCAGCGGAAATCATCTCCCAAAGGCCGTCACTGCACAACAACAACTGTTCCCCGGGATGACAGAGATGCGTCACCACATCCACATCCATCGCCCCGCCCTGCCCGACCGCCCGATACAACACATTCCGCTGCGGGTGAACGGCCGCTTCTTCCGGGCTCAATTGCCCCATCTCGACCAGCCGTTGCACCAGGGAATGATCGTGGGTCAGTTGCCGGAATTCCTCATCCCCGCGGATCAGGTAAGCCCGGCTGTCTCCCACATGGCCGATCAATAACCGATCTCCAATCATCATGGCACAGGTCACCGTGGTTCCGCTTCCCGGCAGCGTTTGCAAAATAGCATAATTGGCCTGAGAGATCGACTGCTTGAGAACTTCAGTCAACGACGGTTGCTCGGCTGCACGTTCTTCGCCCCGCAACATCGGCAGATAGACCTGTGAAATAAGCTGCTGTCCTACAATTCGGCTCGCCAGCGCGCTGGCAATTTCGCCGCCTTGATGCCCCCCCATCCCGTCGGCCATCACCGCCAAAACAAACGGCGCGACCGTCGGATTGCCGCCCTGTTCTCCCAGGAAAACAAACAAAGCATCCTCATTATGGCCCCGGGCCCGGCCGACATCCGTCTTCCAGCCCAGGCGCACAAAAGCAGGACCGTTATCGTCATCCCCGAAAGGTTCCGCCGGAGTAAAAGAAATCGGCCGTGCCGCTTCTTCTACCCCCGGAATGACGGCCAACATCTCCGGCACAGCCGGCTCAGGTTCGGCAATTGCCGCAGCCTCCACAGAAGACACTGACGTTGAAGAAATCGGCCGGTTTTCCCGGCCTCCAAACAGGCGAGCGAAAAGCCGGGTCCACCAATGATTGCTCATACCGTCCCCTTCGTTGCTCATGCTGGAATCGCGTACATGTAGCGGTCTGCCGAGCCGATGTAAATTACCCCATCCACAATCACAGGCGTCGCCGTGATTGAACCTTCCGTTTTAAACTTCCACCGCAATGCTCCCGTCCGCACATCCAGGTTGTACAGATTGCCGTCCACGCCCCCGAAATACACGCTGTCGCCGGAAACCACGGGGGAGCCGGTAATCTGCCCCTCAGCCTGATAACGCCAGACCAGCCGACCTTCCTCAAGATCGAGCGCATAGAAATAGCTGTCGGCAGCCCCGAACAGGACCAGTTTCTCTGAAACCGCCGGCGTGGAAATGATCGCCCCGCCGGTACGATAGCGCCAGGCCGCCCAACCGGAGCGCAAATCCAGGGCGTAAATGTTCCAATCCAGCGAACCGATAAAGAGCAGATCCTTGGCAATCACTGGAGAAGAAAGGAAGCCCCGGCGCGCCCGGAACCGCCAGCGCATCGTCCGGTTCAGGCTTAAAGCATAGACCATCCCGGCCTGACAGGCAAACATAATCATATTTTCCCGCAGCAACGGACGGGTACGAATCGCCCCATCGGCCGCATATGTCCAGGCCACCCGACCGGTAGGCGCATGAATCGCATAGAGATTGCGATCATCGGACCCGATAAAGACATGGCCGAATTCTCCATAAGGGGAGGAGAAGATCTTGCCTTTCGTGCTCGCCGTCCAGGAAACACGGCCGGAGCGGGCTTCGACCGCATGCACCGAACCGTCGATGGAACCAAACACCACCAGATCCTCAATCACGCAGGGCGTCGTCGCCACTCCGCCGCCGGCCGGATATTTCCAGACGAACTTTCCGGTCGGCGCTTCCAGCGCATAAACATTGTTGTCGTAAGAGGGAACGTAGACCACGCCGTTGTTGAACCCGACCGCGACCCGCACCTCATCTTCACAGGCAAACCGCCAGAGTGGTTTGATCGCGCCGGTGCTGGCAAAGGCCTGCGTCTCTTTACGACCCATGCTGCCGCCGCCCAGCGTCCGGGCACTGGGCACCGTCAACAGCGCCCGTTTGAACTCTTCCATCGAGCCCCAGCGCTGATTGATGTCGTAGGAGAGCGCCTTATCGATCACTTCGGCCAGCTCGCGAGAGATGGTCGGATTGGTTTTATGAATGGGCCGTTCGTGGAATGAGAACGGCGGCTCCAACCGAGGATCCTGTTTGCTCAGCAAATGGTGCAGCGTGGCACCCAAAGCATAAATATCACCCCGCGGCTCGGCCACCCCACGATACTGTTCCGGTGGAGAATAGCCCTCCGTCCCGATCATGGTGCCGCGTTCCCCGCTCTGGAAAAGCTTGGCAATTCCGAAGTCTACCAGACGGATACGTTCGTGCTCATCCAGCATAATATTGGAAGGTTTGAGATCGCGGAAAATAATCGGCCGCGGCTTGTGATTATGCAGCGCCGAAAGCACATCGCACAGCTGCGCGGCCCATTCAATCACCGCCGCTTCGGAAAAGAAACCCTCCGTCTCTGAAAGCAAAGCTTCCAGATCCTTACCATTGATATATTCCTGAGCCAGATAGCTGCGAGAGCCCTCTGTGAAATAGTCATAAACCTGGGGAATGGCCGGGTGACTGAGCGTGGCCAGAATGCTGGCCTCGCGTTCAAAATTATGGACGATCATCTGGCGCACCTGAGGATCGGTGGCCGTGTTAACCATTTCTTTAATAGCGCACAACCGCACGACATTGGGAAACCGGAGGTCCTGGGTTTTGTAAACCGCCCCCATCCCGCCGACCCCAATCACGCCCAACACCTTATACCGTTCCTGCAGCACGGTCCCTTCCGTCAACAACCCATCACGGGCAGAAGCCTTTCCACCCTGAGTGGGAGCCGCAGCCGGCGCAGCTTGCGGTTGGGGCTGAACCGGAACATTGGAAAGAGGCTGAACCAATCGCGTGGCCCCGGCCCCGGCATCGGGAGCCGGCGCCACCTCCGGAGTGGCATCCGGAGGCAAATTGGATTCCATTGAAAGGGGTCGCCGTAGCCGTTGTGAAAGGCCGATCCGGCGAGTTTCCAGATTAGGTTGAGAGTTATTAGTCGAATCCCGAGTCGATTCGTCTTTAGGGTTCTCCATGATTATTCCTTGCCCGTAGAGAAAAATTCCCAGATTGGATTGTTGAGTCCAACATTTCCAACGGAAAACACCCCATTTTTCATCCTACAGCAATCCCCTAAAGGTAACAATAGGATTTTTGTACTGTAAATACGGGGTGACATAACAATCCACTCTTAAATACAACCATTCCCAAACACTAGCTTGATTATAAGGATTTCAAGGGAAAAGGCAAACTTTTCTACAAATTCGTTTTTTTCATCCCGGTCTTCGCTCTTTCTGTAACCAGAAACTCTTCTCCCCCTCTCCCGCGCGTCGATCCCGGCCGAACAAAAGCCTTTTGCGGGATGCTAACATGAGATCTCCCATGTTAGAGCAAATCCAACATAAATCACTTGTGGTTCTGGTAAGTTATGATAAGCTTATAGGGTATTTTTGCGACTTGCATTGGGATCTTATCCCACTGGATCAAAGCTATCTCAACAGATAAAGAGTGAAGAAATATGCCATCCATCCTTCCCGCCATTCCAATGGAAATCACCCTGGAATGCATTGCCTGCGGCCATCAACAACCTTACCGGATTCCAACACCGGCCTGTCCGCAATGCGGTGGGGAGTGGGTTGAAGCCCGCTACAATTATACCCGGGTCGGCCGTCTCTGGCCTGAAATTTTGCGACAGCGTCCCTTCAAAATGTGGCGCTACCGGGAACTACTACCCTTACTGAATAACGAATTTCTGATCACCATGGGCGAAGGCGGCACGCCACTGTTGCGTGCCCGCAACCTGGGCATGATGATGGGCACGCCCAATCTGTTGATTAAAGACGAACGTCAGAATCCCACCAATTCCTTTAAAGATCGTCAGGCCGCGCTGGTCATCTCTTTGCTGAAAGAATCCGGCGTCCGAGAACTCGTCGTCGCCTCCACAGGAAATGTGGCTATCTCCTACTCCGCCTATTCCGCCCACGCAGGCATCAAACTCTGGACCTTCCTGCCCAGCCTGGTCCCCCCCGAAAAGATGCGTGAAATTGCCATCTATGGCAGCGAAGTTGTCAAAGTGACCGGGACCTACGACATTACCAAAAAGGTCGCCACTCGCTTCTCTACCCATAAAGCCATCCTGGCCGATCGCGGCATTCGGGATATCGGAACCCGTGAAAGCATGAAAACGATGGCTTTTGAGATCGCCGAACAACTTGCGGAAGAGTTCGGCCCTCCCAAACCCGGCGTACCCTGGCGCGCCCCTGACTGGTATGTCCAGGCCGTCAGCGGCGGCCTCGGCCCGGTCGGCTTCTGGAAAGGCTACCAGGAACTCTACCAGATGGGACTGGTCGATCGAATGCCCAAGATGGCCCTGATCCAGGCCACAGGTTGCGCTCCTATGGTCCGGGCTTTTCAAAATGATCAGCCCCAAGCCGACACCGTCAACAACCCCACCACCCGCGTCATTACCATCGCTACCGGAACGCCGGGACCGGCCTATAATTATCTCTATAAAACAATCAAACAAAACGGTGGCGCTTTTGAAGAAGTCACCGATGAAGAAATCTTCCGGGCGTTGCAGGTGCTGGCCAAAATGGAAGGGCTTTCCATGGAGCCGGCCGCCGCCGCCGCCTTCGCCGGACTTTTCAAACTGTTGGGCAAAGGAATCATTCGCCGCCATGAGCTGGTGATTGTCAACTGCTCCGGGCATACCTTCCCCGTTGAAAAGTTCGTGCTGGAAAAAGATTGGCTTAAAATTGTACCGGCGGTCGCCGCAGCCTCTTCCACGCCTTCCGTCCCGGCTCGCGAGCCGGCCTCGGAAGATATCCTGGGCGCCATCGAACAATTGGATGAACGGGTCCACCGGATAGTCATTGTTGAAGACAACCCGGAAGCGGCCCGGCTGTTGCGGCGGATTTTACAAACTCGCGGGGAATTTCAAATCGACGAAGCCAACACCGGCACCGAGGGGCTGGCCAAAATCAAAGCCACCCGTCCCGATCTGGTGTTGCTCGACTTGATGATGCCCGATATGGACGGCTTCGCCGTCCTGGATCATCTAAAAGCCGACGACGAGCTGAAAGATTTGCCGGTCATCGTTATCACCGCCAAAGAGCTTAGCGCCGCTGAACGCCGGCGGCTCCAGGGGCAGATCAAAATGCTTCTGCAAAAAGGATCTTTTATGGACGAAGATCTACTGGAAGGGATTAACGCTCTGTTGGGCAAGGAAAAAGGAGAAGAAGCATGACCAAAATTCTCTATGTCGAAGATGATCCTTCCAGCCAGCGCCTGGTACAGCGTATTCTGATGGCCGAAGATTTCGATGTGACTATCGCTGACAGCGGCATCTCGGCCATTGAAACGGCTCGTAGAGAAAAACCCGATCTGATTTTGATGGATATCAACATCAGCGGGCTGGACGGTTACGAAGTCACCACCCGACTTCGTAATACCGAAGGCCTGGAGCGGGTCCCCATCGTCGCCGTGACCGCCGCTACGCTGCGGGGAGATCGGGAGCGCGCGCTGGTTGCCGGATGCAACGGCTATATCGCCAAACCCATCGATGTCGATCAGTTTCCGGAACAGGTGAAAGCCTATCTGGTAGGACAACGCGATCAGGTGGCCTCCGCCGAAGAAAAAGCCGAATATCTGCTGGAATATAACCAGCGGTTGGTGACCCGTCTGGAAGAAAAAGTCCGCGAACTGGAGAAGGCCAATACCGAGTTGCAGCGCGTGGAAAAGATGAAGTCCGACTTCGTGATCCTGGCCGGACATGAACTGCGTACCCCCCTCACCGTCATCTACGGTTACGTTCAAATCCTTCTCTCCAACCCGGCCATTCCCGGCAATGTCGATACCGAAGGCTCCGCCCGCCATCTGCTGAAAAAGGTCTCCGACGCCGTCGAACGGCTCAGTCAGGTCATCCAGGATATCCTCAATGTCTCGATGATCGATGCCAACCGGCTGGACCTGGCCCGTGAGCCCGTCTTCTTCAACTCAGTCGTCCAATCCGTCCTGCACAACCTGCGCAGTTTCGGCCCGCAACGCCAGCTCGTCTTTGAGTTGGGCGCCGGCCTGCGTAAAGTCCCCATCATCGAAGGCGATCCCCGCCGGCTCCATCAGGCGCTCTGGAATGTGGTCAGCAATGCCATCAAATATACCCCCGACGGCGGGACGGTGACCATCGACGCGGAACAGATCGAACAATCGGTGCATCTCTGGATCAAGGACACCGGTGTCGGCATCCCTCCCGATGAACTGGGGCACATCTTTGACCGCTTCTATGTGATCGAAGACGTGGCGCTCCACCGCTCCAGCAAAACCGCCTTCAAGGGCGGTGGCCTGGGATTGGGGCTGGCGGTCTCGAAAGGCATCGTGGAAGCACACGGCGGCAAGATCTGGGCGGAAAGCACCGGTTATGACGAAGCCCGCCTTCCCGGCAGCACCATTCATATCCTGCTGCCCATCGGGAACCCCTTTGCCCAGCAAGGCGCCGGCGGAGCCACGGGTGCTCAGAAT
Organism: uncultured Anaerolineales bacterium; assembly: GCA_964501335.1. GTDB lineage: Bacteria > Chloroflexota > Anaerolineae > B4-G1 > SLSP01 > CAZCTC01. The sequence goes on along the minus strand of CAZCTC010000003.1, from coordinate 63,022 downwards.
CGCTAAGTAAATTTATAGACCCTGAAAAATTCTAACTTGCCAAAATCCGACTTTATGATAAAATCCACCTCGTAAAGACGTGGTGGGTGTGGCCTAATGGTTAAGGCACCTGACTGTGGCTCAGGAAACTGTGGGTTCGAATCCCATCATCCACCCCACAAAAAAACGGCTCTGAAAAGAGCCGTTTTTTATTCCCTCAAACCCCAATTTTCACGGTTAACCCCGAAAAGCGGGAGAAAAAGCCCATATTTTTGCGCGCATTCTTATGCGCGCAAAAATATAAACAAAAAACTCTCTCTTCCCATCCAGCGCATTATTTCCTGCCGGCAAAAAACCCTTTCAGGAAGATTTTGCCGCCTGCGCTTGCTCGTAAATCGTCTGAAATTCCTTTTCGTACTTTCGCGCAATCGCCGTACTATGCAAAATCAAGATATTCTCATCGTTCCCCTGGCGCGCGCTCTCTGTAAAATTGAAAGAGCCCGTAATCACAATCTCCCCATCGATCACAATAACCTTATCATGCATGGCATACGAATTTCCGTCGGGCAACACATCCACACCGGCCCGCCGCAGCGTTGTCAACTCCGACCCCATCGTCAATGCGCTGCGCGACTCGATCACCCCCCGCACTTCGATGCCGGCTTTACGCTTCCGCGTCAACGCTTTAGCCAGCGAATTATCGGTCAATGAAAAGGCCAGGAAATGCACGCTCTTCTTAGCCTCATCGACGGCCGATAAAATATGCGCCATCACATCGTCATCCGGCGCGAAATAGTTTTCGACCAGCAAACTGCCCAAACGAACCCGCTTGTGCATCGATCCGGGCCCTTCACTGGTACCGAACTTTTTTCCGGAGAACATTTCTTCAAATTCGGCGCTGTAATTCCCCGCCAGTTCCGGCGAATAAATCACAATCGCATTGTTGTTGTTCCGATAGGTACAATTGACCGTCAGATTCCAGGAACCGGTCCACACCTGCTCTTTATCGATCACCACAAATTTATCGTGCATAAAGGCTTCCCGTTTGTCGTCGACCACCTTCACGCCGGCCTTTTTCAAATCCTTGATCGCCTGTTCTTCCAGGTAATCGGTATCCGTCACCATCCGCACAGCCACCCCTCGCCGATGGGCCTTGATCAACGCCTCAGCCACCCGCGGCAGATCGAACTCAAAGGCGGCAATATCGATCGTCTTTTTTGCCGCTGCAATAGATTTCACCAGCCGTTCATCCAGCCCACCGCTGGTACAGCCAATGGAACCCGTTGTAAAAAGCACCTCATAACGCTCGCGCTCTTTGTCGATCACATATTGCCGGGTAGAAACCGCCTCAGTCGCCGGCGTAACCGCCTTCGCCTCTGTAGTCCGGCTGTTCCGCTTCGCGGCTGGGGCCGCCTCGGCCGTCGGCATGACCGGTTTCTCGGCTGCCTTTGCCTCCGAAGTCCGGCTGCTCCGCTTTGCCACGGGAGCCGCCTCCGCCGCCGGCGTGACCGGTTTTTCGGCTGCCTTCGCCTCCGTAGTTCGGCTGCTCCGCTTTGCCGCTGCCGGTTCGGCGCTCGTCCCATCAACCCCGGCCCCACATTGCGGGCAGAAACGCACTGTGCTTTTTAATTCTGCCCCGCAGGCCGCACACCGCTTCACCCGCCGGGCCCGATCCTCTTTGCAGAGCCCCACCCGCGCATCGAAATCCTCTTTGCAAACCACCTGATTACAAACCGGGCACTGCTGGAAATTTTCCATCACCTGACTCCACCCTACCGCCAGCTGTGCCAGAGTCAGATTGATTTTCGAGTTACCCGAACCCGCCACGGTATCGCCCAGAGTCTCTCCCACTTTGGGCAATTTTCGCAACAATTCCCCCATCGCCTGCCGCCCGATCTGCGGGACTGAAGGACCGGCCAGCGGCGCACTCCGAAACTCTCGCCGGCATTTCTCACAGAAAAAGACCACATAGGGCCCAATCCCATCGTTACGCACTTCATAAGGCGGCATCCGCGTTGGTGTCGTCATAATTCCTACCTCTTCCCTCTATATGCCTTAGCTTTCGGCATCCGAATCTGCATCCGGTTCCGTCGGCTCCTGCCAGGCGACAATCGTGTCACCGTCGGTTTCAACTTCAGCCGGCACTTCTGCAACCCCTTCCGAAGCAACCAGAGATTCTCCACCCGCCTCGCTCGCGGCATCCCCGGTCAATTCGGCCAGAGCCGCTGCTGGATCATCGGCCTCTGAAGCCGTGCGGGCCATCTTCCGTATCTGCTTCCGCAAATCGTGAATTTGAGAGGACAGAGCTTCCCAGCCTTCACCTTCGCCGACCGTCGAGACCAATCGGGCCACCTCTCGTTGGCCCCAGGCCAGCAGAACTTTGGCTTCCGGGTCGGCCAGATCCCCCAACAGAGATTCATCTTCCATCAAATGTTCCACTGCCCGTTCCAATAAATCGGCCATGAAATCCTCCTTGATTATAATCGCCCGGTGCGGCACAATGCAGGTGCGACGCACTTTCTATCCATAGAACCGACAATACAAACGTTCCAACCCACCTGTCATTGCAAGATCGTAGTGCATTGCACCTCTTTGGGAAATCCTCCTCACCCGCATAAGATGCGCCGCGCTGGACAGGAAGAGGGAATTTTTTTTGGGGGGAATTTGCACGCCTTCTGAGGCGTGCAAATTCCCCCAGCCGACAGATCATTACGTTTTACGTTTTTTGTTTATGTTTTGGTGCGTATTCTGATACGCACCAAAACATAGGTCTTTTCCAGAGCAACACAGGCTGTCTACTGTCTACTTCCCCCTACGGCAAGATGGCTACAGCGCGGGTCGGACCGGCGCTGCCGTTCTTGATCTTCAACGGGAAGCAGGCCACTTTGAACCCAAACGGCGGCAACGCCGTCAGATTGACCAGCCGCTCGATCTGCGCATAGGGCAAATCCACCTGATGGGCTCCCCAGAAAATCCCCGGCTCGTTCTTTGCCAGCGCTTCCTGAGCCTGCCGATCCAGGGGCGCATCCCAGCCCCAGGCATCGATCCCCATCACCCGAACGCCCTGCTCATAAAGCCAGCGCGTCGCTTCCGGCGTCACTCCGCAGCCCCGGAAAAGATAGTTCGGCGCATCGTAAAATCGATCGCACCCCGTGCGCACCAACACAATATCCAACGGCTTGAGCGTATAACCGATCCGCGCCAGCTCGTTTTGTGTTTCTTCTACCGTCATCGGATCGCCGTCCGCTTTATGCGTCATGTCCAGAACTACGCCGTCGGAAAAGAACCATTCCAACGGCAGTTCTTCAACCGAAGCGCCCCGCTGCCCCTGAATCTCACTGTTATAATGCCAGGGGGCGTCGATATGGGTGCTGTCATGAGTACCGAATTTAGTAAACAACTCCGTGGCCCAACCTTCTTCATTCCGAAACACCGACGGGGGCACTTTTAAAATGGCCTGCGCCTGTGCCGCTCCGACTTGATGATTTTGATAGGTCATCTCAATACGTAGAAAGGGAGGGGTTCCCTCAGGGCTGGGAGCGATCAACGCGGAAAGGTCAACCATCTGCATCGTAGCACCTCCTGAATAAATTTGGGCTATAGAAAGTTTAACATTATGCCTCCAAAAAGCAATTATCCCTCGATTTGCATTGATTCCCCACTGTGGTAAAATAGGCCAGTAAGCCCGCTCAAACAAAAGGCCGGCGAAACACAACCAGCCCCCGTAGCTTAATTGGACAGAGCATCTGACTTCGGATCAGAGGGTTACAGGTTCAAGTCCTGTCGGGGGTATTTCCTCAAATATCGGGCAATTCGCCTGCCAGTGTCGGATTTTTAATTTGGATAAACCGAAAAAATCAGCCGGGCTTCGCTTTTTTGGGTGGTTTTTACAACCACGGCCTGTGCGTTTACCTCTAATCCTGTGGCTGGTCTTTATCGCCAGCATTGGCGTCCTGGTTATGCGGCGTCAGGTAACAGTAACATTGCCAGGAGAAATCCAATACATCATCGCCACCCCCACTCCGGGCGGCCCCCAGGAGTTACCTCTCCCCACGGCCACACCCGTCGGCAGTGGCGGAACTCTGGCTTTCTCTATGCGCCATCAAGGCAACAGTGATCTCTACCTGCTGTCTCAAACTACCGGGCGCCTTGTACGTCTTACCTATGATCCCGCCGCCGACCGCGACCCATCCTGGTCACCCGACAGCAAATGGCTGGCTTTTGCATCCAACCGCGCCCACAACTGGGATCTTTACTTGATGGAAATGAATTCCAACACGGTCGTCCGCCTGACTCGCAATCCGGTTTTCGAAGCCGGTCCCACCTGGTCGCCGGATGGACAGTGGTTAGCCTATGAATCTTATGAAGGCAACAACCTGAACATTCACATTACCAGTATCGACGGCAAACAAACCTACCAGCTGACCAGTGACCCGGCTCCCGATTACTCCCCCAGCTGGTCCCCGGATGGCAGGCATATCGTCTTTACCTCCTTCCGCAACGGCAACAAAGATCTCTATCTCTTCCCGCTCGACAAAGGGGAAGAGGCCGTCATCAATCTGACCAATACTCCCAATGTCGATGAAGATCATGGCACATGGTCCCCGGACGGCAGCTATCTCACCTACGCCACCGGGACCCAGGGGGATGAATCGCTCTGGCTTCTGCCCTTCGACCGCGAAGGCATGAGCACCGACCTGGGCGCCGAAATGATCCGTCCGTTGCTCTTTGGCTTTGGCGGCGCGCCGGCCTGGAGTCCCGATGGAAAAGCGCTGGCCTTTATCACTCATCGTCAGACCACTTCTTTTCTGGTCGCCGCCAGCGTTGAAGGGTTTTCTACCATGCAAGGCGGCTTCAATACTCAGGATTGGATTGACCATCCCAGCTGGACCCGCCAGGAGATCAATAACGAGGCCATCGGTCGGCTGGAAGCGCGAATGCAGGATAAAGAAACGCCGCTTTATGTGGAATTGTTGACGGATTCCAATGCACAAGCTACCCATTATCAACTGGTGGGATTGCCCAATGTCAACAACGGCAACGGCGTCGAAAAACTCAGCGATAAAGTCAACGACAGTTTCAACGCCCTGCGCCGTCGGATTGTCGAAGAAACCGGTTGGGATTATTTTGCCATCCTGGGCGATTCATCCCGCTCGATGAATCACACCCCGCGACCCGGCCAGGGACGGATTTCCTGGCATGTCTGCGGTCGAGCCGTCGATATCAATCAGGGGTTTTTACGGCAGGGATTGGCGGAACTTTCCAGAGAGGATGTCGGCGGGGTGACTTACTGGCGCATCTTCATTAAAGCCCGGGAACAAGACGGCACATTGGGCGAGCCGCTTCGGGTGGCTCCCTGGGATTTGGAAGCCCGTAACAAAGGCGGAGAAGCCACGACCAACGGTGGGGAATTGAAAGCCGAGATTCCCAACGGCTATTACATCGATTATACTGCCCTGGCCTCGGATTACGGATGGGAACGACGCAACGCTCTTTCCAACTGGCGTACCTCCTATTTTGATATCGAATGGTGGCATTATCAAAAAACCGAAGGCATGAGCTGGTACGACTGCATGCTGGAACTTTACAGCAGCGATGCCGTCAGCGCATCTTACGGGGTCTTGCCCTGGTGGACCAAATTGCCCGAATGGAAAGTCGCCTCCATGCCTTAAAGCTTATTTTTTCGGCAGGCTCTGGAAAGGTCCATCTATTCGTGCGCCTTCTGAGGCGCACGAATACATAAATAAACTCTTTGCCTGCTTTGCACCGCACGTCGTATCTTACGGGGAAAGGGCCATTTGCGGGATGCTGCAAAGCCGGGGCTATGCCATAAAGGCCTATTTTCAAGATAGAAACCTTTTGCGGGACGTAACCATAACAGGGAACCGAGAGGAACCGAAATGAAAGTACTAATTTTAGGAGCCACGGGATTCATCGGCGGTCAAATTGCCCGCGCTGCTCTGGATGCCGGCCTGGAAGTCAACGGCGTACGCCGCTCTCTGCAGGCCAAAGGCGACCTTATCGGTCTGCCGGTCGAATGGTTCCTCGGTCAACTCAGTTCTCCCACCTCGCTCGAAGCCGCCATGCGGGGCGTCGATGTCATCATCCATGCCGCCGGCTACTATAATTTGAAAACTCCCCTCGGCACCCTTTCCGAACAACTGGCCCGTGCCCGCAAAGAAACTCAAACCGTCATCGATGTAGCCCGCCAGCACAATGTCAAAAAACTGATCTACACATCTTGTTTCACCACGCTGGGACATCCCCCAGCCGGAGAAAATCGGCTGGTCGACGAACGGGACCGTTATCAACCCGGCACCATCAAGCAAAGCGGCTACCATGAAGCCAAAATTCTGATGGAACAGATGATTTTGGATGCCGTTCAGCAGGGATTGCCGGCCGTCATCCTCACTCCGACTCTGGTCATGGGACCGGGCGATGTCCACCTTACCAGCGGCGGCTTGCTGCGGCGGGCGGCCAAAGGCAAGCTTTGGGGCTGGACTGACGGCACACTCAACATCGTCGACGTCCGCGATGTCGCCCAGGCGCACCTCACCGCCTTGAACCAGGGAAAGATCGGCGAACGCTATCTCATCAGTGGGCACAATCTGTCAATTCAGGAAGCCCTCAACCAGATGGCCCGCACCGCCAATGCGCCCCTGCCTAAAATGCACCTCCCCTATCGGGTATTCAACCTGGCCGCCGCTTTAAGTGATGTCCTCTCCGTTCTGCCGCTTCAGGGAAATTATCTCCGCACCATTCCCTATCTCCAATACGGTTACAATAATGAAAAAGCCTACCGGGAGTTCAACTTCGTTCCCCGCCCTTTAGAAGAGACCTTCAAAGATGCGCTGGCCTGGTATCGGGCCCAGGGCATGTTAAAGAAGTAAAAAATGGATATCCACAACAGAATTCGCGCGCCACAGGCGCGCGAATTCTGTTTTACCCAAGGAGAAAAACATGAAACCCGTATCGCATCCCAAATTATTTCTAATTTTGCTGATGAGCCTGATCCTCACCGTTGCCGGGATCAATACCGCTATGGCGACTCCACAGCCGGCAGGGAACCTTGCCCGCATCCCCACCCCCGATTCTCGCTCTCGCCGGGTTGACACTCTGCTCGCCAAAGTAACCGACGAGGAATCTCCCGGCGCTGCCGTGATGGTCATCCAGGACGGCAAAATCCTTCATCAGGCCGGTTACGGCCTCGCCAACCTGGAAACCGGCAAAGCCGTCACTCCCCACTCCCTTTTTCACCTGGGATCGGTCGGCAAGCAATTCACCGCGCTGGGCGTCATGCTGCTGGTCAAAGAGGGGCGGGTGAATTACGATGCTCCCATCGGCCAATATCTGCCGGAACTGGCGCATTTCGGCAAAGAAGTCACCGTTCGTCGGCTGCTCCAGCATACCTCCGGCCTCCCCGACTTCTACAGCAACGACGACTACTACGAAATCCTGATGGAACAATCCGAAACGCCCACCAATTCCGATATAGTCGCCGCTCTGGCCGAAATAAAAAAGCTCGATTTCACCCCAGGCAGCAAATTCAGCTACAACAACACCGGCTATGATGTATTGGGTGCCTTAATTGAGAAAATCTCAGGGCAAAGCTATCCCGTCTTTATGAAAAAACGGGTCTTCGATCCTCTGGGAATGAAACAGACCTTCGCCATGCCCAACCCCGGCCGTACGGTTTGCGAAAGCTACACCCTGGACGATGATGAAGAACCGCTCGCTGTCGAACCCGATCCGCTGGATGGGATCAACGGCTCCGGCTCGATCTACACCAGCCTGAGCGATTTCTATTTTTACGATCAGGCCTTGTACAGCGATCAATTGATCCGCCAGCCGGCCTGGAAGATGGCCTATCAACCGGCAAAGCTCAACAACGGCAAAGAATATCCTTACGGCTTTGGTTGGGATCTGGGAACCTATCGAGGGGAAATTTACGTGGGCCACAGCGGAGCCTGGCTGGGCTTTAACAGCTACTATCTGAGATTCCCCAATCGCCGGTTATCGATTCTGGTTCTGCTCAATTTCGACTATGCCGACCCCGATGTGGAAACGCTGGCTGAAAAAATTGCAGATATTTATCTGAAATAAATTAACCCGGGCGCCATCCTCCTTTTCAGGAAAATTGTTATTGTTGTCTAATGTACCGGTCTTTTTTCCTTATGACTACGCGAAACGTCTTTGATGACACTTGCTTTCCGAATGTGGCAAAAACCTGGCCGCCCGGGGTCCAGGATCCCGGGCGGCCAGGTTTTTTCTATTGCCGAATTAATTTTTTAAAGACCATTAGCCTCGAGCGTAGGATAATATTTCCTTCTTCTTTCCCCAGAAAGGTCAACGTTGTTGAGCCGGCGTCAGGGTCTCAGCCCACGCATTGACGGTATCATGCGACAATGTGCTGTTGATCCAAAACATATAATTGTCGGGGGTAACCGCAATGGCCACACTGCGTTTCCGCCCTGTAGGATCATCGACCCGATCGATGAAATGCAGCACCATCCCTCTGGTAGTGGTATAAATCTCAGTGGCTGTAGCCATCATATCAACAGGAATATTGCCGTCGCTTTGAATCACAAAGCAATCGTTGGCCGGCGAACGATAACTGGCAATATAAACAAAAACCTCATCCGGCTCGATCTGCGGCGGCGCACTGATTTCCAAAGTAAACCCTTCAGGAATCTGCGCCAACAGATAACCGGCGGGGGTGTGCGCGGCCAACTCTCCGGCACTGATCACTTCGGGTAAAAGATTGCCCTGGCGGCCTTCAGGATCGTCGACAATGGAAATCGCCGGCAGATCACTGAAATTCCAGACCACAGCAGCCCCCGCTGGAAGGATCTCATTGACTACCTCGCGCTGAGACTGGACTAAAAACTCCTGACCGTCCTTTTCATAGGTGACGGCACTGCCGGCCGGATGATAGGTCTGAGTATCGATATAAAGGGTTATTTTGCTGATGACGATTACCGTCGCAGAATCATCGCCCCCGGCTTCCCCCCCTCCGAAATCGCTGAGGCGCATATTGATCGATTGCTGCGATTGCAAACGGTAAACCGTGCGCCCATCCTCCCAGCGCTCCGTCCCCAGCAATCGAATTTCAGGAGCGTTACGCAGCCCCTCAAACCAGGCCCGGGCCTGCTCCTGATAATCCCCGATTCCAAATCCCAACGCCAGATCACTCACTTGAGCTCGTTCTTGAGCCGTACGATAAAGAACGAGGGGATCACGGACACCCTCTCCCCCAGGTCGATAAAGATAATGACCGTCGTAAGCCATGCCGTCCAGGGGCTGATTCGTCTTGCCGTCCAGAGAAACCGTACGAAATTGCCCTGTCTCAAAATTTAGATAGCGCTCCATGATTCGAATAGCCGCCTGATCCTGGGGAAGCAACTGAAAGTTTTCATAGATCTCCATACGGATATGTTGGATGCCCCGGGCCTCCGAAGTAACCATTTGAGCGGCATAGGCCTGTTCCAGAATCCCCTGAGCGGAAATCGGTGTCGCCTTTTGATAAATCAGCCCCGAAATCAACCCCACCATCAGCACAACAGCCAAAACCGTAACCACTAATTTTCTATACATTGAGGTGCCTCCTAAAAATTGTAAAACCAGGGGGCTTACGTATGGCGCCGGACACGAAAGCCGTCTTCTCGACGAAACCGGCGGGGGTTGCGCAACCTCCGGCAATCGAGCCTGTAAGCGTTCCCAGGCCGTAACGCTGGGAACTACCGGATCAGCCTGGCGCTGCAGCACCATCCTGATCTTTTGCTGCATCTCAACCTGCAAAGCCAGTTCGGCCTGACAGGCGGGACACCTTAGCAAATGCGCCTCCAAAGCGGCGCGTTCCAGGGAATCAACTTCCCCATGAAGATAAGATTCCATCCGGGCCCGACATTGATTACAGTTCATGGATACACCTCGATGGGCGAAACCGACCGACATTCCGACCGTTCGGCCAGGGCTTTGCGTAAAGTTTTGAGAGCCAGATCGAGCCGGGATTTGACCGTGCCCAATGGAAGTTCCAGAATAGCAGCGACCTCGGCCAGGGAAAGCTCCCAGTAATAACGCAAAATGATAACCGCCCGTTGACGTTCGCTTAATTGCCGGATTGCCCTCTCCAGGGCCTCTCTTTCGGCCAGATATTCGCCCGGAAAGTCGCTGATTCCGGCAATCAACTCATCATCAGCCGTCGAAAGCATTTCCCGCCGGCCGCGTTGTTGATTCAAACAGTAATTAAAAGTAACGCGATGGAGCCAGGTACTAAAAGCCCCTTTGTGGGCATCGTAACTGGAAAGGCCGGCATAAACACGCAAAAAGATCTCCTGAAGCGCATCCTCGGCTTCTTCCGGGGTTCCCAGCATCAGATAGGCAGTCTTATAGACCAGGTTTTTGTATTCCTCGAAAAGATGCCCAAAGGCTTCCTGATCCCCGGCCTGGGCCAGTTCAATCCATTGCACGCTGATCGGCTCCTCTGTTTTTCTATCGGGATACTACACTATACACAACTCGAGAACAAAAAGTTCGGTGGGAGTTCCTCCCCCTCTTTTTCGGATAATAACTATTGCAATTATCTAATGTGCCACGCTTCTTTTGACTACGCGAAATGCGAAGCGCTGTAAAATTACCTTCTGGAAACAATTTTTACCTCCCGCCGCAGGCTTTTGTTTGGTGAAAAGCGACGCGCTGGATAGAGAGAATTTGTTGTTCATGTTTTCGCGGGCTTCAGAAAGCCCGCGAAAACATGCGACCGGTGTTGCTTTTATTCATATTTGCGGCGGCTTTCTGAAGCCGCCGCAAATATGGGCTTTTTCTCCGCGACCTCTGCATCTATTTGCAATATCTTCGATCCCGGTTTATCCCTTCCGGGCTGTCTCCAGGACCGCCGTCATCATCTGCTCCCTGAAATTCGCCAGCGAAAAACGCTCCGCATTGGCCCGACAGGCCGCCGAATCGACTGCGTAGGAATCGAAATTCAGCACCGCTTCGATCAGCGACTCCGGTGTGGCCTCATGGAAAAACGTCCCCGTCACTCCCGCCACAATCGTATCCAGCGCCCCACCCGCCGCGTAAGCAATCACCGGCCGGCCGGCCGCCTGCGCCTCCAACGGCGCGATCCCGAAATCCTCCCGCCCGGGGAAGATAAAAGCCTTACAACGGGCCAGCAGCCCGGGCAGCTCCTCATCGGGCACCCGCCCCAGGAACTGGATGTTCGGCTTCGCCGACCGCTCCAGCGCCGCCCGATCCCGCCCATTTCCCGCAATCAACAACGGCAACCCCAACTGATTGAAGGCCTGCACCGCCAGATCGATCCGCTTGTAAGGGATCAACCGGGAAACGATCAGGTAATAATCTTCATGTTGGGCCACCGGATGATATTGCTCCACATTGACCGGCGGATAGATGATGGTCGATTCCCGCCCATAGTATCGGGAAATCCGTTGCTGGATCTCCGTCGAGATGGCAATAAAGCGCGTCACCCGCTGCGCCGCCGCATAATCCCAGCGCCGCAACAACGCAATCAACGGCTGTAACAACAACCGCACCGCCCCGGAAAGCTCCTCCCGGGCCGCATAGGACTCATATTCCCACACATAACGGGTCGGCGCCAGACAGTAACAGAGATGCGGCGTGGACCCGTTGCGCACGCCATGACAAAAGCCGCTCTTATTGCTGAGCAGCAAATCGTAACCTTCCCGGCTCAAATCCAGATTGGCAAAGGCCAGAGGATAAAACGGGAAGTAAGCCTGATGACGCCGGTAAACCCAGGGCAACCGATCCATCCACGTCGTGCGGATATCCCAGCTGCGATAATTTTCCGGCATCCCCTGCCGCCAATACATGCTGGTATAAACCGGAGCGCCGGGAAAGAAATCCACCAGAGTTTCCAACACCCGCTCCGCCCCACCGTATTGGTTCAGCCAATCGTGAATCAACGCCAGCTTCAAAAGGAACCTCCACTCAGACCGCAGTCGGTAAAGTCTTCAAAGGTGCGCCCAATAAAGCCTGGCGCATGGCATCGCGGTCGTCCCAGGCATATTCCTGGGTGCCGAAACACATACTCTGCTCATGGCCCTTGCCGCAGGCAATCACCACATCTCCGGCTCGCGCCAGCGAAACTGCCCGGAACAAGGCCTGCCCCCGATCGGGTTCGCGCAAAAAATCGCGCCCCTCCACCCGCCCCGCCGCCAGCAGCGCCGTCGCCGTCTCATCGATAATGGCATCCAGCGACTCAGTCCGGGGATCTTCCGCCGTGATGACGGTGATATCAGCCAGCTTCGCCGCCATCTCCCCCATCATCCGCCGCTTCTCCCGGTCGCGCAGACCGGCGCAGCCGAAAACGGTAATCACCCGGCCTCCCGGCGCAGCAATCTGCCGGGCCGTCTCCAGCGCCCGTCGCAACGCATTGGGCGTATGGGCAAAGTCGACAATCGCCGTGAACTCCTGCCCCACCACAATCCGCTCCATCCGGCCGGGCACTCCCACCACTGCTGCCACACCCTGCGCCACAACCTCCAACGGCACATCCAACGCCAGCGCCGCCGAAGCGGCCGCCAGAATATTGCTGATATTGTAAGCCCCCACCAGGGGAGAACGGATCTCCACCACTCCCGCCGGACTGACCAGTTTAAAGCTCACCCCCTGAGGACTGTAGACAATCTCCCGGGCCGTCACTTCCGGCCCTTCCCCCAGCCCATAATGGACCTGCATATCGACCGGAACGGCCCGATAAGTCTCATACGAACCCGGATCGTCGGCATTGAGCACCGAAATCTTGGGCGTCCCCGGTTTACGATACGACCCCATCAGCCCCTGAAAAAGCATCGCCTTGGCGTCACGATAGGCTTCCCAGCTGCCGTGATAATCCAGATGCTCATGCGTAACATTGGTAACGATCGCCAGATCGAAATCACAGCCCGCCAACCGCCCCTGCGCCAACCCATGCGAAGTCGATTCCAAAATCGCGTGCGTCGTCCCGGCCGCCACCATCCGGGCCAGAAAAGCCTGAATATCGGCCGCCACTGGCGTCGTCGTATGCAGTCCCGTATCGTAACGCTGCCCGGCAATCTCGGCATTGACCGTGCTGATCATCCCGGCCTTAAAGCCTGCGGCCTGGAAAATCGAGAAAAGCAGATTGGTCGTCGTCGTCTTCCCGTCCGTGCCGGTAACGCCCGCCAGGATCATCCGCCGCGAAGGATAGCCGTGCCAGGCCGCATGCATCCAGCCCAACACCTGCCGGGAATCCTGCACCTGCACATAAGGAACCCCGTCCGGCAGCTCCAGCTCCGCCGCATCACGGCAGCCCACCACCGCGACCGCGCCCGCTTCCAATGCCTTGCCGATAAACCGATGACCGTCGGCCGTCTCGCCGGGCGCCGCTACAAACACCATTCCCCGCCGCACCTGGCGCGAATCGTCGGTAATTCCTGAAATCTCGAAGTCGGCTGACGGTCGGACCAATATGCCCGGTGCCTCAGCCAACAATTCACTTAATAACACATCAACCTCCTGTAAAAATTCAAAGCGAATATATTTCGCCATGAAAGAGAGTTATTTTATTTGTGTTTTTGCGCGCATCAGAATGCGCGCAAAAACACGGACTTTTTTTCTCCTGCTTTTCCGGGTTAACCGCACAGGTCGAAAAATGTTAATTAAAAACTCTCCCCTTCTTCTCTGTGCTCTCTGTGTCTCGGTGGTGAAATCTCTTCTCCGACAACTGAAACGCAGGGATTTTACAATCCCTGCGTTTTTCAAATCGAACGCAGAATGGATAAAAATCCTAGCCGACGGCACGCTCCAGCTGCTGCAACTTGCCGGCCATGCTGTCGTCGACCACATAATTCCCCATCCGCAGCACCAGCCCGCCCAACAGAGAAGGATCGATCCGGAATTCAATCGGGCGATCCTGATCCAGGCGGCGGCGCAATTCAGCCGTGATCTTCGCCTGCTCGTCATCCGTCAACGGGACGGCGCTGACAATGACCACCTCACCGGTGCGGCCCTGCGGCGCCATCTCCAGGATCGGCACCCGATCCTCCTGGATCCCATTGAAGAAAGAAGCCACCAACGCCCGCTGGCGTCGTTCATCCAACGCCTCACCGAGCAGATGGTTGGTTGCGGCGATGGCAATCGCCGTAATTTCCTCGCGGTTGCGGGCCAGGACACGTTCCTTCTCACGCTGCGCATCGCTGCGCGCCTGATCCAGAATGCGCTGCGCCTCGACCTGTGCATGGGACACGATCTCATCGCGAACCTGCTGAGCTTCTTTAGAAGAAGCCGCCACCAGCCCTCGCGATTCCTCGCGCGCCGTCGCCAGCAGATCTTCGCGCTCCTGATCGGCATGCGCCCGTGATTCCGCGGCGGCGCGGGCATCTTCCAATCCCTTCTCAATCCGCTGCTGTCGCTCATTCAACATCTTGCGGATCGGATCATAAGCCACCAGGCGCAAAACGATGATCACCGCCACAAAATTGACAATCTGAGCCAGGAGCATCCAGCCATTGATACCAAGTGCTTCCATCCTGGTCTCCTTTTAACTCACGCCACAAAGATCAGGATCAGGGCCACCACCAGGGCATAGATGGCTACCGCTTCGGCAAAAGCAATCGCCAAAATCATGTTCGTCAAAATGGTGCCCGCGGCGCCCGGATTGCGGCCGATGGCCTGCGTACCACCCAATCCGACCAGCCCAATCCCGATTCCGGGTCCGATTGCGCCCAGGCCGATCGCCAGGCCAGCTGCCAACAATTTAATAACCTCCGGCGTCATGCAAACCTCCTCATCATGAGTTTGGTGAAATCCCGACTCAGGCCGCGCTGTGGCTCTCTTCCGCACCGTGCTCGGACAGCGCAGAAGTGATAAACGAGGCCGTCAACATCATAAAGACCAACGCCTGCACAAAGCCCACAAAAAGCTCCAGCAGATAGAAGATCCCCGACCCAATAAAAGGCACCAACATCATCATCACCATCAGCAAAACCGCCCCGGCAAAGATATTCCCGAACAACCGGAAGGTGAACGAGATGATCTTGGAAAACTCGCTGATGATTTCCAACACGCTGGCCAGCCACAGGAAGACACCGATGAATCCCTGCTCCTGGACCGCCTTCACATTGAAGAAACGGAAGAAATACTTTGCTCCGGCCGTGTAAACGCCATAGTATTGCACCATCACCATGGCAATCAACGCCATCGCCAGCGGCAGATTCAAATCGGTATTGACCGCCCGGAAAATGGGGATCAGTTCATACCCCCCCTCGGCCA
Organism: uncultured Anaerolineales bacterium; assembly: GCA_964501335.1. Lineage (GTDB taxonomy): Bacteria > Chloroflexota > Anaerolineae > B4-G1 > SLSP01 > CAZCTC01. The sequence continues at coordinate 47,770 of CAZCTC010000003.1, read as the reverse complement.
CTTCGGGCATCGTCAAAATACCGAAAGGACCCACCTGGGTCATAGAATGGCCGGCCCCTTCATGCACCGGCTCGATAATCCCAATCGTATCGAAACCCGGGATCAATTCGATCCAATTGGCCACCAGAATGAAAACGAAAAAGGTCATCAACAACGCCACAACACCGGGCAGGTGATGCTTATGGTCACCCAGGATGTTGGAAATCATGTTGTCGAGGGTCTCATAGACCATTTCCAGGAGATTCTGAAAGCCGGTAGGAATCAACGCCTGGGGATCGCCCTTTCGAATCGCCCGGCACCCCCACCAGGCACCGCCGATCAACACCAGATCGACAACCAGCGTTGTCACCAGGGTATTCGTAATCGGCACAGGGCTGTGAGGGAACAACTGCTCGGGGGCCATTTGAATGTTAGGCAACACAACCTGCGCGCCATTCCGATTAAATCCCCCGATGACACATGAGGTGATACACAAAAAAACCACCACGATAACAGCCGCGATCGAAGCGCCTCGTTTCATTAACACCTCCTATGGAATATCAGCGCGCGGCCCCATCAGGGGGGCCATCATCGTGAGGACGTTCCCCCGACACCACAATCGCCGGGAAAGCCTTAAGTACAGATAGATAACTTTGCCAGATCACCAATCCTGTGAAGGGAACACTCCCTACCAGACATAACAATGTAAAAACCGGTTTGGTGGCAAACTGGGAATCCAACCACAATCCCAAAGCCAGAAAAGCCAGAATGATCAAGACCGTTCCGCAGCCGACTTGAGCCACGAACTGCCCCAGGACAGCTATCTGCCGGGATGTGAGCCCACCCGAAGGCGGCTGCGATCCAGGATTCGGAAATTCCATGCTTATTTCCCCAGGCCCCAGAGTTGCACGGCCTGCAAAATCAGCTGGAAGAAGGGATACCCGGCAATACCGGTCACCAGAATGCCCAGCGAAGCCACCCCCAAAGCCCAACGAGTCGCGACCGGAATGGCAATCTCGGACTCATCTTCCGCCGGTTCGACATAGGTCACCCGCAGGACACTCAAGTAATAGTAAAGGGAAAGGATGACATTGAGCGCCCCCACCACCGCCAGCCAGGTCAATCCCTGCTCCATCGCCGCCGCAAAAAGGAACAACTTGCCGATAAACCCACCGAACGGCGGCACGCCGCCCAACGAAAGCAGCGCCGCCACCAGCACCAACGTCAACGTGGCCGAACGCCGATTGAGGCCGGCAAAATCGCGGATCCAATCCCCGGCCACATTGCCCACCAGCACCGCCACCCCAAAGGCCGCGATATTGGTGAAAACATAGACCGCCAGATAGAAAGCCACGGCCGCCACTCCCATCGCCGAGCCGGCCGCCACCCCGATCAACACATACCCGGCCTGCGCGATACTGGAAAAAGCCAGCATCCGTTTGTAATTCTTCTGCGTCAATGCCATCACATTGCCGACGGTCATGGTCAGAGCCGCCACCACCCCGATGAGCTGCTGCACCGGCACCCCTTCCAACTGCCCCCAAAAAGCCGTCACCAGCCGCAAGACCACCACAAAACCGGCCGCCTTGGAAGCCACCGAGATAAAACCGGCCACGGGCGTCGGGGCCCCTTCATAGACATCGGGCGCCCAGAACTGGAAGGGGAAAGCGGCAATCTTAAATCCGACGCCGACAAAAACCAGAATCATCATCACGACCGCAAAGGGCAAAACGACCGGTGAAAGCGGCAATAGCTGAGAAAACAGCGAAGCCACCACGGCCAGATTGGTCGAGCCGGTCGCCCCAAAGATCATACTGATCCCATAGAGCATGATCGTCGAGGTAACGGCCCCGAAAATCAAATACTTCATACCGGCTTCCGCCGAAAAAGCTGAATTCCGCAGCGAGGCCGCCATGATATAGAGCGTGATCCCGGTCAACTCCAGGGCGATATAAAGCAGGATCAGATCCATCGAGCCGGCCAGCAGACTCATCCCGACGATAGTCAGCGCCAGCATCGCGTAATAAGTCCCGCTTTGATCGTTGGCCTTGAAATCCATCGACAGCAGCGCCGCCAGCATCCCGGCAATCAAAAAGATAACCCGGAAAACCTGCACCACCGGCTCGACCACCAGCATGCCCCCAAAAGCGGGCGTTTGAGCGGTCGGCATCGGCTGCAACAACGTGACGATCAGAATGGCCAGCATCCCCACCACGGTGAAGACGCCCAACAACCGTTTGCGCTCTGCCGGCAGGGCCAGATCGATGCCCAGCAGGGACAACGCCAGCACCACCAGCAGGATCTCGGGCAGGACCGCCAGCAGGTTCGCCATATCAAAGAATGGGGTCAAAGAAGTTGGCTCCACTTACGCACCTCCCAGGAGCGTCAACACGGATTGGACGCCCGACGAAATCATATTCATAATCACCGTGGGGAAGAGCCCGATCACGATGAGAATCGCACTCAGGAAAACAATTGAGAACTTATCCAGCGCATTGATCGGCGGCAGCTCGGCATATTCAGCCTTGGACAACGGCCCGAAAAAGACATTGCGCACGACCCGCAACACGTAAGCCGCCGTGACCAGAACCCCCAACACCGAAAGCACCCCGATCCAGGGATACCACCAGGTCTGCGAGCCCATGGCCGGCCACCAACCGAAGAAGGTCTGCCAGCCGGCCGCAAAGGAAGTGTTCCACCAGGGGATCAAGGAATTGGTCCACCAGGAAGCCACCCCTCCCAGACCGGCCAAAAAGGGCGGCGTCAGAGGCGCTGCGGGCGCGGCAGGTGCCGGCAGCTGCCAGGTCAACGACCCGGCCTTCCACAGCCCCGAGAAGATCTGGAACTCAGCCCAGAAGCCCGAGAAGCCCGGCAGCCCCATCGAAACAAAGCCGCCGATGATAAAAGCCACCGCCGGCAACGGCAGGACTTTCGCCAACCCACCCAGCTCCGGAATCTGCCGGGTATGCGTCCGGTCGTAAACCATCCCGACGACGGCAAAGAAGAGCGCCGTCATCACCCCGTGAGAGAACATTTGCAGAGCCGCGCCGCTCATCCCCACCGCATTGAGGGTGGCAAAACCCATCGAAACCATACCCATGTGGCTGACGCTGGAAAAGCCGATGACATACTTGAAATCGGTCTGGACCAGGGCGATAAAAGCGCCGTAGACCACATTGACCACCGTCAGGAAGATCACAAAGGGCATCCACATCTGCGCGCCCTCGGGCAGAAGCATGATCCCCACCCGCAGCGCCGCATAAGCGCCGACTTTCATCAGCACCCCCGCGTGCAGCATCGAAACCGCCGTCGGGGCCGCCACATGGCCGTCGGGCGACCAGGAATGGAACGGCCAGATACCGGCCAGCACTGCAAAGCCCAGGAAGATCGGCATAAACCAGATCCGCTGGAATTCCGGGCTGAACTTCGCCGTCTCCAGCACCAGAATATCGAAGGTATTCAGGCCCGAAGCGTAGTACATCGCCAGAATCCCGACCAGCGAGATCAAACTGCCGATCAGCAGATACAACGTCAGCTTCATGGCGGCATACTTACGCGAGACTTTCCAGCCCCAGATGGCGATCAAAAGGTACATCGGGAAGACCGCCAGTTCATAGAAGAAGGAAAGCAGCAGCAGATCCAACGAGACAAAGACGCCGTAGACGCCGGTGACCAGCAGCAGCAGGAAAGCGAAGAACTCCCGCGGCCGATCCTCGACGCCCCACGAAATCAGGACCCCGGTAAAGGAAACCACCCCGGTCAACAGAACCATCGGCATGCTGATCCCGTTGGCGCCGACATGATAGCTGGCCCCCAACACCGGAATCCAGGGCATCATCTCCTGGAATTGATAACCGCCGATGCTGAAGTTATAGGTGAAATAGGTCCAGAACGACAACAACATCGCGAAGCCGGTCGTCGCCGCCGCAATCAACCGGGCCTCAGCTTTGCGATCCTTAGGGAGCAGCAGGATGAGGATCGCCCCCAGCGTGGGCAAAAACGAGATAATACTCAAAAACGGGAAATTCGTCATGCCCTCACCCCCACAATCCAAAGATCCGCACTACGGCGTAGTTAATCATATTCATGATCCATCCAGGGTAGAGTCCCGTCAGCAGCATCAAAACCATCAGCGGCAGGACAGCCAGTACTTCACGGGGCTTGATCTCCGGCAACGCCGCCCATTTTTCATTGACCGGTCCGTGCAACACCCGCTGCAACATCCACAACAGATAGGCGCCGGTCAGGATCAACCCGATGATCGCAAAGATCGCCGCGCCGGTAAAGATCGGCCAGACCCCCCGCATCACCATGTACTCGCTGACAAACCCCGACAACCCCGGCAATCCCAACGAAGCCATGGTCGAAAAGACCAGGATCGAACCGTAGACCGGCATAACCGTCCAGATCCCGCCAAAGGAGTTCAAATCGCGGGTATGCGCCCGATCGTAAATCACCCCGACCAGCGCAAACATCGCCGCCGCCGAAAGCCCGTGGGTAAACATCTGCAACACCGCACCGCCGGCCGAAAAGGAGACCGAGACCAAATCATAACCGTTCCACAGGTGACTGGATCCATTCCAGGCCGCCGCCACTGCCGCGATCCCCATCACTACAAATCCCATATGACCGACCGAGGAATAAGCCACCAACCGCTTGAAATCGGTCTGTCCCAGAGCCGAAAAACTGCCCAGACAGACTCCCAAAAGCCCCAGAACGGCCAATACCGGCGCAAACTGGGCCGCCTGTTCGGGAAAGAAAGGCAAGACCAGCCGCAGGAACCCATAGGCCCCCAGTTTGAGCAAAACCCCCGCCAGCATCATCGAACCGCCGGTCGGCGCCTCGGTATGGGCATCGGGCAACCAGGTATGGAAAGGCCAGACCGGCACTTTGATCGCAAAAGCGATGGTAAAAGCCCAGAAGGCCAGAATTTTGACCGTATCGTAATTCAGAAAGGGGATATTGGCCGTCTTGAAAGGTCCCAACGGCCCGTCTGTCTGCGCCAGCAGCGTCGGGATATCGAACGTGCCGCTCACCACCCCGATCAACTGGATCGCCAGGAGCATCAACAGACTACCGCCCATCGTATAGACAAAGAACTTAAAGGAAGCGTAATCCCGGTTCTTGCCGCCCCAGCCGCTGATCAGGAAATACATCGGGATCAGCCCGATCTCCCAGAAAAGGAAGAAGAGCATCAAATCCATCGCCAGGAAGACGCCCAGAATGCCGGTCTCCAGCAGGAAGAAAAGGGCGAAATATTCCTTGACCCGATCCTGAATCGACATGGAGATCAACATCGCCAGCGGCACCAACAGCACGGTGAGGAAAACCATCGGCAGGCTCAGACCGTCCACACCCAGATGATAGCTGGCCCCGATTTGCGGGAACCAGGCAGCCTGCTCCGTAAACTGATAGCCCAGCTGGATATTGAACTGCGCCCACAGCCCAATCACCAATCCCAGCGGAATCAGACTCCAGGCAAAACTGCCCCAACGGATCACCCCTTTCAAATCACGGGGCGTCAACAGCACCAAGACAGCGCCGCCCAGGGGCAACAGGAGAATTAATGTCAACCAGTGAGCTTGAATAAACGTCATATCGACCCTCTCACCCTGGAATTCCCAGCTACCGTCTAAAGAAACTGAAAAGATTTGCTACCCAAAGATAAACGGAGGGAGCATAGACCAACATCGACAGGAAAACCACCACAATGGTAATGAAGAGGTATTCCTGGATCATCCCGCTTTGGAAAACCTTGCGGCTCCAGGTAGAGAGCCGTCCGGTGCCGTCGGCCGCCTTATCGACCGACTCATTGATGGCCACCCGATCGAAGGCCCGGAAGCCGCGCCCGGTAAAGACACCCCCGGTCGCCAGCCCGTGCAAAGCGCCGTCAATCAGGAAGCGATCGACATTTTCATAGACCCAGGTACCGGCGCGCAGGACCGGCTGAATGATAAAGCGGTTGTAGAACTCATCAACATAATATTTGTTCTTCAACAGTTCATGCATCCCGCCCAACCGAACCTGCAAGGGATCGGCATCTCCGGCCGCCAACGGCTTCCGACCATAAACCCACCAGCCCAACACCAACCCACCCACGGCAATCACAATCGAGAAAATCGCCGGGGTCGGGTTGAAAATGATCTCTTCGCCGTGAGGCACCAGCCAGTGATGAATGAAATTCCCGCCGAAAAGATGCCCCAGCCAGGGGAAATCCTCAGGCACGCCGACGAAGCCCAGGAAGAGCGCAAAGACCGCCAGCACCAACAAAGGGCCTTCCATCGAGAAAGGCGGCCGGTGAGCATGCTCGGCATGGTGCGAGCGTGGCTCGCCCAGGAAAGTCAGGCAGATCTGCCGGGCCGTGTAGAAAGCCGTCAAGAGCGCCCCAAACGTAAGGAGCAGATAGACCACCCAGCCCAACCACTGCCCCTCCATCAACCCCATGTGATAGGCTTCCGCCAGGATCTCATCCTTGCTCCAGAAGCCGGCCGTGATCAACGGGAAGCCCGACAGCGCCAGACCACCGATCACAAAGGTCACAAAGGTGATGGGCATCTTCTTCCACAAACCGCCCATCTGCATCATATCCTGCTCGTGATGGCTGCCGATGATGACCGAACCCGATCCCAGGAAGAGCAAAGCCTTGAAGAAAGCGTGCGTCATCAAATGGAAAGCGGCCGCCACATAAGCTCCTACGCCCAACGCCGCAATCATATAGCCCAGCTGACTGATCGTCGAGTAGGCCAGCACTTTCTTAATATCGTTCTGGGCCACGGCAATGGTGGAAGCCATAAAGGCGGTGAAAGCCCCGATCAATCCCATCGCCACCATCGGAGCGGTAAAGGCGCCCCCTTCCCCCCAGCCCGCCGAAAGGAGCGGGAAAGCGCGGATCACCAGATAGACCCCGGCCGAGACCATCGTCGCCGCATGGATCATCGCGCTGACCGGCGTCGGACCTTCCATCGCATCGGGCAACCAGACATGCAGCGGGAACTGCGCCGACTTGCCGACCGTGCCGGCCAGGATCAACAATCCCGCCAGCTCCGCCGCCGTCAGGCCGAAAACCGGCCAGCTTCCCAACATCGCCGGCGTCTCAACCAGCTTCTCCAGCACTTCGACATTGAAAACACCCGCATATGTCAGCGTTCCCGTCAGGCTGTAAATATAAACCAGTCCCAACAACAGGAAAACATCGCCGATACGGGTAGTCATAAAAGCTTTAACCGCCGCCCGGTAGGCCGAAGGCTTATGATACCAAAAACCGATCAGGAGATAGGAGCAGAGCCCCATCACTTCCCAGAAAATAAAGAGCATCAACAAATTATCGGCGATCACCAGCCCGTACATCCCCGTCGCAAAAAGCGAAATGAAGGCAAAGAAACGGCTGTATTTAGGATCGCCATGCATGTAACCGGTGCTGTAGATAAAGATCCCCAGAACCGTAATCGACACAAAAAACAGCATGATGATGGTGAGCGCATCGACATAAACGCCCATATTCAGCGTCGTCGCCCCGGTCGGCAACCAGGGAGTAAAAAACCAGAACGGCCCGCCGGATGACGTAAAGACGCCGTCGGGAGGCCAGGTCGCCTTTTCGGCCAGATGCAACAGAGGGGAAGGACTCAAAAACAACACCTCATACATCGAAAGCAAAAAGGCCAGCGTTGCCCCGGCAATAGCAATCGTATGGCTGACCCGCTTCCAGCGGTTGAAAAACAGCACAATCAACCAGAAGGCCAGAAAGGTGGGTAAAGGAATGGCCATAATCGGAAGGACAAACTTGAAAAACGTCTCTGCACCTATCATGTGCGCCTCACCACTTCAACATGTTGATTTCGTCAATATTGACCCGCTGGCGATTGCGGAACACCCCGATCACCAGAGCCAGCCCGACCGCCACCTCAGCCGCCGCCACGACGAAAACAAAAATCACCATCGCCTGGCCGTTGATCTGATCAGAAAAGAGATAACGCCAGAAAGCCACCAGATTCAAATTGACTGCATTCAACATCAGCTCGATCGACATCAACACGCCCACCAGATTCCGCCGGGAGAGCACGCCGAACAGGCCGATTACAAAAAGGATCGCTGCCACAAAGAGATACCACGTTAAGGGGACCATAGTTATTGCTCCCTCGCAAGGTAAAGCGAGCCGACCAGCACCGCCAGCAGCAACACCGACGCCAGCTCAAACGGCAGCGCAAAAGCCGCCGGATCGACCAAAGCCTCGCCCAGCATCACCAGGGAATCAGTCGGCGGCAACGGCGCCGGTTGCGCATGCCCCCATCCCGGCAACAGCTGGATCGTACCGGCCAGCACCACAAAGGCCAGCACGCAGACGATCAAAGCCGAAGACGGATCGTACGTTGCCTGATCCAGAGGGCCCAGCTTCCGGCGGGTGACCATAATAACAATCACAATCAGCACCGTAATCCCGCCGATGTAAACAAAAAGCTGCAAACCGGCGATAAAAGCCGCCTGCAACAACATATAGAGCGCCGCTACTCCGAACAGGGAAAGCACCAGCCAGAGCGCCGCATGGAACATATCACGGGCCAGAACCACATATAAAGCTGCCCCTAACGTAACCGCCGCGAAAAGGATAAACAAAATCTGTTCAAAAGAAATCGGTGGCAAAGTCATCCTTTTCCCCTCCTCACTTTCCTACTGCAATAATGCGCCGGACATCTTCCGGCCGCTGGGAACGACGATCCGCCCACCGCAAAAGGCCGTAGGTGATTCCGCCCACCACCAGATTGGTCAGGAAAAGAATCCCGGCCCGGAACCAGCTGTCGGGGCTTACGCCGGCCGTCAACATAAACTTATCCACCAGAGCCACCGCTGCCAGCACCCCCAACGAAACCGGCACCAGGAACTTCCAGTTAAAGCTCAGGATCTGGTCGATACGCATCCGGGGCATCGTCCCCCAGAAGAACATCAAGATAAAGAAGAAAATCATCGACTTCGCCAGCAGCCAGACCGGACCGAGGATCGGGATCTCCTTCACCCAGGGTCCCTGCCAGCCGCCACAGAAGATAATGGCAAAGATGATCGAAACCGCGAAGTTGTTGATAAACTCCGCCAGATAGAAGGCGCCGAACATCATCCCGCTGAACTCGGTTTGATAGCCGGCCACGATCTCCGCATCGGCTTCGGCCAGTTCAAACGGCAGACGACCGACTTCGGCATTCATCGCCAGGAAAAAAACCAGAGCGGGGATCGGCAGCGCAATAAAATAGGGGAAAGCCGCCTGTTTGGCAATCAGCCCCTGCATTGACAGCGTCCCGGCCAGCATCACTGGAGCCAACAAGGCCAGCATCTGCGGCACTTCATAGCTCACAATCATAGAGGCGGCCCGGAAAGCGCCCAGATTGGCATACTTGTTCCGGGAACTCCAGCCCGCCATCAACATCGAGAAGAGGCTGACCGAAGAGATGGCCAGGATGTAGAAAATTCCAATGTTGAAATCCACCCCTTGCATCCCGCTGGGCCCAAATGGAATCACGGCCCAGACCGCAATCGAAGCCGCTACCATCAAAATCGGCGCCAGCACAAAGGTAACCCGGTCAGCCCCCTCGGGAATGATCAATTCCTTGGTTAAAATCTTGATCGCATCCGCTACCGATTGAAAAATAGCAAACGGTCCGGCATTGACCAATCCCCGGCTGGTAGGTCCCAAACGATCCTGGACGCGCGCCACAATCTTACGCGCCACCCAGATCAACAACAAAACTGCGGCCAACGGAAAAGCCGCGATGATAAATCCTCCGATTGTCCGTAAAATCAACTCGGTCCAAAACGGAGGAATTCCCCACCCGGTCAATAAAGATGTTAACCACACACCCACATTGGTAAAAAAATCAGCCACAAATTCCCAAAAGTTCATCGGACCTCCAACAAAAAGGGAATCCTCAACCCAAAATTACATCCACTCCAGGTCGCCCTTGAGCCAGACATAAACCAAGCCCACGACCAGAATCGCCAGGAAAATCAAAGCTTCGATCACCGCATACATAGGAAGGAATTGATACGCCACAGCCCAGGGCAACAACAGTGCCGCTTCTACATCAAAAACCAAAAAGGCCAGGGCATAGAGGTAATATTGAGGTTTAAATCGAATCCAGGTACTGCCATAAGTAGGAACGCCCGATTCGTAGGTTTCCTGCTTCCGAGGATGAGACCGTTTTGGGCTTACCACCCAGGCTATTGCCAGAGGAGCAACGCCAAAAATCAGTGCAATGAGCAAAAAAATACCGATGAATGCATACTCTCCAATCAAAGAGGGGCCTCCTTGCACCAGTGTGGAAAGGACTTCAAGATTATAGCATAGGACGATGATAAGACAAGCAAAGCAAACTATTATGAATTTTATCTTTCCACCCTATCAACCTGAAACCTTTCTCCCCCAACCTCGTACTACTCATTCAGATTTCACCGCAACGGCGCCGGGGCCACAAAGAAAAAGCCCATGTTTTCGGCGGCTTCAGAAAGCCGCCGAAAACATAAACAAAGAAACTCTCTTCCCCCATCCCGCGCGGCGTATCTTACCGAAAATGCACCTGTTGCGGGACGCAAAAAAATGAAAACACCGGCATCCTGACACCCCAATTCCACAGATTTTGAATTTTAAGGAAGAGTGGTATAATAAATTCAGAAGGGCCGATCTTTTTTATTCAGGTCGGCCCTTTCTTGACTCAACAACAAGGTTTTCAAGTCGGGTTGTACCTTAGAAAACGACAAAAACTATTCAATTGGAGGGAAAAATGGTGGCCCGTATGGTCGGGTATATCTACACCGCGGTCATGGCAGGACTGGGAATTTACGCATTCTACCTGCTCACACTCATCATCCTTTATCTGCGCCATCGCAACGATACCCCTCCCCAGGCGCCCAACCTGGCAGAAGATCAACTGCCCATCGTCACCGTCCAGATCCCGCTACGCAACGAACAATATGTAGCAAACCGCATCGTCGATTCCGTAGCCTCTCTGGATTGGCCCGCAGATCGCCTGGAAGTCCAAATTTTGGACGACTCGGATGATGAAACCACCCAAATTCTGGAAATTAATGCCGAACGCTGGCGCGCCGAAGGCCGAAACGTTTACGTTATTCACCGCGAACATCCCACAGGCTACAAAGCCGGCGCCTTAGCCGAAGGACTGAAAACCGCTCGGGGCGAATTTGTGGCTATTTTCGATGCTGATTTTTGCCCACCCCAAGATTTTCTCCGCCGTACTATTCCCCATCTGGTAGGAAACCCGGCTCTGGGAATGTTGCAAACCCGCTGGGGACATCTTAATGACGAATACTCCCCCATCACCCTGGCGCTGGCCCTGGCCCTCGATGCTCACTTCTCAGTCGAACATGTCGCCCGCAATCGCTCCGGCTTGCTGATCAACTTTAACGGCACGGCCGGCATCTGGCGCCGCACCACCATCGATGAAGCCGGCGGATGGGCCAGTGACACCGTCGCCGAAGATCTCGATCTCAGCCTGCGGGCTCAGATCAAAGGCTGGAAAGCCCTCTTCCTTCCCGATGTCGTCGCTCCCGCCGAGCTGCCCCCCTTGATTTCAGCCGTCAAACATCAGCAGCGCCGCTGGGCCAAAGGCACGGCCCAAACCATCCGCAAACTGATCTGGCCGCTGCTCACGACTCCCAACCTCACCTTCATCCAAAAACTGATGGCCTGCTTCTATCTCTCCGGCTATTTCACCCAACCGCTGATGCTGCTCCTGATCTTCCTGACCCTGCCGATGGTGCTCTATAACCCCCGGCTGCCGGAACTGGTCGCCGTGTTGGGAGCGTTCAGCATGATCCCCCCACTCAGTTATCTGATCGGACAAATCACCTATCACAAAGACTGGTACCGACGAATTCTCTACTATCCTGTACTCATGCTTTTGGGAATTGGACTGGCCTGGAGCAACACCCTGGCCCTGCTGGACGGCATGCTTCACTGGGGCGGACCCTTCGTCCGAACCCCCAAATTTCAACTCCAGGGCCGTAAAGGGGAATGGCGCAAATCGACCTATCGCCCGCAACTGGACCCCAGCTTCCTCGGAGAGTTTTTCATCGGCCTTTATGCCCTGGTAGCGGTGGCCCGTGCCCTGCAACTCCATCAACGCAACCTCATCCCTTTTATCTTGATTTACGTCATCGGTGAGGGGATGATGGTTCTGGCTACCTTAAATCAGGCACGCCGCACCCCCGTTCGTCAACAGCTGGAAAAACGCGCCTGAAATACCTGGTTCATCGACAAAAAAAGGGCAGGGAAAATCCCTGCCCTTTTCTGTTGCCCACCTTCTAGCGGCCGCGCTCCGGTTTCTCCGGCTCCACGTCCACCACCATCGACTGCGGTCCCGGCAGTCCTCCACGAGAAGGCGTTGAAGACTTCGATGAATCGCCCTTCGGCCCCTCCAACTGAGGGGGTTGAATATCTTGAGGCATATGGACCTGGCCTCGCAGATATGCACCTTCATTGACCAGACAAACCTTGGACATCAAATCGCCCCAGACGCGTCCGGTATCCAAAATTTCGATGCGATTGGCGGTGATATTGCCCTGGACAGCACCTGCAACCGAAACATTATTGGCTTTGATTTCGGCTTGAACCTTACCGCTTTCGGTAATGACCAGATTGCCGGCAGTATCGATAGATCCCTCAACGATGCCTTCGACACGCATCCCCCCGTCCCCCTGAATGACCCCTTTGATCCGTGTGTTGGGACCGATCACGGTTTCAATCGCCTGCGATCCTATAGTGGTGGATGTCGCAGGGCGGGGACTTACAGGAGCCACCGGTTGCGACGATGGCTGAGGAGCGATAGGCGGCGGATTGTCCCTGCCTCCGAATTTCATCGGGTTCCTCCTTGCTGAACTGAGCTAAAATCCTACGGTGAAAGTTAAAAAATCACCTGCACCCAATCATAGCGGACCTTGCCGCTTTGTCAAACGCACCTCCTAAAGTAGGCCCCCCCTGCGTGGGCGCCCGCCCCACAAAAAAACAGGGCGGCCACATCGGGCCGCCCCTGCAAAACGTCCTTGCCTTATACCGGCCGCCGTTGATGCGCGCCCTACGCCCCCTGCGCTTCGTCTACAGTGCTGCCCGATTCCAAAACCTGCCGCGCCTGCCCCAAAGCCTGCTGTTCTTCAGCGCTCAAACTGTAACTCGATCGCCATTGCGTCAATGGTTTGGCATAAATACGCGTCTCATCCCGACCATGCAAACTCGTCACCAACATTCCGGAACCATTTGCATCCACCAAAGCTATTGAAAAACTTTGATCCCCTCCCACATCCGGAAAAGCCCGATACCGTACAATCCCATACCCCTGAAGGGTGTGCGGCAGAATCCCATTCACCCGGTTCATCCCGTTAACCAGCTGCCCCATCTGACTGTCCACATCATCCAGACGGGTCAACAAACGGGCAATCGTGGCCTGATCCGCATCTTCAGCCAGGGCCAACAGCCGTTGATAACGAGTTTCGATTTTATTGACCCGTTTTTCTAAAGAAAAAATCAAATAGGCGGCAATAAACAACATCAGTGTTGCCGCAATAACCCAGGGCAACAAAACAGTATCCATATCGGCTCCATCCTCCTTGGTTTCCAACCGGGAAATTATACCCGTTTTCCAGCTTCTGTCGAACTAAAAAAGACTCCTTGCCATCCCGGCTCCCTGCCGTATAATTTTTCTCAGCTAGATTTATCGGTGCAACTGAATACAGGCACTGTCCGTACCCACTACATCGTTAGATCAAGCAGATTCCACTAAGGAGCATAGCTGATGGAACAAAAAAACAACAATGGGCTCTGGATCGGCCTGGGCATTGGAGCCGTTATAGCGCTCTTGTGTCTTTGCACCTGCGGTATTTTAGGCGCCTACGCCGTCATGAATACCGACTCCTCCGAAATAGAGGAACTTTTCGGCACCCCCGAATCTTACGAAGAAGATTTCACCCCGGAACCGTTAGGCACCCCGGAAGCCACACCGGAACTCTCCTCCGGCCCGGTTTCCGAAGAAGCCTTTGAAACCCTCAAAGCAATTGAAGCCGCCGTCATCCCCGATTCAGACCTGCACGAACTGGGCGTCCGCCTGCGTGGCGTACCGTCCGATACCCCCCGCACGGTCCAGGAAACGGCTCAGGAGTATAACATCGGCGATAAAATAGAATTCAACGCCTCCAATGTGGATACCGATGAACAATTCGTAATCGATGCCGTCCTGAAATATAAGACCGCCCATGTCTACATGTGGGTCGAAGAAGGCGTGCGGGTCGATGAAAATAAATTGAAAGCCGCCGCCGATCTCTTTGAAAATCAAACCTACCCCACCGATCGGGAATTCTTCGGCTCTGAATGGACCCCCGGTGTCGACAACGATATCCACCTCAGCGTCCTCCATGCCCGCAACCTGGGCGACACCGTCGCCGGCTACTTCTCCAGCCCGGATTCCTACGTCAAGGCCGTCCGCAGCGACTCCAATGAAAAAGAAATGTTCTACATCAACATCGAAAACGTCAACCTCGGAGACGATTTCTACAACGGAGTCCTGGCGCATGAATTCCAACACATGATCCATTTCAATAACGACCGCAACGAGGATACCTGGCTCAACGAAGGCTCCTCGGAACTGGCCACCGCCCTCAACAACCGCAAAAAACCCGGCACCTACGATGTCGGCGGAAACGACTGGGCCTACGCCGCGAACCCCGATACCCAGCTGACCACCTGGCCGGAAGGAACCGCCGGAGATGCCGCCGCCAACTACGGCGCTTCTTATCTGTTCATGAGCTACTTCCTGGATCGCTTCGGCGATGAAGCCACCAAGGATCTGGTCGCCGATAAACAAAACGGCATGGAGAGCGTCGACGATGTCCTGAAACAGCTGGAACAAAACATCACCCACAAAGAATTCTTTGCCGATTGGATGGTTGCCAACCTGCTGGATGACCCCGGCGTGGATCAGGGCCAGTTTGCCTACCACGATATCGACCCCTCCAAACCGGAAATCAGCGAGACGATCAACAAATCCGGCGAACACTCTGCAACCGTTCAGCAATACGGAGCCGACTACATCGAAATCAAGGGCAACGCTCCCCTGCATCTGACCTTCCGCGGAGCCACCGAAATCGGCCTGCTGGATACCAAAGCCCACAGCGGCCAATATCTCTGGTGGTCCAACCGGGCCGACGAATCCGATGCCCGGCTGACCCGCCGGCTGGATCTGCGCGACGCCTCGGAAGCCAAAGTCGAATTCTGGAACTGGAGCTACATCGAAGAGGATTGGGATTACGCCTATGTCGTCGTCGGCACAACCAAAAGCGGCACCCTGCCTGAAGATCTCAGCTCCCCCGAAATCAGCTGGCAAATCCTGGATGACGATACCCTGGATTGCACCATGGATAACCCCAACGGCAACTCCCTGGGCTGCGGCATCACCGGTCAGAACGACGATTGGAAACAACTCAGCGCCGATCTGACTCCCTTCGTGGGCAAAGAAATCGCCCTCCGCTTTGAATACATCACCGATGCCGCCGTCAATCAACCCGGCCTGGCCATCGACGATATCACGATCACGGTGAACGGCGAAGAAATCCTCAACGACGATAGCGAAACGCTCGATTCCGGCTGGATTGCGGAAGGCTTCGTCCGCCATGCCAACATCCTCCCGCAGGAATGGATCGTCGAACTGATCACCTTCGGCGATGAAACCACCGTCCAACGCCTGATCATGGCCGACGCCACCGAAGGCGAATGGACCATCGACCTGGGCAGCAACGGAGCAAAAGAAGCCGTCCTGATCGTCTCAGCCCTGGCTCCGATCACCACCGAAGCTGCTCCCTACGAAATCACCGTCAAACCGGAGTAAAAATCCTGTGAATCACGATCCTCGTCCCATCGGAGTTTACGATTCCGGCATCGGGGGACTCTCCGTATGGCGTGAAATCGCCCGCCAGCTGCCGGACGAAAGCACCGTCTATCTGGGCGATCAAGGAAATTTCCCCTATGGACCGCGGTCCATAGGGGAAATTCAAAGCTTTGCCGGCGCGATCACCCGCTTCCTGTTGCATCACGACGCCAAGATCATTGTCGTAGCGTGCAACACCGCCTCTGGCGCCAGCCTGCACTACCTGCGAGCCGCCTTCCCGGAAATCCAATTCGTCGGCATGGAACCGGCCATCAAACCGGCCGCCGAACGGACTCACACCGGCGCCATCGGCATCATCGCCACCCCCACCACCTTTCAGGGCGCCCTCTTCCGCTCGCTGGTTGAACGATTCGCCGCGCAGGTCCGCCTGGAAACCCAAATGTGCCCCGGCCTGGCCGACGCTGTGGAAGCCGGCGCGCTTGACACCCCGGAAACGCTGGAACTCCTCCATCGTTATCTCGATCCCATGGTCGCCGCCGGCATCGACCATCTGGTCCTGGGCTGCACCCACTACCCCTTCCTCCAGCCGGCTATCGAACAGGTCGTCGGCCCCGACATCACCATCGTCGATGCCGCCCCCGCCGTCGCCCGGCAGATCGGACGGGTATTGACCGCCCGCGAAATGACTGCCCCCCCCGGTTCAACCGGTCGTCATCACTTCTACACCACCGGCGATCCTGCCGGCATGACAGCCATGATGCAGCGGCTCATCGGCTACACCGGCAAGAGCCACGGCGTCACCTGGGAAAACGGGGAAATTCACCTGTAACTCTCTATCCTTCAAATCAAAAACAGCGCGCCCCGTAAGGAGCGCGCTGTTTTTTAGTGTAAAAACTTCAAGCAATGCGCTAATTTGGAAAAAACGCTCTCCCCCCCATCCAACGCGTCACTTTTTACCCGGCACAAACTCTCAACCTGGGCGATCCGTCTGGAAAAAAACCCATAATTGCGGCGGCTTTCTGAAGCCGCCGCAATTATGAATAAAAATAATTCTCTTCCACCATCCAGCACGTCGCTTTTTACCAGACAAAAACTCTCGACCTGTGCGCTTAATCTGGAAAAAAGCCCATCTTTTCGGCGGCTTTCTGAAGCCGCCGAAAAGATGAATAAAAATAACTCTCTCCCCCCATCCAGCGCGGCGTATCTTGCCCCAAAAACACCGAATGCGGGACGCAAAAAAACTGACCGCACGGGCAAAAATCCATCAACCTGTGCGGTCAGCCCAAAACAAAAGCCATTTTTTCGCACGCATTCCCATGCGTGCGAAAAAAATAAACAAAAGAAACCTCTTCCCCCTCCTGCACAGCGCCTCTCACGGAGAAAAAGGCCCCGTGCAAAGCGCAAAAATCCTATTTCAACCCGGCCTGCAACGCATCATAATGCGGCCGCAGACGCGAGTAAGTCACATCCAGATCCTCCGGAATCACCCGGGTATCCCCCACCACCGTCATATAATTCGTATCGCCGCCCCAGCGCGGCACCATATGGAAATGTACATGGCCCGCCACCCCGGCCCCCGCCACCGCCCCCTCATTCACGCCCATATTAAACCCTTGCGGATTATAAACATGGCGCAAAATCCGCAGCGAATAACGCACCAGCGTCATCAATTCCAATCCCGTCGCATCGTCCAGCACTTCCAGACTGGCCTCATGGATATACGGCACAATCATCAAATGTCCGTTGCTGTACGGATAACGGTTGAGAACCACAAAACAGCTCTCGCCGCGATACAATACATGCTCCACCGGATCCAAGGCGTCACGTTTACAACAAAACACACAGCCTTCCACCGGCGCGCCGCCGCTTCGAAGATAGGTCATTCGCCAGGGTGCCCATAAATAATCCATGCCCTTTATTGTATGCCAGATGTCATATCCGGCAAATGAAAGTGTCACCCACCCGATCAAGATATCCATAAAAGTACAGAAATCTCCCCCAGGACGGCCCGATGAGGCCGCCCTCTAACCCAACAATCTATTTTCATCCTTCGGGGTGCCACCCTCTCGTGACCTTTGTAGCATCCCGCAAATGGGCCTCTCCGGACCAGATACACCGCGCTGGATAGGCTTTTTTGTTGATGTCATCGGCGACTTTCTGAAGCCGCCGATGTCATCAACAAAAAATTCTCTCTCCCCCCATCCCGCGCGGCGCCTCCTACAGGAAAAAAAACCCTGTGCGGGACGCAAAAACGCCCGCCCCCGCCCTCATAAAAAGGGTGATTGGACAAAAACCCCGAATGCGTGTATCATCATCCCGGTATAGACTCACGTTTTGCCAAAAAACTTGCCGGCCCGACAGGCCGGTTATGATTTCCCAACCCCAGAATCGAAGGAGGCATAATGGATAATTCCGAATCCCTGTTGCAACATTTCCGCACTCAGCTCGAAAATTTCAAACCGGAAATCCAGACGCAGGAAATCGGCGCCATCACCGAAGTAGGCGACGGCATTGTCACTGTCTCCGGACTCCCCAGCATCCAGATGAACGAACTGGTCGAATTCGAAAACGGGGTTCTCGGCCTCGCCTTCAACCTCGAAGCCGAACAGGTCGGCATCATCGTCATGGGCGACTTCACCGGCCTCGAAGAGGGCATGTCCGCTTACCGCACTCACCGCATCGCCTCCGTCCCCGTCGGCAATGCCCTCCTCGGACGCGTCGTCAATGCCCTCGGCCGCCCCCTCGACGGCAAAGGCCCCATCTACTCCAACAACTATCTCCCCATTGAACAGATCGCCGCCGGCATCGTCGAACGGCAGGATGTCGATACCCCGCTCCAGACCGGACTCAAAGCCATCGACGCCCTGATTCCCATCGGCCGCGGCCAGCGCGAATTGATCATCGGGGATCGCCAGACCGGCAAAAGCGCCATCGCCATCGATACCATCATCAATCAAAAGAACACCGGCGTCCTCTGTATCTACGTCGCCATCGGTCAAAAACAGGCTCAAGTCGCCCGCCTGGTCGCCACCCTCGAAGAGTTTGGCGCCATGGACTACACCGTCATCATCTCCGCCCCCGCCTCCGAGCCGGCCCCCCTGCAATACCTGGCCCCCTACGCCGGGTGCGCCATCGGTGAGGATTTCATGCAGCGCGGCTACGACGCCCTCGTCGTCTACGACGACCTCACCCGCCACGCCTGGGCCTATCGTCAGGTCTCGCTCCTCTTGCGCCGCCCCGCCGGCCGTGAAGCCTATCCCGGCGACATCTTCTACCTCCACTCCCGCCTGCTGGAACGGGCCGCCCGCCTGGCAGAGCACTACATCATCGTCAAAAAAGACATGACCGACACCCTCTCCGAAGGCGTCGACCAACAGGAATATGTAGGCTTCCAGGGCAAGGCTGCCGCAAAGGAAAAGCTTCACGAACTCGGCGACGACTACGAAATCCGCAAAAAACCCGGTTCCGGCGGGAGCCTCACCGCCCTGCCCATCATCGAAACCCAGCTCGGCGATGTCTCCGCCTACATCCCCACCAACGTCATCTCCATCACCGACGGCCAGATCTATCTGGAAAGCAACCTCTTCAACGTCGGCATCCGCCCCGCCATCAACATCGGAATCTCCGTCTCCCGCGTCGGCGGCGACGCCCAGACCAAAGCGATGAAAAAGATCGCCGGTCCGCTCAAACTGGCCATGGCTCAGTACCGCGCCCTCGAAGCTTTTGCCCGCTTCGGCGCCGATCTCGACGATGCCACCAAAAAACAGCTCGATCAGGGCGCCCGCCTCACCGAAATCCTCAAACAACCGCAGTACAAACCGCTGCCGTTGGGCCAGCAAATCGCGATCATCTACGCCGCGGTCAATGGCTACCTGGATACACTCCCCATGAACCAGCTCTCTACCTACGAACAAAACTTCCTGCTCCACATGGAAAGCCAATACCCGCCGATCCTTGAAACCCTCAACCGCGGTCAATGGGACAAAGAGATTGAGGAAGACCTCAAAGAAGCTCTCCAGGCCTTCAATAACCTCTGGATTCGGCCGGCCGAAAACAAAAAAGCGGCCTCTGAGAAAAAAGCATGACCACCGCCAGCATCCATCAGCTCCGTCGCCGCATTCAAAGCACCCGCAGCCTGGCCCAGGTAACCCGGGCCATGCAAACGGTCGCCGCGTCGAAGCTGCGTAAGGTCCAACAACAGGCTATCGCGGCCCAACCTTACGACGAATGGAGCCAACGCTTCATGCGGCAGCTCTCCTCCGGCGGCGGAGAAACCGTCACCAGCCAACCTCTGCTGCAACAACCGCCGATCATTAACTCGATCCTGATCATCGTCGTCACCTCCGACCGCGGCCTCTGCGGTTCCTACAATCAAAATGTGGTTCGAGAAGCCCTTCTCTACCTGAAAGACCATCCCCAACTCAAGGCCTCCTTTATCACCGTCGGCCGCAAAGGTCAACAAATCCTCTCCCGCCTTGATTATTCACTCACGGCCCACTTCGAAATCCCTCGCTCCGGCCCGGATTTCGCCCTCGCCGCCGACATCGCCCATCTGGCGATCGATGAATTCATCCACCACCGCGTCCAGGAAGTCCAGCTGGCCTATACACACTTCCGCAACATCCTCACCCACCCGGCCAAAATCGAACGCTTTCTACCGCTCTCTCTGGAAACCGAAAAGTCGGCGCAACCGGGACTCGAGTTCGTCTTTGAACCCTCCTCCGAAGCCATTTTAGGAGAGTTCCTGCCGCGTTCTCTGGAAACCCATCTCTATCATGCCCTGTTGGAAGCCGCTACCAGCGAGCAGGCCTCTCGCATGGTCGCCATGGAAAACGCCAGCCGCAACGCCGAAGATCTGGTTCAAGAACTCACAGTCGCTTACAATAAGGCCCGCCAGCAACGCATCACCCGCGAAATCCTTGACATCGCCAGCGGCGCCGAAGCTCTTGAAGACAACAAGTAAATAAAAAACTATCGGGTGCCGACGCCCCGGAAAACCGGATAGAAGAAAACCCGTTTTTTCGGCGGCCTCAGAAAGCCGCCGAAAAAACAGACCCAAAAAGTTCTCTCCCTCCATCCGGCGCGTCGCTTTCTATCAACTAAAACCCTTTGCGGGATGCTAAAAATAATAGAAAGTCTTGTTGCCTGCTTTCTACTGCCGGCTTTCGGCTGATATTTTCCGTCGGCAATGTTGAACGTAGTAGACAAGGAGTTCTGCTTTCTACTGTCTACTTTCTACTGTATACTTTCTGTGGTATACTGGCCCTGCTAAAAATCAGGGCCGTTGACAAAGATTCAACCCAGGGAGGTATGGATGGCGAAAGGAGCCGTAGGACACATCGTCCAGATCAAAGGCGCAGTCGTCGATGTAGCCTTTCCGATCGACCGACTGCCCGACATCTACAGCGCACTGGAAGTCCAGGTCAACGGCCGGCGTCTGGTCCTGGAAGTCGAGCAACAGCTTCCCCAGGGATGGGTACGTTGCGTCGCGATGGATACCACCGATGGTGTCCCGCGCGGCATTCCGGTCACCGATACCGGCGCCCCGATCAGCGTTCCCGTCGGCCCCCAAACTTTGGGCCGCATTTTCAATGTCTTAGGCACCCCCATCGATGCTCAAAAAGCCTTTGATTCTCAAGAAATTCGGCCGATCCATCAACCGGCCCCCTCGTTTGAAGAGCAATCGCCTCACAAAGATCTCTTCGTCACCGGAATCAAAGTCATCGATCTCATCGCCCCCTTCACCCGGGGCGGCAAAACCGGCGTCTTCGGCGGTGCCGGCGTCGGCAAAACCGTTATCATCGGCGAATTGATGTCCACCATGGCCAGCGTGCACAAAGGCGTCTCGGTCTTTGCCGGCGTGGGCGAACGAACCCGCGAAGGCACCCAGTTCTACCGCGAACTCAACGAAATGGGCGTCATGCAAAACACCGTGATGGTCTTCGGCCAGATGAACGAACCGCCGGGCGTGCGCTTCCGCGTCGGCCTGACCGCGTTGACGATGGCCGAATATTTCCGCGATCAGGGCCGCGACGTGTTGCTCTTCATCGACAACATCTATCGCTTCGTCATGGCCGGCATGGAAGTCTCGGCGCTCCTCGGCCGTATGCCCAGCGCCGTCGGTTACCAGCCCACCCTCGCCTCGGATATGGGCCAGCTTCAGGAACGGATCACCAGTACCCGCCAGGGCTCGATCACTTCGATGCAGGCCGTCTACGTCCCGGCCGATGACTATTCCGATCCGGCCCCCGTCGCCACCTTCGCCCATCTCGATGCCGCCATCGCCCTGGAACGCCGGCTCGCCGCTCAGGCCCTCTATCCGGCGGTCGACCCCCTGGCCTCTTCTTCCCGCATCCTTGATCCCAATGTGGTGGGAGAAGAACACTACCAGACTGCTCGCGAGATCCAGCGCATCCTGCAACGTTACGAGGACCTGCAAGATATCATCGCCATCCTGGGTATCGACGAACTCTCCGAAGAAGATCGCGTGCTGGTCGGACGGGCTCGCCGCATCCAACGTTTCCTCACCCAGCCCTTCCGCGTCAGCGAAAAATTCACCGGCATCCCCGGCGTCTTCGTCCCCCTCTCCGAAACCATCCGGGGCTTCCAGGAAATTATCGCCGGCAAGCACGATCATCTGCCCGAACAGGCCTTCTATATGGTCGGCACCATCGAGCAAGCTGCCGAAAAGGCCGCTCAGCTCAAAGGCACGTAAAAACTATGGCCGCTACGCTACATCTGATCATCGTTACACCAGAACGACAGCTCTTTGCCGGCGATGTCGAAAGCCTTCGACTTCCCAGCACCCGGGGAGAAATCGGTATTTTGCCCGGCCACATGCCGCTGGTCACCTCGTTGGTCGAAGGCGTACTGATCATTCAACAAGGCTCCGAAAGCCATGAGTTTGCCCTGCACGGCGGCGTCGCCCAGATCACCGGTAAAGATGTGGTGATCCTGGCCGACAGCGCCGAGCGGGCCGAAGATATCGATGAAAACCGCGCCGCCGCTGCTCGTCAGCGTGCGGCGCAGGCTCTCCAGGCATCCGGTTTAACCCCGGAAGAGCGCCAGCGATTGGAAACCCGGCTGCAACGCGCCGAAACCCGTTTGAAAATCGCCCAACACCGCTCTCCCACCGCCGATCTTCCCAAATACCAAAAAGAATAAAGACAGAGAAGAATCATGCCATTTGCAGCTGAACTTGGAATTGACCTGGGCACAGTCAATGTACTGGTCTACGTCCGGGGAAGAGGTATCGTCCTGCAGGAACCTTCCGTTGTCGCACAGCAAATCAGTAACGGGAAAGTGATCTCCGTCGGAGAAGAAGCCCGCGCCATGATCGGGCGGGCGCCCGAAACCATTCAGGTCCGGCGTCCTTTGCGTGACGGCGTTATCGCCGATTATCACATCACCAAAGAAATGCTGCGCCACTTCATCGATCGTTCAATCGGCTCGCCGCCCCGCCTGATCAAACCCCACGTCATGTTGACCGTTCCCTTCGGCGTGACTCAGGTAGAGCGCAAAGCTGTTAAGGATGCCGCCTTTGAAGCCGGCGCCAGTCAGGCCTATCTGATTCCCGAACCGTTGGCCGGCGCCATCGGCGCCGGACTTCCCGTCAACACCCCCGGCGGCCACATGATCGTCGATCTGGGAGGCGGCGCCAGCCAGGCCGCCGTGCTCTCAGTCTACGGCGTCGTGGCGTCCGCAGCCGTGCGCGTCGGCGGCGTCCGCATGGATGAAGCCATCGCCGCTTACGTCCGCCGCAAGTACAATCTCATGCTGGGTATGCCGACGGCCGAAGAGGCCAAAATCCGCATTGGCTCGGCCCTTCAGATGGAAGAACCCATCCGCATGGAAGTCCAGGGCCGCGATCAGGTCACCGGCCTGCCCCGCAGCGTGGAAATTACCAGCAACGATGTCGCCGAAGCGCTCGAAGAACCGCTCTCGATCATCGTCGGCATGGTCAAATCCGTCTTGGAACGCACTCCGCCCGAACTGGCCTCCGATATTATCGACCGCGGCATGACCATGATCGGCGGCGGAGCCCTCCTCCGCTACATCGATCAGCTTCTCACCCAGGAAACCGGCGTTCCGGTTTACGTGGCGGATGCCCCCATGGCCTGCGTGGCCGTCGGCGCCGGCAAGGCCCTGGCACAACCGCTGCTGGGATACCTGAAACAAACACTCCCAGAGCTATAAATTAACTCAGGAACCACCATATTTTCGGCGGCTTGAGAAAGCCGCCGAAAATATAAACAAAAAAGAACTCTCTCCTGTACATTCAACCCGGAAAAGTAGGAAAAAAGCCCGTATTTTCGCGCGCATTCGGATGTGGTAAACCACGAAAATACAAACAGAAACACTCTCTTCCCATCCCGCGCGTCGCTTCCTACCTGAAAAGTATCGATTGCGGGACGCAAAAAAAATGCGACGGATGCGATTGGTCTAAAAAAAAGCCCATGAGTCTGGAAAAAAAGCTCATGTTTTGGCGCGCTTTCTGAAGCGCGCCAAAACATAAACAAAAAAACACTCTCTTCCCATCCCGCGCATCGCTTCCTACCTGAAAAGTATCGATTGCGGGACGCAAAAAAAATGCGACGGATGCGATTGGTCTAAAAAAAAGCCCATGAGTCTGGAAAAAAAGCTCATGTTTTGGCGCGCTTTCTGAAGCGCGCCAAAACATAAACAAAAAAACACTCTCTTCCCATCCCGCGCGTCGCTTCTTACCTGAAAAGTATCGATTGCGGGACGCAAAAAAAATGCGACGGATGCGATTGGTCTAAAAAAAAGCCCATGAGTCTGGAAAAAAAGCTCATGTTTTGGCGCGCTTTCTGAAGCGCGCCAAAACATAAACAAAAAAACACTCTCTTCCCATCCCGCGCGTCGCTTCTTACCTGAAAAGTATCGATTGCGGGACGCAAAAAAATGTCGCCCTTGAAAGAAGCCTGATAACTTACACACCACTGCAAAAAAATACAAAGGAACTCGCCCATGAATATCCAGATGCGCCCCTATTCCGGAACGGCCGACCTCATCGCCATGGTTGATCTGGTCCGTCGCTTCCCCACACACAACATCCACCGCATCGATCTGCCCTACCGTTTCAGTTCCTGGGGCCTCGATGCCCCGAAAAACATCGGCCTTTGGTTCACCGCTGATGGGCAATTGGCCGCCTGGGCCATCCTCCAAACACCCTTCTGGACCTTCGATTACGCCTATCACCCGGATATTCCCGGGCTTCATCCCCAACTATTGGCCTGGATCGACGAACGCGCCCACCAAACCCTCGCCACGCCCGCCGGCCACCCCATCTGGTTCATCAACGTCCTGCAAAATGAAACCGCTCGCATGCAAGAACTGGAAGCCCACGGTTTCGCTTCCCAGGAAAACGTGGGCGAAGACTCCTGGTCCAAAGTCTGGCTGCATTGTTCCGCCGCCAAAACCGCTTTACAGCCCGCCACGCTGCCGAACGGCTTCACAATCCGCCCCCTGGCCGGCCTCGATGAAGTTCCGGCCTATGTCGAACTCCATCAAACCGTCTTTGAAAGCCGCAATATGACGGTGGAATGGCGTACCCGCACGCTGCAACAGCCCGACTATCTCCCCGATCTGGATCTGGTCGCCGTCGCTCCGGACGGCCGACTGGTCGCCTTCTGCATCGGCTGGCTCGATCGCCGCTCTGATCCCCTCAGTGGGCAGATCGAACCCCTGGGAGTCCACAGCGACTTCCGCGGTATGGGATTGGGACAGGCCCTCCTCACCGAAACGCTGCAACGCCTGATCCAACACGGAGCCCAACAGCTCTACGTTGAAACCGACGCCGGCCGCAATCCCGCCCTCAACCTCTATCAAAGCGTCGGTTTTCAGCTCGAACAGAAAATTCTGGTCTACCGCAAAGACTATCTACCAGACCAGGAGTGATAATCGCTTCGCATGTCAGCACGACGCATCCTGGCGATCTTCGCCCATCCCGACGATGAATCCTTCGGCCCGGGAGCCACCCTGGCCCGTTATGCCCGGCAAGATGTCGAAGTCCACATCTGCATCGCCACCGACGGTGCCGCCGGCTCTTTTGAGCCCGGCACCTTCAACGGCGGCGCCTCCGCCCTGGCAAAACAACGCCGCGCCGAACTGGAAGCCGCCGTCCGGATCCTCGGAGCCACCCTGCATCCCCTGGATTACCGCGACAGCGGCATGGAAGGCGCACCCGACAACGATCATCCCGCCAGCCTCTACCGCGCCCCCCTCGACCGGGTCATCGGCGACCTGATTCGCCTGATCCGGGCCGTCCAGCCGCAGATCGTCATCACCCATGACCCCACCGGCGGCTACTTCCACCCCGACCATATCAAAATCAACCAGGCCGCCACCCAGGCCTTCTTCGACGCCGCCCGCGCCGACCGCAATCCCGGCCCGGCCTACGCCTGGCACGCCGATCGTCTCTACTACACCGTCATTCGCAAAGCCACTCTCGCCTGGAAAATCCGCCTGCTTCGCCTCACCGGCCGCGATCCCCGCCGCTTCGGCCGCAACCATGACATCGACCTCACCCGCGTCGGCATCCCCGACTCCGCCATTCACGCCCGCATCCCCGTCGGACCCTACCTCAAGATCAAAGAAGCCGCCATGCGCTGCCATCGCAGCCAGGGCGGCGGCACTACCAACTGGCTCAGCCGCTGGATCAACCGCTACGACTACTTCATCCAGGCCTATCCCGCCAATCCCGTCCCCCATCACGATCTCTTCGGCCCGTAATTTGTTTATGTTTTCGCGCGCATCGGAATGCGCGCGAAAACATAGACCTTATCCAAATCACCTCGGCGACACTCTCTAATTACGTTTTACGTTTTACGATTTACGTTTCACCGCCCCCGCAGCCCCACATCGTCCAATGCCACCGTCCCTGCCGGCGACCGATCGAACATCCACCGCACTATAGCCAGCTGCTCCGGATCAAAAGCCGGATTGACCCTCACAAAATCGGCCAGCGGCAGCTCGAAACTGCGAAAAACCACCTCCGAAGCCGGTTCAAACCGGTACAACAGATCCAGTTTGTAAATCCAACCGGGAAGCTGCGGCTGCAAAAGGGCATCGTGGCTCAACGGCAGCCGCGCCGCCGCCCCCTTTCGATCCACCACCTCGATCGTCAAATCGATCGGCTGATCCGTAGCCGCTTCCCCCGCATCCGCCAATGAAAAAACCAGCAAATCCTCCGCCGTCACCGTCACGCCCGCCGTCGGCAACGTAATCGCATAGCTCGCCGTCGCCTTCTCATCCCAGCCCAGATAGACCGCGCTGGTATTCGCATCTCTCCCATACTTCGAAGGGACCAACAACTCGCGCCAGCTCTGCAAATGTTCCCCCCGCGCCGCCGCGCCCGCCAAGGTCACCGTCGTCAAATCGATATCGGATTCCTCATACCGCGCCACCCAGCGCGTCGTTGAATCCTCATACTGGCTCAAATAGATCGTATCCGGCAACCATCCGGCAGCCGTACGGTAATCCCTGAAAAGCGCCCCATACTCCGCAGCACCCCGCAGGCTGGATTCCAGAAAAGCCGAAATATAAACCTTCGCCACCTGCTGCTGATCCTCCGGCGCCATCAAAGTTTGCAAATTCATCAACCGCATCGGCGGCTCAAAGCCGTCTTTCCGGCCCCACGTCGTATTGAATTGCCCGTGGTTGGCCCCCCAGAAATAAACCGCCCCCTTAAAATGGAACTGCTCATCGTTAAATTGCAGCCGCTCGTACAGACGCGCCCCCCGAAACAGGCTCACATCCATGTCGTGAACGCCTTGCAGCACCAGATAGTCGAAATTTTCCAGCGGCAACGCCCGCCCGGCCGGTTGATACTGCCCGTCGACCGGCGCCAGCCCCACCACCGCCCGAATGTTGAAGTTGTAATCAAAGGCCAGCGCCGCATTGTCGGGATAGTAAGGCAGCCGGTTGAAAGTCGCCGCTACCATGACCGCCTCCCCGCCCCGCGAATGACCGATCAGCGCGATCTTCTGCAAATCAACCTTCCCATAGAAAGGATTGCCGGGCAGCTCATTCCACATCCGCCAGAAACGCAGATGCTCCAGCAGCAGCCAGCCCCGCGCATCGTTCTCTTCCACCAGCCCATTGAGCAACATCAAATCGGCGGAAAGCGAAGTATTGAAGAAATTTTCATCGACCGAAGCCACAATAAAGCCGCGACTGGCCAGCAACTCCCCTAAATAATCGTAGCCCGGATCGGAAAAATCCTCCATCGGATGATCGCCGTGGACAATCACCACCAGGGGAAAGGGCCCCGCCCCATCCGGATACCAGACCCGCGCATTGATCGGCAGCGCCTCCGGACCAAAACCCCAATACCCCCTTCGCAGATCCGACCAGCCCGAAACCAGCAGCGAACCGTCCACGGTGCCGCTCTTCAGATCCACCTGCTGATACTCCGGGCGGTGTAAATCCTGCCCGGCCCCATAAAAAAGCGTGCGCACCGCGTAAACGCCGGGCTGAGAAGGGTCGGCCGCCCTCAACGGCACCACATGCTCGCCGGCCAGAGCCGCTGCATTGACCGGCAAAGGGAGATTCCACCCATCGACGCCCAGCCCATAGCCCCACACAACCATAACCAAAGCACCCAGAGTCCCAAAAACGATCAAAATTCCGCGCCGCGGATCATTCATCGTCCGCCAGCCGCCGTGAAGCAGCGTCCCCAACGCCGCCCCCACCAGAGAAGCAGAGGCCGCCACCGCCAGCACCAGCAAAATAGCGCCAAAATTGCCCGGCATAAAGGTCTGGAACAACAACGGCAGGCAACAGATCAAAATCCAACGGTACAGCAAAGGGATACTACGGAAAAAGCGCAGCAGCAAAAGCACCACGCCGGCCGCCGCCACCCCGGCAATCAACAACAACCCCATCCCCACCCCGAAACTGAGATACCCCCAGGCCGAAAAAATGTTATAACAGATAACCGATCCCCATCCCAACGCCACCGCCAACAGCCCTAAAGCCGCCCCACGCCACGCCCAGGGCCCCGGCTCCACCCCCCGCCACCAAACCTTCACCTTCTGCACCCATCCCCATGCTTCCATATTGGATCCCTTCTTCAAAATAATCTCAAACCAAGTATATTTCTTCCTCCCCGAAGATCCTATCCACCGGCTAACAAATGGCTAATAAATAACAAGCCAGAGAAAAACCAGGGTTCCGCGCGTAAAACTTCCACAATAAAGGGCGGCCACATCGGGCCGCCCCTACACCAGAACCGCCATGTAGGGGCGCCCCTGCGTGGGCGCCCTTCGCCCCTGCGTGGGCGCCCTTCGCCCCTGCGTGGGCGCCCTAAACTGGCCCAATAAAACCTTTCACCCAAACCAGTATCGCTGCATTTCCTCCAAAAACTCCCTCTCAATCGGAAAGCCGCTGGCCGATCCAATCACCGCATCCACACTACAACGTGGACAAAGCGCCGTCTGCCCCTCATGATCGACCTGATCGACCCAATATTCAATCTCAGTAACATCAAAAATCTCAAGACAATCAAAGCAGCCACATACCGCACTGCGTTCAAGCTCATCCCGATGGTAAGAAGAATGCCGATGAGCCAGCAATATCCTCTCCGGCATCTTGAAAAGCACCTCCCCTTCCCCAATTCCACAGCGAACCAGCGCCAGCTTTTGCCCGGTCGCCGTCTTAAAGTGCTCCTGGATCAGAGAAAAGATCCTGGAATCCTCATCCGTCACCGAAAGAAACCGTTCCCGATCCCGGGCAGCCTCGCCGAATTCCAGATTATCCAGAATATCCGCCTCCCACAGGACCTGAAAATCGATGCCATCGAGGCTCTCAGCTCTATGAAAATGCTCCACCAGAAAGCCGACTCGCTCGATCACCTCCACCTCAGCGCCGGCCCGCTCAAGGATACCCCGCACAATCGCCGGACCTTCCATCAAATCCCATTTCCATCGCACATCACCCGCCCCGATATCGTGCAACAGCGCCGCCAGAAAGACAATCTCACCTTCCCTTTTACCCACAACCTCCCCTTTTAAAATCAGCTCGGCGTTATTCATCACCCGCAAGGCGTGATCGATCCCATAAGGAACTTCCTTAAAGACCTTCTCTATCTCTCGAATAACCACGGATCGCTTCATCATAACCTCAACATGCGCACCAAAACATAGCCCATTTCCAAACCCCCGACGACACAATCTCTTCCCCCCTCTCCCTCCCGCATTGCTCGCGGCTATACCCAAAAACACATCATCTCAAATCGCGTCGATACTTAACAAAAAAACAGGGGAGAGGGGGCAGGGGGTGAGGGCCAACCAAAATATGGGCCTTTTTCAGAGCCGTCCCGGCGATGCAGGCGGTCTACTGTCTACTTACGGCTGTCTACTTCCCATATTTTACGTCTCACGCTTCCCCGGCCGTCGACATCTCCTCACTCAAATGGCGCAGCACAGGCTGAAACGCCGCCCAACCCGTAATCAACAGGATCAAACCGCCGGACAATACAAAAAGGGCCGTTAAATTCCACTTGCTGATCGCTCCGGCCAGGGTCTGCGAAAGAGGGACCAGCCCCATACTGGCCAGCATCAACAAACTCATCACCCGGCCCAGCATCTCTTTCGGAGTGCGCAGCTGAATCCAGGTAAAGATCACCAATCCCATATATCCATTGCCGATCCCCACCACGATCATCAGGAGAATATCGATTAAAGTAACATTCAGCCAGCCTAAACCTAAAAAGACCAACCCAAACGAAGCCAGAGAACCGATAATCGCTCCACTCAAAGCCCGCCCGCTCAACTTAGGAAAGGTGCCGGCCATCACCATGCCGGCCAGATTTCCACCGGCAAAAGCGGACATAAGATATCCATAAGCCTGTGCGCCTTCGACCAAACGGGTATCGGCCAGCACTGGAATCCCTACCATCACCGGTCCGACAAACAGGAAATTGATAAAAGCCAGCAAAATAAACATAAAACGAATTCCCATATGCCCCCAGAGGAAACCCCAACTCGTGCCGATCGATTGCCAGGGCGCTTCCTGTTGAGAATCGAAATCCTCTTTATTCTGAAGACGGATAAATCCCAACATAATCGCGCAAATACAAAAACTGATCGCATCGACCGTCAAAGCAATAGACACCCCCAGAGATGATTCAGCATAAGCGCCGATCAACAGACCGGCCGCCGCCGGTCCCAGGAAACAGGCCAGCTGAGAAGAGCCCATCGTGATCGAATTGCCGATCTGCAATTCCTCTTCAGAAAGCAGCCGGGGATTGACGCAATTGGCCGCCGGGATCACAAATCCCGCCAAAAGGCCGGTCGCCAGGCTGAAAATGTACAGCATCCAGACCTGCATGGTTCCCGTATAGACCAACAGCGCCGCCAGAGCCGTGAGCAAGAAATTGAGCCAGTCACAGGTGACCAGAATCGTGCGCGGCGACACACGATCGCTGATCACGCCGCCGATCAACATAAAAACCGCCCGCGGAATACCCCCCAACGCCATCACTACACCCAACGCCAGAGGATCTCCCGTCAGTTGCAACATCAACCAGGGCATGGCAATCTGAGTAAATTGCGAACCCAATACAGAAGTAAAACCGCCAATCCAATATAATAAGAAATTGGGATTGGATAAAAAGGAATACTTGCTATTAATACCCGGCATCGAAACCATACGCTTTCCTTTCAAATTTGTTTATGTTTTGGTGCGCCTCAGAAGGCGCACCAAAACATGGCCCTTTTCCAGAACCACCCCTATCCACCACAGATCGAAGATATTGAAAATAGACACAGACAAGAATTTAAAGAAAATCTCCTCTTTTCTTCTCTGTGCCCTCTGTGCCTCTGTGGTGAAATCTCTTTTTCCCTGTTTCACCCAAACCAATACATTCGCATCTCTTCCAAAAATTCCTTCTCAATCGGGAAGCCACTGGCCGACCCGATCACCGAATCGATCCCACACGAAGGACAAAGTGCCGTCCGTCCCCGGCGCCTGCCCCCACCAATCCACACCTTAATCTCGCCCGGACTGAAAATCTTAAGGCAATAAAAGCATCCGCACACCTCACTGCGCTCTAACGTCGCCCGATGATAGGAAGAATAGCGATGCGCCCGCACAATCCGCTCCGGTTTTTCCGAAAGCTTTCCCTCTTCCGCAACGCCGCACCGCCTGCAAGCCAGCTCCTTGCCCGTCGAAGTCCTGAAATTCTCCTCGATCGACGCTGCCACCCGCTCCCGATCCTTTGAAATCTCACCGAACTCCAATCCATCCAGGGTATCCGCCTCCCAAAGAATCTGAAAATCGAGCCCATCGATGCTCTCGGGCGTATGATGATGCCCGACCAGAAAACAGACCCGCTCGATCACCTCAACCTCAGCGCCGGCCCGCTCCAAAATCCCCCGCGCAATCGCCGGCCCCTCCATTTCCTGATAATGTCCCGCCATCGAACCGTATTTCCGCTGCGCCTCCACCGCTCCAATATCGTGCAGCAGCGCCGCCAGATAGACCACCTCGTGTTCTCTTTCGTCGACAGCTTCCCCTCTCATAATCTGTTCGGCATTATTCAGCACCCGCAGCGTATGATCGATCCCATAAGGAACCGCTTGAAAGACCTTTTCCATCTCCCGAACGACCACCGCTCGCTTCATCAAAACCTCCCTAAACATTAAAGCATTTTGGGCGCGATGTCATAAACAACGCGCCCAAAATAGGTATCAGTGAATTTCAATACAGAAACACAGCAAAAGCAGGCTAATCTTCCTCTGGCTCCGCGTCTCTGCTGCTCTGCGCCTCTGCGTTAAAAATTTTTGCCTGAAATCGTCTAGTGTTGCCCGGCCTTCACCCAGGCCCGCGCCACCAACGGCAACGCCACCACCTGCAACGCCAGCGCAATCAGCCCCGGCGCGAAATTAGCCTGAAGATATTCGCCCGTAATCGCCGTGCCCAGCGCAAAAGCGATCGCCAGATAGACCACACGCCCGGCCACACCCGCCGTCGCCACCGACGCCATCGCATTCCAGCGCAACTTACCGCGCAAAATCCCCGTCACAGCGCCGTAAACCGCCAGCTCAGCCACCATTAACGGCAGGTAAATGCCCATCGGCATCCCCGTCAGAGCGGCGCTCGCCAGCGGAGCCAGCAAGCCGGTCAAACCACCGCCGATCCCCCCGTAAACCAACCCCGCCAGAAAGACCGTCCAGTGCATCGGCAGCAAAGCAATCACCGGCAACTGCAGCCAGTGAGACACAACGGGCAAAGCAACGGCCACCCCTACCAACAAAGCCTGAAAGGCCATCGGGCGCAGCCCAACGGCCGGCAACGTTAACGCTTTTGTCGATTGGGCTTCAGTAATGGTACTCATAGATCCTCCTGAAAATCGTTAAATTTTATTCGCAACCGCTTGCAATAATACCACAAACAACAAAATAAGGCCCATTTTTTTGCGAGAAAAATTCGTCCACGGTTAACTGTGATACTACCATCCTCTACGACTCTGCGGTGAATGTTTTATATCCAGTGCAGCACGCCGGCAAAAAGGATCAACATCGCCGCATTGACCCCAAACAGCCCGCCAATCACGCTGCGCTGTACCTTCGGCGCCCAGTCATAGCAATACATCGAGACGACAAAGAACGGCACATAGACCGTCAAAAAGACCGGAAACGCCCCCCACCACGGATAAACCCATACAAAAGCCGGAGTCTGCGCCAGAAAAATCTCAAAAATCGAGAAAAAGGCCGCATTCGCCACCGCAATCGCCAATCGGTTGTTGATCCCGAAGATCTTCATCTTCGGATCTTCCGGCAACAACTTACTAAAAATCAAGCCCGACACGGAAAACATCAAACTCAACTCCACCCCGACCCCGATCAACAACAGGAAAGCCGTTCCCGTCGGCACGGTCCACAGCGCGTGTCCGCTGAAATGCTGAATCAATGCATTGAGAATCTCAAAAAACCAATGGACCATATAAAGCGAAAGGCCCGCCGCCACCCCTTTCCAGTTCTTCTTGGAAATTTCATTGAAATAAATATAAACCACACAGGCCAGCAGCGGTATCACATACCACTGGAAATTCACACCCTGTCGCAAAATCGCTAACGCCTGCTGAGTTGCTTCTGGATTGTTCATGGGTCTCCTCTTAATTTCCCGCCACAGGATGAGTCGGGGTCTCTTTTTCCGGTTTGTTCACTGCCGTCGCAATGATTTTATAGGCCCTGGCAAAATGATTGGCAAAACGCTCGGCAAATTCCTCATAAAAAACCTGGCCTTCCCGCTCCATCGCCAGCTCCGCCATCCCATACGCGGCCATAATCAAAGCCACCTGCTCGTTATCGGTTTTCAGCTCCATGTCACACTCCTGGAAAATCGTTGCAGAATAAAACCGTCTATCAGTATACCCAAAGCGAGAGAAAAGACCATTTTTCCACCTGTGGGGTTAACATGATCGCCGATGCGCGCAAACATAAAGGCTTTAAATCTGATTCAATAAGTCCTGTGACCTGATTGAATAGATCCGAGACCTCTTCAATCAGGTCCGGAACCTCATTCAACAGGTCGACCGACCTCATCAATCAGGTCTGGAGCCTTATCAATTACGTCCGGAACCTCATTCAACAGGTCGACCGACCTCATCAATCAGGTCCGGAACCTTATCAATTACATCCGGAACCTCATTCAACAGGTCGACCGACCTTATCAATCAGGTCCGGAGCCTTATCAATTACATCCGGAACCTCATTCAACAGGTCGACCGACCTTATCAATCA
>CAZCTC010000003.1:0-13052 GCA_964501335.1 uncultured Anaerolineales bacterium | reverse complement strand
ACATCCGGAACCTCATTCAACAGGTCGACCGACCTTATCAATCAGGTCCGGAGCCCTATCAATTACATCCAGCGCCTCATCCAACACCCCCAAAAACTAACAACCTGTGCAGTTAATCTGAAAAAAAAGCTCATCTTTTCGGCGGCTTTCTGAAGCCGCCGAAAAGATGAATAAAAAACTCCCTTTCCCCCACCCCGCGCGGCGCTTCTTACCGAACCAATGCCCTTTGCGGAACAAAATAACCTCGTTCACCCGGTACAATTACCCCTCGAAAAATAAAAAAATTCCGACCTGTGCGGTTAGTCCGGGAAAAAAGCTCATATTTTCGGCGGCTTTCTGAAGCCGCCGAAAATATAAATATAAATAACTCTCTCCCCCCACCCCGCGCGGCGCTTCTTACCTGAAAAGCACCTGTTGCGGGATGCAAAAACCGTTTTTAATCCATACTCATTCTGCTGTCTACTTCTCCAAAGCAACTGGCGTTATAATAAGCTTTCAGCCAAGGGAAAAACAAAAGCCATAGAGGAGGAAAACTTATGCCGACACTGGTCATGAAATTCGGCGGCACCTCGGTGGGCAGCACCGAAGCCCACCAACAAACCGCATCCATTGTAGTAGAACACCTTAAAAACTGGAGTCGCATCGTCGTCGTCGTCTCCGCAATGGCCGGCGTCACCAACGCCCTCATCAAAGGCGCCCAGACCGCCGCTGCCGGCGACAAACAGACCTACCGCAGCATCGCCGCCGACCTGCGCGTCAAACATTACCGCGTCGTCGACGAGCTGATCACCGACGCCACCGAGCGCACCCAATTGCTGGCCGTCGTGGATGAATACATAGATGAATTCACCACCCTTTGCCGCAGCGTCCATGTCCTGGGCGAAGTCACTCCCCGGGCTATGGATACCATCAGCTCGCTGGGAGAATGTCTCAACGCCCACATCGCCGCCGCCCTGCTCCGCCATCATGGCCTGCAAAGCCTCCCCGTTGACGCCACCGACTTGATCATTACAGACGACAAATTCCAGAATGCCGCCCCACGCATGGATCTTACCCGCACCCACGTCGCAGAAAAGCTCCTTCCATTGCTCGACGCCGGCGTCACCCCCGTCGTTACCGGTTTCCGCGGCGCCACAGAACACGGCATCACGACCACCCTGGGCCGCGGCGGCAGCGATTACAGCGCCGCCATCCTCAGCGACGCCCTCGACGCCGACGAACTCTGGATCTGGACCGACGTTGACGGTGTAATGAGCGCCGATCCCCGTCTGGTCCCCGAAGCACGCGTCATCCCGCAGCTTTCCTCCGCCGAAGTCGGTGAACTGGCCTACTTCGGTGCCAAAGTCCTGCACCCACAGACCATCCGTCCGGTCGTCGACCGCGGCATTCCACTCTGGGTCAAAAACACCTTCAACCCCACCTTCCCCGGCACCCAGATCGTCAAAAACGTAGAGAGCGTCTCCGGCGCCGTTAAAGCCGTCACCGCCATCAAAGGACTCAGCATGGTGACCGTCGAAGGCCGCGGCATGCTCGGCGTGCCCGGCATCGCCGCCCGCACCTTCGCCGCGGTCGCCAGTCAGGGCGCCAGCGTCTTGATGATCTCCCAGGCTTCATCGGAACAATCGATCAGCTTCATCATACCCACCGCCATGACCCCTAATGTCATCCACGCCCTGGAACAGGACCTCGCCCTGGAACTAAACCGCCGCGATATCGATCGCGTTTGGGCGTTGGACGATATCGTCATCGTCACCGCCGTCGGTGCCGGCCTCCGCGGCACGCCCGGCGTCGCCGCCCGCATCTTCGGGGCGCTCGGCGAGGCCGCCATCAACGTCATCGCCATCGCTCAGGGCTCCTCCGAATGCAGCGTCTCCCTCGTCGTCACCGCCGCCGACGTCACCAACGCCGTCCAACGCATCCACAACCAGGTCATTCTCTGATTTATACTATATAATTCAAGTTGCTACCTCAATAAATCCAATCCATGATTCAAGATCCGCTGCATGCTATGCAAAAGTAGACAGCAGCAAGTAGACAGCAGACAGCAAAAATCTTCACCTTGCCGGCTCAAATTAACTGAGAATCCGCTGTCTACTGTCTACCGTCTACTGTCTACTAATCCATTTCAATGAGGTCAAACATGCCTTACCACAGCTGGCTCGAATGCGCCCGCGGCTGCGGGCGCCGTTACTCCATTTACGATGTCGTCTACCAATGCGAAGACTGCGGCGGCCTCCTGGACGTCGTCCACGACGTCGAAGCCCTCAAAGACCACACCGCCGCCGAATGGAAAGCCCTCTTCGACTCCCGCATCCACACCAACGAATGGCCCTACGGCAGCGGCGTCTGGGGCAAAAAGGAATGGGTCTGCCCCCAGATCGACCCGGAAAATGTCGTTTCCATGTACGAAGGCCATTCCAACTGCTTCTGGGCCGAACGCCTCGGGAAAGACCTCGGCCTTCACGATCTCTGGATCAAACTTTGCGGCAACAGCCACACCGGCTCCTTCAAAGATCTCGGCATGACCGTCCTCGTCTCTGTCGTCAAACAGATGCTGCACAATGGAAAACCCATCCGTGCCGTGGCCTGCGCCTCCACCGGCGACACTTCAGCCGCACTGGCCGCTTACGCCGCAGCCGCCGGCATCCCCGCCGTAATCTTGCTGCCCAAAGGAAAGGTCTCGACCGCCCAGCTGGTCCAACCGATCGCCAACGGAGCCCTCGTCCTGGCCCTTGATACCGACTTCGACGGCTGCATGCAGATCGTCCAACAGCTCACCCACGATCCTACTCTCTATCTGGCCAACTCGATGAACTCCCTGCGGATGGAAGGCCAGAAAACGGTCGGCATTGAAATCGCTCAACAATTCGACTGGGAGGCTCCGGATTGGATCGTCATCCCCTCCGGAAACCTGGGCAATATCAGCGCCCTCGGCAAAGGGCTCTTGTTAATGAAAGACCTCGGCCTCATCGACCGCCTGCCGCGGTTGGTCTGCGCCCAGGCGGCCAACGCCAACCCGCTCTACCTCAGCTACCAGACCGGCTTCCAGGAATTTCACCCCGTCGCCGCAAAGAAAACCCTCGCCAGCGCCATCCAGATCGGCAACCCGGTCAGCTACGAGCGCGCGGTCAAAGTGCTGAAAGCCTTCGACGGTGTGGTCGAACAGGCCACCGAAGACGAACTGGCCAACGCCGCCGCCCGCGCCGATCGCGCCGGCCTCTATGCCTGCCCGCACACCGGCGTAGCCCTGGCCGCCCTGGAAAAG
Organism: uncultured Anaerolineales bacterium; assembly: GCA_964501335.1. Lineage (GTDB taxonomy): Bacteria > Chloroflexota > Anaerolineae > B4-G1 > SLSP01 > CAZCTC01. The sequence goes on along the minus strand of CAZCTC010000003.1, from coordinate 9,787 downwards.
CTCATCGCCCGCGGCGACATCACCGCCGATGAGCGCGTCATCGTCATCTCCACCGCCCACGGATTGAAATTCACCGACTTCAAAGTCGGCTATCACGAAGGCAAACAGGAAGGCGTCAACCCGCGTTACGCCAATCCCCCCATGGAACTGCCCGCCAGCTACGACGCCGTCAACGCCGCCATCGACAAAGTCTTCCATTACTAAAATGTTGGGGCGCGCTTCAGAAAGCGCGCCCCAACATAAAAAGAAAAAAAGCCCATGTTTTCGCGCGCATTCGGATGCGCGCGAAAACATAAACAAAAAATCTCTCTCTGCCCATCCCGCGCGTCGCTTCGTGCCGTAAAACAACCCTTTGCGGGACGCAAAAAAACAGCCGCACTGGCAGCGAAAAGGCCCCCAATGCAGTTAGACCGAAAAACATAAGAAAAAAACCCCCATGTTTTCGGCGGCTTTCTGAAGCCGCCGAAAACATGAATAAAAAAACTCCCTCTCCCCGTCCCGCGCGTCGTATCTTACCGGGGAAAAAAACCCTTGCGGGACGCTAAAAGCAACCCCATGGATAAACCTATCCCCCTATCGTCGCACGCCTGCCGTCTTAAAGATCAACGGCAGATAAACCTTAAAACTCTCAATCGTAATCGTCACCTGTCGGGTCATCACCATCGACTCATGCCCGATCAAAACCGTATTCGTCACCCAATTCCCCACCGTCGGCAACGTAATCACCCGCGCCACAATCAACACCGGCATATTCATCCCCGCGCTGACCGTCTGCGTTCCCGTCAACGTCCCGGTCACCAGCGTCAGCTCCACAGGCAATATATCCGTATAAATCACCGTCCCGGACATATCCCCCGTATTGGAAAGGTTGATCGTATAAGTGACCAGATCCCCCACCCGCGCAGTATCGCTGAGCACCGTCTTGGTCGACGCCGTAAAGTGAGCCATTCCCGTCATCGCTCTCACCGTAACGGTCACATACCGCGTAAAAACAGTCGTCCCGTCGTTGATCCACAGCGTATTGGTCACCCAATTTCCCACCGTCGGCGCAGAAACCGCCCGGGCCACGATCTCTACCGAAAACAATTCGCCTGCATTCACCACCGGCGTACCGGTTATAGATCCCGTCACCAGGCTCAACTCCGCCGGCAGAAAATCCCTGTAATACACAGTCGCAGAAGTCCCCCCCGTATTGGAAAGATAAATCGTATAGGTAATCAACTCTCCCACCATGACATCTTCGGGCGTCGCCGTCTTATAGGAAGCACTGAGATCGGCCGGCGTAATAACCGACACAAGGGTAATAACAGCTTCCCGAGTAAAGACCGTCGTCCCATCGTTGATCCACACCGTATTGGTCACCCCATTTCCCACCGTCGGAGAAGAAACCACCTGCGCCACAATCTCCACAGAGATCGATTCTCCCGCACTCACCACCGACGTGCCGGTAAGCGCCCCCGTCACCCAATTCAATTCGGGCGGCAAAGTGTCCGTATAATAAACCGTCGCCGATGTTCCGCCCGTATTGGAAAGCTGGATCGTGTAGGTAACCAGATCTCCCACCAGAACCGTATCCCGGGAAACCGTCTTCGTCGAAGCGCTGAGATCGGCCGTTGCAGTCGGTTCGGCGGTCACGGTAAGCGTAATGGGAATATCCACCGCAAAAGCATCCGAGACGGCATCTCCGATCCACAAAGTGGTCGTATAAACACCCGCCGTCAATCCCGAGCGGTCAAAAGTCAAAGTAATCGGGATTTCTGCCGCGGCCTCCAACGTCCCGCTCATCGGCATCGCCGCCATCCAGGTCACCGGCGGCGTCTCCGTGATCATCCAACTCAAAGAGATCGTCCCCGTATTGGAAAGCGCCAAAGTCCGGGTCGCCACCGTCTCCGTAACCCCCATCGCCACCGCCATTTCCGTCGGGGTGATCATCAAAGGAGACGAGACTGCCGCGCACGGCGACAAAACGGCCGGCACACTCAGGTAAGTCGAACCGCTTACCCCTCCACTGACAAAGAAAGTCTGACCGTTGCTGTCGCCCTCGAAGTTGGCCCGCACCCGCGGCATGTCGGCCAGCGCAATCCACTGCGAAATAACCGTATCATAAGCGATCACCGAACGGAACTGCAGCGCGGCAGACGTATTATCCGGCGTAATCACCCCGCCGGCCATCACCAGATAACGATCCATCAACACCGCATCGGCCGCCTGAGAACGCGGCCCGGGAACCGAACCGGACAACACACTCCAGGTATCGCTGATCGGATCGTAAACCTCAGTCGAGGTAAGAACGCCACCGCCCGCTGCATAATAGCCGCTCGCCACGTAGATCTTCCCATCGATCACACCGGCCGCGGGATGTAACCGGGCCTGATTTAAAGCCGTGCCCGTGCGCCAGCTATCGGAGATCGGATTGTAAATATAGACAGCATTGGAACCCGTACTGGCAACAATCGTCCCGCCGCCGATAACGTATAGTTCATTGTTCCATACCACAGAAGCATAGCGCGCCAGACTGGCAACGGGAAGCGAGGCGCCATAACGCCAGCTGCCGCTCACCACATTGTAGATCTGCAACGCATTGAGATAAGCTCCCGATGGACCGCCAAATCCACCGACCACATAAATCTCATCGCTGATCACGACCGGATCAACCCAACGCGTCGGAGTAAGCAAGGAAGTCATCGTCGTCCATTGGTCGGCAACCGGATCGTAACGGTAAAAACCGTTGCTGGAATTGCTGCCTCCGGAAACAAACCCACCGAGCTGATAATAATAGCCGCCGGCGTAAAACACCCCGACCGCCCGCGCAGCAATAGGAGCGAACGCTCGATCCATCCAATCGCCCATCGGACTGACCGTCACCGTCAATACCACTTCACTGGTAATACCGCTCGTCTGACCACCCACCGTCAACGTCACCGGCAACGTATCACCCGGCATTGCCGTCCCCGGAACCATCACCGAAAGGCTCACCATCACCGCAGCACCGGCCTCGACATCCGAAATCACCGTCGGCGTCACCATCGCCCCGGCGCTGGGAGTAATGATCAACGTGTCGGAGACACCAGCCGTATTGGTAACCGTCGCCGTCATCGAAACATAGCTCAACGGACAGGCAGACGCCGCCGCCAATGCCGCCCGCTCCACCACTCGATCCGGCGGCACCATAGAACGCGCCTGCGCCGTCGTCGCCCAAAACAGTCCTCCCATAAGAGAACCGGAAATTAACCCAACCAGACAAAGCGAAAGCCAAAATCGGAAACGCATATAACCTCCTTAATTGAATGAACTTAACTGAAAAAAGAGATTTCATCGAGAGGCATACCTGAGGGTCAACCAATAAAAGGTTTCATAGGCTCTCCTTACGTTGGGAAATCACTCCCGGAAGAGCATCATAAGAGGTTCAAAATCCGGGTAAACCCGGTTGAGGAATCCGATGAGGACTGAATTGATATCAACCGCAAGCGGAAGTATAACACGAAAATCGTATTTTAAAAACAAAAAACCAGACAAAAGCAACCATACAACGCTTTCCCCCGGGAAAAAAGCCTGTCAAAAGCCCCTATTTTCGTGTGCATTCGGATGCGTGCGAAAAGATAAAAAGAACAACTCTCTCCCCCCATCCCGCGCGTCGCTTCGTACCCAACAAAAGCCCTTTGCGGGACACAAAAAAGCTCACCCCCGCCGCCCCATGGACACCGTTAACCCGAAAAAGTTCAAAAAAGCCCATCTTTTCGCGCGCATTCGGATGCGCGCGAAAAGATAAAAAGAAAAACTCTCTCCCCCCATCCCGCGCGTCGCTTCGTACCAAACAAAAGCCCATTGCGGGACGTAAAAAAACATCTTTTCGACGGCTTTCTGAAGTCGCCGAAAAGATAAAAAACCTTTACTGCCAGCTCCGCCAGGAAAAAAATACCAGCAAACAAAGATTGCTGACCCGCTGAGGAATCTTTCGATACTCCATCTGATTCTTCAAACAAAGCAACGCCGTCAATTTCTCCCGCCCCCCCCAATACAACGGCCCGATCAACGCCATATGCTTATGCCGCCCATAGATCACCATCCACTCTTCATCCACCGTAAAATCGATCCGCGTCACTTCATGCCAATGCATATGGGTACGTCCCAGCAGCGTTCCACAACTGATCCCCTCGGAATCCACCGTAATCGTCTCGGAAAAGACCAATCCCAGCAACCGGTAGGAGATAAAAGCCAGCAACAGATAAAACCAGGGATCTTGCGGATTTACATACCAGAGCAGGAAAGCCAGAAGCGACAGAATCAACAAAATAATCGCCGAAAGCGCATAAACTACCCAGGAAGGCCGCACATGAACCCGGCCCGCATGTTCCTGAATCTCAATCTGACGCCAGTAACGTGCCAGGTACGTGCGATAAGCCGGTTGCGTCCCCAACCATTCCTTAAAAGGCGCCTCTCGCAAAGCATTAGGATTGACATAGGACTGAACCTTTTTCCACAAAAGACCGGCTTCCAACATATACAAAGGCAGTTCCACAGGCCCCGATTTCGTCACCAGCAGCAACGCTTGATGTTCAGAACGTGCAGATCCCATCAGACGGGCGATCAAAATATTTTCCCAATGGATATAAAAAGACGCCCCATTGATCTTGCCGTGCAAAGCATATCGATCCACATAGACTCGCGTCCGAAAAAGCGGCAACACCTCATTGAAAACCAGCAACAGCACCAACGGCAACTGCAACAGATCGATCGTAACAGCATAAGGGCTGGCAGATCCCAGCACATGAGATCCCACCATCGAAAAAACCAGCAATAATACAGCCACCCCCAGCGTCTTAATCGATTCCTGCTGGCCAAATCGCGGATGAAAAACATAACCGCCGCTCCCCCACCTATCCATGACGGCATTCCTCCCGCATCCGAATCAATTTTCGTGTATGGGTCAGGGCATGCGGCCATCGATCAACCTGATTTTCCGCCGCTTCATCCAGACAGCAGACAGAAACAACCAGAGAAACAGGGCGATGCACTCCCTCCCCGCCTTCCGGAACCAGCCCTTCACCGCCCGGATAAATCAAATGGCCCGCAAAAAAGAATAGCGAAAGCAAATGGAAAAAGCCCAACATCGCAATCAAGTCCTTGCCGATAAAAGGAAAGGGCTCAACCTGCCGCAAACGCAAACGCGGACCATAAAAATCCTGGTTATTGGGGGCTATACGGGGATGCCAGACCGACTTGAAATAACGCGAATCATCTTTCATGGCGTCCACCTCCATAAAAATTATAGAAGGCTGCCATATATAAACAATAGTTCTTTCGTAAGGGTCATTTTAAACGCAAAAAAACCCCAACCCCACCGCCCGATTAACATCGTTACCCTCGAAAAAGCGCAAAAAACGCCCATGTTGTCGGCGGCTTTCTGAAGCCGCCGACAACATGAATAAAAATAACTCTCTCCCCCTGCTTCGCACCGCGCGGCGCTTCGTACCAAACAAAAGCCCTTGGCGGGACGCAAAAAACCAATTACCCCAAAATTTCCACCCTCCCACTCGATCCATCCACCCGCACCTTCTGACCGTTTTGCAGCCGCGTCGTCGCATCGACCACCCCGACCACCGCCGGAATGCCGTATTCCCGCGCCACCACCGATCCATGCGTCATCATACCGCCCACTTCCATCACCAGACCGCCCGCAGCCAGAAACAACGGGGTCCAGGCCGGATCGGTCGCCGGGCAGACCAGAATCTCGCCCGGCACCAGCTGCTCGCCTTGCGGATTGAGCACTACATGGACCACTCCTTCTACCATGCCCGGCGAAACCGGGCTCCCGCTCAGCGTATTAACCCCATCACCCCCCGAAACCGCGCCGTCATAAAAGCTGAGCCCATCGCTCAACATCATCCGCGGCATACGCTTCCGCCGCAGCTCCCGTTGATAGGCGGCCCGCCGCTCTGCGACCAATCCCTGCCAGTCTCGCGGCTGGCGATTCCCCAAAGCGCGCAGCTCGTCCAGATGTAAAAAGAAGAGATCGTCCGCTCGTTGCAGAGCCCCCTCCGCAACCAGCTGCTCCCCCCGCGCCAGCAAAGCCAGCCGGACCTGCCCCAACATCCTCACAATGACAAACTTCGGCGTCTCCCGCAATCCGCCCAGCTCGCGCACCCGCTCGGCCAGCCACCCGGCCAGGCGCGCCTTAAACCAGCCCCCTCGTTCCCGCCGGAACGCCGCTATCATCTCCGCCTTCGCCTGCAACGCCCGCTCGCTGCCCTTCACAAACACCGCCTCAGGCGACTGTTCCTCAGCCGTGATCTGCAAATAACTCTTGAGCACCTGAAAAACATGCGCCGGATCTTCAATCCACCGCGGCCGGCCCATATCGATCTCGCCCACACCCCGCAACCCATAACGATCCAGGAACTTCGCCACAGCCGCCTGCGCCACCGCAGGCAAAGTCCCGGCGCGATATTCCGCCACCAGACGATCCGTTTCGGTCTCAGAGAAATATGCCGCAGTTGCAGTATCCGCCCGAATCGCCGATGCCGTCTGCCAGAGCGCCAGATCCATCTCCGTCGTGACATTGTGCGGCAACCCCCGCGTCAATTCCAGCGGCAATTCCGCCCCGCCCGGCAAACCGGCCGCCAGCCGCAGCAAGAGCTGCAACGGCGCCTGTCCCGCAATCACCCCGGAGAGCAAATGATGCAGCAGAATCGAGGGCATGATCAACATCACCTCATCCATCGACGATCCCAACTCCGCCAGAGAATCCGTCGCACAGCGCCGTCGCACCATCTCCAGCGCCGCCTCGATCTTTCGCAGCTGACGCGCCCGTCCCTGCCGCGGAAAAAGCAGGGCGTAAAGCACATTCAACAAAACCGGCGCCACGCCTCGCGCAATTTGCAACCGCGCCCCCATCCCAAAAGGCTTCAAAGCCAGCCGGGGATCCTCCAACAACGCCTGAAAGGTCTCCCGGCTCACCGGGTCGATCGACGAAATAAAGATCCCGGCGATATTTCGCCCGATCTCATTGCGCAGTAACTCCGTGATATTGACAAAGATCCGTTCCCCCGCCTCCAGAAAGACCCGCTGATCGGCCGGGCGCAGCTGAATCTGAAATCCTTTGGCCATTCCGGCGATCAGATAGCTGAAAACATCGCGTCCCAGCGGCGTATAAGGATCGAGCATCCCCTGCCAGACCCCAAAAGAGAAGTAAACCTCAAACGGATCGGGCTTCGCTCCGGCCGGCAAAGGATAAAGCGACGTGATCGGCCTGGATTGCACGATATACAACGTCTCATCCGCCCAGGCCCATTCCATATCCTGCGGCCCCCCGAAAGCCCGGGCCGCCGTTTCTCCCAGCCTGACCAGCTCCATAATCTGCGCATCGGGCAGCGCCTGCCGCTCAGCCGCCGATTCATCCAGTGTCACCGTCCCGCCGCCCGTCGTTCCCCGGATCGAAAGAGCTTTGGCACCTAAAGTTTTACTCACAATCTGCCCAGAACTGCGATCCACAGCATAATGATCCGGATCGACCTGCCCCGAAACCAGCGCTTCCCCCAATCCAATCGTCGCATCGATCACGGTCTCATCGCGCTTCCCCGTCAACGGATTGGCCGTAAAGAGCACCCCCGACGCCTCCGACTGAACCATTTGCTGCACCACCGCCGCCAACGCCACCTGATCCTGCGAAATACCATTGCGGGCGCGATAACCGATCGCCCGGGCCGTCCATAGACTGCCCCAGCAGCGCACCACCGCCTCCAACACCGCCGCCGATCCCACAATATTGAGATAGGTATCCTGCTGTCCTGCAAACGAAAGGTCCGGCAGATCCTCCGCCGTAGCCGAAGAGCGCACCGCTACCGGAATCGAGCCCCCCAGCCCGGCATAAGCCTCGCGGATGGCAGCCGCCAACACCTCCGGAACGATCCCCTGCACAAAACGATCCCGGATCTGCTGTGAAATCAACTCCAAAGCTGCGGGATTATCCAACTCAGCGGATTCCAAAGCCTGCTCGATAAAAGGAGCCAACCGGTTCTGTTCCACAAAAGCGCGATATCCCGCCGTCGTAACCACAAAGCCGGGCGGAACCGGCAATCCGACCGCCATCAACGCCCCCAGATTGGCGCCTTTTCCACCCGCCAGAGGTAAATCCTCACGACACAACTCCACCAACCGTTTGACGAAATCCATAGTTCCTCCTTAAAGCAGACCGACCGGGAAACTTTCTCTCCCCATCCAGCGTGCCGAGAACACAGAAAAAAAGCCCATCTTTTCGGCGGCTTTCTGAAGCCGCCGAAAAGATAAAAAGAAAAAACTCTCTCCCTCCATCCCGCGCGTCGCCACTTACCAAACTAAAACCCTTTGCGGGACGCTAAAAAAGCCTGGACTACCACCTCATTGACACCCGTCCCCCGAAAAAACGTAAAAAAAGCCCATCTTTTCGGCGGCTTTCTGAAGCCGCCGAAAAGATAAAAAGAAAAAACTCTCTCCCTCCATCCCGCGCGTCGCCACTTACCAAACTAAAACCCTTTGCGGGACGCTAAAAACAACCCTTATAAACAACAAATTAGACTTTGAACCTCTAAGATAAATGCTTTTGCTGTCTACTATCTACATTCAATCCCCTGATAATAGATATCCAACAGCGCCGCCGCAGCCTGTCGGGGTGACTGAGGCTTCGCGCCGGTAAGATAAGCCATCGCAAAAGTCCCCTGAATCATCGTCAGAAAGACCCGCGCCGCCTGTTGCGGCTCTACAGCCCGAAAAATCTTCTCATCGATCCCCTGTTGTAACGATTCTTCCAGCAATCTCAGGAAATCGCGGGAGAAAATCAAGAACCGTGACTGAAATTCATCACGTCCCGCCGGAGCTTCCCGGCGCACAATCTGCAAAATATCCGCCGAATTCAGCAAAAATTCGATACTCGACTCCGCCGCAGCCTGCAACCGCCGCCGGGGATCGCGCTCGGCGCGCACCCGCGTCAACGTTTCCTCCATAGAATGCACCGAATCCTCCAACAAAGCCATAATGATCGCCTCTTTATCGGGGAAATGGTGATAAATCGTCGCTTTACCGATCCCGGTTTCCTCGGCGATCTGGCGCATTGAGGTCGCCGTGTATCCCTGTTGGATAAATAACCGGCGCGCCGTCTGCAAAATCTTCTCCGGTGTATCCGAAACCATCTTCATTCCCCTTCCTTTCTTGTCTCGACCGACCGGTCGGTCGGTAATTCAAGTATATACCAAACACATTTACTGTCAAATGGGAATTAATTCAGGTGAACGCCGCCCCGGCCTGGCCTTCTGTCTGGAAAATAGCACCGCCGTGCAAAAATCTCCCCGAGGGCGGCCACATCAGGCCGCCCCTACGCAAACACCCCCAATGTAGGGGCGCCCCTGCGTGGGCGCCCTCTCGCCTGAAAACCATTTTCATCTTTCGGAGTGCCGCCCCCGCATGGCCTTCTGTCCTGAAAATAGGGCTCTATGGCATGGCCCCGGCCTTGTAGCATCCCGCAAATAGCCCTTCCCCCGTAAAACACGACGCGCTGGATCGGGAGAGAGTTTTTTTGTTGATGTTTTCGTGCGCATCAGAATGCGCACGAAAACATAGCTTTTTCCAGAACCACCCCGGCGACACTCTCTTCCCCCTCCTTCCCCCAGAAAGCAACCGTCGTTCGGAAACCAGATCCCCATTCCATAGTGTTCGTTGGGGGAAGGAGGGGGCCAGGGGGAGGATGAGGGCCAACAGATAGTCCCGCAAATGGCCCTTTCCCCGTAAAACACGACGCGCTGGATCGGAAGAGAGA
>CAZCTC010000002.1:7574-201223 GCA_964501335.1 uncultured Anaerolineales bacterium | reverse complement strand
TGCCATAGAGCCCTATTTTCAGGACAGAAGGCCATGCCGGGGGCGGCACCCCGAAAGATGAAAATTCAGAGCCAGATTTTAACGCAGAGACGGGGAGATCGCAGAGAGATGCAGAGAGGGATAAATTATTTTTCTTTCTGACTCTGCGTCTCTGTAACTCTGCGGCTCTGCGTTAAAAATCCCGGCTATTTTCAGGACAGGAAGAACACAAGGTGGATATTCAAAGCGGCGAGGATGCGGAGAAGGAGTTTAATCCGGAGGCGCAGCGCAGCGAAGATGAAGCGGCGGTCGTGGTCGTGCCGGCGCCGGTCAATGAAGCCGGGGTGGCCACGATTTGGAAAGAGCTGGAGCCATCGGACGATCTGACCGATCGGGTGGGACATCATCTGGATCAATGGAAGCCGGCCGGGGACTGGGCTCTGGTGGCGGCGAGTCGCCGTGGAAAGATGCACGCGCATCGGGGGATTTTCCGGGAGGATGCCTTTGCGGTGGATGCGGCCGGAGCCTGGCATCTTTTGGTGGTGGCCGACGGCGGCGGATCGTGTCGACTTTCGCGTGTGGGATCGCAACTGGTGGCGACGGCAGCGGTGCAGACGATGACACAGCTTTTGGCTCCGCTTTCCGGGAGAGAACGCCCGGTGGGGGTAATTCTGGAAGCGGTCCTGAAAAAAGGGATCGAGGCGGCCGGGACAGCTCTGGAGGCCGAAGCTGAGCGACGGGAGATTGCCACGGGTGAATTGGGAACGACCTTTCTGGCGCTGGCCCATCGTTCGATGCCCGACGGCGATTGGGTGGGCATCGCTCAGATCGGCGACGGGGTGATTGCCCTGGAGCTGGAAGACGGTGAGATCCGGACGCTGGGGAACCCCGATGTGGGGGCGACGGCCGGCGTGACTTTGTTTCTGACCAGCCGTCCCTGGGAGGAGTGGCTGGATCGGGTTGCCGTGTACCATCTGGAACGGCCGCTGCGCCTGGCGGCGGCTTTGTGCGACGGCGTTGCCGATGATTTTTTCCCCTACGAACAGTTTCTTCATCTGCTCTTTGAGCAATTTCACAGAGTTATTGAACAGCCCATGCCGAATGAATCGCTGATGCAGCTGTTGGGATATGAGAAAAAGGGGTCCTTTGACGATCGCACGGCCGTGTTGCTTTATCGTCGATCGTTGCTTGTGGCCGGCGAGGTGGCGGCGGTGTCTGCCATGGATCCATGCGCGTAACACTGGCGGACGGCTCCTTTATCGATTGTGCCGACGAACCTTTTGCCGAGGGGGGCGAAGGCCGACTTTTTTGGGATCGGGCCGGGACCCATGTCATCAAGCTGTATAAGAACAACGATCCCGATCGGGAAGCGGCCCTGGAGAAGATCATCGGCTCGGATTACAGTGTGGTATTGGGCGAGCCCTATTGGGATGAATTTTTTTCCTGGCCCAAGGCGATTATCCGTCAACCCACGCTTGGACTGACGATGCTCCGCGCGCCCAAGGGGACGATGGAACTGCGGTGGTTTTTGGGAGCCAAACCACGGCGGGTGGTAGCTGCGCAACATGGTCCGGAAAAGCTGGGACGGTGGATCAATTATCTCTCGGTGGCGATCAAAATGGCCCGGGTGGTGCGGCGGATGCATTACCGCGGGCTCTGTCATTCGGACCTTTCATTCCGCAATTTTCTGATCGATCCTCAGGCCAACCGCGTCGTCTTGATCGATTGCGATGGATTGGTGGTCCCCGGTTTCCTGCCGCCCAATGTCTTGGGCACTCCTATGTGCATGGCTCCCGAACTGACCGCCAATCAGACCTCTTCCCGCTCGCGGACTATGCCTTCCGCGGGAACTGATTTGCATGCATTGGCGACCCTTATTTACTGGCTGCTTTTTCAACGTCATCCTCTGTTAGGTCCCAAGGTTCATTCCCCCGATCCGGCCGAAGATGAGGCGCTGGCTTTGGGCGAGAAGGCCCTTTTTATCGAACATCCGGCTGATTTTTCCAATCGTCCGAACGGTCTGCCGATTCCCTATACCACTATGTTGACGCCCGAAGTGCAGGAACTGGTGCGGCGGGCCTTTGTGGATGGGCTGCACGATGCTTCTTTACGTCCGCAGGCGGCAGATTGGGAGCGTTTTTTGATTCGGATGGGCGATTCCGTTATTCCTTGCAGCAATCCCAAGTGTCCGATGGGGGTTTTTGTTTTTCAGCCGCATCGTCCGGCGCGTTGCCCGGTTTGTAATACCTCGTTGCACACCTTTACTCAGCTGCCGTTGCTGAATTTTTATCGGCCCCGGGGAGGGCGGCAGGGGGAATATAGTTCGGATCGAGGATACACCCTGGTGGGATGGCCGGGACGGCCGCTTTATCTCTGGCATGCCTATGCGGATAAAAATCCCGGACCGGGGGTGGATGAACGGCCCCAGGCGCGGTTGGATTTCGATCCACGAGAGAGTGCCTGGTATCTTCAGAATCTGGAGCTGCCGGATGTGCGGTTGTTGGACAGCCATGAGGGGGTGCGGGAAGTGGGACCGGGACAGCGAGCCCGGCTTAACGACGGCGCCCGGTTGTTGTTAGGGGCGGCGGAACAGAGCCGGCTGGCTTATGTGCAACTGGTGAAGCTGGAGTAGCCGTGGCTGGACGATTGTGGAGTATGCGGGACAATGTGCGGCATCTGCTGCGCTCTCCTTTGACAGAAGGGGAGATCCGGCTGGCGCCGGGGGAGTATGAAGGACCCTTTCTGATCGATCGGCCGGTGCGATTGGTCGGAACGGGGGACTATCCCGAGGCGATGACGTTGTGGACCCGGCGCGGCCCGGCTGTGATTGTGCGCAGTCCAGGGGTGGAATTGATCAATTTGCAGGTCGAACTGACCTGTTCGGCGGAAGTGCGGCAACATGATCCGGTGATCTGGTATGCGCCGGGATGTGCGCCGGAGGTAAGTCGGGCTCAGATTTGCGGACGGATGGAAAGCATGGGGGCGATGCAACACGGCAAGGGGTGGAATCTACCCGATCTGATTGATTTAGGGGAACTGCGAGCGAAATATCCGGTGAGCCTGTCGCTGGTGGTGCAGTCGCCGGGGCCGGCGCGGTTGTGGGGCGAGTTGACCGATCTGATGGTCAGTCCGTCTTTGCTGCCGGAGGGGGGAGAGCATTGGGTGCAGTTGGGGTTCCCGGCCGATAAGCTGATCCGGGATACTTTGCTGGCCGGCCAGCTGGTGATCGAGTCGGCGGGAGAGACGCGTGCCGTCTGGATCATCGGGCGGGTATTGGACGAAGAATTAAAAGATTGGATGCGAGAGCGTCTGGTGCTGATCGGTCGCAGCGGCCGCCGTTATGGCTTTGAGCCCGGGGTGGTCTTGGGGCGGGAACAATTTGCGGGCGAGCCCGGGGCCGAACTGTTGGGCGAGCGGGCGGCCCTGGTGACTAAGGAGCCGGGCGGTATGTGGAGTTTGTTGCAGCCGTTGGCGACGGCGACGCCGCTGCGGTTGAACGGTCAGCCGTTGGGTGTGGGCCGGCGACGGTTGCTCCGGGGGGGAGAGACGATCGAGGTGGGAGAATTCAGGCTGACGGTCGAGGCGAAGAATACCCATTTGCCGGTCCAGGCTGAGGGATTGCTCGATCTGGGCCGGTTGAGTGCCCGGGTGGGCGCGCCTTCCCCGACCGTTCAGGTGCAGATTGAGCCGGGGCAACGGCATTGGGAGGGCTCTGTGCGTTCTCTGGTGCCCTGGCTGCGGGTTCCCCGTCCGGATGTGAAGGGGACCGGCGGGCAGACGGTGCCGGTTCTGTTAGAGCTGGGGGCGGAACTGTTTCAGGGCGGGGCCCGGGTGCTGCGTCAACCCGGCGCGCTGGCGGTGGTGGGAGCCAAAGAGAGCTGGTTGATCGGCGTTCAGTTGGAAGTGGATCTGGCCCCGGCGTTGACGGTCGAGCCGGCGGAGCTGGATTTTGGCGCGGTGGTGTCGAGCCGTCCCGTTGTTTATCGGAGTTTGCGACTGCGCAATACCGGAACTGCGCCCTGGCAGGGGCATGTGATTTGTGGAGTGCCCTGGTTGAGTGTGGACCGGCAGGAGGTGCAGTGTGCTTCCGGGGAGGTGGTGGAATTGACGCTGGCGCTGACCGAAGCCCTGGAGACTTTGCCGGAGGGGGTGACTGCATTGCCGGCGGCTCTGGTGATTGAAGGGTCGGGGAGTCGGAGAATTGTGGCGGTCCGGTTGGAACGGGTGATTCCGGTCGTGCGGCTGGATTTCTCTCCTTTTAAGCTGGATTGGGGGCCGGTGGCGGATTGGAAAGCGGCTGCGCCGCAGATTGTCTGGGCGCGCAATTCGGGAAACCAGGAATGGCAAGGGACGGCGAGCTGTACGGTGAATTGGGCCGTTGTGGAAGCGGCCGAAGTGCGCTGTCCGGCCGGCGGGGCAGCTGCGGTGACGGTGCGGTTGACGAATGCCGTGTCGGCTTTGCCGGCCGGCGAGGCCACCGGGCTTTTGCAGCTGGCGGGAGAGGGCTTGAACTTTGATCTGCCGATGCGGTTGCACCTTGAGGCTCCTCTGGTGGAGGTCGAGCCGGCTGTATTGGATTGGGTGTTGGATGATCGAACGGCCTTGCCGGGCGGGGTGTTACGGGTGCGAAACTGCGGCGGTGTGCCGTGGCAGGGGCGGTTGCAGAGTGCGGTGCCCTGGCTGCGGCTGGAGTCGGAGACGGTGCTTTGTCCGGCCGGCGGGGAAACGACCGTGAAGGTGGCGTTGACTTCTCAGGTGAACGATTTTTTCCGTATTCCCCGCCAGGTGGTGGTGGACGATGCCCTGGAGTTGAGCGGGCCAGGCGTGGCTGTCAGGGTGGAGTTGCGATTGGATGTGCGGTCGGTCGGTTTGTCTCGCGTGGTTTCGTCGCCGGCGATTGAGACGGGACCGGAAACCACGGCTATTCCGTCGCGTCAGCTGCCGCGGATTGATTTTGGGACGCTGGATGAAGTGTTGGATTCCTGGCCGGCCTGTTCGTGGCGTTGGCGAAATAGCAGCCGGCAGCCGGTGCAGGGGACGGTACGCAGCACCTTGCCCTGGTTGGAGGTCGAACCGGCGGCGTTCAGCGCCCAACCGAATGAGGAAGTTGCTTTCACGGCGCGATTGACGGAGAAGCTGTTGGGGTTGCGGCCGAAACGTTATACCGTCACGGATGGGATTGTTTTAGAAGCCGGGGGCGAAGCTTACTATGGCCCGGTCCAATTGACCCTGGTTTCGACGGTGAGTTTTGCGGCACGTACGGCCGTTGGGCCGCTGATTGAATCTGTCGCGGTGCCTGCGGTGACGAAGCCGGAAGTCCTGCCGGTATGGCGGATCGATTTCGGCCGGGCCGAAGCCGCAGAGCTGGCCGGAATGCAGCGGGAGTTGTTGCTGGAACCGCCCTTTGCGAGGCCGGTGGAAGGGACCGTACGCAGTACCTTGCCCTGGCTCGCGGTTGAACCGACCCATTTTTCCTGGCGGCCGGGGGAGTTCCTTTTGTTGCGGGTGAGTTTGACGAAAGATGCGACACGGTTGCGTTTTAAGACGTATGAGATTAGTGATGCGTTGGATATCGAGGGCGGGGGGCAACGGTTTAAGGTGGGGGTGTCGCTGGAAGTTGGGGCGACCGTGAGTGCGGCTGCTTTATTGCCGGAGGGGTTGTCTCTGGATTTTGGTCAGGTGGCCGAGGGGCGTTGGGTTCCTGTGACGCGGGAACTGCGGTGGGTCCATCGACAGGCGCACCCGTTGATGGGGCGTGTGGAAAGCACCCTGCCCTGGATTGATGTCGCACCGGAACAGTTTACGGCTCAGCCCGGGCAGGAGATTGTGTTGACGGCGCGGTTGACGGAGAAGGCGGCGAAGCTGCGTTCCAAGCGTTATGAGCTGGAGGATGGGTTGATTTTGCGCTGCGGAGAACAGCAGCAGCGGGTGGGGGTCGTGTTAAATGTGGGGGGCGGCCAAAGTGTACCGGTGGTTGCGGCGCCGGTCTTGCCGGAAGTTGCGGATGGGTTGAGGGTTGAGCCGGCCGTGTTGGATTGGGGGAGGGTGAACGATTGGCGCGGTGCGTTGCCGGTTGTTTCTCTGACGGTCACCAATGGGCGTCAGGAGGCATGGCGGGGAACGGCGCATAGTACTCTGCCCTGGCTGGAAGTGGAGCCGGGGACGTTTACCTGTCCCGCCGGCGGAAGGGTGACGTTGCGGGTGCGGTTGACGGAGGCCGGCGCCCGCTTGCGGCGTGGAAAGCGTTATCAGGTGGCGGACGGTGTGGGCATTGAGGTGGAGGGGCAAACCGTGTGGGTTGAAGTAGCGGTTGAAATTCTTTGATTATTTGTTTAGTGTGGCTCACCGCCGGAGGCGGCGGGCCACACTAAATTTCCTTTGAATCTGATTATTCCAGGGGAGGCAGAGGATGGGGTTTTTTAAGAAACTTTTTGGCGGGAAAGAAGACGAACCTAAGACTGTGGCGGTACCGGCCGCGAATCCGGCGACTTTAGAGAAGTGGCATACGCTGGAGCGGGATCTGGTAGTCGAACCGTTTGCCAAGATTGTTTATGAAGAATTGCCGGGAAAGCGACGCTTCAAGGTCTATATCTTGATGGAGCAGGGTGTGGAAGGGATGCAGACCGGTGTGGCGATCGACGGCAGCGCGTCCATGCAGGGACCGTTTGGCCGGCTGTTGTTGGGCCAGCCTTCTGAGCTGGAAGTTAAGAACTTTCAACAGCGGGGATTGGTGCGGCGTGTAGAGAAAGACGGCGGCTCTTACAATATGTGGTCGGATCAGGCCGTGAGAGAGTTGCTGGATCGGGGGATTTTCCGTTACAGCGACAATATTGTCGAGCCTCAGGCCCGGGAGATGACGGCGCATCTTTCGCGTTTCGATGCCGATGGTGGCACGGCGGCGATCTATTGGGCCACGGAGGACGGTCGAGGGGTGGAAGTCCTGGGGGATTTGAAGGGTGTGGATTGTCCTACCACCAAATTCCGAGGGCCGAAGAAATTTGGGGAGAAGACCTATTTGTTGCCGGCCATTCGTTATTTTGTGGATCGATTTGTCGATCCGCCGTTGGGAATGTATATTTTCATTACCGACGGTGCTCTGGATGATCTGGAAGAGGTCAAACAATATTCGATCCAGCTGGCGCGGCAGATTGCAGCCGGGCGACGGAAAGGGGTGAAGTTTGTGTTGGTGGGGGTGGGGAAAGAGGTCAAAGAGGCCCAGATGGTGGAGCTGGATAATCTGGAGACCGGCACGGATGTGGATTTGTGGGATCACAAGATTGCTACCGAGATGAAGATGCTTTCGGAGATCTTTGCTGAGGTGGTGAGCGAGCAGGTGCTGGTGGCTCCGGGAGCGGGGGTGATCAAGGATGCGCGGGGAAATGTGGTCAAAGATTATCGGGACACCGGGTTGCCGGCGTTGATTGTTTTTGAGCTGCCAGTAGATTCTCAGTGGTTTACCCTGGATGTGGGCGGACAGGTGGTCCGGCAACCGTTAGTCCGTGGGGTTTGAGTCACCGGGAAGGGGGATATGCCATGAGCGGCACAGAGCGGTGGTGGGTGCTGCCGGCCGGAGAGGTTGTCGAACCGTTTGGCAAAGTTGTGTTGCGACAGCGTCCTGACGGCCGGGTATGGGTGCGGGCTTATCTCCTGGTCGATCAAGGGTTGGAAGGGGTGCGAACCGGGCTGGCGATCGACGGATCGGGGACGATGATGCCCGGCTTTGGTGTGCAGCGCAAAGGGGCTCCCAATATCATTTCTCCGTTTGTCCGGGCGATGTGTACTTATCTGGCCGAGCGTGTGGACGCCGGCGGCGCACCTACCGTCATCTATTGGGCGACGGGGGCGGATGGACGGGCGATTGAAGAGCTGGGACCCTTATCAGCGGGACAGTTGACGACGTATGAGTTCACCGGTCCGCGAAATTACGGTGATTTTACCTGTCTCGCGCCGGCAGTGCGTTATTTTGTGGAGCGGTTTACCGGGAGTTGGGGGCTTTATCTTTTTATCACCGATGGTCGGATCGACGATCTGGAGGATGTCAAAGGGTATACCCGACAACTGGCTCAGGAGATCGCCGATGGGAGACGGCCCGGGTTGAAGCTGGTGCTGATTGGGGTTGGGCATCGAGTGGATGAAGCTCAGATGGCTGAGCTGGACAATCTGGAGACCGGGACCCGGTTGGATTTGTGGGATTATCGGTTGGCGAGCAGTATGCAGCAACTGGCCGAGGTTTTTGCGGAAGTGGTGGATGAGCGGATGATCGTTGCGCCGCGCGGGATGATCAAAGATGATCGAGGTCAGGTCGTTAAGGATTATCGGGATACCGGTGTGCCGGCTCTGTTGGAGTTTGATTTGCCTGCGGGATCGAGGGCGTTTACGCTGGAGATCGAGGGGCAGGCTGTGATGCAACCTGTTAAGTAAGTAGGTAGGGGCGCGAGCAATTGCGCTATATTTGAAATCTTCACTGAGGGTGGATGGAGGTTAAGGAAACATGCAGATCAAGAATCCGGTCGAACCGTTTGGTGAGGTCGATATCGAGGATGTGGCCGACGGCAGTCGCAAGGTGCGGGCCACAATTTTGATGGAACCGGCCCGGGAAGGTGCGGTGACAGGGTTGGCCATTGACGGCTCCGGCTCGATGAAGAGCGCGTTTGGAGCGACGGGAATGGTTTCTTCGCTGTTTGCCAGCGCTTCGGTCAATCAGGCCAAGCCGGTGATTCAGCAAATTTGCAGTTACCTGGTGACGAAGATCGATGCCGATGGGGCTACTTCGGCGATTTATTGGGCGACGGGGCCGGCCGGTGCGCAGATTGAAGAGCTGGGCGATCTGGATCAAAAACAGGCGGAAAGTTTTGATTTCAAGGGGCCCAAGTTGTGGGGGACCGGCACTCAGTTGTTGCCGGCGCTCAAATACTTTGCCGAACGGTATAAGAGCGCTTCCTGGGGGATCTTTGTTTTTGTTTCCGATGGTATCCTCGACGATCTGGATGCGGTGAAGGATTTTACCCGCCAGCTGGCCAAGGATATCGATGTGGGCCGGCGTTTCCCGGTCAAACTGGTGCTGGTGGGGTTGGGGGCCGAGGTCGATGAGCGGCAGATGGAAGAACTGGACGATCTGGATACCGGCACGGATGTTGATCTGTGGGATCACAAGCTGGCGCGCGATATGCGCAATCTGGCCGAGATTTTTGCCGAAGTGATCGACGACAATGTGCGTGTGGCGGATCATGGAATCGTCAAGGATGCGAAGGGCAAAGTGGTGAAGAACTATTCCGATACCGGATTGCCGGCGTTGTTGCAGTTTGTGCTGCCGGCCGATGCGAAGGGTTCTTTCTCGCTGGAAGTAGCGGGGCAGACGATTACGCAGACTTTGTAGTGGGGAGAGAGTTATTTTTATTCATATTTTCGGCGGCTTTCTGAAGCCGCCGAAAATATGAACTTTTTTCCCAGACTAACTGCACTGGTCGAGAGTTTTTTATTTATGTTTGCGTGGTTTATCACATCCGAATGCGCGCGCAACCATGGAATTTTTCTCTGTGTCTCCGCCCTTTTTGTGGTCAGTTCTGAGTGAATTATGCGGTACTGCGTTTGAAGGTATCTATAGAGGAAGCCTTGATACAATTACTGCCTTCCAGTTGTGCTGTTTGCGGAAAACTGTTGCTGGGCGCGGTCCATATCGACGCCTGGGATAATATGTATTGTCCTGAACATCAGTCGCGTTATCCCTTGTGTAGCTGTTGTGGGCGATTGATCTGCGAACGGTTGACGGGCGGCGGTACAGGATATTCGGATGGGCGATTGGTTTGTAATCTTTGCCGGCGGACGGCCGTGGATACGACGGCGCAGTCGCGGCCGATCGTCGAAGCGATTGCCCGGTGGTTTTACAGCCGAGGAATGCGCTTCGGGCGGATGAAATTGAAGGTGGAATTAGTGGATGCGCAGGCGTTGGGCAATCCCGAAGGGTATCAGGCGGCCGATCCGACGCATGGTTATATCATGGGGATGGCGTTGCAGTCCTGGAAGCATGAAAACGGCCAAAAGGTCCGGTGGGTGAAGGGATTGAAGATCCTGGCCGGATTGCCGCAGGTTTCTTTTGAAGGGGTGGCATCCCATGAATTGGGCCATGCCTGGCTCTTTTTGCACGAGGTCGACCCTCTGGAGCCGTGGGAAGAGGAAGGCTTTTGCAATGTGTTGCGTTATCTATGGCATCGGAACCACGATTCCGCGGAAGCGGCGCATTGGGTGAAGATTCTGATGGAAGACCCCGACCCTGTCTATGGCGAGGGATTCCGAAAGGTACGGGATTTGCTCAAGCCGATAGGGTTGCCGGCGGCGTTGCAATATCTGGATCAACATAAACGCCTGCCGACGTAAACCGTTTTGCGGTTGGGATCAGACAACAGGGGTGCATATCCATGCGCCCCTGTTGTGTTGCGGCATTCCGAAGGATGAAAAAGAGTTGTGCGGCGCAGGCCCCCTCCCTGACCCTCCCCCCTGCCGTTGTACAGGTGCGACGCGCTTTTGGGAGCTTCCTGGTGAAGGTGTGTTGCCGGCCTGGCGGTGAGGGGGAGGGCTTAGAGATCGTTGCCGGGGCGGCTCTGGAATAGGCTATGCAGAAGTAGACAGTAGACAACAGCAAGTAGACAGCTTGTGTTGCTCTGGAAAAAGCCATGTTTTCGGCGGCTTTCTGAAGCCGCCGAAAACATGGACAAAAAACCGCTCTCTCCCGATCCTGCGCGGCGTATCTGACCGGGAAAAGATCATTTGCGGGACGCTACAAGGCCGGGGCCCTGTCATAAAGCCCTATTTTCAGGACAGAAGGTCATGCGGGGGGCACCCCGAAAGATGAAAATGGTTTTCAGGGTCATCTTGTTGGCCCTCATCCTCCCCCTGGCCCCCTCCTTCCCCCAACGAACACGCGGGAACGGGGATCCGGTTTCCGCATGACAACTGCTCTGTGGGGGAAGGAGGGGGAAGAGAGCGTTGCCGGGGCGGCTCTGGAAAAGGGCTATGTTTTGGTGCGCATTCTGATGCGCACCAAAACATAAACAAAAAAACTTTCTTTCCATCTCGCGCGTCGTATCTGACCGGGAAAAGATCATTTGCGGGACGTTACAAGGCCGGGGCCCTGTCATAAAGCCCTATTTTCAGGACAGAAGGTCATGCGGGGGGCACCCCGAAAGATGAAAATGGTTTTCAGGGTCATCTTGTTGGCCCTCATCCTCCCCCTGGCCCCCTCCTTCCCCCAACGAACACGCGGGAACGGGGATCCGGTTTCCGCATGACAACTGCTCTGTGGGGGAAGGAGGGGGAAGAGAGCGTTGCCGGGGCGGCTCTGGAAAAGGGCTATGTTTTGGTGCGCATTCTGATGCGCACCAAAACATAAACAAAAAAACTTTCTTTCCATCTCGCGCGTCGTATCTGACCGGGAAAAGATCATTTGAGGGACGTTACAAGGCCCCGCCTTTACTATAGCGGCCTATTTTCAGGACAAGAGACCTGGCCTGCATGCTGGAAGGGATGGGAAGCGCGAATGGTTGAAGTGCAACATGATTTGTTGATAAATATTGAGCGGACGTTTATCTTAATCTAAGCTTGTTGTCGATGTGAGTGATAGTGATATAATCCTTTCTACCTTTCGATACTTTTTTACTTTTAGAGAGACAAACCATGCGTAAATTTATCTTTTTGATGCTGTGTGGCGTGATATTGGCCGGATTGGCCGGGATGGCAAGCGGCGGGTCGATTGCGGCGGGGACTCCGACGCCGGAAGCGGTGGATGCGTCGCGGTTGGAACCGGAGCGGTTGATGGAATTGCAGTTGCAGGCGCCGCGGGAAATGGATGCCGTGCAGGATGAGATGGAAATTCGGGATGAAGCTCAGAATTCAAAGGTCCTTTTTGAGCCCTGGTGGGGACCCGTTGTTTATCAGTCTTATATGGAGAATAACTGGGAGATCTACCGTTCCGATGCCTATGGGACTGCGGGGGGGCGGTTGACAAAAAATTACAATGCCGATATTCAGCCCAAATTAAATCGCGGGGCGACGCGGATTGTTTATGTTTGCCAATTGGACGGTAATTATGAAATTTGTTCGATGAATTTGGACGGTTCGGATCAGATGCGCCTGACGTCAGTGGGGGCTAACGATATTCATCCCGATTGGTCTCCGGATGGGCAGCAGATTGTATTTCAATCGTACCGGGATGGCAATTCTGATCTTTATGTAATGAACCGTGACGGTTCAGGGGTGCGACGTTTGACGGATAATCCGGCTTATGATGGGGAGCCGGCCTGGTCTCCTGACGGTACGAAGATTGCTTTTATTTCCGCTCGTGCGGGGCATTATCATCTTTGGGTTATGAATGCAGATGGGAATGAAGCGCGATTGCTGTCTAGCGAGCCTTACTGCGGGCTCCCGGCCTGGAATCCCGATTCAGAATGGATCGGTTATGAATCCGATGCCAACAACAACGGTTGGTTGGAGCTCCATGTTATCCATGTTTCGGGTGGGGGGAATAGTGTAGTTCTCCCGGATAATGCGCCGGGTGAGAATACCTGTGTTGCCGACGATGTATCGATGGGAAGCTGGACCCCGGATGGAAAGGGGATTGTTTATACCCGGGCTACTTACTACAAGGATGGGAATGTCTGGTATTTGACGCGTGGGCAGTTGAATTCTGTCTGTGTGCGCGGGGGATGCTCCGTGGGGGCGGCGCAATATGGACAGCGGGATTTCAATCCTTCGATGGCGACTCGGGATTCGCAACCTCCGGTTTCTCAGATAGCGGCCTTGCCGGTCGTTTCGGCCAGCCCGGTGGTTTTAAATTGGGCGAGCCTGAGCGGTGATGTGGGGGGGGCTGGAATCAAGCATTACGAGTTGCAGTATCGTGATGGAAAGAATGGGACCTGGCAGACTTATAAAAGCAATTTGACGACGGATGGCGTTTCTTTTTCGGGGATCGCCGGGCATGTTTATTATTTCCGCCTGCGGGCTGTCGATTGGGCGTACAACATAGAAGCCTGGCCGGCTGGTTACGATGCGGCGACGAAGATTGATGATGAAGCGCCCGTGACGAGCTGGGATGCATGGCCGGAAATGGCGCATGGTACGCAGGTGCATCTCTCCTGGCATACGAAAGATCCGGGCGGCTCGGAAATTCAAGGGTATGAGTGGCAATATCGGGACACTACTGCAAATTCCAGCTGGATCAGTTTGACGCAGGGGGTGAGCCCGAACGCGAGGGCCTATGATTTCACCGGCGTGATAGGAAAATCTTATTTTTTCCGAATCCGGGCTACGGATAAGGCCGGCAATGTCGAGGATTGGAAATATGCCGGGGGAGAAAAGGGCATCTTTTTCTATAACTGGAAGCTGGCCGGGCAGATTTTCAATTCCGCCGGCGCGTCGGTGAGTCAGGCCACGATCCAGGCGGCGCCGAATTGGATTCGCTTCGATCAGGGGAGCCGGATGGGTGCGTATCAGGGCTATGTGGGCGAAACTCCGGGCATCAATGTGGGGGTGACGTGGCAGAAAGCCGGGTATGGGCTTTTACCCTCCAGGCTTTTTAACAGTTATTGGAATAATTTTACCTATACTTATTTGCCGCCCATGGATAATGTGGTGGATGACGGCGGTTTTGAGAATGGTGAGAATTCTATGGTGTGGCAACGCAGTGCGGATATCACGCCGACAGTGGTCGAAACCAACCATACGGGTAATTTCGCGATGCAGCTGGGGAGCCTGCCGACGGTTAATTTCCAACAGTTGAATAGAGGGTGGGATTCCCTTGTAGGGAGGCAGCTGGATTTACAGGTCGATAGCCATGGCGTGTCGCATGTGGTCTGGGGAGAGGATGCAGGAACTGTTGGAGGGATAACGATTTCTTATGGGCGGAAAGCCCCGGGAGAATACTGGCAGTTTAATCATTTTTGCAATGTATCCAACCATGATGCTTCGCTGAACGCGCAGCAGGTGGTCTCTCTCAAGCTGTTGATTTCTCCGTTGGGAGAGGCGTATCTGATGTGGAGCGGGATTGCAGCGGATGGGCACAGCCGTATCGGGGTCATTCACGGCACCGATGCCTATATTGTCCCTCAGACGGCGATTTATGAGTCGGCTGCGGCTGTGGGCGAGCTGCCCATTGAAGCTGTGATGGACAATAATTGGTTCATGCATATTGTGGGGCAGGAAGCGGGGAATCTCATTTATCTTCGTCGCCCGCTGGCCGGTCCCACCTCGCCGGTCATGACTCTATGCCAGAGGGATGGGAAATCTGTATGCAGCGATCCGGCCATCGCGCTTGAGGGCGTGAATGCTTTACAGCTGGTCTATCAGAAAGGCGGGGCGATCGTTGAGCAGCGGATAGATTTGAGCTCTCTGGGGATCACAACGACGATTCTGGCGCCGGCCGAGGCGCAGGGCATGGGGCCGCAGATCGGAGTGGATGCGAGCGGCAGCGCTCATACAGTCTGGTATGCGACCTGGCCGGAGCCCGGGCTGTATTATGCTGGGCAAAATCCGCAAGGGAGCTGGTCGACGCCTTTGTTGATCGCCCGCGTAACGGAGCCGGTGCAGCCTTTGTTGCAGGTGCAAGCCGATGGGGGAGTTCAGGTGGTCTGGAGTGACGATGTCAATGTCAATTATTTACATCGGGACCTTCAGGGACAGTGGAATTTGCCCTACGTTTTGAATGGGGACGGCATGATGACGCGGGATCTCGATCTGAGCGCGGCTGCGAACGGGGATTTACTGATTTCCTGGAGCGGGCTGGCGGTGAACGATTGGGATATCTATTGTGCGAAGATCGGGCCGGAGGGGCAGGTTCGTTTTGCCGGAAATTGTCTGGAGGACGGGAAAGATTCCTACGATGCTCACTTAGCGATGGACGCGAATGGCGCTCTTTCGCTGATGTGGGAGCAAACTTCTCCCACCTACTTCATAGGTTGGGAGATTTTAAATGAATCTACGCTGTCCGTCACGGCTCAATCGGCGATCCAGCAACAAGTGACGATCCCGGTTACAATGACGGCGCCGGTGCTTTCCTTCTTGTATGACTATCGCAGCCTGGAAAATTCGGCGATCAACTCATTGACGGTGGAATTGAACGATGGCATGACGACGACGGAGATTTTTTCGACAACAGCAGTGAAGGCCGGCTGGACCCATCAGGCGCTCAGTCTGGCCGGGGAGGCGGGAAAGAGTGTGACGTTGACGTTTGCGCTGCATCAGGCGGCGGGAAAAACGCCGGCCGCGCTTTATCTGGATGAAGTTTCTTTGGGCAGCGTGGGGGCCAATCTGGTGGTGACGGCGCCGGCGCTGCGGCGCGTTGTCCCGGGGGAGCAGGTGGTTTATTCCTTGACCTATGCCAATCAAGGGGGCGAGGTGATCAATGGGGCGGTGTTGACGCAAACATTGCCTGCGGAATTGCAGTTTGTGGCGGCCGATCCGGCGCCGGTGTCGTCGACGGGCTCGGAACTGATTTGGAATCTGAATGAGCTGCCGCCGCTCACTGAAGGGCGGATTGTGGTGACGGCGACGGTTTCTCCAACGGCGACGGGATGGAGCAGGTTGACTTCAACGTTGAGCATTGCCGCGCCGGGGATTACGGAGCTGGAAACGGCCGATAACAAAGTCGATTGGCTGTTTCAGGTGGCGGGTGCGGATCAGTGGGCTGGGGTTTCAGGGAGTTCCGATTGTATTTCGCGGGGAACGTCGGTAGTTTATACGATGACGACCGGCAATCGGAGCGGGGTGGCGGCGCGGAATAGCTGGTTGACGATGACGCTGCCGCTGTCGTTGTCGTTGGTGGCGGCCGATCCCGTGCCGGACGCTGTGACGGGGACGGTGTTGTTGTGGAACCTGGGAACGGTCGCCGGCAATGATTCTGCGTTGCATACGGTAGTGGTGACGGTGACGACGCCGCCTACCCTGACCTGGAATCAGTGGCTTACGACGACGGTGGCGGTCGGGGATGGGAGTGTGGAGCCCCATATAGTGGATAATCGAGGCGTGATTTCTACCTTTGTGGGGTTCCTGCGTTTCCTGCCGTGGATTTCCAAGCCGTATTAAGTTCGGGTTTTCGCTTGTAGGGGGAAAAAGGCCATATTTTCGGCGGCTTTCTGAAGCCGCCGAAAATATGAATAAAAATAACTTTCTCTGACCATCCAGCGTGTCGCTTTTTACCGGGAAAACATCTGTTGCGGGACGCAAAAACCGTTTCTAATTCATGTTTAATGAACAGCCACACCGGTCGAAAAAGTCTTTGTTTTTGCGCATCCTGTCAGGACGCGCGAAACTATGAATAAATACAACTTATTTTTCCAGCCAGGGGCTGAGCGAGTTGACGACGGCGGCCACGACATGGCGGCGATAGGGGCCGACGGGGCAGCCGGCATAGATTCCGGTGGTTTTCCCGGCGTGAAAGGTGCGGGTTAAGGGCCGTTCCCAATCGGGATAGGGCACCGGCGCCTCGCGGTTGTAATCCGGGAAGGCGATGAACTTTTTCATGGCATGGAAGATCATCAAATCGGTGTTTTCCGCGATGAATTCGGTAGGGATCTCCAGCGCATAGTCATAGCCCTGGGCGATGGCCTCTTCGTAAGCCGTCAGAGTTTCTCGTTTGGTGCGTTTGGGGTCCCAGTAGGGATCTGCATACTCATCATCGCTCCAGACGATCGTCCAGCGGCCGCCGCGCGCCTGTAAGAGTCGGCGCATTTCTTTTTCCAGGGGTTGTTGATACTCTTTGTGCCGTAGATCCTGGGTTTCTTTTTTGAAGGGATGTCCATGACAGCTGAGGATCAGGCAGAGGCTGGCTGCGGGGGGGAGGTGGGCCAGTTGATCCTGCAGCAGATGTAGATAGGCCTGGTGGAGATCCGGTTGGTTGCCCAGTTGGTCGGCACAGATCAGGCGGGCGCGGCCGGCGTTGAACTGATGCAGCAGAGGCAGGACGTAGTTGTATTCCTCGAAATCGGAGTAGACCGGATTGGTGATTCCCTGGTAGATGATGGTTTGGCAGCCTTCGGCCAGCAAGTCTTCAATTCCCTGGCGGAGAGAGGCGGGGGAGACATAGTAGACCAGCCTGAAGGGCGTTTCGGGGTAGCGGGATTGCAGGGCGGTGACGGCTTCGTCGTAAACCCGGCGGATCTGGTGACGCCAGGCGACTTTCTTTTCGGGGATCAGTTTACCGTAATACCAGCCGACGACTTTGGCGCCGGTTTTTTCGCAGATGTCGGGCTGACCGCTGTGGCCTTCTTCTTTATAAAGAAAATAACCGTTGTCCCAGGGATTTTTGGGGGTGCCGGGCGGCCGCCAGGTGACGGGACATTCAACGTAGGGCCGGCCGGCGCGATTGGTGAAGGAGCCGTGGGCGTCGATCAATTGACGGGGTTTGAATGGCTCGCGGGCCAGGGGCTGTTCGGGATCGAGCAGGGCGATGCCCCGGTCGGCGAGGACCAGGTCGCGGATGACGGGGGGGAGCATGTAGTGGAAGACATGCTCCATGTAGCCGGCGTAGAATTCGAATTCGTAGGTTTCGGGGACACCCATGTCGCCGATGAGGACGCCGGTTTTGCCTTCGGGGCGTTGGGGCTGGCGTTTAAAGAGTATTTCATAGCCGTATTGTTTGCCATATCGCCAGCGGTTGATGAAATCGAGCATATTATCTACCTTTCCACTTTATTGATGATGGGTTTATTGCGTCCCACACAGGGTTTTTGTCCGGTAAAAGGCGCCGCGCTGGACGGCAGAGAGGGTTATTTTATTTGTGTTTTCGCGTGCTTCAGAAAGCGCGCGAAAACACAATCTTTTTTCTCTCGCTTTTCCGGGTAATCCCAGGCGTTATTTTTCTTTGTCGGCGGTGCGGGCGAGCAGGATGGAGCCGAAGGCGAAGCCGATCTGGCCGATGCTGTTGACGCTTTCTTCGAGCCATTGTCGGGCGACGGTTTGTTCTCCGCTGGAGAGTGCGCCCATGGCTATCAGGCAGAGAAATGCCGTTATGTAGCCGGCGGCGGCCCAGCGGTTGGCTTTGCGAAAGGAAACGTAGGTCATGATGCCGTGAACGCCCATACTGCAGAGGGTCATGACGATGATAAAGGGAATTTTCCAGGGGAGGATGGCGAGCAAAACCGGGGCGGGCTGACGGGTCTGGCGAGCCAGGCGGATGACGCCGATGAGCAGCAGAAAGAAGCCGGGGGCGAGCAGAAAAAATTGGGCGTTGCTCATCCATTCATAGCCGGCGCCGGTGAGGATGGTGTGCAGTTTCCAGACAGCTTTGAGGAAGGCACCGACGAAGATCAACAGGCCTCCGGATGCCGTGAAGAGAAGGCAGAGCGGGTCTTTTTCCCGGCGTACCAGTTGGAGCAGGGCGATCATGCCGACGAGGAAGGCGAGGTTGGGAAGGAAATCCAACAGGGCCAGCGACAGGGGCATGGGTTCTTCCATCACAGGGCTCCTTTTACTGGATTGGGGAGATGCGCTAACGACTTCCTTGAGTATAGGGTTTTTATTTATATTTTCGGCGGCTTTAGAAAGCCGCCGAAAATATAAACTTTTTTGTTTTGGGATGGGATCGGGGAATTAGTCGGCTTCGGCGGCGCGATGCGCTTTGGCCTGTTCGATGATCTGCTGGGTGACGTTGCCGGGCACCAGGTCGTAGTGCGAAAGCTGCATCGAGAAGACGCCGCGGCCCTGGGTGATGGCGCGCAGGTTGATGGCGTACTGCTGCATTTCACCCAACGGGGCGGTGGCGGTGATGACGCTGCGCTTGCCGATCTGATCGATACCCTGAACGCGCGCGCGGCGGGTATTCAGATCCGACATGACGTCGCCGGTGAAGTCGTTGGGCACCGTGACGGTGACCTGATAGATCGGTTCGAGCAGGACGGGCTTGCCCGCCATGAAAGCTTCCTTGAAGCCTTCGCGTCCGGCGATCTGGAAGGCGATGTCTTTGGAGTCCACGGGGTGTTCTTTACCGTCCGTGATGGCGACTTTGACATCGACGACCGGATACCCTGCCAGGACGCCCTGTTCCATCACGCCCTTGATACCTTTTTCAATGGAAGGCATGAAGGAGGAGGAGATACGGCCGCCGACGACTTCCCAGTTGTACTCAAAGCCGGCATCGCGTTCGTTGGGATCGAGCCGCATGTGAACTTCAGCGAACTGCCCGGAACCGCCGGTCTGTTTCTTGTGGCGGTACTGGGCCGTGCTGGTGATGGTGATGGTTTCGCGGTAGGGCAGCCGGGGCAGGGCGGTATCGACGCTGACGCCGAAGCGGCTCTGCATGCGGCGAATGACGGTATCGACGTGGGCATCGCCCATGCCGGAGAGAATGGCTTCGTGCGTGCTGGGATCCTGGTACCAGTGCAGGGTAGGATCTTCTTCGCAGACGCGGGCGAGCGTCGGGACCATCTTGGCGGAGTCGCCCTTGGTCTTCGGGAAGACGGCCACGCTGTAGATGGGGGTCGGCATATTGATGGCCGTCAGGGTCAACCGATGATCGCGGGTGCAGAGCGTATCACTGGTGCGGGTGACGGTCAATTTGGCCACACAGCCGATATCGCCGGCGTGCAGGCTGTCGACATTGATCTGTTCTTTGCCGCGCATCACGTAGAGCTGGCCCAGGCGTTCTTCCTGCTCGGCCCGATTGTTGTAGACCGTAGAGCCGGAGGTGGGGGTGCCGCCGTAAACGCGGAAGTAGGTCAGACGACCGACGTAGGGATCGGCCGCAGTCTTGAAAACCAGGATGGCCAGCGGCGAGGCGTCGCTGACAGCCAGGGCAACTTCGCCCTGAGCGCCTTCGGCTTTGAAGGTGCCCATTTCGGTGGGATTGGGGGCCAGACTGGAGAGCATATCCAGCATGTGGCTGACACCCACCATGGAAGCGCCGGCGGCGGCCAGCACCGGCACCACGCTGTTGTTGCGGATGCCCTTGCGCAGCCCGGTCACGATTTCTTCGGCCGTGAGGGTTTCGCCTTCCAGATACTTCATAATCAGATCGTCGTCGCCTTCGGCGGCGATTTCGATGAGTTGGGTGTAGCGTTCTTCCACTTCGGCGGCCATGTCGGCCGGAATAGAGCCGGCTTCGCCCTTAGGGCCGAGGTAGGCTTTCTTTTCCAGCAGATCGATGACGCCTTTGAAATCGGCCTGAGAGCCGATCGGCAGCAGGATGGGCAGGAAACGTGCGCCGTCGAAGGATTCTTCCAGGGAATGAATGGCACGTTCGAAGTTGGCATTTTCCCGGTCCATCTTATTGACCAGGGCGATGCGGGGCAACTTGATTTCGTCGGCGTATCCCCAGGTCAGTTCCGTGCCGACTTCCACACCGGAAGCGGCATCCAGGACGACCAGAGCCAGTTCTGCAACGCGCAGAGCGCCTTTTACCTCGCCTACATAATCAATGTAGCCTGGGGTATCGAGAACGTTGATTTTGACGCCTTTCCATTCCACTGGAATTGAAGAGGTGTTGATTGAAATGTGACGTCGAATTTCTTCTTCATCAAAGTCCGCAACTGTAGTGCCATCCTCGATCTTTCCCCGTCGGGTAGTAGCGCCGCTGATAAAAAGCAGCGTTTCCGATAGAGTGGTTTTGCCCGAGCTGCCGTGGCCGATCAGGGCGATGTTACGCAGTTGCTGGGTCGTATACTCTTTCATCGAAACCTTTTCCTCCCGAAAAATGCATTCGTGTCGCAGATAAACAAAGACGGCCAGGGGGCCGTCCGAACTACAGGCTGTGGAGCCTCATTCTAAACCATTTTGAAAGAATGTCAAAAGCTTTCCATTGCTTGTCAGAGGGGTATTCTATGTTAGAATACCGCAGGAGTGTGGCATGGGATACTTTTACCCGTTGTTGGCCTATGGTGGATTAATCGGCGTCCTGGCGCTTTTGAGCATTGAGCTGCTTCCACGGTTGCACTTTCTACGCAGACCGGTTACGGCGGCCTGGCTGACGGCCATGACGCTCTTTTGGTTAGCGATGCCCTGGCAAAGTCAGTGGCCGCTTTCATTATGGACTCCTTCAACCGTGTTGGGAGGGGCCATCCTCGTTGATATAACCCCCGCAGTCTGGATCCTTGGGTTGGTGGTGGGAATGGTCCTCAGCGGTGCGGCCTGGGGTGAAGCGGCCGAGCATCGCGGTTCTCTTTCATTAGTAGGGGTTCTGGCACTCCTTTCTCTGATTGCCGTCTGGCTCTCGCTTGCCGGCGGGTCGCTCCTGACGGTCCTGGCCGCCTGGGCTACGTTCGATCTTCTGTGGGGAATTGCCGGGTTGATGGCCGGGGGCGATGGGGAACGGGTGACCTTTGGTTTGATGTTCCATGGGATTGCCTCTTTGATTTTGTGGGGAGCTTTCTTGCTGCTTGAAAGCAGTGGGCAGAGTGTTTTGTGGTGGCTGATGACGCCCTCTCCGGCGGCTTTGACCTTCCTGTTGGCGGCTGCGATTATTCGAATGGGGCTTTATCCTTTCCATATTGTCTTTCCCCGGCGGATCGGCAATATGCGGCTGTTGGGAATCATCGCTTTGATGGGACCCTTGTTGGGATTGGGACTCTTATATCGGATTTTGCGGTTGCCGGGGCTGGATGCGGCGCCTGAATGGTTGATGATCTGGGGCGCGATTTCGGTTTTGTGGGGGGGGATTTCGGCCTGGATCAGTAAGGGCGGCACGGCGGTGTTGTGGGGCGGTTATGCTCTATTGGGCGCGATGGTGGCCGGAGCGGCGGGCGGGGGTGATCCCGAGCTGCTTTTGACTGCGGCGGGCGTCTGGACGGCGGGCGGGGCGCTGGTTTCGTTGAGCCGGGGCCATGATGAGTTTTCAGCCCTGTGGTCCTGGCCGGCCTGGGTGGCGTTGTTGTTTTTTATCGGCGTTCCGGTCTCTCCTTTGGGGCGGGCGGTGATTATGGCCCTGGATACTTTGCCGTTTGTCTGGCGGCCGCTGGTGATGGTGGGCTGGGCCGGGATGATGGCCGCTTTTATCTCTCATTTGCGCCGGCGGAGCAAGGGGTTGGTGACGCCGCCGGAGTTCTGGCAGCAAGCGGGGTTGTTGATCTGTATGTTGTTGCCGTTGGCCGGCCTGATGGCGAGTGCTCTGATGGGATATGGCCTGTCATTGGGATGGGGCGGTCTGGTTTTGTGGGGGATAACGGTGTTGTTGGGGGCGGCCCTTTCGATTTTCGGTCAGGAAATGAGCCGGGAATGGTTGCGTAAGGGGCAGCCGGTCTGGGAAATGTTTGACCTGCGCTGGCTTTTTCGGGCGCTCTGGCGCGGTGCGGAAAACTTGCTGAGCCTGGTGCGGGCTTCGGCGGATGTTGTTGAAGGGAACGGCGCGCTGCTCTGGTCGCTCCTGGTTCTCTTGATTGTTCTACTGGTGGTGGTGAATCGATGAGCGTTTTTATCCAATGGTTGAGCCGCCTTTCGTCGTTGGCTTCGACGCCTGCGGTTTTGGGGATCTTTCTGGCCGGTGCGGCCATTTATTTGATTGCTGAGTGGCGAATTCGTTTGCTGGCGCTGCTGGCTCAATATTTCTTCATTGGGATTATGTTCTTGCGGTTGTTCGATACCCGGCCTGAGATGGCTTTGCTCAAGACTTTGATCGGTTGGTTGGTCTGTGGGGCGCTTTATCTCAGCGCCCGGACCCGCGAAGAGGCCGTTTCTCAGGGGTTTCCACGGATTCATTGGGTGGCGGATTTGCCGTTTCGCAGCCTCTTTTTGATAGTAATCTCTCTGGTGGCCTATCTGGCTTCGCAGCGTTATCCGCTGCCGTTCCTTTCTAATGATCTGGCGATGACTTGCTTTGTGCTGCTGGGGCTGGCGGTTGTGTTGATCGGCACAGAAAAGGATGCCGGCGTGGTGGGCGTGGGGGTGTTGAACCTGCTGGCCGGTTTGGATATTTTCTATTCGGCCTGGGACCCGGGGGTTCTCGTTACCGGGCTGCTGGTGATTGTAACGTTGGTTGTGGGATTGGCTATTTCCTATCTAACGGTAGCGGAGGTCGCGCAATGACAACCGCGCTGGTGGGGCCGATCCCGGTATTGGGGATTCCGTTGGCGGTGGCTCTGGTTTTGCAATTGATGCGTCGTTGGACGGCGCTTTCAGCCTGGCTGGCGGCTATCACTGCGACCGTTGTCGGTTTGATGGTGGCCTTGATGCCGCTGACGCAGCCGGTTTCTCTGGGGGGGATGGAAGTGATTTTGGGCCGGCCGTTGGTTTTTCTGGGGCGGCAGATGGTGATCCAGCCGGTGGATCGATTAGGGCTGGCGTTCATCTTCTTTACGGCGGCGGGGTTGTTTATTGTGGCCTGGCGGTTGTTGCCTCACTCCAATTTCTTCCCGGTGGGGCTGGCGATGGCGACCTTGCTGGCGGCGGCGTTGATGGTGGAGCAGGTGGTCTACGCGGCGTTGCTGGTGGAACTGGCCGCTGTGCTGGCGGTTTTCCCTTTACATGAGTCTGGGGGGAGCGTTTCGGGCGGGCTGCGTTATATGACGTATGCCACGCTGGCGTTGCCGGGCCTGATGATCACCCAATTATTGCTGGATCTCTATGCCAGTTTCCCCAACGACCACGGTTTGCTCGATACGGCGGCCGTTTTGATGAGCCTTTCCTTTGCGATTTTATTGGGCGCGGTTCCTTTTCAAACCTGGCTTTCAACGGTGGCGATGGACGGATCGCCGCCCGTGGTTACCTTCCTTTTTACTGTCAATATCGGGGCCGTTTGGTTCCTGTTGCTGGCTTATTTGCAATCTTATACCTGGCTGTGGGAGCAGGCTTCGTTTGGTACCTTGCTCAGCAGCCTGGGTTTGTTGATGATGGTGGTGGGGGGGATACTGGCGGCTTCGCAACGCCATCTGGGGAGGTTGATCGGGTATGCCACGCTGGTGGATAACGGCGCGATGTTGCTGGCGTTGGGGACTCAGCGGGCGGCGGGGCTGGCTCTGGCGGCGATGTTGTTGATGGCGCGGCCGTTTGCCCTGGGGTTGATGACGTTAGGCTTGGATGGGCTGCGACGTTTGGGCCGGGGCAGCGATGATTTGACTGCGGTGACGGGAGCGGTCTGGCGTTCTCCCTGGCGGGTGGTGGCTTTCCTGGTCGGTGGGATTGCGATGGCAGGGTTTCCGCTTTCGCTGGGCTTTACGGCCCGGTGGGGACTTTATCGATTGGTGGCTGAGAACAGCTTTTTCTGGGCGTTGCTGGCGTTGGCCGGCAGTGCGGGCGTAATGATGGGACTTGTGAGTTCGATTCGGTCGTTGCTGGCGGCACCGCGGACCCTGGCCGAGATGAGCGGTCCGGTGACGGAGGATCGGGTGGTGATTTTACTGATTTTGGTATTGATCGGCACGACGTTGATCCTGGGGATCTTTCCGCAGGGATTCAGCGCGGTAGGGTTGCAGATGGCGGAGAGTTATCCCTTTTTTGCGCCTTGAGAGAATGCTCCTCCTGCCCTGCGGGAGGCGTGGTCGATCTTCAAATTCCAGGAGGTTTCATGGCACAGATCCCGGGTCCCAAAGCACAGGCTTATGTAGCACGCGATCGGGAGGTAGTCTCTCCCTCCTACACCCGTTCTTATCCTTTTGTAATGGATCATGGGCGTGGTTCTGAAGTATGGGATGTCGACGGGCATCGGTTTGTGGATTTCACCAGCGGTGTTGCGGTCACTTCGACGGGGCATTGTCACCCCGAAGTGGTCCAGGCGATTAAAGATCAGGCCGAAAAGTTCATCCATATGTCCGGCACTGATTTTTATTATCCTGTGCAGATCGAGCTGGCGGAATATTTGAGCCGGATTGCGCCTTTCTCGGAGTCTGGTCAGGTTTTCTTTGCTAATTCGGGTGCTGAGGCGATTGAAGCCGGCGTCAAGCTGGCCCGTTATGTCACCGGGCGTCCGCGATTTCTGGCTTTTTACGGTGGTTTTCACGGTCGCACGCTGGGGGCGCTGGCTTTTACCGCCAGCAAGCCGGTGCAGCGGCGCGGTTTCTTCCCCACGTTGGCCGGCGTCGAGCATGTTCCTTATCCCGATCCCTATCGGCCGATTTTTTCCTCACATGAAGATCAAGGGTTGGCTGTCGTCCGCTTTATTGAAGAAGTGGTGCTGGCCAAAGCCGTTCCTCCAGATGAAGTGGCCGCGATCCTGGTCGAACCGATCCAGGGGGAGGGCGGCTACATCGTTCCTCCGCCTACTTTCTTCCCGGCGCTGCGCAAACTGTGCGATCGTCACGGCATTTTGTTGATGCTGGATGAGGTGCAGTGTGGGATGGGGCGCACCGGGAAGTGGTTTGCCATTCAGCATGAAGATTGTGTCGAGCCCGACATCGTCAGCGTGGCCAAAGGGATCGCTTCGGGGATGCCGTTGGGGACGATGATTGCGCGCCGTTCGTTGATGACCTGGCCGGCGGGGGCGCATGCCAGCACTTTTGGGGGCAATCCGATTTCCTGCGCGGCGGCGTTGACGACGTTGCGGCTGCTGGAGAACGGTATGATGGACAATGCGACGAAGGTCGGCAACTGGATGATGGAACGGTTGCAGGGGATGATGGAAAAGCATCCCTTGATCGGCAATGTGCGCGGCCGGGGGTTGATGATCGGTGTGGAGATCGTCAAGAGCCGGGAAACGCGCGAGCGGGCGCATGAGCTGCGCAATCGGCTGGTCGATATGGCGTTTGAAGAGAGTTTGCTGTTGCTGGGCGCCGGTCCGAATACGATCCGGATGGTGCCGCCGCTCAATGTGCCGCAGGAGATTGCGGAAGAGGCGCTGGATATTTTCGAGCGGGTACTGACAAAGCTGGAAGAAGAGCAGCTTTAACGCCGAGACGCAGAGTGCGCAGAGAGGCGCAGAGATTTTTGGGGTTTAAAAAATAACATTTTCGCCCGCCTGAACAGGCGGGCGAAAATGTAAAGAGGCTGGGGTGTGAAAACGGCAAAAGAAAAGACGCAGAGGCCGCAGAGAAAAAGCCCATGTTTTCGCGGGCTTTCTGAAGCCCGCGAAAACATGAATAAAAAATCAATCTCTTTCCATCGGGAAGCGGCTACACCGGGCCGAAGGGCGATCATAAAGGTCGCCCCTACAGGAGAACGGGGTAAAACGTCGGGCTGAAAGGAGGGTGGGTCTATGGCTCTGGCCTTTTTTGATTATCGAATCCGGCAGCGGGATTATCTGTTGAGCATCAGCCGGGCTTTGGTCTCGCGGTTGAACCTGCGGGCTGTGCTGCGGTTGATTCTGGAAGCGGCTGTCGAACTGCTGCGCGGTGAAGTCGGCCTGATTGCCCTCCGCGGCGAGGATAACGCTTATACTTTTTGGGCCAGTTATGGGATTGCGCCGGCTTTGTTGCCGATGTTTAATTCTTTGGTGGCGGAGGTGCCGGTTTCGACCGGCAATTTTGTCATTCCCGATCTTAAAGAGAAGTTGATTCGGATCGGTGAAGAGACCGGGATGGTTTTGGATCAGGTGGTGGCTTTGCCGCTGGTCGTGGAGCACGATTTGTTGGGGGTGATCTTTGTGTTGCGCTCGCACAGCGCTGTTTTTTCGGAGGACGATCACCAGATTTTGTCCAGTTTTTCCGATTATGCGGCCATTGCGGTGCACAATGCGCGCCTTTATGAGGCGGCGGTGACTGAACGGCGTCGATTGGATGCTTTATTGGAGTCGAGTGCCGATGGGCTGCTGGTGCTGCGCCTCGATCTGACGGTGGAGCGTATCAATCGGGCACTGGCGCGGTTGATCGGCTGGACGGCCGAAGAGGTGGTCGGTAAGCCGGTGCAGGAGGTGTTGATCTGGGCCCGGCTGGATGTGGGGAAGCCGTTGGATGCCGAATCGGCGGAGATGGGGAATCCCGGGGGGCCGCCGCTGTATGTGGAAGGTGAATTGCGCCGCAAAAACGGCAGTCTGGTCAGTGTGGGGATCACTTATTCGCCGTTGATCGTTTCGGGGCGTCCGATCAATTGGGTGGCCAATGTGCGCGATATTACCCGGTTCCGGCAGGCCGATGTGTTGAAGGAGACTTTTATTTCTATTGTCTCCCATGAATTGAAAACGCCGGTGGCAATTATCAAAGGGTATGCGGAAACGCTCAGCAATCCGGGCGCCCGGCGCGATCCGGCGCTGGTGGCGGAGATGCTGGGGGCGATTGTCGAAGAGGGCGATCGTCTGGCGCGGCTGGTGGATGATCTGCTGGATGTGTCACGTTTGCAGGCCAATGGGTTGCCGCTGCATGATGTGCAAGAGGTGGATTGGCGGGAGATTGCCCGGCGGGTGGTGGAACGTCATCAGAATCAATCGAAGAAGCATCGGCTGGAGATTGAATTCGATCCCGATTTCCCGATGGTGTCGGGGGATGCGCGGCGGTTGGAGCAGGTATTGGACAATCTGGTTTCCAATGCGATCAAGTATTCGCCGCGGGGGGGAAAGGTGCGGGTTCGCGGAACGGCGATGGCTCAGGCGGTGTTGATTTCGGTGAGCGATGAGGGCGTCGGGATTCCGCTGGAAGAACAGTGGCGGATTTTTGAGCGTTTTTATCGGGTGGAAGGACCGGATACGCGGGCCGTTTCGGGGACGGGATTGGGGCTTTATCTGGCGCGGGCGATTGTGCAGGCGCATGGGGGGCGGATTTGGGTAGAAAGTGCGCCGGGACAGGGCTCGACCTTCTATGTGTCGTTGCCGTATCAGACGGAACTGGCGCGGTGGGAGGAGTAGGGGCGGATTGGAAGATGGGAAACGTGAAACGTAAATGCTGATAGGGAATGATTCGTTGTGGGAGGGCAATGGAGGGTGCGGGGACGGCTCTGGAAAAGGCGATGGTTAGGGTGCGCATTCTGATGCGCACCCCAACCTAAACAAAAAACTCTCTCTTCCTATCCTGCGCGGCGGTTCTTATGGGGAAGGCATCATTTGCGGGATGCTAAAAGGCCGAAGGGCGCGGTATCCTGAAGGATGAAAATGGATTTCAGGCAAGAGGGCGACCATAAAGGTCGCCCCTACAGGGGAGGCATTCAGGTGAAGGGGGAAAATCATCTTACGCCGGGGATTCAGGATGATTGGGCTACGGCGAATGAGGGCTGGGGGGCGGCAAATAATGACTGGACGACGGTAAATGATGACTGGACGGCGATAAAGGGCCGCTGGACGAGGATAAATGTCCACTGGACGGCGATAAAGGGTGACTGGGCGGTGATAAATGGCCGCTGGACGACGATCAATGATGAGTGAGACACGACGAAAGATGATTGGGGGGCGGGAAATGGTCTGTTTGCTGTGCAATAGGGTGGTTTGGTTGCAGCGAAGGATAACATTATAGCGATAAATGGTGACTGGACGACGATCAATGGTGACTGGACGACGGTGAATGGTCTGTTTCCTGTGCTGCGTGGTGATTTCACTGCAACGAGATAAAGCATTTCGATGTCAAATAAGGGTTGTAGGGTAACCAGCGGAAGTTTTATTTCGGCCGTTCCTCAGGATATGGTAACGAGCGGTGTTTCCAACCAAGAGAAATAAGAGCTTAAGAGGGCGATAGTTCAGTTACCGGGTTAAAAGAAAGACGGTTGACATTAAAAATAAAATAATCTAAAATAAATATATCATAGTTGTCTGTATTTGTAACCCCTTTGTATTTCATGCAGAAAAATCCCGTTTATGGGATTCCTCAGTTTGGTTCTTTATCCCAAGTGCGCAGAAAGGAGGGCTCATTATATTATTTGAGCGATAGATTTGAATGATTTGATGTTGCTAATTTTTAAAAAATTACAAGGAGAGGAACTGTATGAACGGGGAAAATATGAGTGAGATAATGAGGGGGATTGAACCGGTTGAGATTTCATTTGAAGACAAATTGCGCGACGATCCGGCTTTTTTGGTCGAGATGATTGAAGATCCGGTGAAGGCTTTTCGTGCTTACGGTTACAACGGCGATGAGAAGATGATGGCCATGTTGCAGGGGATGGCTCGTAATCTTCGGCGGCATGCCATTCGGGTATTTGCTGAGGTTTCCAATTTACCTCAAGCCAGTCAGGGATGTGATGCCTGTAACGGTTGTCGTGCCTGCAAGGCCTGTATTGCGATTCAAGTCTAGGCGATTAACGATTTCTTTCGTTGTTTGACAGAGCATGACCTTGGGGTGCGTCGTACCTGGAGAGGGCTTCATTTTTTTCCCTTTGTCATATTTGATCAATTTTTTCACCTGTGCGATTGTTTGCCGACCTGGTCACCGGTACTTTTTTCGTGAGAGGCAACGCGCGGGCTCGGGGAAGAGCGTTTTTTACGGTTTCTGGGCTCACCGCACAGATGATAAGTTCTTTGAGGAGGGGGAGTAAATAAAAGGTGCGATGCACCCTTCTTATGCATTCAAGCGATTTTCATCACTCTTGGGAGAAACAAGGAGTTCGGAACATGACCGGTAATTTCAAAGTTCCTGAGGTTATTCCCTATCATGCCCAATGGGATGTAACGAGCGGATGTAATCATCGCTGTACATTTTGTTTGACTTCTTCTGGTAATATTTCCCCAAATGAGCTATCGACTGAGGAAGCGCTGGCGTTGATCGATCGTCTTTATGATGAAGGTATCTGGTTCCTTAAGATTATGGGAGGAGAGCCCTTTTTTAGAAAGGATATTTTGAGGCTTTTTACCTATGCAGCTGAAAAAGGGATGGTGCTTTCGTTTTCGACGAACGCTTCATTGATTACGGAGACGGTTGCTGCGAAGCTGGCGCAGATTCGCCATTCGATTCTTTATGCGCAAATGAGCCTTTATGGAGAAAATCCGGTCACTTATCAACGGGTAACGGGATCGGCGGATAATTTTGAGCGGGCTTTGCAAGGGCTTTCTCGCTTGATTGAGGCGGTGGGGGAAGTGTCGGTCCTGACGGTGGTTACGTCTGAGAATGTGACCAATCTGGGACAGTTTTATGAAATTGTCAGACAGGCCGGCGCGAAGGAATTCAGGCTCGTTCCTGAAATTGCTTTGGGGCGTTCCGCCAATCGTGCTGAGTCGGATGGAGAGCAGGCCCGGCGGGTGTGGCCGGTGTTTCTTGATACGTTGGCCCGGCTGAAGGCCGATGTAAAGGCTGATGATCCGGTTATATTGCTCGATGCCCGTCCGATGTTTGCCTCTTATTTGAATAAATTGACCGGGTTCCGTACCTTTTATGAGAATTGTACGGCGGCGACGACGATGATCTATATTACGCCTACGGGAGAGGCGCTTCCCTGTCCCTTTCTTCAGCATGCTCCGGACGATTTGATGCGCCGTTACAGTCATATTATGCCTGGCGACCTGCGGCGCAGCTCGTTCCAGGAGGTCTGGAATTCAGAATCGTTTGAAGTTTTTCGCTCCTATTATGATCCGGAGCACAATTTGTTTAAGATCAATACGGCCTGTCCTCATTTCCAGAGCGGAAAATGCATTCCCTGTGCCGTGACTCCTTGCAATTGTTTGGAGATGATTCAGTTGGTGAAAGGTGAGCTTGGTTCCGGCGATTTGCGATCTCAATCGGTTGTCGTGCCCGGGCGAGAGATGGGGGAGCAGCTTTAAGGGGGGGATGTTGTAAAGGGCTTAAGGGGCTGGATAGGCCGGGATCGTAAAGCGTTTTGGGCGTGCTGTCGTAGACAGCGCGCCCAAAACGCTTTTAATCATAAGGCGACTTAAAATTATTAAAGCCTCATTCCTTAGCGTCCCGCAAGGAGTATTTTTGGGGGGGATGAACGACGCGCAGGATGGGGGGAGAGAGAGAGTTTTTTTGTTTATTTTTTCGGCGGCTTTCCGAAGCCGCCGAAAAAATGGGCTTTTTCCCAGATTAACTGCACAGGCGCTTTTTACAGCGTGCGATTCCGTTGCAATTTACCACTGATTGAAGTGCATGCGCTCTTCGACGGAGATGGTGAGCTGACGGATGGCCGGGGCGTTTTCGGCGGGGTAGCCCAGGGCGAGATAGCAGGGGAATTCGTAGTCGGCGGGGGCGTGCAGTTCGGCTTTGATGTATTCCGTTTCGGCGTCGAAGGGGATGCGGGTGACGCCAAAGATCCCTTCGGCGGCGGCGGCGATGAGGATATTCTCGACGCAGCACCAGATGGAGGCGAAGTTGTTGAGGGCGGAGAGACTTTCGGGCTGTAAGAGGTGGCCGGGGCTGCGGAAGAAGGGGAAGATCAGGGCGCCGGCGGTCAGGAGCATGCGGTATTGTTTGGGGACGCCGTCGAGATACATCTGGCGTTGAAGGGTATCGACCATGCCCCAGTTATCCAGCAGGGCGTTGACTTCGTCGGCGGAAAGGGGGTCTTTGCGGACTTTGTTGATGATCTGGACGCGGCGGGCCGGGTCGTTGACGATGACGAATTCCCAGGAACGAAGATGATCGTTGGTGGGGGCGCTGAGTCCGGCGTTCAGTATGCGTTTGAGGGTGGATTCTTCGATGGGGTGGGGGCTGAAGTCGCGGACTGTGTGCCGGGAATGGATTGCTTCGTAGACATCCATGAGGAAAGCTCCTGTGTTGATTGAGATGGGGGAGGTATACAACAGTATTGGGGTTTGGCAAATGATGAAGAAGTAGACAGTAGACAGTAGACAGCGGGGGACTTTTCAGCGTTCCGCAGGGGCGTTTTGGGGTGAGGAACGACGCGCGGGATGGGGAGAGAGAGTTTTTTATTTATATTTTCGGTGGCTTCAGAAAGCCGCCGAAAATATGGGCTTTTTTCTCGGTCCAACCGCACAGGTCGAGAGGTTTTTTATTTATTTTTTTCGCGTGCCGTCTGCGGCGCGCGAAAAAATAGATTTCTATTCTCTCTCTTTTTGTTTTTATTTGAGTTTGGATTAAGATAGGCGGGAAATTGAAGGATCAAGGAGCCCATTCTATGCCGCAGTTTCCAAGATTGGTGGGAACTTCTCTGCCGAAGGTGTTGAATCCGTTCAATCCTTTGCATTATATCAAGTTGTTGAATTGGACGTTTTTTAAAGCGTCGGAGTATAAGCAGTATCTTTATCAGGCCGATAAAGAATTTTGGTTGCAGGAAGGCAAGGGGGCCTGGAAGTATTTTAATTTGCCGGCGTTCCGAAATATGTCTGTGATGGGTTTTGTGCTTACTCCGGTTATGAGTGTCTTGCTTACGTTCTTAACGCTTTTTCTTTCGGAGCGATGGGAGGGTGAGCCGCGATTATGGGTTTCTGGTTTGTGTTTGGGGCTTGTGATGGGGTTGATAAGCGGTATGGGGATGGGACTGAACGGGAATGTGGCCTGGGCTATAGGCCCTCAGGTGGGGCTTTTGGTGGGATTGGAGCTTTTGTTGGGCGGGGTGTTGAATTTCTGGGTCCTTTTGCCGCCGGCAAGAAGTCTGGTGCTGCCTCTGGGGATCGCTTTGGGGTTTCTGGTGGGCGCTGCGAGACTGCCCTTTTACCTGATTCAATGGGGGATGACGGCGGGGGCGGCGCTTTTCCCGAAACGGCGAAGCCGGCGACCCGGATTGGACGATGAATTGATGGTGTTGCCTTTTCCGGGGTTGGATCGTCAACTGGGGGAGCTGTTGGCGCAGGATCTCCCGGCCGGAATGGCGGCGGTGCGGTACTGGCTGCGCAATCCTTTTCAACGTTGGGCGCCGGCGAAGGCTCTGGCGCGGCGCTGGAAAACGCTGGACGATCCGCTGCCGGAGTTTTATCGGATGGCGGCGGCTCCGGAACTGGATGAATATATCGTCGAGCCGTTGGCGGAGGGCGATTTGCTTTCTTTGCCGGCGGCGCGGGCGGTCTGGTTGGGCGAAGCGGCCGGCGTTTATGTGGATGAGAGCGGTGGGAAGAGCCGGGGGCTTTCGCGATGGGTATGGCGGCTGACGCGGTCTTTGCGAGGAGAGCCCGACCCGCGGCTGGCGCCGTTGGCCCGGCTCTTTTTGTCGATCGTGGATGAGACACAGGTGGCCCATTCCGGCGTCGATCGGGGAACTTTGGAGGCGGCAGCGCAGGCGGTGCGTTCTTTGCCGTATGGCGCGGAGGCGGCGTTCTCTCTAACGACTCTGGTGGAGATGGCCGGCGTGGAAGATCTCACGGCGGTGGTTGATTTCCAAAGGGTGGGAAGCGAATTGGAAGCGCTTTCTGAGCCTTTTTTGCATCCGGATGTGGCGGCGGCGCTGCGGGATTTCAGTGAAGCAGCGGCAGGGATCGCAGCGGGCTTAAAAGTGGATGCGCCGGCTGAGGAAAGGGAATCTTTCGATCTGATTTCCATAAAGCTGAATCGTATGGTTGAGGCTGCGCCGGAGGGATATTCTCCGGAATGGATTTTGATCAAGGTTGCGGCGCAACGCTGGCAACGGTTGATCTTCAAAGCAATCCGGGGGGCAGAGAACTCAAGGTAAATAGATCGATTTGTGGTAAAATTCTCCCTGTATGAATCCAAATTGCCGATCCGCCTGAAGGGATCGATCTATGTTAGAGAAAAAGGAGTTGTGGAATGCCTCGATACTATGCCCAGATTGGTTGTCCGGCGTGCGGCACTCGTTTCCAGACGCCGGTGGATCGGATTCTGGATGTGCGGGTGGAGCCGGAAGCCCGCGAACGTCTGCTCAGTGGGACGGTGAATATGGCGGCCTGCCCGAATTGTGGGGCGGGCGGTAAGTTGAATCTGCCTTTCCTCTATCACGATCCCTCCCGTGAGCTGGCGTTGCTTTATCTGCCGTTAGAAGTGGGAAAGAACGAAGTGGATCGTCAACAGCAGGCCGGGAAACTGACCCGGGAGCTGGTCGATTCTCTGCCGGTGGAGGAACGCAAGGGATATTTACTGCAACCTGAGACTTTCTTCAATGTCGAGACGCTGGTGCGGCGGGTGTTGGAGGCCGAGGGGGTCACCGATGCTCAGATGGATCGCAGTCGCCAGCAGCAGGAGCTGATCGGCAAGTTGTTGCAGGCGCCGGAAGCGGAGCGGGAAGGTATTCTCCAGGAAGCCGGCGATCTCGTCGATGAGACTTTCTTTGGGTTGTTGGAATACAGTGTGCGGCTCGTGGCGGCCAGCGCTCCCACGGAAGAAGATTTCAATAAAGTGCGCGGTCTGTATGTTTATATGGTCGATCGTCATCCCATGGGCCAGATTTTGAAGAAGCGCACCGAGGTTTTGCAGAAGTTCTCGGAGGAATCGACCCGGGAATCTCTGGTGGAAGCTCTGGTTCAGGCCCCCGACGATATGACGCTCAATGCGCTGGTGCAGATGGGTGTGCCGTTGATGGATTACACCTTCTTCCAGGAATTGCTGAAGCGGATTGAGGGGACGACGGATGCTGCGGAGCACGATCGGCTGGCTGAGATGCGCCGGAAGGTGCTGGATATCCGCCAGAAGTTGATGGAGATGGGCAAGGAAGTGAGCCGGCAGCGCGTCGATCTGTTGAATCGGCTGTTGAGCTCGGAAGATCCGATCAAACTGGCGCGCAGCCATCTGTCGGAGCTGGATGATCTCTTCTTCTCCATTCTGACGCAGGAACTGGAAGGGGCGAACCGCAACAAAGAGGCGGATTACGCTCAGGCTTTGCAGAAGCTCGGGCAGGTGATTGCCCGCGTGCAGGAAGAGACGATGCCGCCGCAGGTGGCGCTGCTGCGCCGGATGCTGGTCTCCAATTCGGAGGAAGAGGTCGATCATTTGCTGAAGGAAAATGTCGATCTGCTGGACATTGCTTTCTTCCAGTTTATGGATGCGATGGAGAACAACAGCCGCGAGCGCGGCGATGAGCCGGTGGCGGAGCGGTTGGCGGTGTTGAAGGCGCGCGCGC
The DNA here is from genome assembly GCA_964501335.1 of uncultured Anaerolineales bacterium. GTDB lineage: Bacteria > Chloroflexota > Anaerolineae > B4-G1 > SLSP01 > CAZCTC01. Next base: position 166,528 of record CAZCTC010000002.1, on the reverse strand, counting down.
AGGCGATCAGCGGCTTCCAGATGCCGGGTCAGGATGAGGAAGCGGGTGGGGAACCGCCGGCGGCTGCGGCCCCGAAGGCTCCCAGCGCTCCGGAAAGCCCGAAACCCCCGATGGATGGTCCGCGGACCACGCCCAGCGGGTTGATTATTGCGAAGAAGTAGACAGTAGCAAGTAGACAGTAGACAACATTTTGCGCGCGCCCCGGAGGGGCGCGCGCAAAATGCTCTCATTTTCCCCTTCGTTTGAGGAGGTAATCCATGGGAAATTCCAAACTGGTTTTGGTGGACGGCCATTCCCTGGCCTATCGCGCTTTCCACGCTTTGCCCCCCGATTTGAAGAACTCCAAGGGCGAATTGACGAACGCTGTGTTCGGCTTTACCTCGATGTTGTTGGGCGTTTTGAACGATCTGAATCCCGAATATGTGATCGTTACCTTCGACAAAGGGCCTTCGTTTCGGGTGCGCGACTATGTGGATTACAAAGCGACCCGGGCCCATATGCCGGATGAGATGCGCGTGCAGATGGAGCGCATTCGCGAGGTGGTGGCGGCGTTGGGCATTCCGGCAGTGGATCTGGATGATTTCGAGGCGGACGATCTGTTGGGCACGCTTTCACGGCAGGGCGAGGCGGAAGGGTTGGAGGTCTTTATTGTGACCGGGGATCGGGATGCGTTGCAACTGGTCTCGGACCATGTGACGGTCATTACGTCGGGCCGGCGCTTTTCCGATACACTACGTTATACGCCCGTGGCTGTGTTGGAGAAATATGGGTTGACGCCGGATCAGTTGATCGATCTCAAAGCTTTGTTGGGCGATACTTCCGACAATATCCCCGGCGTTTCGGGTGTAGGGGAGAAGGGGGCGATTGCGCTGCTGCAACAGTACGGTACGCTGGATGAGGTTTACAACCATCTGGATGAGATTGCGGCGCGGTATCGCAAGGCGTTGGAAGAGGGCAAGGATAAGGCCTATCTGAGCCGGCATCTGGCGACGATTGTACGGGATGTGCCGGTGAAGCTGGATATCCAGTCGGCGCGATTGGGCGCGGGGTACAATGCGAACTGGATGCAGTCGTTGATGCGGGAGCTGGAGTTCCGCACGCTGCTGGATCGGTTGCCCGAGACGCTGCGTCCGGCGGCGGCGCTGACCGCTGCGCCGGCGCGCAAGGCGGGGGGGCAGCTTTCGCTTTTTGAGACGGCGGCCGAAGAGTCCGATCCGGTGATGCTGGGCGATTACCGGTTGGTGGCCGATGGGGCGGCTTTGGAGGCGTTGGGGACGGAGCTGCGCGCGGGGCTGGCTCAGGCCGGCGAGAAGGCCTGGCTGGCGATCGATACCGAATCTACGGCGATCGATACGATGCAGGCGGATCTGGTGGGGATCTCGTTGACGGATCGGGTGGGGACGGCGTGGTATCTGCCGGTGCGGGCGCCGGAGGGAGAACCGGTGCTGCCGATGGAGGCTATCGTGCAGGCGTTGGGGCCGTTATTGGCCGATCCGGCGATCCGTAAAGTCGGGCACAATTTGAAGTATGATCTCAAGCTGTTGCGGCGGAACGGTTTGCCGATGGTCGGGCCTTTCTACGATCCGATGATTGCGGAGTGGGTGCTCAATCCGGGGACTGCGGCGTTGGGGTTGAAGCCGCTGGCCTGGAGCCGGCTGGGTGTCCAGATGACCGAGATCCAGGAATTGATCGGGCGAGGTAAGGATCAGGTGACGATGGAGGCGGTGGCGTTGCGGAAGGTGGTGCCGTATGCCAGCGCCGACGCCGATATGACGCTGCAATTGGGGCTGAAGCAGTTGCCCGAGCTGGCCGAGCGGGGGCAGACGAAGCTGGTCGAAGAGTTGGAGATGCCGTTGATTCCGGTGCTGGCGGCGATGGAGATGACGGGTGTGCAGCTGGATCGGCCTTATCTGGAAGAACTCTCTAAGGAATTGGGGACGCGGCTGCGGGGGCTGGAGGCGGAGATTTACCAGCTGGCGGGCGGCCCGTTCAATATCAATTCGACGCAGCAGCTTTCGAATGTGCTTTTCGAGCGGTTGAAGCTCTCGGCGAAGGGCGTGCGGAAGACGCAGTCGGGGCATCATTCGACCGATGCGGGGACGCTGGAGCGGTTGCAGGGAGAGCATCCGATTGTGGATAAGATTTTGGAGCATCGGTCGCTTTCCAAGTTGAAGTCGACCTATGTGGATGCGCTGCCGCAGTTGATCAATCCGACGACGGGGCGGGTACACACTTCTTTCAATCAGACGGGGGCAGTGACGGGGCGGCTGTCCTCATCGGACCCGAATTTGCAGAATATTCCGATCCGTACCGAGGATGGACGGCGGGTGCGCAAGGCTTTTATCGCTCCCGAGGGGTGGATTCTGGTGGGGGCGGACTATTCGCAGGTGGAATTGCGGATTCTGGCGCACATTTCCGGCGATCCGGGACTGTTGGAGGCCTTTGGCAAGGGGGAGGATATCCATGCGAGCACGGCGGCGGCGGTTTACGGTGTGCCGCTGGCTGAAGTGACCAAGGATCAACGGCGGGTGGCCAAGGCGGTGAATTTCGGGCTGATGTATGGTCAGACGGCTTACGGTCTGGCTTCGCAGCTGGGCATTTCGGCTGAGGAGGCGGATCGTTTCATTCAGCGTTACTTCGAGCGTTTCCCAAAGGTGCATGAGACGATGGAGCGGATTCAGAACGAGGCGGGGACGCTGGGATATGTGGAGACGTTGATGGGGCGACGCCGTTATTTCCCCGAACTGGCGCCGGGCAATAAGCTGCCGGGCAATCAGCGGCAGGCGGCGCTGCGGATGGCGATCAATGCGCCGATCCAGGGGACGGCGGCGGATATTATCAAGGTGGCGATGCTGCGGCTGGCGCGGGCGCTGGCGGAGTCAGGGCTGCGGGCCCGGATGATTTTGCAGGTCCATGACGAGCTGGTGCTGGAGGCTTTGCCGGAGGAGTTGCCTGCGGTCACATCTCTGCTGCGCGAGGCGATGGAAGGTGCCTGGACGTTGCAGGTCCCGCTCAAGGTGGATGTGGAGGCGGGGAAGAACTGGGAAGAGATGGAAGGGATCTAAGAGCGGAAGGCTGGAAGATTGGAAGAAGGAAGACTGGAAGAGAATACTCGCTTTTCGGCGGTTTGAGGAAGCTGCCGAAAAATAGGCAGAGAATTTATCGACCTGTGCGGTCAATCGGGAAAATGTGAGAGAAAAAATCTGTGTTTTCGCGGGCTTTCTGAAGCCCGCGAAAACACAACAAAGAACATCCTTTCCCCGCGCGTCGTTTTTTGCCGGGAAATCACCTGCTGCGGGACGCGAAGACTGTTTTAACCGGCTGATGAACCATCGCAAGAAGCGAAATTTATTCGATGGAGCGCTGGAAGGTAAGGCTGGTGCTGTCGTTACGGGGACGGGCGCGGCGGGTATGCGCCCGTTTCCATAATTTCAGGAATTCCTCGCCGTCGTAGAGGGCGATGGGTTTGCCTTGAGCCCATTCCTGGGCGGCGTGGGAGAATTTTCCCGCGGTAATGACTACCCCTTTATCCGCTTTTTCGTGTTGCATCACCCCGTAGAAGTCTCGGATCACCGGTTCTCCGACGTAGCCGCGCCAGCGTTTGCACTGGACGATGCATTTTTCCCCGTTTTTCGTTTGGACAATCACATCGACGCCGTGATCGCCGATTGCGCCGATGCGATAGGCCTCGTGGCCCAAGGCCTGGAAGAGTTCGACGACCAGTTCTTCAAATTCGAGGGGGGAGATCTGTTTAAGTTCTTCGAGGGTGGTGATGGAGCGGCCGGTTTTGGTGCGGCGCATTTCAAGCCAGCGGGCGCGAATGTAAAGAACGGCCATGACCAGGAGGCCAAGGCTGAAGAAGATGACGGTGTTGTAGGGTTCGGGGATGAAGAGGGTGGTCAGGGGATCGCCGGTGCCGACCAGGAAGAGTCGAATGGTGAGGAGAATTCCCCAGGTGAAGAAGAAGGCGCGCAGGGGATGGTTGCGGATTTTGATGCAGGCGACGGCTAAGAGCAGCGGCCAGAAATTGAAGGTAAAGGTTAAGAGCGCGATGAGGAGTGTCTGGAGAGATGTCGGGCTGTGCATGGCAAAGTCCTCATGATTTTCAGGATGGGGGCATTATACAATGAAAAGTAGACAGTAGAAAGTAGACAGTAGACAGCAAAAATAAGAGAATTCACCACAGAGGCACAGAGGGCACAGAGAAGAAGAGAGGAGATTTTCTAGAACGTAAACCCTGACAGGGGAAACGTAAGGAAGAGACTATGTTTGCGCGCGCATTCTGATGCGCGCGCAAACATAAATAAAAAAAGATGGCTTGACGCTGATAGGGGTGGACTTATAATGAAAGCATAGCGGAATCCGGGATCTTAACCTTATGTTCCTCGGGTGAGATAGTTTGTGCCAGGATTCTACCCACTTTTTCCTATCGGATCTAAAACTCACTTTGACTAAGGAGGTATATCTATGGCAGGGTTCTTTGATCTTTTTAGCGGTGGAAATTTCAAGCGAAGTATTGAACAATTTGCCAAGGAGAACAAATGGTCCGTTGCTGAGGTTGATTCGGATTCGGCTGTGATTGAGTTTGAGATGGAAGAATCTGGCAACGAGCAAACGATCTATATTTACCGCAATGAAAAAGCCGTGGATTTCAGTGTGCCGAGTGTTTGGAGTTTTGAATCGGAAGATGAGCTGCCGCATGAGCTTTCTACGCTGTTGATGCGACGCAATGGCGAGCTCTCGATTGGGAACTGGTGTATTGAGGAAGATGAGGAAGGGAATTTGACCTATTGCTGTGAATACAGCGTGGATCTGCGGATTATGGATGCGGCTTACTTTAAGCTCGTGGTGGATTCGTTGGTCGATGAATGTGAGGAGATGGAGAATTCAATCGAGTTGGAAGAAGAGGAAGAAGAGTAGTCGTTTGGAATTTTTACGGAGGCTTACAATGCGGCGCTGTAACTTTTCCCGGTTTTTGATGGTGTTGACGGCAATTATGCTGGTGGTGGGTGGATTGGCCGGATGTACGGGCGGGCGTAAGACCAAGGTTGGCCTTTCTTTTTCCGATTTTGAAAACGAACGCTGGCGGATGGAAGATGCCATGCTGCGGAGGCTATTGGAAGAGAAGGGGTACGAAGTGATCAGTACCGTTGCCGATCACAATGTTGATTTGCAGAAAGAGCAGATCAATTCGATGATCGATCAAGGGGTAAAGGCCCTGTTTATTGTGGCCCAGGATGGGGAGGCGGTGATTCCTCTGGTGGATCGGGCCGCGGAAGCAGGGATTCTGGTTATCGCTTATGATCGTTTGATCCGCTCTTCCAACATCGCGGCTTATATTTCATTCAACAACATCGAAGTGGGACGGCAGCAGGCGATGGGAGTGTTGCAGGCGCTGGATATGGAGAACTGGGATGTGGCGTCCAAGGGGAAGGCGCGGATTGTGTTATTGGGCGGAAGTGAAACCGACAACAATGCCATCCTTTTCCGTAAGGGACAGCTGGAAATCCTGGGGCAGTATGAGGATAAGATCGAGATTGTGGCCGATCCCTGGGTTGAGAAGTGGCTGGCCGAAAATGCGCAGAAGTTGATGGAAGAGATTCTCACCGAGCAGAAGGATGACATCGATGCGGTGGTGGCTTCGAACGATAATACGGCTTTGGGCGCTTTAAATGCTTTGCGAGAGCATGGATTGGCCGGTAAGATTCCTATTTCGGGGCAGGATGCCACAATTAACGGATGTAACAGCATTGCTAAGGGAGAATTGACCGTTTCGGTGTTTAAGGATGTCCGCAATCTGGCGCCGTTATCGGTGGATTTGGTGGTGAAGTTGCTGGAAGGGCAGCAGATTTCGGATTTGAAGACCTATTCGTTGGATGAATTGACGAATGGGGCGGTGAAGACGGGCAGTGTGCCCTGCCTTTTCCTGCCGGTGTTTCAGCTCAATAAGGATAACCTTTATGAGTTGATTGTGAAGAGTCAGTTCCACTCTTATGATGAGGTTTATCAGGGGATTCCTGAAGATCAATTGCCTCCCCGGCCTTGATGGTGAGGTGTGGATTGTTTTTTGTATTTTGGGCGCACCCTGTCAGGGTGCGCCCAAATGCTTTTCTTTGCTTTGTGGGGAGCATTTTAGCGTCCGGCAAGAGGTTTTTGTGCGGTTGGAGGCGACGCGCGGTGCGAAGCAGGGAGAGAAGTTTTTTATTTATGTTTTCGCGCGCCTAAGAATGCGCGCGAAAACATGGCATTTTCTTTTTCTGCCTGTGCGGGTGTGCATTTTGTGGGGAGAAACAGTTTTTTAGCGTCCGGCAAGAGGTTTTTGTGCGGTTGGAGGCGACGCGCGGGGTGGGGGGAGAGAAGTTTTTTTATTTATATTTTCGGCGGCTTCGGAAAGCCGCCGAAAATATGGTTTTTTCTTTCTGTGCCTGTGAGGGTGAGTGTTTTTTAGCGTCCCGCAAGAGGCTTTTGTGGGGGGGGGGAGGCGACGCGCGGGGTGGGGGGGGAGTTTTTCGGCAGTACCGCAAAAGTAACCCGGCGATAAACCTCGCATACAGAGAGATATACACCGCAGAGGCGCAGAGAGCGCCGAGAGAGACAAAAGAGGCTTTTTAAGCTTTTTTCTCTGCGGATTCTGCGTTTCTGCGGTGAGTTCTGAGCGAATTATGCGGTACTACGTTTTTTGGGTTTTTGTTTTCAAAGATGATAATTTGAGTAAAATTAAGGACTGGTATATTAAAGGTAGCAATCGGGATTAGTTTACATTACAGGGGAGATTTCATCGATGTCGGATATCTGGCGCACTCGGGTGGCGATAATCAGTGGAACTGTGACGATTTTATTGTTGATCGTGATGTCATGGTTTCATTCCCCTTCTCTGGAGATTTTACCTGCCATCTTACTCTTTTTCACGCTCGTTGCTTTTACCAATACCTTTGGGGTGTTGATGGCGGGAGGGTATGTTTCTCTGGTTTCGATGACGATTCTGGCGGCCTATCTGGTGATGGGGGTTTCCGGAGCGGGGTGGGCGGCGGTGGTTGGGTCTTTGATTAATGGAATTGTGCGTTATCGCTGGCCGGAAGCGATCAATGAGCCGCGTCGATTGTCGCGGCAGGCATTGGTGACGGTGACGATGGCTAATATTGCGATGTATTTGACCAGTCTATATGTCGCTTCGGCGCTTTATTTCGAGTTGGGGGGACGGGCGCCATTGCAGGAAGTGACGTTCGATTCTTTGCCTCGATTGTTGGTTTTAGGGGGGATTTACGTTCTGGTCAATTCGCTTACCGGGGCGGGATTTATGGCGCTGCGAGGACGGAAGGCTTTTATGGCTTATGCGAAGATGCTGCCGAGCCTGTTAGGCGTCGAAGTGATACCGCTTGTTTTTGCTCCGTTGACGGCTTTGATTTATAACCACCTGGGTTGGTTTTTCTTCCTCATATTTGCCTCGATTCTGGTGGCGGCTTCGTTGATTACCCATAGTCTGGATCGTACGAGCCGGCGGTTGGAGCGGCGGGTTCAGGAGTTGAGCGGCTTGCAGGCGGTGGGGCAGGCGTTGAGCGCCAGTTTGAAGATCGATGAGGTGCTGGCGGCGGTCTATACGCAGGTGGATCGGTTGATGCCGGCCAAGGATTTCTTTGTGGCGTTGTATGATGCCGATAAAGATGAGGTTTCTTTTCCTCTGGCTATGGAGGGGGGGAAATCGGTGAAATGGCGCTCCCGGCGGCGGGGCAATGGATTGACGGAGACGGTGATGCGGCAGCGCGAGCCGCTGTTGATCTGCCAAAATGTGACGGCGGCGATGAAAGAGTTAGGAATCGAATCGATTGGTCGGGAGGCGGCCTGCTGGTTGGGGGTGCCGATCATGGCCGGTTCGGAGGCGTTGGGCGTTTTGGCGGTGCAGTCTTACGATTTGCCCAATGCTTACGATCAATCCCATCAGGAGCTTTTGATGACGATTGCGGCGCAGGCGGCGGTGGCGATCCAGAATGCGCGGCTTTATGCCCGTACGGATGAGGCACTTTCCCGGCGGTTGCAGGAATTGAGGTCGATTCTGCAGACGACGCGGGAGGGGATTTTGTTGTTGGATTCGGGTTGGCGGGTGCTGGCCGGGAATCCGGCGGCGGCAGAATTGATCGGTGTGGCGGAGTCTGAGTTGACGGGAGCGATTGTCGAGTCGGCGGGGGAGTTGAGCGTGCCGCTGGCCAGGTTGATGGGGTATGGACCGGGGGAGTTGGAGTCGGCCTGTGCGGCCTTAATGGAGCGTCAAATTGGGCAGCGGCAGGATTTAGTCGTGTTGGGCGCGGAGCGAAAGTCATTGGAGCGGACGCTGGCGCCGGTCCGTGATTATGCCGGGACGGTCAATGGCTGGTTGTTGTTGTTTCGGGATGTGACTGAAGAGGTGGAACTGGCCCGGTTAAAGGAAGAATTGACCGGGATGCTGGTGCACGATTTGCGTTCGCCTTTGACGGTGGTGATCGGCAGTTTGGGGTTGATGAAACGGGCGCTGGCGAAGGACAATCAGGCGCAGTTCGATCAATTGCTGGCGATGGCGCAGCAGAACAGCGAGCGGATTCTGGTGATGGTCAATGAGTTGCTGGATATCAGCAAGCTGGAGGCGGGGCAGATGCCTTTGAATCTCGAAAGTGTGATCTTGGAGCCTTTGATCCAGGAGACGCTGTCGCGATTGGAACCGCTGGCGGCGGAAGCGCAGATTACTTTGACGGTGGAGATGGCCCTGGATTTGCCGCCGGTGATGATGGATCCGCAGTTGATGGCGCGGGTGTTTAACAATTTGATCGACAATGCGATTAAATTCACGCCGGATGGGGGAGAGATTCGGGTGTGGGCGCGGAAGGAGATGGTGGGGGAGGCGGCACAGTTGTGTGTCGGGGTAAGTGATACCGGTCCCGGCATTCCTCCTGAAGTGCAGGGGCGGATTTTTGAGAAATTTAAACAGGTGGACGGTTCGCAGGGGCGCCGGCGAGGGACGGGGCTGGGATTGCCGTTTTGTCGGCTGGTGGTGGAGACGCATGGGGGAGAGATCTGCCTGGAGAGCGAAGTGGGGAAGGGGAGCACGTTTATTGTGGTGCTGCCGCTGGAGCGTGAAATGTGAAACGTAATGATATGTTGGCTGGGGGCTATGGAAATTCAGATTTAACGCAGGGGAAGGAGACAGCCTGAAAACTCTCTGCCTATCCAGCGCGGCGTATTGCGTCGGGAAAACATCTGTTGCAGGACGCTACAAGGCTGGGGGTGGTACTGCGAGGGAGGAAAATGGATTTTTCCCATACGGTTTCCTGGGGTTTCACCCCAGGCTGCCTTGAGGTCGCCCCTTTGGGGCTGAGAATGCACGACAGGAAGGCGCCTGCTCATGCGACGGAGACAAAAAAAGCTTATAATTTCGGCGGCTTTCTGAAGCCGCCGAAATTATGAATAAAAAACTCTCTCCCTGCTTCGTACAGTGCGTCGTGTTTTACGGGGAAAGAGCCGTTTGCGGGTGCGGAGGATTTCTCAAAGAGGTGCAACGCACTACGATCTTGCAAGGATAGGGAACTTTTTCTAACGTGGGGCCGTTTGAATTGTCGGTTCTATGGGTAGAAAGTGCGTCGCACCTTAATCCCGCCTATTTTCAGGACAGATGGCCATGAAGGGTGGACACCCTGAAGGATGAAAATTCAGAACCAGATTTTAACGCAGAGGCGGAGAGATCGCAGAGAGACGCAGAGAGGGATAAATTATTTTCTCTGGCTCTGCGTCTTTGCTTCTTTGCGTCTGTTTACAACATCTTCGATCTGCGATAAAAATCCCGGCTATTTTCAGGACAGAAGGCCATGCGGGGGCGGCATCCCGAAGCAAGTAGACAGTAGACAGCCTGCGTCGCCTGTGCGGTTCTGGAAAAGCCTATGTTTTTGCGCGCATTCTGATGCGCGCAAAAACATAAATAAAAAACTCTCTTTCCTGCTTCGCACAGCGCGTCGTATCTGGCCAAGAAAGGATCATTTGCGGGGCGTTAAAAGGCCCGGCCCTTATCATAGAGCCCTATTTTCCGGATAGGATGCTATGCAGGGGACGACACCTGTTAATGCACTATAGCAAATTCCCCCAACCATTAATTATGTGAGGAAGGCGAGAGGGAGAGATGAATTTTCGGAAGGTTTTGCTTTGCTTTGTGGGGTTTGTGGTGGTGGGATGTACGGAGCAAGGGACGGTCATGCCGGCGGGGGAGATGATGCCGGTAACGGCGACGACGATGCCGATTGCTGCCGTTACAGAGATGCCGGACACGGTTGGGGATGGCTGTCCGGCGGCTTCGGCGGAGACGGTGGCGCTGGCGAATCAATTGGCTCAGGCTGATTGGGAGACGGTTTATGAAGCGTCGGAGGCTCTGGTGGCGCGCGGGGAGGAGTCCATTCCGGCTTTGATCGCGTTGTTGGAGCGGGATGAGTATGTGAAGCTGGTCAATACGGCGGATTTGTTGATTTATCCAGGGGCCAGCCGCTTTCATGGACGTGATGGTTGGGTTATCTTTTACGAGCTGGATTGGCTGACGATGCGGACGGGATGGGTGCTGGAGCGGATTACTTTTCAGGATTTCGGTTTTTTAAGGTCGAGTTTTTTGACTTCGGATTCTTCGAATGTGGATGCGGAGACGATGCAGGAGACGCGGCGCACGGCGGCGGAGCAGGCCCGGCGGTGGTGGGCGGAAAATTGCAGCAGTTGGAGTCGGCTCGACGGGCTGAAAGAGGGGCTGCAGGGAGATAATCCCTATCATGTGAGGCTGACGTTTGAGTGGCTGTACTATTTGCGGAGCCATCCGGAGGCCGCGGCCGCGGTGGGATATTCGGAAACGGTGGAGCGGGAAGAGATTACGCCGTTGCTGCGAAGGTTGACTGAATCGGAGAATGCCGAGATCGCTGAGCTGGCCCGGGGAGCTTTGAAGTAAAGGGTTTTATTCATGAATGAGTCGTCTGTTGTTATTCCGTTGAAGCGTTTCTTGCTGGTTGAGGAATGTCCGGGAGATTGGCGGGAGCTGGATTTGTATTTGTTTAGGGATGATAAGGCCGTTTTCTATGTAGGGCAATCCTATCTGGCGTTTGGGCGGGTCTGGGAGCACTTACGGGGTGGTTTTAAGGGGCATTCGGTGGTGGGGCGGTTTGTGTGGTGTAACTGGCCCGCTTCGATGAAGTTTACGATCGAGTTGATGAGTTCGCAATCGGCCCGATTTGAGCATGTGGGGCACGATCTCAATGCGGCGGAGCGGGAGTTGATCCAGCACTGGGCGCCCTGTTTCAATATCTCTCTCAACAGTCAGCCCACAGTGCTGCCGCCGGGCTATTTGCCGCCCAATGCGCCGCTGCGGCGACGGTGCAGCCTGAACAAGTTGATCCATGAGGCGGAGCGGGCGGTCAAGGCAGAGGAAAGGATGCGGTTGCTGGCTGAGTTGGGGACGGAGTGAAGAGAGATTTCACCACCGAGACACAGAGGGCACAGAGAAGAAAGAGAGACGATTTATTTTTTCTCTGGTTTGGGATTATTAATTCACCAGTCGGGGCGGCACAAACACACACAAAAAAATAGGGGGAGATTAACCGTGGAAAGGAGTGTTAGCGGATGGCGCAGTTTTTAGGGATTTCTTTTTATATCTGGGGGGGACTTTGTTTGGTGGTGGCGCTGATTTTTAATTTTGTGCTGCCTAAGGGGCGGATGCCGGCGGAGGCGGGAGGTGTGCGTTATTTTATTTTGCGCTGGTTTCATTCGGTGGTCTGGGTGTTGTTGGGGCTTTCGTGTCTGGTGCGGGGCGCCGGCGGGAACGGTCCCGCCGACGTGATTGCGTTGATTTCGTTGGGGGTCTATCTGGCCTTTTTAGGGGCGATTTTCTTCGGGAAGTGAGGAGCTTTGCATGGAAATTCCGTATGGTGGGTTGATTCGTCGGGATGAGTGGGTGGCGGCGTATCGGTTGCATTTTAATATTACCCGATGGTCGGAAGTGTTTAATCTTGTGGTGGCGGGTTTGGTGATGGTGCCGTTTTCTTGTCTGTTTTTTTCTCTATTTCAGAAGATCGAAGTAGAAAAGGTTCTGATGATGGTAATTACCTTCTGTTTTGCACTCAGCCGAATGTTTCAATTTTTTATTTTATGGAATGCAGGGAAGAATTATGACCGGGGACATGGGGTGGAAGAAGTGCGGGGCATGATTACGGAAGATTCGATTACCAGTAAGACGGTCGATGCCGTCAATGAAACGAAATGGAGCCGCTTTTTGGAATTCAAAGAGAGCGAGGTGTTGGTTATGCTTTATTCGCAGAAGAATTTATTCCAGTATTTCCCGCGCAGCTTCTTTCAAAGCGATGCAGATTGGATGGCTTTTCGAGGATTGGTGCATCACCATGTCAAACCGGCAAAGAAGCCCTGGGGAATTTTCTGATTTAATCAGGTGGGAGAATAAGGTAATGTACGCGTGCTCTTGAGAGCACGCGTACATTGTTTTTTATGAGAGTTACGTTGCCGGCAGCGATTTCAGGATCTCTTGTAAGGCATCCGGGCGGGCGAGCAATTCCGGCGGGACGGGCAGGGGATTGTGGGATGCTCGGAAGCTGTTCAGGTTGACGAGATCGGCGAGGGATGGCGGTAGAGAGGTCAGTTGGTTGTGTTCGAGAAAGAGATTTCTCAGATTGGAAAGCCGGCCCAGCGATGGCGGAAGGTTTTGCAGCTGATTGAAGTCAAGATCGAGCGTTTCCAGCTTTGGCAGCCGGCCGAGGGATTCCGGCAGGGCGGTGAGCTGATTGTTGCCTACTTCGAGGTAGTGTAATTCGGTGAGTTGGCCGATGGATTCGGGTAAGGATTGGAGAGCATTTTCTCTGAGGAAGAGGCTTTCCAGGTTCTTTAACTGCCCCAGAGACTCGGGCAGGGCGCTTAACCGGTTGTAACGGGCTGTGAAAGAGGTCAATTGGGAAAGACGGCCCAGGGATTCCGGCAGGGTCTGTAATTGATTGCGGTCGAGGCTGAGATATTGTAAGGCGGGCAACTGACCCAGCGCTTCCAGGTTGTGAAGCAGCTGGTTGGCGCCCAGTTCAAGCCGTTGTAATTTCTGGAATCCGGGCTGGAATTCCGGCAATTCAGAGAGCCGGTTGCGATAGAGGATCAGGCTTTTTAGTTGAGGAAATTGAAGCGCCGGGGGCAGGTAGGTGATTTGATTCTGTTCGAGATTGAGTTCTTCCAGATTGGGGAGCTTTCCCAGCCAGGCCGGGATGGTGGTCAATTGATTTTCATTGAGTTTTAGCTCTTTTAAACTGAGGAGTTGTTCTCCGTGGTCGAAGAAGGTCGTGAGCTGGTTGCCGGTCAGATGAAGAGTTTCCAGCTTTTCCAATCGGCCCAGCGATGAGGGCAATTTCTTCAGTTTATTGTTGTTGATGAAGAGTTTTTTCAGATTTTTGAGTTCTCCCAGCCATTCGGGCAGGGTGGTCAGGCCGTTATGGTCGAGAATCAGTTCTTCCAGATGGGTGAGTCGGGCAATTTCGTCAGGGAGGGTGCGGAGGCCGCGTTTGGGGAGGTAGAGAAGTCGATTTTGTTTTTGCAGGTTGGATTCGATTTCTTTTAAGATGAGTTCTTTTTTCATCCGGCAGGGCTCCTGGGGTAAAAGATCCCGATCTGTAGAGCGTTTTTTGTTTAAGTTTTCGCGCGCCCCTTCTGCAGGGGCGCGCGAAAATATAGTGCGGTCAGGAAACAGCCTATTTGGTCTTCATCACAATGGGCAGGTAGAGTCGGGTGTCGCCCATGATAGCGAAGAGGCCGGTGGAATTGGTTTTGGCTGTGATGGTGTTACGGCGCATATCGAGGGTGCTGTCGGCGACCGGCGCCCAACCCCGGCCGGTGTAGTAATAGAGTTGCAGACTGGATTCGCGCAGCCCGGTGGCCGACACGGCGGCGTCACTGTAGCTCAAGACCATCGTGTAACTGATGTCGGGTCTGGCGCTGAGGCCGTCAAAGGTGGCCATAGAGAGCTGGTGTCCTGTTCCCAGGGAGCGCTGGCCGGCGGATAAGAGATTGCCGATCAGGCGGGCGGTATGGGTGACGTAGACGGATTGGGTGAAGGAGTTGCTGGGAATGACGGCATGGAAGGTTTCGTGGGCGGCGGTGAGGGTGGTGGTATAGGGTGGAGGAACGATCACCGAGGCGGCGACGCTCCAGGCCCAGACATTCCAGAGTTCGCTGGTTTCGCCGGGATCGAGGGAGGGTTCGGCGGCTTCAATTACGGGCGAAGCGATGCCGATTTCCGGGCGGAAGTAGAGGGGGATGATGGGGAGATCCTCGCTCAACCGGCGGCCGGTTTCCTGATGGTTGGCCAGGGCCAGACTGGGTGTGAAGGTGGTACGGGCTGCCGAGCAGTTGCCGTCATAGGCGGAACTGTTGTAGGCAGCGACATTAGATCCGGTCCAGTTATTGGTGGAATTGGGAATTTGATCGCTCATATAGATCTCGCAGGCGGGATTCCAGGTGTCGTAGGCCCAGGCGAAGTTTACACTGTCGAAGTGGCGACCGAAGAGGAGACTGTTTTCGCCCGGGGTGAAGAACTGGTTGGAGGGGGAGTATTGGAGCGTCATGGAGATCCCGACTGCGGCCAGGTTTTGCTGGATCAAGGTGGTCAGGGTGATGCGTTCGGGAGCCGTGGTGGTGGTGTGGGTGAAATGTAAGGGTTGTCCGAATTTTTCCATAATACCATCGCCGTTGCTGTCGGCCCAGCCGGCAGTGGTCAGCATGCGGGTGGCCATGACGGGGCTGTAGGGGTAGGTGATTCCTTCGGTGAAGACGGGATGGCGGGTGATGACATAGCTGGTGGCGACTTCACCGAGTCCATCGTAGAGCGTGTCGAGGATAGTTTGTTTGTCGACGGCATAGGCGATGGCGATACGGACCAGGCGATCCGTGAAGAAGGGATAGCGGATGGTTTCCGGCTGCATATTGAAGTCCATGTGTTCGAGAATGGTGGAGGGTCTCCAGTAAATCAAGGCGCCGGGTTTGTTTTGGGGGAGCAACAGTTCGGAGCGATGGTCAGCGCCGGCGGGGTTGTCGTAGGTGGCGACCTGAACGTTGCCGAGCAGCATTTCGTGGTAGGCATCGCCCTGGAAACGGAAGGTGATTTTATCGAGGAGCGGATAGCCGGTGCGCCAGTAATAGGGATTGCGTTCAACGGTAATGTGGTCGTTGGTGATCCATTCGGTGATGCGGAAAGGGCCCCAGCCGAGCGGGGCCCGGCCGTAAGAGCCGCTGAGGATTTCGGAGGCGGTGGTATGGCTGAGGACATGGTAGGGCAAAGGCGTCCAGAAGTGCAGGTTATAGGTGCGATCCAGGAAGCCGGGGACGCCGGTCCATTTGGCCGACAGATCGTCGATGGCGTAATAGGAGCTGGTACGCTGGCAAATGTCTTTGGGGGCGGCGGCCGTGGCTGCATTGCAGGCGATGACTTTGCCGTAGACGGAATCGAGGGCGGTGAGGGTCATGCCGTCGGACCAGCGGATGGTGGGCCGGAGCGTGTAGGTGACGATCCATTGTTCCATGACCAGCGAGGCGCCGGTGAAGGTCACGGCGCAGCCGAGGTAACGACAACCGGCGGGGCGGACCCGGGAACCGGCCGTGAGCGTGATCAGATCGCCGGCGTCGTTGACCACCGTCATGCCGGCGGTGACCGTGATGGGGATCAGGCGGGCATGGGGGCCCCCCATTTCGGGAATTTCAGTCAGGATCGGCGCCTGACGGTGATAATCCGGGCCGATGTAAGGCCCTTCCATTAAGGCGCTGCGGATTTGGGCGGCAGCGATGCCGGCATCAGGATCATAGAGATAGAGGGAGGCCGGTTCGGAGCCGAGCTGGATGACGATTTCCTGGGGGATGGGGGTGGCCTGGGGTGCCGGCAGCGAGGTGGCGGAACTTTGTGTTGCCAGGCTGAAGCCCAGCAATACTGCTCCCATGATCAAAAAGAATCGCCATAATCTAACTCTATGCATGGTACTCCTTTCTGAAACGTAAAGCTTGTATGAGAAGAGACGATCTGTATCGTCAGCATTTTAGCGTCTCGCAGGCGGTTGTTGTTGGCTCCATGCGCCGCGCCGTGCGAAGCAGGCAGAGAGAGTTTTTTTGTTCATTTTTCGGCGGCTTTCTGAAGCCGCCGAAAAATGAGCGTGCTTTTTCCTTGTTTTCTGGACAGAGATCATATCGGTCGGTATTTTTAGCGTCCCGCAGGAGGCTTTTGGAGGGCTCAATGCGTCGTGCCGGATGGGGACAGATGGATTATTTATTGGACCGGCATTAATTCTGCGTGTTCGATGTCGCAATTGAGCGTTACGCTGATTTCATCGGTGTTGAGATCTTCGACTACATAGTCCATTTTCACGGCCATTTGCCAGAGCTGTTGGATTGAATCGTGAGCCAGGACGCGGATGCGAAAGGAGACGGTTTGCTCTGTGATCAAGCCGCTGTGTTGTTGAACCGCCGAGCGGAAATCCGGGCCGCGCAGGCATTCCAGAGCCAACAGGCGCATATCGGGATCCTGTCGGCTGAGGCTTTCTATCAGGCCCTGGACAATGAAATCGACATAATCCTCTCCCATCCAATAGAGCATGGCCGTCGTCGTGGTATCTTGGGGGAATCCGTACAATTCGGGATAATCAGCATTGCGTTGTGGTGTGGTTTCCATGATTTCCTCCGTTATGACTTTTACGATGCTGATAGAGAGGGGCGCAGACCGGGCCGCCGCTCAATCAACCGGTGCTGCGGGAGTTTGAGGAGGGTAAAGGGTGCGATATTCGTCTTCCAGCAGCCGCATCATGATGAAATTATAATAACGATGATGGCAATAATAGCCTTGTTCCTGAATACCTTCGGTTTTAAAGCCGGCTTTTTCCCAAAAGCGTAGGGCGGGATGGTTGAAATCGACCACCCCAATGGCCAGCCGGTGCAGATTAAGGGTTCCGAAGGCATAATCCAGCAGCAGATGAAGGGCTTCGCTTCCATAGCCGTGTCCCCGGGCTGTCGGGTCGCCGAGGATCATGGAGACATCGGAGGTGCGCCAGGCGGGAAACCAGCGCAGGAGCCCCGCTTCCCCGATGGGACGATTTCCTTCGCGTAAAACCACCGTGAACCAGACGCGATCGGTGCGTTGGCGACTGCGTTCCAGCCAGTCCGTCAGTTCCTGGCGGCTTTGCGGCATATTTTCTCCGATCAAATCACGCAATTCAGGCGTATTGTTCCAGGCATAGAAGCAGGGGAGATCTTCGGGTTCTACCGGGCGCAGGTAGAGCCGTTCACTACAAAGGAATCCGCCGGCCGGATTAGGATGATTCACGTTGTCTCCTGATTGGTTCGGATAATTTTTTCCAGGCGTCATGATATTTTTGCAATCGTTCCAGAGATTGTGGGCTCAGCTCGTTGATTTGTAGCAGATCCATATGATCTTCCAGATCGACCAGTTTTACCCGGCAGGCCAGGGAATTGAGTTGAACACGGTCGATATAGGCATCGTAATTTTCATTTTCACGGCGGGAGAGCGCATCGATGGCGGTGACGATTTCTTCCGGGTAGCCGGCTGTGCGTAAAGATTCCAGGGTGATGTCGGTATCCTCGATGGTATCGTGCAAAATGGCTACCATGGTCGCGGCTTCATCATCTATTTCCATACGTAACATTACCCGTAAGGGGTGCAGGATGTACGGTCGATTGTTTCGATCTTTTTGGCCGTAATGGGCCTGTGCCGCCAGCAAAGTCGCATCGTCCAGGGTGGGCATAGAAATTTCCCTCGTTTTGAGATTTTTGCGAAACCGACAGCGATGTTCGTGCGTAGAGAGTATAATCGGACTTTAACAGGAGTCAATTTTAACCTTGTTATCGGGAAGGATATTTTTGCATTAAAATGGAAAAGATTTGCAAGCTATCCAGAGGGATAACAAGGAGGACTTATGGTACGCCGGTTTATGCGGGAGATGGCTTTTCAAGTGGCCCGGCGGGATGTGGCCGATTTTCTGCACGATCATGAAGAGGAATTGTTGCAGATTTTTCGTGAGGAAATCCAGCGTTTGGATGATGAAATTCCTGAGGAAAATTTTTTCATCGATATCAAGATGGTGCCGTTGGGCGAAACGGTTTTGAAGGCGGCCTTAAGGGCTATGTATCGTTTCCTGTCTCAACCGGATAAAGAGGAAAAGAAATTATAAAGGAGGTAAGCGATGGACCGTCGTCCAGGTTGTTTGAGTGGTTTGTTACAATTGTTCTTTCTCAATGCGATTTTCGATTGGTTGCAGGAACGTTTTGGCTTTGGTCGTGGTTGTTCTGGTGTGGGGTGCGGGGTGATTCTCTTGATGATTTTCATCTTGCTGTTTTGCATGACCTGTTCCGGAACCGATTGGACGCAGCTTAGTTTTTAGTTTGGGGAGAATACTCCCCTGGGCAGGCCCCGCCAGTGGCCTGCTCAGGGGGGCTTTCTGGATATAGATGCGCGCTCTGTTACAGGGCGCGCATCTATATTGATTAAGGAGATATTTTTCTTGAAAATTAAATATCGCTGTGTTATAATTCCGGGGCGAAAAGTTCGTAAAGGAGGAAAGCACAGTGGTACGATATACAGGACCCAAGAATAAGCTTTCCCGGCGTGAGGGGCGAGATCTTTTCGGTACGGGCGGAGAAGCATTGCAACGCCGTCTTTCTCAACCGCCGGGAGTGCATGGAGAACAACAACGGACTATTGGCCGAGGGCGTTCTCGTCGGGTGTCAGAATTTACCCGTCAGTTGCGGGAAAAGCAGAGTGTTAAACGAATTTACGGGATGACGGAACGCCAGTTCCAGCGTTTCTACAATCTGGCGCGGCGGTCGCAAGAGCAGACCGGGGTAGCTTTGTTAAAGTTATTGGAGCGCCGGTTGGATAATGTGATCTATCGGTTGGGACTGGCCCGGACGCGGGCTCAGGCCCGGCAATTTGTCAATCACGGGCATGTGTTGGTCGATGGCCGGCGGATGGACGTTCCTTCTTATTTGATGCGGACGGGCCAGGCGGTGATGTTAAAGCCGGCGGCCCAGGGAATTCCCGATGTGCGGGAGCTGGCTGCTGCGCATCCGCCGGTGCCTGGATGGTTGGCGGTCCGGGAGGGCGGCGGGGTGGTCGCCCGGGAACCGGCCCGGGAGGAAATCGATCCCGCCATTCAAGAGCAACTCATTGTGGAGTTCTATTCTCGTTAAGCGGGAGTCTGTGAGGGGTTGGGGGCAACGTTATTGAGCGCGAGGCAGTCGGTTGACTGAACCGCGTTCAATTGGGGAATATTAACTGCATTGTGGGCGCGCTGCAAAGCAGCGCGCCCACAATGCTTAGTTATTCCCCTTTTCTTCGGGGGCAGGGGGGAGTTAAAATAGGGGCTTTTTTTCCAGACCAGGGGGCTGATCGCCTGGGGGAAATCTACTTGGGTGGGGGTGGGTGACAAGGGACGTTGTGATTTTTTAAGATTTAGTATACAATTTAGATTAAACCCTGGAATCTACTTCTATTATTTATATTTCACTCGTCTTGTCTTTTTGCAAACCACATTTTGAATTCTGAATTTTTGACAGAGAATCGTTTCCCGAACTCGAAATTGGATTCGTAAACGGTGGCGTCGCTATGGAATGAGGCAAAACCATGAGGAAATTCAATAAGGCCAGTGTATTGTATCAAGGTAAACAGACCACACTTTACCTTTTTACAGATTGGGAAACCGGAGAGCAGCTTGTTTTTAAGACTCTAAAAGCTGGAATTTCGGTGGTGGAAGCTTTGAGTGCCCTTGATAATGAGTATGAGATTGCCCAGAAGATAGAGTTGCCCGGTTTGCGTCGGGTGATACGGAAAGGGCGTATCGATGGGCGAGATGGGTTGTTGATGGTCTATGTGGACGGCATTACGGTTACTGAGTATTTTAAGATAAAGCCGCGGAGTCTCTCGGAATTTTTATCGGTGGCGATCAAGATCGCCCGGGTGGTAGAAGATCTTCATTATCATCATATTCTCCATCAAAATCTTACCGGAGAGAATTTGTTGATTGAAGCTGGCACGGGGGCGATCCAGGTGATCGATCTGGGGCTGGCCGTGCAGTTGGACCCGCAACGCCAGTTGCCGGCCCGGATCGATCAATTGAACGGTACTTTAACGCACATGGCACCTGAGCAGACCGGGCGGATGAATCGCTTGGTCGATTATCGTTCTGATTTGTATGCTCTCGGCATTACCTTTTACGAGATGTTGACGGGCGATGTTCCCTTTGTCAGTTCTGATCCTCTTGAATTAATTTACAGCCATCTGGCACGCCTGCCCGAACTGGTGCATCTTCATCGGACTGAAATCCCCGAGTTTATTTCCCAGTTGATTGACCATTTATTGGAGAAAAATGCGGACAACCGTTATCAATCCGCTCATGGTGTGCGCCGGGATTTGGAGAAATGTTTGGATTTGTTGACTCGGAATGGCTGTATTGATTTTTTCCCCCTGGGATTGGAAGATTATACCGGTTATCTGCTCTTTTCTCAGAAGCTTTACGGCCGAGAGGCCAACTGGGCGCAGTTGATGGCGGCTTTTGAACGTACCGCCGCAGGAGAGACGGTATTGCAACTGGTGGAGGGGTATGCGGGAGTTGGTAAGACCGTTTTGGTGCGCGAGCTTTGTTATCCCGTGAATCGGCGAGGCGGTTTTTTTATCGAAGGCAAATGTGATCAGTTATATGTAAATATTCCTTATGGGGTCTGGATTCAGGCTTTTTTTGATCTCATCAATCAATTGTTGACCTTGAGAGCGGATGAACTGGGGGAGTGGCGGAGCCGTATTTTAGAGGCGGTGGGAGGGGTGGGGCAGGTATTGATCGATGTAATTCCCAATCTGGAACTGGTGATTGGCGCGCAGCCTCCGGCGCCGCAACTGGATGGGTTGGAAAACCGGAACCGTTTCAATTATGTTTTTCAGCGTTTTGTTCACACCCTGGCCTGTCAGGAGCATCCTCTGGTCATTTTCCTGGATGATTTGCAATGGGCGGATAGTGCTTCTCTGGAACTGTTGCAAACGTTGTTGACCGATCCGGGGGTTCGGTATCTTTGTGTGTTAGGGGTTTATCGTCCCAACGATGTCATTCCGGGGCATTTGTTGGACCAGACTGTGACGGCTCTGAGGGGGGCGCGAATTCCGGTTTTGTTTATCCAGGTGGGCGATTTTTCTGAAGCGGATTTGCAGGCCTTTTTGGCCGATACCTTACATTGCAGTCAAGCAGAATGTGAATCGCTCAGCCGTTTAATCTATGAGAAGACCAATGGTAATGCTTTTTTTGTGAAGCAGATGCTGAAAATGCTGGTCGATCAAAATCAGTTGACCTTCTCTTATGAGAAATATTGCTGGCAGTGGGATATCACCGCTTTGCAATTGATTGGAATTACTGAGAATGTCGTCGAATTGATGGTGGAGAAGTTGCAAGGGTTGCCGCTGGAAAGCCAGGAACTTTTAAAACTGGCCGCCTGCCTGGGCAATCAATTTACGCTGCGACCTTTGAGTCTGGTGCGGGGGATTGCCGGCGAGGTGGTGGCGGCGGAATTGCAGCCTACGCTGCAAGAGGGGGCGCTGGTGTTGTCCAATGGTCGCTATCGTTTTGTTCACGATCGGGTGCAGCAGGCGGCCTATTCATTGATCCCTCAGGAGGAGCGGCGGGCCCGTCACTGGCAGATTGGTCAGGCTTTATTGAAGAATATTTCGGTGGAAGAACGTGAGGAAGGGATTTTCGATCTGGTCAATCAATTGAATCTGGGGGCTGGATGGCGACTGGACGATTTCTCTGAACAAGTCGAGCTGGCTTTGTTGAATCAGGAGGCCGGTCGAAAAGCCCGGCTCACCAATGCTTATGCCATTGCTCAGAAATATTTCGGCACCGGGATTGATCTTTTAGGGGAAGAGGGCTGGCAGAGTTGTTATGATTTGATGTATTCTCTCTATCGGGACACCATTGAAGCCTGTTATCTTTGCGGAGATTATGGGTGCATGGCTGATCTGGCGATGGTGGTCCATCAGCGGGCGACTTCGCTTCTGGATGAAATTCCGGTTTACGAGGTGGAGATCAAAGCGCTGGCTGCGCAGGGGCGATTGGTTGAAGGTATTCATCTGGGGTTAGCGGTATTGGGTCGGTTGGGGGTCAATTTGCCGGCGACGCCGGAGTGGGAAGCCTCATGGGCGCAATTGCAACAGACTTTTGATTTGTTGCAACAGGTGACGATTGAGGGCATCCTGTTTTTGCCGAAAATGACCGATCCGGAGAAGCTGGCTGTCATGCGATTGTTGGGTGTGATCGGCGGGCCGATTTATGTAGCGGCGCCGGAACTATTGATTTTTTGGGCGGCTGTGATTGCCCGTTTGTCCTTGCAATACGGCAATTCATTTTGGGCGCCGTTTGCTTATGGGGCTTATGGATTGGTGTTAAATGCGTTTCCGCAATATGTGGAGACCAGTTATCTGTTGGTGCGGGCTTCGATTCAGTTGTTGGAACCTTTGAATGCTCAGGCGGCTAAGAGCCAGCTTTTGGATATTTACGGTTGCCATATCCAATCGGCAAAGGAACCTTTACGGAACAGTTTGTCGACGTTGGAAGCGGGCATAGCCAGTGCTCTTGAGACCGGAGATTTCTCTTTCGGTGGTTTCAATGCTCACAATCTTTGCATGCATGCTTATTTTATGGGTGAGCCGTTGTCTTTGCTGGCCCAACGGATTGAAATGAAGTGTATTGTAATCGCGCATTTCCGGCAGATCTTTATTTTGGATTGGATAGCCTGCTGGCAGATGGCCGTGGCTCAGTTGATCGGCAAATCAGGGTTTGAAAATTTGGGAAATCGGGACCAGGCCGAATTGTTGACGCGGATTCAGCAGAACAATGATAAAACCGGGCTTTGTTATTATTTTCTCAATAAGCTCATTGTAGCTTATTTGTTAGAGCATAATGACGAGGCCCGCTGCTATGCAAATGAAGTGCGGGCTAATTTGGCCGGCATTCAGAGTACCTTTGGGATCCCTGTTTTTTATTTGTATGATTCATTGGTTAGTTTGCGGGAGGTCCCGCGAGGAGCTCCTTTAGACGCGATAATCCTGGAGCGCGTGCAGGAAAATCAACAGCGCCTTTTGCTGATGGCGCAACTGGCTCCGTTTAATTTTCAACATAAGTATGATTTAGTAGCGGCGGAGATGGCCCGGGTGCGCGGTGAGGAGTGGTTGGCCGTGCGACTGTATGAGAAAGCGATTGTCGGGGCTGAGGCCAACCACTTTGTTCAGGAGCAGGCGCTGGCTTATGAGTTAGCCGCAAGATTTTATCAAAGTTCCGAGATGAACGAGATCGCCCGGCTTTATTGGAATCGGGCTTATGAAGGATTTACCTGTTGGGAGGCCGGTGTCAAGGTGCGCCAGTTGGAGGCCTATTATCCGCAATGGATAACCAGCTCGACGGAAGTTCCCGCGAGCGTTGCGGCGTCGGTGGTTTCCGGTGAGTTAGACAGCCGCAGCGTCATTAAAGCGGCTCAGGCGATTGTCGGCGAGATTGAGCTGGAGAAATTGTTGACCAGTCTGGTGCGGATTATGTTGGAGAATGCCGGTGCGCAGCGAGGGTTTCTGATTCTAGAGCGGAATGGGAACTGGGTTATTGAAGCGAAACGGGATGTTCAGTATCCGGATTTTCCGGCATTACAGACGATCCCTGTGGAAACCGGGGAGTGGGTTTCCAGCGGGGTGGTGCATTATGTAGTGCGGACTCATGAGAGTGTGATTTTAAACGATGCCGCGAGCGACAACCGTTTTGCCCATGACCTTTATATTTTGAGGCGTCGTCCGAAGTCGATTCTCTGTATTCCTTTGATCAATCGGGGAAAATTAGGGGCAATTTTGTATCTTGAAAACAATCTGGTGGTCAGCGCTTTCACTCCGGCGCGCATCCGCTTTTTGGAAATTTTGGCGGCTCAAGCTGCCGTTTCCTTGGAGAATGCGCATTATTATGATGAATTGAAGAAGCTGAATTTTTCGTTGGAACTGGAAATTGCGGAACGTAAGCGAGTTGAAGAAACTCAGCGTCAGCAGGAACGGTTGGCGGCGGTAGGTCAACTGGCCGGCGGAATAGCCCATGATTTCAACAATTTCCTGACGGCTATTATTTTGTTTTCCAGTCTGCCTTTACAAAAGCGCAATCTGGCGCCGGAGGTCATGCAGTCTTTTGAAGTGATTCTGAATGAAGCCCGTAAGGCGGCTTTGCTGGTTCAACAGGTTCTGGATTTCAGTCGGCGTTCGATGATGGAGGTTCATCCCATTGATTTGCGGGTGTTTGTCAAAGAGGCGGTGCAGTTATTGACCCGTACTATTCCGGAGAGTATTTCTTTTTATCTGGAAATCGAGCCGGGAGATTATATCATTCAGGCCGATCCGACGCGGGTGCAGCAGGTGTTGATGAATCTGGTGTTGAATGCTCGCGATGCTATGCCGGATGGTGGGCGTTTGCGAATCGGATTGGCGCGCGGAATTGCGCCGGTTGGGACAGTGTCTATGGGCACGGATTTGACTTCGGGAGAGTGGGTTTGTTTGTCGGTTGCTGATACAGGGACGGGAATTGCTCCGGAAGTTTTGCCTCACATCTTTGAACCTTTTTTTACCACTAAACCTTTGGGAGCCGGGACGGGATTGGGGCTGGCCCAGGTGTACGGAATTGTTAAACAGCATGGGGGAACGATTGAAGTGGAAACTCAAGTCGGACATGGCACTACATTCCAGGTTTATTTTCCTGCGCATCGTGCTGAAAATGCCGAGCCGACTTTGAGCAAAGCCAGTTTCAACGTGCCCGTTGGTGAGGGAGAGACCATACTGTTGGTTGAAGACAACGATCGGGTGCGCGAGGGAACCCGGCAGATGCTTGTGACATTGGGCTATCGGGTGCTTACTGCCGTGAACGGCCGGGAGGCGTTATTGCAATATCAGGCGGCAGAACATGTGCATCTGGTGTTGACCGATCTGGTGATGCCGGAAATGGGCGGTAAGGAGTTATTGAAGATTCTGAAGCGCAAATCACCTGATTTAAAGGCAATTGCCGTGACGGGCTATGTGGTGGCGGAAGAGTTGGAAGAATTGATGTCCATGGGATTTCTGTACGTGGCTCACAAACCGTTCGATATGGTCATTCTGGCCCAACTTTTACGACAGGCATTGGACGGGTAGTTTATGAAAGGGGAATCCATAAAAAATCCGCGACCCTTAACGGCCGCGGATTTTTTGTCATCTTGTTTCTGGCACCCCCGAAGAAAGCCAAATTGAACAATTCATGAGGCAGACTTCCGTAGCCAGACGGGAATTACTCTACAGCATTCCGCTGTAATTTACCGGGGAACCTGAACAGGTTCCCCGGTTTTCATTTCCCCAATCCCTCCCCAGTTTTCAAAATTGCCCCGTTTGTGAGAGGTCTCACGTACACTTTTGGTTGACGCATCCCCCTCGTCTATGGCAGAATTTTATAGAATTTCTGTCGTGTTTAGGAGGTGGCTATGCCGATGCTCAGCAAGAGTGATATCGAATACGTAGGCCATGGGTTAAACTGGTTGCGCGGTTGCGGATGTGGATGCGAGTATTGCTATGCGTGGGGGATCGCGCACCGGTTCAACGTCGAGCCCACCGGTGGATGGACGGCCCCGGATCCGCGGTTCGATAATCCAGCTGCCCGGCTGCGGGACGAACTGAGCCGAAAACGGTCGGATCTGGGAATCCTCATGGCCAGTACGAGCCACGATCCAGCCGGCTCCGACTGGGCGGCGGCACAAATCCCCCGCGTTATTGATGTCCTTGCAGAGTTCGGCCTTACCTGCCAGACACTATTCCTCTCCAAGCGGCCAATGGCCGTGATGGCCGCGATCCAGGATTCCAAAACGCGCACACGCGATCTGAGAATCGGCTCTTCCGTCACCACCCTTGGATCGACCCAGGCCCGGGAATTTGAGCCCGGCAGCGAATCTCCCGCGACGCGGCTGGCGGCTGTTCGGTTGGCGTCCGAGTTGGGTTATGAAACCTGGCTCAGCATAGAGCCGCCGTTGCCTGACGTGTGGATCATGCATTTATTGCGCGGTATCGATCTGGAGGCCCTGGGCCGACCCTGGATCGTCATGGGCCGGCTGAGTTATCGGGGCGCAAATCAGGAACTCCGCGCGTGGAGCACAAGCCGGCACTGGGAAATTGATCGAGACGGGGCGATCGAGTACCTGAAATCGCTTGGGTACATCGAAAGCCTTACCCCGGCCACAGGCACGTATTGGGTAAAGAAAAATCTGCAGGACGCCTGATATGAGCATCCGCAGAATGGCCGCCATCTGGGATATTTCCGAAGCGATCGGCAATGATCGGCTGGTCATTCTGGCTATCGCCGACAATGCCGACGACGACGGATTTTGCTGGCCAAGCCTGGATTACATCGCCGCCAAGTGCCGGCTCTCTCAGCGCACGGTCATCCGTTCAATTGAAACACTGGAGAAATCTGGTGATCTGTGGGTTGAGCACAATCGCCGACGGGGCAATCGATATCTCGTCACTCCCGGCCTATCGGATGACGAAGTGCAAACCACGCTTTGCAAAAAGTTTGGTTTAGCTCTCGGAGACGCCATGTTGGCCCTGGCGAACATCCGGAAAGCGCAAGCGCCTTCCTCGCAAAATCCGGATTCTACATCTATTAACTGTCAATCTGTCAGTTATTCGGGCGGTACTGATCGGTCAATAACTGACAATTTGTCAGTTCAGAACTGTCAAATTGACACATCAGAACTGACAAATTGTCACATCAGAACTGACAATTTGACACATCAGAACTGTCAAATTGTCACATCAGAACTGACAACATTGTCAGTTCAACCATCAATAACCATCAAAGAACCAAAGAGAGAAGAGAGAGCCGAGCCGGAACTTTCGCCCAACGAAAAATCAATCATCGACCTGTACACGCTGTATTGTGGAATGATGAACGGGCTCCGACATCAAGAGATTCTCTCGATGATTCAACAGTTCCCGGATCCGAATGTCTGGGAAAATGCGTTCCAGCTCGCCGAGAAAAATGCGTCGTATCCAGGGCGCTGGAAATATGCCCTGGCCGTGGTAACGAATCCGCTCCCAGACAAGAAGCCGGGGCAGAAGCAGAAGTTGCCGAGCGGAAAAGAAAATCAGCCGGCTGTGAACCGGATGCCGGCCTCGCAGCTGTTAGACCGAATTGCTAATCGATCAAAGGGAGGGTAAATAAAAATGCAAAGCCTTTCACAAATTTTAGGGAAAATGGGTGGATCTTCACCGGCACATATTCCGGGAAAACGCAGGCGGGATGTCGTGGAGATCTGGAACGAGGAAAAAAAGCTCCTGGCCAATATGACCGCCGAAGAGGCGGCTCAGTATCTGAAACGACGCTGCCCGTACTGCGGGGACGTGATGACCCCCTACGAGTACTGGAGGGGCGGCCTCAGTGGCGGAATGTGGCGCTTCCGTGATCGGCACGGATGCCGGCCAGAGGCCGACTTCCTGGACAATCAGGATCGCACCGAACAGGTCCGCGCCGTCGGCCTGCGACGTGATCGGCTGCACCGGGCCGGCCTGATCGGCTGGCTCGAAAAAGCGGCGTTCGACACCTACGAGCCGCGCCGGGAAAGCCCCGCGGCGGCAAGTTGGGGAACCACCTGCCGCGAATATGCGGCAGGGTTGATCACCGGTCAAATCGGACCGGAAAAGAACTGGCTGGTGATGTACGGAGATTACGGCATGGGAAAATCGCATCTGGCCGCGGCTATCCTGCGGGATGTGATCGATGCCGGCCGGTGGGGTTACTTCCGCGTCTGGCCCAAGTATTTAGAGCGCCTGCAAGCGTCATGGAATAGTCGCGGCGAGGAAGCTGAAACAGAAGAGGAAATCCTGGCCGAGCTGAACGGGGGCTGGATGGTAGTCATTGATGACATTGACAAAAAGGTGCCAACTGAATTCAGCCGGCAATCAATTTTCGGATTTCTCAATGCCCGCTATAACGCTGGGCTGCCCACCGTCATTACGCTGAACCAGGATGCTTTCAAACAGGACCCCCACAACGGGAACCGCTACATGCTCGAACAGTACATTGGGCCGGCTGCGGTCGATCGCGTTATCGAGCGGCTATGGAATGTGATCGAATTTCGCGGGCCGTCATATCGCAGCGGAGTGCAGTGGTAGTATCTGCGAATATTCGCAGATAAATCGGAGCAACATGAAAAACAGCTATTTTGCGCAGTCGGTGACTCTGATTCGACCGGCAATGATGGAGTGCATTAAAACAGCAGACTCCGCCGAAGAAAAGCTCATCATAATTCAGGAAGCCCATGAGGATCTGCGTGGCGCGATCGAAGCGCGCGAAACGGCGCGACGACTGGGTGATCTCGTTTTTGTGGATGCCGAGGACGTTGTAATCCGGCGGCAGGATGCGCTCTACGCAGTGATAGCACTCCTGACTGCCGATGAACCTGGAGCTGATAATGAACCGTTGGAATAATATAATTTCCGTGATCTCTGCCGTTCTGGTAGCCTTCCTGGCTACCGCCGCGTTCGTGTTGTCATTTGAGGCGCTGCAAGGACTGGCCCTGGGTAACGGGATCAAGCCCTGGTTGGCTGCGTTGTTCCCGCTTGTGGTGGATGGGGCCATTGTAGCCGCGTCTCTTTCCGTGCTCCGCAACTCGTTGCTACGTGAGCGCACGATTTACCCCTGGGCGCTGGTGGCGCTGTTTACGCTGGCCAGCGTAACTTTCAACGTGCTGCACGCGCAATCCGCTCCGCTGGCGCAGGTCATGGCGGCAGTCCCCCCGGTAGCGCTGTTGTTGAGTTTTGAGTTGCTCATGGGCCAGCTGCGGAGCAACGTGAGCCGCGCCGGTGTGGCGGCCGCGATCGCGCAACTTGAAGCGGCCCAGGCACAGGCCGGCGCAGCTCTGGCAGATATCCAGGCGCAGATTGAGCAGGCCGCCGCCGAACTGGCGCAGACGATAGCGAAGACGGAAGCGCAGGTCGCAGAGATGGCGCGGTTGGATGCGCAGGCCCGCGCAGAAGCAGCGCAACGGGCGACGGAGATTGCGCAACTGGCGGAGAAAACCGAACAGGAATGGCGCGCCCGGATCGACCAGGCGCGGGCCGAGTTGAAGCAGGTACAGGTCGAGCTGCGCAAGGCGACGCAGGAGTTGCGCCAGACACAGGAGCAAAAAGCGCAGGCCGAAAACGCAGCGCAACCCCGGCGCGCTACCCGTGAGGAATGGCGTCAGCTCTGCGCGGGGATGAACGGGGCGCGCGAGACAATGACGGCCGACGGCGTGAACGAGATTTTGACGGCGCGCGGATTCGTGGCGCTGCCGGCGCGGACGGCGGATAGTTGGGCATATGAGGCGCGCCAGATGGTGGTGGCCGAAAAGGAGGCCAAATGAGCACCGGTGATTTCAATGGCAAGGATCTTTTGCCGGGACGCACTATTTCCAGCGGGTCGGCATATCCAGAATCGGCCCCGGCTCCAATTGTGCCGCCGAGCTTGCACCGAATCCAGCAGGTGCTGGCCGCGATGGCGATGCATGAGAATCAGTTCGCGCGCCAGACGCAGATCGACGCATGGCGCGACTATGCGGAGAAAAACGGGATCGACGAGGCGCAGCGGATGGTGATGGGCTCGCTCATTGATTGCCTCGTGGCGGCTGATGCCATCGGGCTGGATGTTCTGTCGGTCGCCGCCGATGTGGTGGCCAACGTACGGGAGATCGGGGAATGAAACCGGCATACATCATCACGGCCGTCTGCGTTTTTGTCCTGGTGATGACCATGGCCGGCGCGTTGCTAGCTCAATCCTGGGCGACGGCGCGTCAGGCCGACGCTGTCGTGATGGCGGCCAGCGGGCAGGCTGCTGCCAGTGTAGCGCTGGCGTTCGTTTTTGGAGTTTTGGTAGTTTTGCTATGCGCCGTAGTTGGATTGATGTGGTGGCGTACGGTTGTCACCCGAAGCAGATTATACCGATTTGATGCACTCCCTGAACTGGAGCAACGAGCGATTGCGGCGGCCCATGCGCGGCGGGTGCGCGGGATTGCATCGGTAGAGGATATGGACAAACTTGAAGCGTTCGAGGAACCATCTATGTTTGAATTGCCGGCGGGATGGTGGAAGTGATGATTAACGAAAATTTGCTTGGGTGTCTCCTGTTCGTTCCCGGCGAGGGGTGGGGCGTGGTTGTTGCTCTCGACGATCAGCAGATAACCGTCGAGTTTGATGGTGAATACGAGAAAACCTACATGGAAACTGAAACCGGAAGTTTCACTTTAGGCGTTCCGATTACTGACGGCGGTATTGATCTGGTGCGGTGTAGTCGGGTTTTACGCGAGGTCCGTGCGATATTAGAGGTCTCAGAGGGGCGCAACATTATCGAGCGGGCGCGAGAGATTATGCGGGAACGTGCATTGATGAAATCTCAACTGGATACCATGCGATCGGAACGCACGCAGATGAAACTACGGATTTGGTTTCCGAACGGAGGATGAGTATGCACAAGCGCGCAGTGGTCTGGGCGATGATTGCGGTGGCGGCGGTGGTAAGCATGGCCTGCTCTTCGAGCGGCACCGGTGCGCGCACCGCCCCCGCGATAACCTCTTCTGCGCTCCAGCCCACCATCGAGGCGGCGCAAGTCAATCAGTATCTGGCCGGCATCCAGGCCCGCCAGACCCTGGATGCGCTGGACGCCATGGCCACCGCGACTGCTTCCGCTGCCCAGGCCACTGCTACTCAGAGGGCATGGGAGGGAACGGCTACCGCTCAGGCCCAGCAGGCCCAGGCAACGGCCACAGCATGGCAGACGACGGTGGAGGCCTCGGCCGCGATGGCCACCGCGACGGCCCAATCCCAACAGGCGACCGCAACAGCCCAGGCTCAGGAACGCCAGGCGCAGCAGCAGGCGACATCAACGGCATGGGCGCAGGCGGCAGAGGCTACCGCGTCGGCCTGGCGCATCCAGGCGACCCGTGAGGCCGCCGACGCGGAGCGGGCGCGGATGGCGTTGGAGCGGGAAAAGATTGTCCAGCCATTGGTGACCTGGGGGCCCTGGGCGCTGGCGATCGCGGCACTGGCGCTGATCGGCTGGGGGATCGTCACGGCGATCCGGGCGCTGGAAGTGCGGGCGCGGATGATCGCGCGAGATGCGCGAGGAGACGCCCCGGTAATGGTGTTGCGGGGTCCCAACGGGGGAATGGTGATTTATGATCCTGATCGGGCCTTTGGGCCGGCTACCGTGGTAGATTCCGGGATGGTGACTCAGCCGGCTCTCGTGGCCCCTGAGTTGCAGGAGCGGGTCACGGCGCGGGATCAGGCTGTCGATCTGGCCAGCCGGGGACTTCCGCAGGCGCAGCGGCCGCGGGTATCGCCGGCCCAGGCGGCCCGGGTGCTGGCGGCACCGGATGGTGAGCCGAAACGGGCGCTGTCCAGCGTGCGGATTGTGGATCCGGGCGAGGTGCGCGGGTGGCTGGGCGAGGTTGAGCCACTGGCGTTGACTGCATCGATCGAAAGCGAGGAATAGCATGGTAGAGATTCAACGATCTTATACGGTGGCTGCCGATGAAATTGCGCGGCGTATTCCCCAGGTCCTGGATGGCCGGGGGATTGAACCGGCGTTCTCTGAGTGGATGCTCACCCAGAGCCCTGCGGGGTTGGTGTGGCTCTTTGGTGTCCTCGATGTGTCCCGTATCGAGCGCCTGGAGCCCTACGTTACCGATGCAATTTTGCATCACCTCTCTACGGCGATCGGCGGCCGCCCCGTCTACTTGAGCAACCATTCCGGGCTGCGCTACGCCGTTCTGCTATCTCCGGCGCCGCGGCTCCCGCACCTGGCGGAATTCCCCGGTTTTCAACGCGGCGCCGCCGGTCTGGGGATTGGGGCGATCGGCGGCCCGGTCACCGTGCCGTGGGATCGCCTCGGGCATCTCCTGGTGGCCGGCATGACCGGATCGGGCAAGTCCGTGTTTCTGCGCTTGCTGGGTTATCAGGCCATCCTGGAAGGCTGCTCGCTGTTGGTGTCCGACGTGGACGGCGCTACCTTCCCCATGCTGGAACATCACCCGGCCTTGATGGCCCCTATTGCCCACACCCCCGAGGAAGCCCTGTCCCTGATCCAGCGCGCCGTCGGTGAGTGCGACGCCCGGGCCGCGCTCTACCGCGAAATGCCCGGCTATCCTGAGAAGCTGGAGGAGTACAACGCCCTGGCCGCCGCTGCCGGCCTCGCTCCGCTGCCGCGCATCCTGGTGATTCTGGACGAGTTCAACGCCACGGTGACGGCTGCGGGCGGGCCGAGGGGGGGCTTGGCCAACGCGGCCGCCGATCTGGGGTGGCGCGGGCGGAAGTTCGGGATCAATCTGATCTTCGCGGCCCAGGACTTCAGCAAGGCGGTGGTCGGCCGGGTGCGCGACCAGGTCGGTGCCGTCTTCGGCTTCCGGGTCCGCAGCTCCGAGATCGCCCAGGCCATCGGAATCCCGGCCGCCGCCCGGATTCCGGCCAGTCGGCCCGGCCTCGCCGTGACCGATCGCTGGGGGCCGCTCCAGACCTTCCTGCTGGATAAGCAGCTGCTGGTGGAGCTGGCCAGTGATAATGCGGCCCAGGGAGCACTGACGGAGGCCGAGCAGGATTTAGTGCGGTGGGCGATGGCGGAACGGGGCGGGTACCTGCCGCGTGAGGCCATCGCGTCAAAGCTCGGGGTCGGTGAGAAGGCCGCTCGGAAATTGGCCGAAGATTGGGACTTGCGCGGCTGGTTGCAGAAAGATCCCGCGGCGGGGAATTCGCGGAAGATTACGCCGGTTTTGGCGGGTTTGGCGGTCCAGCCGGCCAACCGGTCCAACCGGGTCCAAGCGGGTCCAACCCCGGTCCAGGCGGTCCAACCGGGGGCGGAGGCGGGACTGCTATAGTCTGTTCACTGATTCACCGATGAAAGGGAGGCGGCATGAAACGGGGTTACTATCGCGATGCTCTAAAATTCAAGGGAAATCTCACTTTTGTCCGTCGTCAAAATCGACACGGAAGAATGGTGTGGCATCAGACCTGTCGGTCTGGGCTGTCGAAATATCGGCTCCGGATGGCTCGGCGCGATGAAAAACGGTATGTGCGACGGTGTCTCGAAACCAACGCCCGGTATTTCGAGACTCGGTTCCTGAGCGATCAGGAAGTGCTGATGATAGCCAGCGAAATCGAGGCGAAGAGATTGGAGGTGATGTAACTCTACTGTAACTCAATTGTAATGGTGACTTCGGTCATAATTGACTGTAGTCATTGACAGAGGAAGAAGCTGTTATACAATGGAGGTTATACAAATGTCGCAGTCGTTTGATCGAGACCGTGAGTTCTGGGTCGAGATCGTCAGGGGCCTGATGGTTATCATCAGCGCGTTGAGAAAGCGCTATATTGAGGTCCCTGTTATCGAAAAGTTAAATCTGAATAATTAGGGTCGCACTGGTTTAACCAGTCCCACCCGCCATCGGGTCACCGCCTCACGGCGCTCACCCCGGAGGCGGGTTTTTTGTTTGTAAAGGGGTAAACGATGAAAGGCTTTATGCGGTTTTTGATTGCTGCTTTGGTCGTCATTATTGCGGCCGGCGTTTGTGTGCCGGCCGTTTTTGCTGCCCCGATGGGCCAGGATGTGAATCCGGGGGATTTGACCTCGGTTTTGCGGTGGATCATCGCCGGGGGCGCGGCGGTCGTGGTGAGCGCGCTGTTGTCGTTTTTGGGGGAACGGTGGTCGTGGTTTCAATCGCTGGAGCCGTTCTACAAACGGTTGTCTCAGGTGGGACTGTCGATCCTGCTGTCGATCGCGGCCAAAGCTATCCTGGACAATGTACCCTCGGATGTGATCCAGGCCATCCAACCCTATTGGGAACTGATTGCGGTGGCTCTCGCGGGCGTGGGTGGCAATCAATTGTTTCATGTCATCCAGCGGGGCAATCCCAAGGAACCTTCCCCGGTTCATGCTCAGCCGTCGTCAATTCATATGGAATCCGAGCGAGGGTAGTCTGTGGAATCCCTCGCGGCCGGTCTGGGTGAGTGGGCAGAGCGCCTGGTTTTGTTTGTATTGCTAATCTCGTTTGTTCTTGAGCAATACCGGAAACATCAGGCGGCCGGCGTTGCGTTGAAAAAGGCCCAGGCCGAAGCCTCTGGAGAAGAAGCGAGGGCGGCTCAGGAAGCCACGGCGGCGGCCGATGATGCCGTCGCTTTGCTGCGCAAAGAGATTGCCCAGGCTCGTGGGGAAATTGACGATTTACGAAAAGCCCTTGATTTGGAACGAGCACAGACACGGAGGGCCCTGGAAGAGCTGGGAAAATCAGAACTCAGCCGTAACGAGCAGGTAAAACGGCTACAGAGCCGCATCGACACGCTGAACCAAGAGGTTGACACGCTTAAAGCGGGAGTTCAGATTCTCCACGATCAGTTGATCCGGGATGACAAAACGCCGGATTGGACGCTGGATCGGCACGACACGCCCAGGGTGAAGGGAAAAACCGGGCCGCTGGATTCTCGCAAGGTGGCTGGGTGATGACAGTTTTTCAGTTGTTCGGGAAAATTTGGGAAGTCGCCGGGATGAAGGTGCTGGTAGAGGTGCGCCCTGGCGTCTTTGATCCTCAGGTTAACATTCGAGTCGCTCATGTAAAAACCGAGTCGTCTGGAATGTACCGAGAGGCCAACGAGACTGAGATGATTGGAAATTATCGAGCTGTGGTTATTTCGGCTGTGAGCGTGAGGGAGCAATGAGCAGGATCGAGTTGCTGGCAGGAGAACGGAAGCCTGGTGAGTCATCACGGGCTGTTGAGGCCTGCAACGACTACTTAAGGCTCGGCGTAAGACGTTCCTTAAAAGAATTGTTAGAAAAATACATAAAAGTACATAAAGATACATACATTACCGCCTCTCTTGACACCTTACTTCGTTGGTCATCACGTTTCGATTGGAAATCTCGGGCAAAAGACTACGACGCACGCATTGAAATAGAAAGAAATTTGGCGTTAGAGGCCCAACGCAAAGAGGTTATGGAATCTGGCCTCGCTCTTGATTTTGAGCGGGTGTTGAAACTGAAAGAGCTTGCCGCATTCCTGGAATCAGAGATTAAATCCGAGGATGACGAAGGACGGCGCTCCCGTGTCTGGATGCCAGACGTGAAGCAGATCGGGGGCGGCCAGTATGCTGAACGGGTGGATATCGAACGGTTTAATTCTGCACTCTTTGACCAGTATCGGGGGACGCTCGACGACATCGCCCGCGAGACCGGCGGCCGGCGCTCCCAGATGGAACATACCGGCAAAAATGGCGGCCCTATCGAATCTGTCAATGTTGGAATGACAGTACAGGAATGGGAAAAACGCCGTGCCGATGCGCAGGGCGATGTCGAGAAAACGCTGCACGATTTTGACGATGAGGTCGGCGGTGATGTGTGAAATACTCCGATCTGTCAAAGCGGGCTCAGTTTTTAGTTGACACCGTCGATCTGGAGAGGGCCACAGGGGTAGAGGGTGCCAGGTGGGAACATTTTCAGCTGATGCACCTGAGCGACAACTCAACGCTCAGGATTGAAGCGAAGTCCCGGCAGGTAGCGTGGAGTTGGACTGTATCAGCCGAGGCGATTGCCGAGGCCGTTTTGGATGGAACCTCGACCGCATTTGTATCGATCAACCTGGACGAGGCAAAAGAGAAAATTCGGTATTCAAAGGCAGTTCTGGAAACCATCAATATCTCTGGGCTTCCAAAGCTGATCCGAGACAACGAATTAGGACTGGAATTTGATAACGGGGCGCGGCTGCTGAGTCTTCCAGCGAGGCCCCCCAGAGGGAAGGCCCGGTTTAACATTGCACTCGATGAGTTCGCCCATGTTCAGCATGACCGACAAATATACGTTGCGGCCATGCCTATCCTGTCAAAGGGCGGCCGGCTGCGGGTGGGATCGTCAACCATGGGGGCTCGCGGGCAGTTCTGGGAAATCGATACCCAGAAATTAAAACCCTATCCTGGCTATAACCGAAAACGAACCCCATGGTGGGAAACATACGCATTTAGTAAAAACCCGGCACTGGCCCGCATTGCAGCGCCGGCCATGCGGACAGCAGACCGAGTTGAGCGTTTTGGAAACGACAGAATCACGCTGATCTTCCAGAATATGGTTTTGGAAGATTTTCAACAGGAATATGAGGCGGAATATGTTGACGAAACAACCGCTCTCATAACCTGGGACGACATCCAAAAAAATCAAACGGCATTCGAGTCAGCGGGACTTAAATACTGGAAGGCAAACGGAAAAGACGAAGCCCTATCCATTATTCAGGATGTCCAGACCGCCATAAAAGCCGGGGAATGTGAGCCGGTTTTGAGCATGGGAATAGATATCGGTAGAGTGCATGACAAAACTGAGGGCATTATTACTGGAAACACTACGACTGGAGCTCTGCCGGTTCGGGTTTTGATTACGCTCGACCGCTGTGAATTTGATACGCAACAGCATGTTTTTAACGAGGTAATCAGACGGCTGCCGATCAAACAGGCTCTCGTGGATAAAAATGGCATCGGGGCCCAACTGGCAGAGAATTTGCAACGCACCGGGAGGGCCGTGGGAGTTGATTTTACGATGCAAACTAAATCACTATGGGCGGTAGAGGCGCGATTGCAATTCGAGCGGGCAAATGTTCCAATTCCGCCCGAGCGTGACCTGGCATATCAAACGCATAGTATCAAAAAAACGATAACGCCATCAGGTAATACTGTTTTTGATGCGGAGCGCACAGTTGACGGGCACGCGGATAAATTCTGGGCTCTCGCGTTGGCAATCTACGCCGGGAAGGCGTCTCCATGGCTGGCATAGGGGGAAACGTGGCACATAACGCCATCAAGAGCATTTCGTTGGGAACGTTCGACCGGTTCATGGACTGGCTCGTTGGGGACACGCAGGGAGAGCCAACCCAAACCGCGATATACCAGCGCGTCGGGGCGGTGAATCGTGGAGTTAACATCAGGGCCCAGGCAGTGGCCGGCGTGCCATTTTCGATTTATCGCGGCGACGAACAGGTCGATTCGTCCGACGCCTGGCAGAATACCATTAAAATCATGCCGAACCCGCGCCGGCTCTTTCAGTTGATCGAGCAAGCCCTCTGTATTTGGGGGGCGGCCTATCTGTCCAGATACGTTGAGGAACCTCTCGCGCCTGGGTTGCGATACCTCGCAACTCCAACGATTGAGTTTGACGGCATTTCTCAGGATGGCCGTTCGGCGCTGTTCACCCGAACAACCAACAACGGAAATACCAGCCTGACCCAGCGCGATCTGGTGATTTTTTGGGCGCCCGATGCTATGGTCGAATACGGCCCCCCGTCAACGTCACCAGTCCGGGCAGCGTTGGCTGCCGGCGGCATCCTGATGAGCATCGATCAGTTCGCGGCCAAATATGCCGCGGGCGGCCTGGTGAAAATGACTATCCTCGGCGTTCCGCAGGGCACACAGCCTGACGAGCGGGAGCGCATCGAGGGGATTTTCAACAAACTATTCACCGGGGTTGCCAATGCATTCCGGGTCAAAGCAATCAATGCGGACGCGGTAAAGCCGACGGTGATCGGCGGAGGTCTGGACGAATTCGGAAATGGCGAGCTGTTGCAGGGATTCGGTGAACAGGTTGCCACCGCTCTTGGCGTTCCGCAGACGCTACTATTCGCCAACGCAGCGAACTACGCCACAGCGTCTCAGGACGCCGAGACGTTCTACCAGAACACTATTGTGCCGGAGTGCGATTTCATCGCCTCCGTGCTGAATGTTCAGGTATTAGATCAAATGGGCTATCAGCTGCGGTTCAATTCAAATTCCCTGGATGTGTTCCAGGAAAACGAAACCGAACGCTCCAGCGCATACAAAACCTACATTGACGCCGGCATGAAACCCAGCATAGCGGCCCAGATGTTGGGGCTCGATATGCCTCTGGGCGTTGAATATGCCGATCTGGACCCGCAGCCGGCCCCGGCCCCCACTCCGGCTCCGCAACAACCAGAGCCCAGCGACCCGGGCATGATGGATGATTTGAAGGCCTGGCGCCGTAAGAGCCTCAAGCGCGGCCGATTGGCAGATTTCGAGAGCGCCACGATTACGCCGACTGTCAAGGCCCTGGTAGCTTCCCGTGTGGAATCGATGGGTCTGGAACAAGGGTTCTCGTTTCTGAAATCCTGGGAGGATTCCAGGGCTGACAACGAGACCGCCATTAATGAGGCAATTCAGCCGGTATTCGATGATTTTGCAGATGATTCGATCACCGCGATCGAGAAAAAAGAGGAGCCCGATTACAGCAAATTGGCGGCGGCGCTTTTGGCAGCGTTGATGCCGCAGCTCTCGGAAATTGCCAGCGAGGCGGCCATGAATATCGCGGCGGAAACTGGAATCGAAATGGACCCTGCCAGCGTGTCGGCAATGGCCTCTAACTGGGCTCAGTCGTATGGTTACGACCTGGTTGCCGGCCTGACGGATACCACGCGGGCATCGCTGCAAAAAACGCTCAGTCAATACATAGCTAATCCGTCCATGGATATGGAGCAACTAAAGCGGCTACTCGAGCCGACATTCGGGAAAATCCGGGCCGATATGATCGCCTCAACTGAGACCACGCGGGCCTTCTCGGCCGCGATGGATCTGTACCGGGGAATGTTGGAGAAATCCTATCCGGGTTTGAAAATTTCTGAGGAATGGCTCACCCATCGGGACGAGCGGGTCTGTCCGATTTGCGGGGCCCTGGATGGGCAGCCGCGGGCAGTGTGGGAACAACAGTTCCCAGGTGGGCCGCCGGCTCATCCTCGGTGTCGGTGCGCCAAACGGATCATCATTGTTGGTAAACGCGGAACGCGAGTGGAGGTGTAGTAAATGCCTTACGGAATTGTAGAACGCGAAAACGAATACTGCATTTTTAAACTGGGCCCTGATGGGAAACCGATGGGGGAAACGCTGGGGTGTCATCCCGATCAGGAAACTGCCCAGGCCCAGCAGGCCGCCCTGTATGCTAGCGAGACCAAAGCGGCCCACACAGGGGCGATGGTGGCGCTCATGCTCGATCCGGCGACGGCGCAGCGTTTAGCGATCCCTGGCGGTGAGCCCGCTGAGGATCTGCATATTACGCTGGCCTATCTGGGTGAGGCGGCCGGACTGGATCTGACCGCGACCGTTTCCGGGGTGGCGCAGTTTGCTCAGTGCGAACGGCCGGTATTCGGCCGAATCAACGGGTTCGCCCGATTTGTGGGGGTCGGCGATGGAGCACAGGACGCCATTGTCCTGTTGTACGACTCGCCGCAGATCCCAGAAATCCGGCACCGACTCTGTGAATGCCTGGGAATCGATCAGGAATCCCAGGATCACGGATTCATTCCTCATATCACGCTCGCCTATGTGCCAACCGGAACACCTGAGCCTGATGGTATTTCCGGCGTTGGTGATCCGCTCGCGTTCGACCGAGTAACGCTGGCGCTGGGAGATCAGCGGTTTGATTTTCCGTTGAAGGGCGAGGAAGAAACTGATGTCGATGAGTACGAGGAATCCGATGAGGAATCCGAGGATGTTTCCGAATATGCAACGATGACGGAGATCAAGGCAGCCGAGTTGTACCCGTACACCTACAACGGCGTTGAGGTCATGGCATCCCGGCGCCGCCCGTCGAGTCGGAATGATAAAAAATATGAGCGCGATGTGCAGGTCGGCGATCGGGTTTATTTGG
Source organism: uncultured Anaerolineales bacterium (assembly GCA_964501335.1). Taxonomy (GTDB): domain Bacteria; phylum Chloroflexota; class Anaerolineae; order B4-G1; family SLSP01; genus CAZCTC01. Next base: position 126,761 of record CAZCTC010000002.1, on the reverse strand, counting down.
TCCATTATGGCGATCCTGAAATGGACATGCAGCGCGACATCCCGGAGAGTCGCGAGTCGTTCCTGAGCCGGCATAGTTGCGATACCAAGCGCGACCCCCGGGCCCCTGGATTCTGGGCCTGTTACGACTGGTACGATACGGCTGAAAAATCAGCCGCACCGGTTGTGTTCTCAGGATCGGCAGTTAAGGCCCTGGGCGACGGGCGCGTGGGGGGATATCTGGTGTATTTCGGCGATCCCGCCCAGCCCGATCTGACCGGCGATTATTTCACCAAATCGACGGATTTCGGATCTCATACCACCAGCCTGGTTTTCTACCAGCATGGCATGGATGGGATTCTCCAGCGGCGGGTTTTGGATGACCATGCCGCCATAAAAATAGATGACGTGGGCGTGTGGATTGAGGCGCAGCTGAAAATGCGCGACGAGTATGAGCGGGCGATTTACCGGATGGCCGAGGCTGGGAAACTGGGCTGGTCGAGCGGTACCGCCCCCCATCTGATCGAGCGGCGCTCGATCGGAAACGGCACATACGAAATCACCCGCTGGCCGTTGGGGATTGACGCAAGTCTGACCCCGACGCCGGCAGAGCCGCGAGCGCAGGCTGAAGCGCTCAAAACATTTATGGCCGAATCGGCACAGCAGCAGCCGGCCCAGGCTGGGGCAGAGGTGGCGGCCGCCACGCCCGCAGCGCCGGGAGCGAATGAGCCGGGAAACAATTCTGACAATCATACGGAGGGTATTCACATGGACGAGAATGAAATCAAGGCCGTGGCGGCCGCCGTGGTCGCCCAACTGCAACCGCCGGCCAACCCCGGCGTGGTAGCTGGCCCGCTCGTGTCTCAGCATGACAACGAGCTCGATAAGCCGCTGACTCCTGGCGAGTTTTTCAAGAGCGTGGCAGATCACGCGCGGAACAAGCCGGTGGACAAGCGTTTCGCCAACTACCTGAAATCGGCCGGGTCGAATGAACTGGTCGCTTCTGACGGCGGCGTTTTGGTTTCCACTGATGTCTCCAAAGAGATTTGGAAGCGGGCCTATGAGGTCGGGCAGGTAATGGCGAGGTGCTTCCGGATTCCGGTCAGTACCGAATCGAATTCCACCGAATGGCCGGCGATTTCGGAAACATCCCGTGCTGACGGCTCCCGATACGGCGGGATCCAGGCCTATTGGGCCGCCGAGGGTGCTACCGTCACGGCGACCAAGCCGAAGTTCGAGAATGTGAAATTGAAGCTCGACAAGTTGTACGGGCTCTGTTATGCGACGGAGGAGATTTTGGCTGACGCCGCTCAGCTCCAGACTCTCATTATGCAGATTTTCCCCGAGGAAATCTCGTTTAAGACCGAGGCCGCCATAATGAGAGGTGACGGCGTGGGGAAGCCGTTGGGAATCCTTAATTCCCCGGCGCTGGTGACTGTGGCGGCTGAAGCCGGCCAGGCGGCTGGCACCCTTCTCTGGGAGAACGTCGTTAAAATGTGGTCCCGCTGCTGGGGGCGCTCTCGGCGGAATGCGGCCTGGTATATCAACCAGGACATCGAACCTCAGTTATATTCGATGTCGCTGGCCGTGGGAACTGGTGGTCAGCCGGTGTACATGCCGGCCGGAGGCGCCAGCGGGGAACCGTATGCGACCCTGTTCGGGCGCCCGGTCATTCCCACAGAGTACAACTCGACGCTGGGGACCGTAGGCGACATCGTTCTCGCTGACATGAGTCAATACGCTCTGGCCGAAAAGGGCGGCGTTCAGATGGCGTCGAGTATGCACGTCCGCTTCCTGTACGACGAACAAACGTTCAGGTTCACCTTCAGGGTGGACGGCCAACCGTTCTGGCGCTCGGCCTTGACCCCGTATCAGGGGACCAACACGTTGTCGCCGTTCATCGTTTTGGCGACCCGCTAAAATCGAGGAGGAAAAAATGCCCGCTTTAGCAATTCCCGACTCTCAGATGGTTGTTTCGTGCCTCGTCCCGGCTGCCGATGCTGGCGGCCGGACGGGGGACTATGTCAACGTTGGCGAGGCCCAGCGCGTTTTCGTGTGCTGCTACCTGGATCAGGGCGCGGCAAACACGGTCAAGTTCGACATTTTGGAGGCTACCACGAACGCCGGCGGCGGTGCTCAGGCCATCGCCAAAACCATGCCGCTCTGGACCAATCAGGATACGGCGGCAACTTCGGCGATGACTCGCCAGACCGACGCTGCGGATTTCACCACCAGCGCGGCGGTTAAGCCGAAGCTGGTCGTGTTCCAACTCGATCCGGCTATTTTATCGGACGGGTTCAAATTCGTGGCCGTTCGGACTGGTGCCAGTGCCGCCGCGAACATCACCTCGGCTTTCCTGGTCGTCGAGGGTCGCTACGGGACCGACTCCGCCGATTACACGGCATAACGGAGGCTCGAAATGCCTAACACCCTTGTAGGATCGAAATGGTCGGGCGGTGACCTGATTTTTCACAATAAAACCACGGGCACCGCAATCCTGACGATTAAAGCCGCCGGCGGCGTGATCGTGGGAACTACGACGCTGAGTGAGGCAGAGCTGGCGTTCCTGGACGGCGTGACGGCCGGTACCGCCGCCGCCAGCAAGGCGGCCGTCTTGGGGGCCAACAAAAACCTGGACGAGTTGCACCTGGCGGCTCTCTATCTGGGAGCCGGCGCCGGAACGCAGATTACGCCGACGGCCGCGCAGATCAATCTGCTGACCCAGGGCGTTGCGGCGGGCTACAAAATTGCCCGCGGCATTCATACGACGGTGGCGGCGGTGGATACTGTCGTTACCGGGCTCGCTACTGTCGTGGCCATCGTAGCCACGCTGGAGAGTGACCCGACGCTCGACCCGGATCTGGTGACGGCCTCGATCGGAAACCAGGCCGGCGCTCCGGCGGCCGGGTCGGTCTACATCAAAACCTGGAAGCGGGTCGGGGCCGGCGATGCTACCCCCGCCGCCGCGACCACGTTTGTGAAAACGGTCAACTGGGTGGCGATCGGCACCTAATTCAGACAAGACGGGGGCCGGATCAGACCGGCCCCCGTCTTTATAGGAGGCCTTATGGCTGGAGTAAAAATAGAGGGAGAGGTCGGTTTATCATCTGGGACCCAGGTTGCACTGGCGGCCGGAACTACCGTAGTTCTCGGGGCAGGTGTGGCCCAGGCCGGGAAAATTGTCCCCGTAAATTCCAGTGGCCTGGAGTTTACTGACGTTATAGCCACGTCGGCAGTAAAAAACATTGACATTGTCCATGCTGAGATCCACCTCGGCTACATGTGGCGCGGAACACATTCATTCACGGCCCTGGCTGATAATGCGTCGGTAGATTTACGACTACTCACCGGAACCGGTTTGTTCCATATGGCGGCCTCGTTCGATGTGGGTGGAGCCGGCCGTGTTTATCTGTACGAGGCTCCAACGATCAGCGCCGGCACCGCAGTCGCTATGTATAACCTGAGACGCGACGTGGCAACGGCCTGCCCGTTGACGTTGACGCATGGGCCGACTGTGACAGCCACGGGGAGCGTAGCGCTGGTAAACGGATACTACATCCCTGGCGGCGCCTCACCTACCACGCGGGTTGGGGCAGTGCTCCGGGGCGGCGGCGGGGATTGGTGGCTGCTCAAAGGGGCTACGGAGCATCTGATCCGGTTCACGAACCTGAGCGGGGGCAATATCTCCGGCTCCATAACAATCGAGGGATACACCCAATAAGGGGGCGGTATGGCAGGAACAGTAACAACGACTGAAGTTATGCACAGCAGCGTTCAAAAAATAAAATTCGCCTGGGTCAGCAGCGCCGGAGGGGCCGCCGATGGCACAACGACGAACTACCTGACCGGGCAGATTGTGGGCGCCGTGTTCGTTCCGGGGTCCGGGGCGGATCAACCCACGGATCAATACGACGTGACGATCGTAGATAGCGACGGCAATGATGTCCTGGCAGGCCAGGGCGCAAATCTCAGCAACGCCGCGCCAGTCTATAAACTGGCCGCCAATATGACGGCCTGCGTGGAATCGAAATTAACTCTCGGCGTGACAAATGCCGGGAACGCAAAATCTGGAACGATTTATCTGTTCGTGAGGTAACCATGCCCATCACTAACGGCTACTGCACTCCGAATGAGGCGAAGGCCCGCATGGATATCACCGATAGCACTGACGATTCCATCATCGAGGCTGTGATAACCTCGGTTTCTCGCTGGATTGACAGTTATTGCAACCGTCGGTTTTATACCACGGTGGCAGATGAGACGCGCTACTATACTGCCCAGTCCGAGGTCGAGCTATTTCCAAACGATGACATTATCAGTATCACCACATTGGCCACGGACGGTGACGGAGATCGGGCCTTTGAGGATACCTGGACCACGGCCGACTACGATCTACTGCCGGCCAATGCCGTGCTGAACGGCGGACCCTACACGTTGATTGCGGTTTCCGAGAATGGCGCGTATTTGTTCCCGGCGTTCATCAACCGAGGGGTTAAAATCGTGGGCAAATTCGGGTATGCCAGCGCATCGCCGGCGATGATTAACCAGGCCTGTTTGTTGCAGAGTCAGCGGATTTTCAACCGGAAGGATTCCCCGTTCGGGATCGCTGGCAGCAATCAGGCCGGCGGTCAGTTGCGGCTGATTCCTGGTCTGGACCCAGATGTCCAGGCCATGCTGGAACCGTTCGTGCGGAGGATATAGCTATGGCTGACGCTGAAATTACCATCAATGGGCTGGATAAATTGCTGTCAAAACTGAACGGAATGGAACGTCAGGTCATTGATCCCGAGATCCGGACGTTTCTCACTACGGCCACCGGCATCATCGCACGGGAGGCCCAGCAACGTGCCCCAAAAGACACCGGTGGACTGGCTAACGATTTCACGACCAGCGTTTCCGGTTATACCGGGCACATTCTGAACTATAACCGCGCCGCTCGGCCCATGGAATATGGTACCGGGCTACTCAGCGAGGCTCCAGACTCGAAACATTCCCGGCACTTTCCGCCGCCGGCGGCCCTGGATGATTGGGCGCAACGGCACGGGTTCCCGAATGGGTTTATCGTGGCGCGGGCGATTTATCGGCGCGGCGGCCTGGCTCCTCGTAAATTCCTGCGCGGCGCTGTCGAGTCAAAACGCCAGCGCGTGACTGCTGAATTCAGAAAAATGGCCAATCGTATGATCGCGTGGTGGGGTAAACAATGACCGCGCATCCGTTAGGGGACGCCATTGAATGGATTCAGGGGCAGATCCGCACAATCAGCGGCATCCGGGCGGCTCCCAATGAACCGCCGAACGACATGAACGCTTATCCATACGTTGTCGCCTACGAGGGACCGGGAGAGTTCTGGTATGGTGACCCGGCTGGGCAATACAAGGGCTTGCACCAGGTCATCATCGAGTTACATGTGGCCCGCAAGGACCTCCCCCGCGACGTTACCAAGTTGCGGACTTACTTTGAGCCTGTAGCGGAGAAGATTATGGCTGATCCCACGTGGGGCGGCACAATTGATACCATCCAGGCCCCGATCAATCATTCCGGGCTCGTGGCTCTTGGGTGGAATGATAAAACGCCAACAATCGGTTATGCGTTCCGTGTGACCGTGAAAATTCACAACAACATTTAGAGGTAAATATGGCAGGTATTAAAGCCTTACGAAAAATTCAGCTCGCAACGGAGGCAGTCGCCGGAACTGATTTGCCGTGTACGACTATCTGGCGCGGCATGGGAACGCTCGAAGATACTCGTGAAGTTGTTTTCGTCGAGGAAGATGTCGGCTTGCTCGGGAGAACAAATCGCACGTATGTCTCGAAGCTCGGTTCCGCTTTGCCACTTGAACCGATAGAGGCAACATTCGAACAACTTCCGTACATTCTCAACTGCGGAGTAGAGCGTCAGGCTGGAGTGCAGGATGGCGCAGGGACAGACTACATTCGTCAGCACGACTTTTCAACCGGAGCCCAAAACACGTTCGATACATTAACTGTAGAGTGCGGCGATGACGCGGGAGTCGAAGAATCTCATTACATGTATGTTGATGAATTCGAGATTTCCGGAGAGGCCGGCGCGTCTTTGATGATGAGCGCAAGCCTGCTCGGGAGAACAGTTGAGCCTGCGGCATTCACTGCCGGATTGAGTGTTCCGGCGGTAGAAGAGATTCTGTTTGGAAAAGGTAAGCTATATATCGATGATACGTGGGCCGGCCTTGGGGGAACTCTAAAATCTAACACCCTTATCCAAATGAGCGTAAAAGTCAAAACCGGGCGGCTGGCTGTTTTCACTGATGGAGGGCAGCTGTACTTTTCGTTCACCAAACAAATAAAACCGGAGATCGAGTTACAGCTCACGTTCGAGCATGACGCCACCAGCATCGCCGAAAAAGCGAAGTGGAGATCGGAAGCGCTGCGAGCTATTAAGATCATTTTTGAGGGATCGGCGGTCGCCACTCCTGGAACAACGTATTCGTACAAAACCCTCATTATCGCCCTTCCAGTCGTTTGGAAGAAATTCGACAAAATCGGAGAGAAAGACGGCAATGATATCGTGACCGGAACGGCCTACGGTGTTATTGACACGACCCCGAACCCTGATACTCAAGGGTATATCACAGTCGTCAACGAACTGGCTACGCTGCCGTAGGAGGACATATGGCGAAACTAAATTTCATTCAAAACGGGAAAGCGAACATTCCGGAACTGCGCGAGACGTTGCAGTTATCAGAATTTCACAAAGAACTTGAGGGTAACTATGTTGAGATTTGGCTCAACCCATCATCTCAATGGCTGAACGAATTCAAAATCTCGACTCCCGAGCAGCAGCCGCAGTTCATGTCAAAACTGTGGAACTGTTCCGAAGAGGAAGCCCGTGCGCTCATCGAATCCGGCGAGCTGGGCGTCTGGCTTGTTGATCGCTCGTTTGAGATCATTGGGAAATATCGGGAGATTCGCCGAAAAAACGTGAGCAGCGGCTCTTAGCCTGGGTTGCTGGGGGCCGCAAAAGCGCACCGCCGGAATTTATTTTTAATGTTTTGCTCGCTCAGCGTGTAAATCAGATTCTCGGCGGTCAGTTTTTTACGCCGTGGGATGTGGAGCAGATTCCAGAGGATGACCTGCTCGACCTGGAAACCTGGCAACGATACGAACGCCAGTTCAGCGAGATTAGGAATAGCAACAAATGAGCGAAGTAGCTCTTGATGCAGTTGTACGAGTAAAAAATCAGGCCGGCCCGGGTGCAAAATCCGCGGCCGATGACCTGCGCAAACTGGGCGATGAGGGAAAAAAGTCAGGCGGGAGCCTGGCTGATTTCGCATCATCAGCAAAAGCCGCATTCGCGGCGTTGGCTGTAACTGAAATTGTCCAGGCAGCTGTGGAGCTCGGCAAACTGGGAGCCCAGGCCCAGGCCGGAGAGCAGAAACTCGCGGCGCTTGCCGGCGGAGCCGATCAGGCCGCAAGCTATCTCAGAGCGATTGGTGAGGCTTCAGGATACACAGTAGACAACGTGACCGCCACGGCCGCCGCGTCGAAGTTATTGTCTATGGGCCTCGTAGAGAATCAACAGGAAGCCGCGCGGATGATTGAGATGGCCGTGCGGCTCGGCGATTCCCAGCAGGACGTGAGCGGCCGCATTTCCGATTTCGCGGCGCTGCTGGCAAATCAGTCCATTCCCAGATTGGACAATTACGGAATCAGCTCTGGTCGCGTGCGCGCCCGGATCGAGGAACTGCAAGCGGCCCATCAGGGCCTGAGCCGGGAGGCTGCATTCACCCAGGCCGTGATGGAACAGGGGCAGCAGTCCCTTGACCGTTTGGGCGAGGCCGGCACCGGGACGGTGCAGTCGTTTGACCGTTCCGGTGCGGCGATCGCCAACCTGAAAACAGAGCTGGCGAAACTGGCCTCTGACGCGCTATCTCCGGCAGCTGAGGGCCTGTACCAGCTGCTGACGTTCAATCAGCGGGTGGATGATTCTCTGGCCCAGAACACGCAGGCGGCAGTCCAGGCTGGCACGAGCTGGGAACAGTATGCGCGGACGCAGTATGAGGCCCAGGTACAGGCCGGTCGGCTGGGCGACATTCAGAAGGCAATCGAGCCAGTCCTGCGGGCCCAGGGAATGACCGCCCAGGAGACCGCCAATTTTTGGCTTAAATACAACAACTCGGTTGACGCCGCCATAGCCCTTGGCGTGGGGGTCGGTGAGACGATGAGCCGCACCGATTTCGAGGCCCTACAGAAGGGCCTGGCTGCTGCATCGCAGGGGTACAACGACGTTGGAGCCTCGGCCCAGAAAGCGGCCGTGGCTGTCGATGACACTGCCCAGGCCATTGAGGCCAGTAAAACGGCCGTCAATGATTTAAAAACCGCCATTGCTGGGGCGGTCGGGAAGGAAAATCGCGACTACATCAATAACATGGACGAGATGAAAGCGAAAGCCGCCGAACTCGACGCGGAGTTGCAGCGGCTTGAGCGCTCTCAGGGTGCCGTTGTCACGACGCAATCAAAAAGCTCGTTAACGGCGGCTGAACTTAACCTCGCTAATTTACAGCTTGCGGATGCTCAGCGCCAACTCTCGGAGACATCAGCCGACAACGCCCTTAAACAGGCCCAGCTCGGGGTGAGAATCGAGGATCTCCAGGGGAAAATAAACGGGGCCGGTCAGGCCGTGACGACATATGTGGATAACTCGAAACGGATCGCCGAGACCCGTGGCGAGCTTGACCTGCTGAATGCCAAAATGGCGGAAACTGAAGCCGCCCACACGGCGGCAATGAATAAAATCGTGTATGAGATGATGATGGCGCGATTGTCTGTTGACGGTCTCACCGAGAGCGAACTCGAACTCGCCACAACTGTGGCTGAGAAAATGGGGTTAATCGACCAGCAGACAGCGGCCGCGATGCGAGGCGTCAATGCCTCCATCGAGGCGTTCAACAAAACCGGCAGCGCCGACACGGCCGCCCAGTTGCTGACCGGCATCGCCAAGGCGGCCGCCGATATCCCCACCGATATAAAAATAGCGGTGGAGTGGGACATCCAGCAACCGCCCGTCAATCTCCCCACAAAAGGGCAGGGGCCCATCGCCTACGCCAACGGCGGGGTAACGGATCGAGCCGGAGCGGCCCTGGTCGGTGAGCAGGGACCGGAAATCGTCCAGTTGCCGGCGGGGGCGCGGGTTTACAACGCTTCGGAAACCCGCCAGATCACTAACAACTACAACATGACGGTCAATGGGATGTCAAACGCTTCCGAAGCGCCGGTGTATTTCAATCTGCTCAGAACCATGAACGGAGGATAGGTCATCATGGCTACCCACTCAATCATTACCCCTGACGGGGTAACGTTCGCACTCGACGGCACTGATGTGAGCGTCGAGGTTTTCGAGGCCGATGGATATCCGGAACTGGCGCACTACTCGCGCACAATTCCGCTCCAGTCCGGAGGTGTCCTGGATGCGATTTACATGAAACCCAGGATCGTCACCATCACGGAGCACTCCGAGGGGAGCACGTTGCACGCACTGCATACCGCGCTAAAAACCTACGTGTGGCCGGCCGTGCGCTGGAATCGTACCGCCACACTCCAGCCGCTCACGTTGCGCTACAACGACGGGACCAACTCGGCCGACCTGCGGTGTTATTTCCTGGGAGATATTACGGCGAGCGCCGGTGGATTCACCCGGCGCTCCGGTATTCGGCTAATCGCTTATGATCCGCTGTGGTATTCCACCTCCACCACGTCCCAGAGCATGAATTACCACGACAAGCGCACGGTCAACTATATCGCCGGCCGCATCAATGGCGACTGGATCAATATGAATAATGGCCTCAACAACATTCCCCATGTGATCCTCCCGTCGAGGGTATCTGAGGAGGTTTTTGTCGGCGGCGAGTTCACCACCGCCGGCGGGTCCGCTTATGTGCGCGTGGCCCGCTATACTCCATCGGCTCTCGGCTGGTCGGCCATGGGCACTGGTGTGGGGGCAAATTCAACCGTGTGGGAAATGTCCGAGGATGCGGCCGGGAATGTGTATGCCCAGGGAGATTTCGCCACCATGGACGGGGCCGCCATCTCATACAGCGCCGTATGGAGCCCGCTCACGAATACATGGGCGGCATTCGGGGCTCCGGATGCTGCGTGTTACTGCTCGGCGATTGCTCCCAATGGGGATATCTACGTCGGGGGAAGTTTTACAACGATTGGCGGCGTGGCCTGCACGCGGGTAGCGCGCTATTCCGGCGGCGTTTGGTCGGCCCTCGGGACGGGCCTCAATGGGACCTGTCGTAAATTGGTTTACGATGCAGCTACCAGTCGGCTGTATGCTGGCGGTTCATTCACCACGGCAGGCGGGACGACAGTTAACTACATTGCCTACTGGAACGGTTCTGGTTGGGTGGCAATGGACGGCGGATGCAGCGCCACAGTTTGGGATATCGCCATCAATACGGACGGGTCGCTCTATGTGGCCGGAGAATTTGCCACATCCGGCACGGCGGCAACGGCCACGAGCTACATTGCAAAATGGAACGGCGTGCGCTGGTCTACGTTGTTAACCGGCTCTCTCTCGACCGTCTATGCAATCAACGCGGTACCTGATGGATATCTCCAGGCTGGCGCGCAATACCTGTCATCGTGGGATCGGGCGGCGCTGTGGGACGGCGCCCGCTGGGTGCGGTATCCGTTCGATTTCCCTGGATCCCCTGGGCCGACTACCGTCAATGCGGTAGCGAGTAAATTCGTTTCGGCGATTCGCACCGATATGTATATCGGATTCGACGGGTCGGGGAATGCAGAATTCCCAGAGGTGACCACCGCCCAGAATGCCGGCGAGATTGACGCCTATCCCGTGTTTGCCATCACCGGACCATGCAACCTTCGCTCGATAAAAAACGAGTACAGCGGGCAGCGGCTACTGTTCGACGACATGCCGATCCAGGCCGGTGAGGTTGTGACAATTGACCTCACCCCCGGAGTGAAAACCATCACCAGCAGCTGGGGCGGAAACCGAATTCAATTCCTGCTCCCCGGTTCCGACCTGGGGACATGGTCACTGCTACCGGCCCCCATTGTCGGGAGCGGGAATAATAAAATCTCGATCCTGGCGTTGAACTACACCGCCAATACTGCGGTGACGGCATCCTGGAAAAACGCCTACCTGACCGTTGACGGGGCGGTGGGGTAATGTACACGCGCAATGCGGACTATGAACTCTGGCTCCATGATGCATCAGGAGCGCGGGTAAAGCTGTTAACTCCTGAAATGTGGGTAAAACTACAATTCGCCCGCCGCATTGGAACGGTCGGCTCATTCGAGATCGAACTGGCTGAATCGGCGTTGCCGGCCCATGATTACCCGGATTTCACCGACTGGCGTGTGGTAGCGTGGCGGCGGCCGGCTGGTCGCCGCCAGGGTATCGCGTTCGCCGGCCTGGCACGGAGCTGGGAGCGCAAAACCAGCGGGAACCAGGAACGGTTGTTCCTGCGCGGAGCTGACTACAACCATCTCCTGATGCGGCGGATTGTCGCGTATGCAGCGGGAACCGCATACACAACCAAAACAGGGTATGCTGACGATGTTATGAAAGCTCTCGTCAGGGAAAACTTGGGCAGCCTGGCCGCAACGGCGCGCCAGATGTCCATCGTTACCGTCGAGGCAAACCGCAGCGCCGGCACATCAATTTCCAAGGGCTGCGCCTGGCAGCCCTTATTCCAAACCCTGCGCGAGATCAGCGAGTCGAGCCGCAACACGCCGGCCACGGCTGTGTATTTCGATATGGTCCCAACGGGAGACGGTTCAACTTGCACGTTCATCACGAACGTTCCACAGCTCGGAATGGATCATCGTTACCCGGGTGGCGCCCAGGGCCCGGTGTGGTTCTCGTTGGAGTTGGGCAATATGCAAAACCCGCGCCTGTCGATCAGCCGAGACAATGAGGCAACCTATGCCTACGGTGGTGGGCAGGGAGAGGAATCGGCGCGGATTATCATCGAGACCGGCGACACGGCGCGGGTCGGGGCTTCACCGCTCAATCGGATTGAGTTATTCTATGATGGCCGGCAATACGACGCCACAGAATCAACGGCCCTCGCCAGTGCCGCAAAATCCCGCCTGGAGGATGCCCAGCCAGTGACGCGGTTCGCATTCGACAGCGTTGACACATACGATTCCTCTGGAAACCCGCTCTGTGTTTACGGGGTTCATTGGGGCCTGGGTGATCGCGTAACCGCGCAATACCTCGGGCAATCGTTCGATATGCACGTCGCGGCCGTAGGGATAACCGTCGATAGTAGCGGCGAAAAAATCACAGGAACTTTTGAGGAGGTGCTGGCATGACCGACTCAGAACTGCTGAAAATTGAGCGACGGGTCTCGGCGTTGGAACGCATTGAGACGCCAGGAAAATCGTATTACCTCGATTTCTCAGGCACAAATTACAACACAAAAGCTCTCGCCCAGGCGGCTGGCGTGCGATTCTCAGACTTAGATGTCCCATTCCCAGCCACGACGCTCGGGACGGTTAGTGGGTCGTGGTCGCATGTCGCCGGGCGCGGATGGAAACCGGCGTCGGCTGTAGATGCGCAAGGACCGGCCATGCTGATTCCGTTCCCGGTTGGTGGTCCAAATATAAAAATTGTAATTGAATTCGAGTATACCCCATCAGCTACCAACCATAAAGGCGCTCTGCATATCGCTGCCATCGTCCACACGCAGAACGTGGCGGCCTATACAATAGCCTACGACGATCAGGCTGCACTGTCCGGTCTAACCTGCGAGGGACAGACAAACGACGGAGACGACACGTTCACGGCGAGATATTCTGGTATTTTTTACGCTGGATCGGCCATTCGTACCTATGGCCTGCGCTGGCTGTCGGCCTGCCCTGGGTTTTATGATGCCCAAGATTCGACGTGGCATTACTATACCAGCAAGCCGTCGGTTATTCCGTACACCCCGAAGTATCTGCTGATCTATTTCCAAAAATACAGCGGGTTTACATTTTTTGACCCGGTTTACATTCGGTCAATTACCGCGAGCTGCGAGGTGTGATATGGCAATGAATGCAACAGTTGGAGCTGGCGGAGAGGTGCGGGTTTTTGACGGGGCGGCAGTAACGGCCCAGTGGATAGATTGCGATGAAGGCGAACGGCTATTTGTACTCGACGACCGGATCGCGCAAATTATCAACGCGCTGGAGGCCAACGGATCGGCGCAGGCCCTGGCGGCCGCTCAGGCCGTGCGCCAGACCGGGCGCATTGTGGGGCGATTTATAAACCGTGGAGAGGGGTGGCTAAAAAAAGTCCCTACGGTCCCGCCGGCTGTGGTGGGGAGCGTGCATTCGTGCATTGTGCGCTCAATAAACGGGTCGGTAGTAGCTGAAATAGCGCCTGGATCGGAGGTTAAAATCCCGGCGCGCTGCGCTACCGGGTTGGCCGTCGGGGATGTTGTCAGAGTCAGGATCTCCCGTATGGGCCAGGCGCGGCCGGTAGGGATTCCCGTGTGATCTATCTGCGAATATTCGCAGATGCGAAAAGGCCCCGGATTAACCGGGGCCTTTCTCATCCCTGTCCCCAGGGCTGGAGATTTTTTATCCGCTGGTATTCGGCCTCAGCTTGGTCAATCTCGCGCAGATCGCGCATGATCGTCGACCGGTTTACGCCGAATTGGTCGGCGATCTCCTGGAGGGTCACTCCATCCAGGCTCCCCTGTTGCCGCAGGCGCAACAGGACCAGGAGTCTACCGGCCTTCGTCAGTGCCCGTTTCATTGGCTATCCTCCGAACCGGGAGAATTGCTGCTGGTCAAATCGCTTTCCTACCAGCTCTTCGGAAATCTCCTCGGCACCCCGGGTATTCAGATCGGGTGAGGCCTCGTAGATAAACCACTGCTCTCCATCAGTGAATGTGATGGTGAGATAGCCATTGCTGAATACCACCTGGGCGCGTTTCACGGTGGCCGGCGATACTGCCCACCGCTCCTCATCTGGCGGGATTCCCATCCAGGGCCCCTGGTAGGGATAGGAAAACTGATTATTGAAATACTCCGCCTCGGCACTGCCGCCGGCAGCATAATCGCAAAACCGCACAGGTACACTATCTGGGATCTGAATCTCATATTCCCGGAGCAATTTACGCGTTTCCGCCGGCGTCAATTTCCCCAGAGCCGTTTTTGAAACGTTGTTGATTGTCCCGAGCCATCCCACGATGCGGGGATCGTTTGACTGATTCGTGCGCCCGGGTTCCGGTAAAATTCGGATGATATCGGGTTTCTGTGGGTGATCCAGATCCTGAACGATAACGGGATACATGAACGTTTCCGACGGATGGGCCTTGCTCCATTCATGCAGGGCCAAAGAAATGGCCCGGCTGGTATTCCCGTCCAGTTCCGGGTGGGCCTCTAAAATGGCATTGACGATCTCGCGCTCACCGTCGTTTAGCCTAATGCTGGTTACTGCGGCCATGATATACCTCCTGATTAATGATCCAGACAGTCATCACACAGACCCGAGGCCGGGTCCGTGCTGAACATTGCACCGTCGATCAGATCGCTGGCCCCGCAGCGCTGGCAGTGGCGAGCATTGCGTTCCAGGCGCTGCACGCGCTCGACCTGGGCCAGCGTCGGGATGACGGGCATCTCATTCGCCTGAGCAATCCCCACTCCGCCAATCCCGAAAATTCCTCGACCATGTTCCGTGATCGTGATTTTTTCCATGTTTCCTCTACTGTTTCAGGCTGACGTGGCGGCCAGTTTTCTCGGCGATGATTCTCTCGGCGGTTTCGCGGCCGTATTTCTGGCTCAGAGCGCGGGCTCCGCGGGATTTCCGAGCAGCGTGTGCTTTTTCCTCAGCCAGGGAGAAAACCTGCTCGCGGGTCAGGCCCCATTTCACGGCGGACGAGTCGAGATATTCCAGACCAGCAGCGGCGGCGGCATCGTTGCAGTTCTGGATGTGCTGCGCAATTTCGTTAACGCTGGCAGCTGCGACTCCGCTGAGTTTCATTCCCAGTTTGGCATACTGAGCGCGCTGTTGGTCGAATTGATGGTAAATCCGTTCCGCCTGTTCCTGAACTGTTAACTGTGCCATTTCCCGCCTCCATCATCTAAAATCTAACTCTATTGTAATACATTGTATTACAATGTCAATACCAAAAAATTATGTTACCCGGGTAACAACTCCGCTCCGCCTCGCTCCATCGCCTCCAAACTGAGCAACCACACCTCTCCGCCTACTCCGGCCCGTTTCAGTATCCGCGCTTGGTTCTCTCGCGCCTCCTCGTTGAACAATACGATCACTAGCCGGCCCGCCAGCTCTAACGTCTTCCTCCACTTATCCGTTAGCCGCTCGCTCACCTCCCGCTGCACCTCCACCGTCCAGCGCACGTCGTCGGCCACGACCACCAGATCGGGCTCGGCCCTGGGTCCCCAGCGCTCAGGCCCCGCGAGGATCGCCTCGGGCGCATCGTCAACCTCGTAGCCGGCCGTTCGGAAATGGTCTGCCGCCTCCAGGATGCCCACGCCGTGAACGATCCCGTGCTGGCGCGCGATCCCCAACAGCTCGGACTCTGCCGCCGGCCGACCGAACGCGGATTCGCACCAGGCGCGCCCCGCGTCGGTGAGCACGACCAGCCGCCGCCCACCGCCGGCCGTGGGGGTCCAGCGGATAGCCCGCCCGCGTTCCTGGTAGTCAGCGATCAGGCCCCGCTGGGTTAGCTTTTGCAGGGCATTGAGGAAGCTGCTCCGGTCGCTGGCCAGCCCCTGCGCAATCATCCGGTCCCCGATGCGCCAGCTCCGCCCCAGGCCGGAGGCGACGACACGCAGGATCTCCTGCTGGAGCGGCGCCCTGACGGTGATGTCCTGGGCGGGGATCGTCACGCTGGGATTGAGCGGCCGCTGGGCGATGCGCTGCTCCAGGTCGGCGACCCGCTCCCTCAGCGCATTGATTTCAGCATAGGCCCCCTCCAGCCGGCCCAGGTACTCGGCGGTGTCGTCGATCTCGGCCCAGTAGGCCGTGTGCAGCTCGTTGTATCGGCGGATCATGGCCAGTAATTCCTGTAGAGCCACGAACAACAGATCCACCACGATTCCGGAGGCCTGGGCCCTGACCATATTGGCCAGCTCCGGCCAGTTGGGGCCCGGCTCTACAATCAATGCATCAGGGGCCGGGCGGGGACGTTCTGCCTCGATTGCCTGGATCAAATCTATCAATTCGCTCATGTTTACCTCGAAGTAAACCCCCGGCCAAGTCGCTGACCGGGGGCAGATTCACCGATGAATGGAATAATGGACCAATATGGTCATGGCTCCCCGTTGACCACTGGGAGCATACTGCAGTTACTGAATCTCAATTCAGCGGGCCCGCGCTTGTCGCACCAAACCACGGTTTGATCTCCTGGTCTGAACAGCGCCGCCCGCGCGTCGCTGAATTCCAGGAATAGCTCCGGGTTTTGAAACACACCCAGCAAGTCCCCGATGTCGGAGTCTCCAGGGTCCAGCACGGTTACCCGCGCCGCCTCCCCCGCCCGATCGATGAACTGCACCGTCATCTGAACGCGCTCGGCAGGTGCTGCCTGTTGCGCCGGAACATTGACGGATTTAACCTGATCCCTCTCGTAGATTGTCCCCAGTGCAAACCCAGTCGTGAGCAGCAAAAACACGATAGCCGTGCCGATCGCCATCCCTAAAATCTTTTCCATTTGTACTCGTTCCTTTCCGGCGGCCCGGCTGGTGACCGGGCCGCCGCTTGAAATTTTGTTCCAATAATGTTGATTATCGGAACCAAAAGCGAGGGCCCGGTTTAACCGGGCCCCTTCAGTGCTCGCCGCTCGAATTTCTCAGCGGCGCGTTCAGCAATTTCTCGCGGGGTAAACAGGGCATACAGCCACCAGACCGGACGCCCGACTGGGCGGCGTAGTAACCTACGTCACCCCACTCTTCGGCGCGCTCCGCCGGAGTTCGCGCCTGCACCCATTCCACGATCTCCCCGCGCTTCCACCCAACGCGAGGGGCCCCGGCCCGCTTCCAGTCCCGGCGGGGCTGGACAAAGATTTTTAAAAACGCTTGCACGGGACTGACCGGTTTCTCTCCACGGGCCGCCGCAACATTCACGGCGGAGGCGCGGAGGCGCACTGCAAGCTCGTTACTCGGTTTCATCGGCGCTCCCTTCTTGCTGCGCCGCGATTTCGTCATACTCGCGGCGCTCCGCCTGCGCGGCCCGGCGCTGCGAGTCCCGCAGCGCATCCGCGATATCCTTGGCCCATTCGTCGCGCGGATCTGCGGCGGCGATGACATCCAGCCGCGCGATCGCGCGCGGGATCTGCTCGTCGGGGAGCATCCCGACGACAGACACCAGCCCGATGTCGATTGCCTCGAGCAGGCCCGCGAGGTTCCCCTCGCCTTTCGTCTCGCCCCTGCGCGCGACGAACCCGAAACCGCGCGCAATTTCCGCCAAGCGCGCGCGCAGAGCATTCGTGCGCGCCTGGGAGGTCTCTGAAAAATAGATACTAATGAGGGTTCCGAATTTTTTCTTCATGCTATCCTCGATCATGATCCAGATCGAAGCTGATCGCGCGGTCGGATCGCCAGCGCATACCCGACCCCGTCCCATTTCCCGCCCCTCTCTGCCGGCGGAAGATCCGGGCGGATCTCGCGCAGGATGCGGTCGGTAACCGGGTGTCCGCAGTAATTCCGATCAACGTGGCCGAGATATTCGGTAACGTTGACGGGTTCTACGACGACGGTGCGTTTCTCGGAAAAATCAGGTACAACAACTGTGCTCAAAAGTGCTGTTTTCATTTCTAATCCTCCTGAAAAAAAGCGACGCTTCCGTCGCTTAGATCAACGACCCATTCTCCGTTTCCGTGCTGTTTCAGCACGACAACTGAATCAATGTAACTCGGATCATCAACAACCTGGATTTCATCCGGATTATTGATAATCCACCCATCTGCGCGCAGAAAACGGATCGCGCGTTCGCGCTTTTCGATAAAATTGTGGTTCATTTCTACTTTCCTCCCCGGAGAATCAACCGGCCTCCGGACTGCACCTCGACCGTCCCGAGGGCGGCCACGAACCGGGACGAAAACCCGGCCCAGCCCCACGGGCCTTTCCCACTACCAGCCTCGCGGTCGGCATCGAAATCGCGGGTCAACGTAACCTCGACCTGATCACCTTCGTTATACTCGCGCCCCAGGAGGGCGCATTTGCGATTTGCTGTAAAAAGTACACGGTCACCTGTGTAGTTCATCTCTAGTCTCCTCTGTTTTATAATCTATATAGATATTATAATAATCTATATAGATTTGTCAATAGGGAGATTTGGTTCCGATAACGCCGATTATCAGAAGCTAATTTAACTTTGACATAGCACGGTCAGGCTTTAGCCTTAGGAATGTCGCCTTCCCGTGTCCATCGCATGACCTGAATTCACTAAAAAAACATCCATGCACAGCATGCGAGTTGTCACAGGTGCATTCACGTTGTAATCCATACCACGGATGATTTTCAATCCAGTCAACGCATACGTCACCATCACGCACCGAGTTTTTATTCTCATCCATCGTTAATCCTCCTCCTCTACGTGACCCTTCAGGAATTCTCCGATGGTGCATCCATCGATGTGATCGGGATGCGGGCCGCAATCGCAGAACGGGCAGAAGTTATTTCCCTCATCAATTTGGGACAGAAGATCTACAGCCCGCTGGAGTTCGGATTCAGCTTCATCAGCGCGCCCCAGTGCGAAATCTCGTTCATCTGCCACCTCGCGCAGCCGCTCCTCCGACTGGAACCGCGCCCGCTCCGCGTCTCCGTAGAGATTTGTAGCCGCCGTCAGCGCAGCCGACAGGGTCTCAATCCGGCCCAGCGACTCAGCCAGGGCTTCAGCAGACTGTGGGATCAAATGCCGTGCCGCAGCGGCCATATCCCAGTTTGCAATATTGTCGTCGTTCTCATCCAATACATCGGTCATCCCATCGTTTTCGAGTAGGGCCTTGATATTTCCGAACTGCCCATTTTCATCTGTGCCCAGATGCACCCATTGCCACCCGGTGGCACGATCCGCAAGGGCCGCATAAACTGCCATTTCCTCGAATCCTGCATCACGCAGAACCTGTAATTTTTTCTCGTCCATTTTGATTGCTCCTTTTTAATCCTGGAGAATGGGCCGCTCAAATGCCGCCCTCATATTTAAGCGGCCCATTCGTGCGTTTTTTGGTTCCAGTAATTCCACTTATCAGAACCAAACTACTCAACCGCTGCGAAGAGCGGTAGCGTCTCATCCACCGGCGCCGCTTTGTTCTCTGCCCGGGCCCGGGCCTGGTCGCGCAGATATGGGAAGGAGATATCCAGGCCCACAAACTTCCGCCCCGTTTCCCGACAAACCATCCCGACAGTCCCAGAACCGCAGAATGGATCCATCACGACGGCAGGAACGGGATCAGCGCCGTGATCGCAGGTCGGACGCCACCCCAACGTCGCCACGTTGGTCACTCCACGCGGGAACCCTTCCCAGTTGCTGGTCTCGTCAAGCGCTTTTTGTCCGTCGGCTCCATGATGCGCGCGATCGGCGGAGACATCATCCTGAATACTGAAATTCTTTTTCGTCACCCGGGTCCAGGGCGCGCCGCAGATCGGGCAGACCCCGCGCGCGCTGGTCCCAGCCAGGACACAGGGAGAAACGAGCTCGCGCGGGAAAGTAGCGTAATGCGCACCCCTATACCCTTCCGTTGAAATTGACCAAACATCCCGGCGATTGCGCATTGAAAAATCACCGTCTTCTCTGACCTTCCCCCCGTGCCATTGTTCCTCTGGCCGGCCATCAAAATCCTTCGCGCCGCGGCTCAGATATGGGTGGCGCGGATCATTTGTCAAGCTGGGTTCCATAATGGCTACCTTGTCGTAGAAGTAATCCGGATCCTTAGCCAAAAGGAAAACATATTCGTGGGCGTTGGTAGGCCGGTCATCACAGGATTCCGGCGTGGGATTGCGTTTATGCCAAATCACATCCCGACGAAGAATCCATCCGTCAGCTTCCAGGGCGAAAGCCAACCGCCACGGCTGACCCACAAGGCTTTTGTCACGAATTCCGCTGTTCTTCCGCTGTCGAGAAATCCCACCGCCCGCGCTGGTGTAATTTTTTCCCCCGCTGGCCCCGCCCCATTTAGAGTCATAAGCGTAGCAATCGCCCATGTTTGCCCAGATCACCCCGTCGTCGCGCAACGTCCGCCACACCTCACGAAAAATCAGTATCAAATGACCGATGAACGCATCAACGCTCTTTTCCAGTCCAAGGGGAGCGATCATGGCATCGATTGTTATTTCCTGGAGTCCTGGCATGGGAGAGTAAACTACCTCCGGCCAATTCACGGATTGCGCCCCCTGGTATGACCGAAGCCCCCAGTACGGCGGCGACGTTACTACGCAATGCACCGACCGGTCAACGATAGGGATATGGTGGGAACTGCAGTTTATAATCATTGCTCATCCTCCCCGCAGCAGATCCCAAACTGCCGCAACCACAGCAGGAACCTGTCCGCCGCCAATGGCGCGCAGTCTGTCCACCCGGTGGGCCACCCCATGAGCCACTCGACCCAGTCCGGGTTCAGCGTCCCACCAACGAACTGGTCCAAAGTGGGCCCCGCCCCGCGCTCCATACTGGCCTGACTGGTCGGCCGGTTGTCCTTCGTCGTCGGAGTCGGGAACCGTCGTACCACTGTTTCCAACCCGACCTGCAACTTCTTCCCGTCCGGTGCATAAGCCGCGTTCCCATTCCACACTGCATCCGCTGGAACGCTGCGCCCGCCGCCGGGAGTCGTTGGCGTGGGGAACATCACCACAGTCGCCAGAGAATGCTCGCTCGCACTGCGCGTCCCAGGGTTCAGATTCGGCCCCCTGAAATCGCTCACCGTCGGGGTTGGCCACAACTTCACCGCGCCGGCGAGTGTCGGGTTCCCATCCCCGCGCCCGAAATTCCCCGCTCTCCGCCCGTCGGCCGCCGTCGGCGTCGGCCAAAGCCTGACCGCCGTGGCCAGACCCAGGCCTGAATTCTCCGACACTCCGGGACGGTTGTTGTTTCCCGTCACCGTTGGAGTCGGCCAGATATCCGAGAATGAAAACCCGGTCGCGTTTATGCGGCGCTCCCACCTCCGCCGCAGATAACACTCTCCATCGCGCAGAATACCCGCTCTCGGCCAGGTCTCCGAGAATTCGTCCGAAATACCGTCGGCCGTCAC
Organism: uncultured Anaerolineales bacterium; assembly: GCA_964501335.1. Classification (GTDB taxonomy): domain Bacteria; phylum Chloroflexota; class Anaerolineae; order B4-G1; family SLSP01; genus CAZCTC01. Next base: position 105,575 of record CAZCTC010000002.1, on the reverse strand, counting down.
TTCCCACAGCGGAAAGCAACCCTGCAACGTTTTCCAGCAGGACGAACGGCGGTCGTACCTCGCGAATAATCCGGATGGTTGCAGGCCATCCATTGCGCTGATCGCCGTCGGCGCGCTGCTGGCCAGCGAGACTGAACGGCTGGCACGGGAAGCCCGCAGTGATGATATCCACGCATCCAGCCCAAGGACGCCCGTCGAAAGCGTTTGCGTCGTCCCAGATCGGGGCATCGTCGAGGTATCGATCGCGGATCCGGGCCTGCAAGACGCTGACGGGGTAGGCCGCGAATTCGACATAGCAGACGGTTCGCCATCCGAGAAACCACCGGGTAGCGAGTAATCCGCCACCAGCTCCGGCAAATAAAGCCAACTCATACATGGACCCTCCTTCAAAAACGGTTCCGATAACTGTCATTATCGGAACCGAATTAAATCCGGTTGTACGGAACCCGGTAAACCTGCCAGTATTCCAGAATCGCCCCGATCGGTAATTCCGTGGTTCCCGCCGGCAAGCGTTCCCCGCGATACTGGGCCACAATCAGACTGTTCCCTTCGGCCGAAATAGTCGGGCGAGTTTTGGCGATCTCGGCCCAGGGCTCGGCCAATTCGGGCATGCCCAGGTCAATGGCCACCGCGCGGGCGGTGTCCTCGTGCCCGATCGCGCACGCAAACTCCTCACGGAACGAATGATTGATTACTAAATTCTTAACGGCTTCACGTGCTACCGGAATAAACGAAATGTCCCGCGCTCCGCTTTTGCGATCCAACATGTTGATACTGAACGAATTAACAAGGTAAAACATTTGTTTCCTCCTGATCTTGTTTATATATTTCCGCCGATTTCTGCGTCAGCCGCACCAGCTCACAACCTTCGGCGTGAATATTGCGGCCGCAGCACGGGCAGCATCCAAATAGATCCCACTCGATTTCATCGGGCAGGCTGTAAACATCCTTCGCAAACTGAATCAGTTCTTCCTGTGTCATCTCTTCACCTATGCCATCTGTGGGACCATTGCCCGCAGCCGCTCATTTTCCGCCCGCAACTCGCGGATCTCAGCGTAGGCGGCTTCCAGGTTCTGCCGCATGACCGCGTTGTTATGCCGCGCTACCTCAAGATCCGCCATCAGTTCATCACGATCCATCACAAAGGCGGGAAGAGCGATCTCGTGCAATTCAGTGGCGGCGGCAGCCGGCCCTTCCCAGCTAGCCGGAACCGCTTCATCGTCCGCAACTTCCTCCATCGCAATCCTGGGGAGCAACGGTTTGCGTTCGCCGAACGTCGCCGCCCAGGCCGATGTCGTAGGAGTCACTGGCTTCGGTGCAGATGCTACGGCCTCTCCAGGATCCTCAATTTGAGCCTGCCGGCCGATAGATTCGGTGCGCATGGTGTAAACTGCCCCCGATCGTTCCACCTTCCGTTCTGTTATCTGCAAACCGTTTGCAGATAATTCAGTCCTGATGGAGCCAACAAACGTATCCGATACACGGCACCGGCGGGCAATCTCCCGATTCCCCCACTGGCACCATTCCGGATCTTTGAGCAACGTTTCCACGGCCCGGCGTTTATCGAAATTCGAACGTTGCAATCCGTGCTCAGCATTCGATCCAGCCGCGTATAAAATCGCATCGCGTTTATTTCCGGGGCGCACATCGGCCCAGATCATCGTAGCGTTGTTGATTTTCGCGGCTTCCACTCGGTGGAATCCGTCTGCCAACCATTTATTTGTTCCATCAGAAAAAACGACCACCGCCGGAAATTTCTCACCGCGTTTCATCTCAATAGAGTATTCTCCGGCTACAGCGAAATTGAGTTGTTTCCGTTGCTGAACATCGGGATCGACGATGAGCGTGTAGATTTCCACCATGCGCAATCCAAAAGCGGACTCTTGTTCAGTGCGCTGATTCGCAGCTGCCGCGCTGGCATTGACTGCCGGCATGGCGCTGTAATCGCTGAACCCGATGTGATCGCTGGCCCGGCTGGTGACGTGGCTGCCGGTGAATTTCAACTGCATCGAGCTGCGCTTATGTCCACCCGGGTGGCACTTCGGACACAGCCACCCTTTGTACTCTCCGTGTTTCGGGCAGGTCCTGGTTTTGCTCATTTGATAATTCTCCTTACCCATCCAATAAACCGCCGAAGAAGGCCGGGGCCGGCCAGTCCGGCCGCCCCGGCACGCTGACGGGTTTCCTGGGCCCGGGCCATGATGCCGGCGGCGATGACGGCCATTTCGAGCGTCTGCTCTCGGTCTGTATGCTCGATCTCGTCGGCCAGATCATCGCGGCCCAGTGATCGGAAGGTGTGAATTGCCCAGAAAACTTTTATCTGATCCATGGTGTCCTCAGAACGGCAGCTCGTCCTCAACGACTACCACGGGCACGGGAGCCGGGGCCGGAGCATCCTGGGCCGGCGTGACAATCGTCGGGACCACATCGACCTCTTCCGCTTCCACCCGTTCAATCCTCTCGGCCATCAGATTCTCGTAATACCATGGAGCCACCGCCACAGCCTGCGCCTCATGGATCGCGGCCCTCAGCGCCGAGGCCTGCGCTTCCAGCCCGGCGATCTGTGCATCCAGCGTAATGAGTTCGCAGTTCCGGTTGTGGCTCAGGGCCTCGGCCCCGGCCCACTCCTTATCGCCGGACAGCAGGGCGGAGATACCGACGGCGCGCTGCTGTTCGTTGGAGCCCAGGGCCTTCCAATCGGCGGCGTTCAGCAGCTCGACGCGCCGGCGTTCCATCGCCCGTTCCAGTCGTTCCTGGGACCCGCGGATCGCTCCGCGTTCCCGGTAAAGCCGGGCCAGTTCTGCACAAATTTGGATAAGTTCGTCTCCGTACATTGATTTCCTCCTTGTGATTTGTGTGGGCCCCCGGCCGGTGACCTGGCCGGGGGCCGGATTGCTTTAGAACGGGATATTGTCGTCGTCGTCGAGGGCCGGCTGGGTTGCGGAGACAGGTGCCGGCTGCGGTTTGACGGAGCGCTTCGACTGGATGTGCTCATAAATGATTTTCAAATCCCGGCACCCGTCGGGGCTCAATCCATACACCCCATCCTGGTACCAGGGATGCAACCACTTATCCAGGGCGACCAACTCGCGGTCGCTGGTGTCGCGCATGGACTCCGGAAGCCCGAGGAATGCCATCACCCAATGCCGGGCATCTTCGGGATCCTGTCCAGTTCCGGCAAAGGGATATTCCATCCCCTTGGCCAGGGCCGCACGAACTCCCTTACGAGGAGTCTCGCCGGCGGCCTGCTCGATGGCAGCGGAGAATCGTTCCAGCAGATTCTGCGCCGTCGGAGTCCCGCTGTTCGCCGCCGCCGCGGGGGTAGCCTGGGGGGGAACGGGGGCCGGCAGGGAGACGGGGACCGGGGTCGGCTGGGGCGTTCCTGGAAGTTGCGCCTTTGGATCGAGCTTTTGCGGTGCTGGTTGCACGGGTACAGACTCATCCAACTGCAACGCCGCAGGATTGATGCGCGGCATCTCAATCGGCTTCGGCGCCGGAGCGGGGGCTGGTTTTGGTTCCGGATCTGCCGCCCGGCTTTGTTCGCGGCGCTCGACAGGATCACGCTGCGCAGGGAATAATGCATCCGCCGCCTGATCGGATGGCAAAACTGTAGTCTCGGACATGCGCCCGTCCTGACTGGGTGCCTTTCCGAAAGCTTGCATTAACGCAGCCTCAGTTCCTCGCTTGATCGCTACCCGATCCCATGTCCATCCATTCGGTGGGCGCCTTTTTTGCTGCTCGGTAGCGGTAACAGTCCCCCTACCGACATGCTCGTAGGCCGGCATTATCTCGTCACGCTTATATCCCATCACCATCATGGACTGAATCGTGGGCCAGTCAGAATTAGCTACCACGACTACATCAAAAATCACATCGTTGGGAGCCTTTGGATCCGCGACGCGATAAACGCGCTTCGAGTACCCTCCGCTCAGCTGGGCGTGCCTTTGCATGACGCCGTAGTGATCTTTAAAACTGAGTCGCCCGTCTTTGTCCAGAATGGGACTGAATTCGGCGAAGGGAGTCAGCCCACGCAATCGCCCGTAGGCAGCAACGGCCTCGGCGTGGTCGGTCGTGTACCGGGAATCCCAGGTTTTGAGAACTCCGAAAATTCCTCGAATATCCATTTCGATAGCCATCACGCCACCTCCAGCGCCGGCTCTTCCACCGGCTCGACCTTCACAACGTGACCACAGGCGCAGCGGGGATAGTTTATTTTCCCGTTCCAGCTCTGGCGGGGGTGCTGTCCGCAGCGACTGCACACATATCCGGCGGCGAGGGCCTCGTAAGAGATCCATTCCTCACTGCCGGCCAGCAAAACATTATTTTTTCCATATCGGGCGATTTGAATTTCGCTCATGGCGCACCTCGATTTTTAACAACTCTTCCACCATATGCTCAGCGGCGCGCAGTCGAAACTGAGCCGCTCCGGAACCGCCGTCTGAGCCGATAAGGCATTCCCAATAGGCCCTGCCCAGCTCGAGCTGGGCATTGTCGACCGGGGCCCATCCACAAACGAGCGACGCGGCCTGATCTGCGGCGCCGTTGGCCTCATAGAGCAGCTGCTCCAGCTCTGAGATCCGTTCGTTGGCCGTCCGCAGGTCATCGATGGCTTCATCCCGCAGCGCGGTAGCGAGCCGGGCTTCGTTCTTCAGCAGCTCGATTTCTCGAGCAACTCCGGCAACACTGGCATCGGCCAGGACTTCGTGACGAACATAGCCGGTGCCATGACAAACGCAGCAGGTCACTTCGGGAAAAGCGCCGACCATGCCGAATCCGTGACAGTTAGAGCATTCCTGAACGCGGAGCAAAATCACCTTATCCATGAACTGCCTCCTCTACCACCGGTCGAACCGGCACGACCTGCCCCGCGATGATGTCCCGCGGGACGCTCTCCAGACCGCCGTCGGGCGGAAGAACATACTGCACCTGCGAGATCGTGTACCACCCAAAGATTCCGGGGCCAACGGTTCCGTCAATAAAGCGGCACCGGGGATGAGCCAGGAAGGCCCGCGACCAGGTCGGGACGACAGCCTTGGGAACTCCCGGCATTCGCCGGCTGATCCCCAATTTGCGGGCCTCGTCGATGTAATCCTGGGGATCGGGGTAATGCTGCGCCCCGACCCAGTCAACCAGATCGGGCGCCACCCGCGCCGGCTGGATTTTCATGCGGATGGCGTAGGCTGCATCCAGACCGGCCCCCGCCGACTGCATAACCCGCCCCACGGCCGAACGGATGCCGGTGCCCAACATGCCGGCCCAGGCCGCCGCGTGCAGCAGCCGCCAGGACGCCGCCACGGTCGCGCCGGCTCCGTCGAGCACATATCCAGGCAGGCTGCCGCGCCGAATGACGCTATAGAGTTGCCGGGCCGCTACCACCATGGGATACAACTGAACCGCCGGATAATGCGGTCTCATTGCGTCCGTCTTCAGGCTGATCTCGGCGGCCCAGTGTTGAGCCGCTTCGATATCCCGCCATTCGAGGCCGCTGAGCTTTCGGATGGCGGCCCCCACGGTGGGCGCGTCTTCGGCGAGTCCGTTACCGAGGCGGTCGCTCGCCCGCATCCCGAAGGCCCTCCAGCTGAAAGCGTTCGATTCGGCGATGTCGGGGTCGATGACGGGAACGTCGGCGAGCTGGCCGCGAGACGCCCGCAGCAGATAGGCGCCATCGGTGTAGATGTATCCCCGGCGAGGGACACGCACCGAGACGATGGGCAGCGGCGGGTTGAGCGTGATGAGACCGGAGGTTTCTCCGTCGGAACCGGCGGCCCGGTCACCATCCAGGCTCACTGAGTTGTTCTCGGACACCAGATAGGTGCCCTCGTGGCGTAGGCCACAGCGCCGTTCCTGATCGTGTGCAATAGCGATATCCATAATGTTTAGTCCTCCTGTGATTGTGATAGCCAGGCCGTGGCCCGGGCGCGGGCCTCAGCCCAGAGCGTGCCCACCGTGCCGGTGGGGGTGGGAATTCCACTGAGGTATTCGCAGGCCTCTGAAATCAGCTTGAGGTATTCAGCGGCGATGAAGTCGCCGCCCTCGGCGTCGATCTGCGCCATCTCATCGCTGTCGGTAACGCTGGCCAGGGCGGCCGGCTGGGCGGCGATTTGCCGTTCCAGGGCGCGGGCGGATTGCAGATCATGTTCACGCTGGATCTTCTCCAGGGGTTGGCGGACCCGGGCGACGATGTTGGCCGTCTGGCGGTAGGTGATTTTTCCACCGGTGCGTTTGGCCTGGCGTTCAGTAGAGCGGCGGCGGATCTCGGCGCAGGCGGCACGCTGGGCGTCGGGATTGTCGTTGAGCCGGCAGAGTTCCCGAGCGCTGGAGAATTCCAGCGTGCCCTCAGAGACCAATTCCTGAGCTTCCGGGGCCATCCGCAGCAGGCCGAGATACTGGCTGACCTGGGCCTGCTTCAATCCGAGGCTTTCGGCGGTATGCTCCTGGGTCCAGCCGCAGCGAGTCATCAACTCGCTGACGATGCGGGACATATCCAGCGCCGTCCAGTCCTGGCGGTATCTGTTCGATTCTATCTGGAGTAGCAGGCGCTCTTCATAGGTTTCAGCCACCATGACTGTGGCCTCGATCTGGGTCATTCCCAGGGCCAGAGCGTGTCGGTAACGGCGCCGGCCGTCGATGATGATATACCGGCCGTCTTTGGCCTTGGTGACGATGAGGGGCTGGATAACGCCGGATGATGAAATCGAGGCAGAGAACCCGGCATCGAGATCCTGCTGCGTGCGCAGGTCGCTCTCGATGATCAGATCCTCTATGTCTACCAGAATGGTGCGTTTTATTGCCATGTTCCCCTCAAACTGTTGACCGGTTTAGTGAAAGTGGCTATACTGAGGATGTAAGCGGGCGCTCAGTATGCCCTACGCTAAAAGGCCCTCGACGTGGCTTCAACACGTTGGGGGCCGCTTTTTTTGTTATGCGTTAGTTTCGCACACAGGAGTATTCTTGGTCCGGTATTCGTCCCGCATTTCCTCGTACCGCTCACGCAGCCGACGCCGAACAATGGTGGAAATGGTTTCACCTTCATCCTTCGCGTCGCTGATAATGCTGGCATGCAGCTCAGGAGGAACCCGAACCATTATCTGGATGTTATCATTCTGCTTAGCCATTTAACACCTCCGATTCTCGCTTGTGAAAAAATCACTTCTCAGATGTGAACATTGTAAACTAAAACTTCTCATTTGTCAACACTTTGCTTCACCAATGAGAAGTTAAATATTGTAAACTGTAAAAATGTTTGGAACTTGGCTTTTAGAAGAAATAGAAAAAAGAGGAATCAATAGCGCTCAATTCTCGACAAGATCGGGATTGAGTCCCTCTTACGTTAGTATGCTGATTTCAGGACAGAGAAACCCAACTGCAAAAACATGTGTTTCAATAGCGAAAGCATTGGGCTTGCAGCCCGAATTCGTGATGCAGAAGGCCGGACTGATGCCGGCCATCCCAGGATCAGAAATCGAGGGAACCGGAGAAAGCAGCATCGATCTACAGGCCAGTATGCTGTTTGGAGACCTTACCGACGAGGAAAAAGAGCACGTGATTGAGTACATGCGATTTCTTACCGAGGGAAGGGGCCGGAGATCAACGGCGATAACCAAACCAGAATCACAGACGGAATGAGTCAGAACTACTTCAATTCGGAATTCAAAAAGCTCACACCAGAGCAGCGGCGCTATACCTTCCTTTCGATGAAGGCCGATACTGAAGTTCTGGAAGCCCCTCTTCCAGAATCAAAATTTAAGCGGCTCCTTTGCCGTATTTTCCTTCCACTGATTTCAAGATTCTGCTTTTGCGAAAACGATGCCGGCGCATCGGTCGTCCGCTGGAGCGTTCATCCCTGGATCAGATCCATCTGGCGAAATCTGGAATGGCGCACAGATCGGTTCCGGATCGCCCAGGTCCCAGATATCGGGATTACCATTGTGGGGATTTACGGCATGATCGTTTTTCTCCTCGGGGCGATCGCCATGCTGTTCACGCCGGCGATTCAGTTTATCACCTGGGTAATCGTTGGATTTACGATCCCTGTATTTTTTATGATTATGGAACTGCTTGTCGTTAAAATGCTGGAAGATTCCATTTTACCAAAGTAGGGGCCACTATGCTGAGATCTATGGTTTTGGTAGCTGGAACGTTAAGTGTAGCAATCGCAGTTTGGTATCTGATCTGGAGCCGGAAACAGAAACGCGGAATCTCCTGGCCGGGAATCTCGGGGATAGTTCTCGGGGTTATTATCATTGCATTTGGATTTGCGCTTCCGTAACGGAGAGTCTTATGATCACAATCATTATCGGAGTACTCGTTTCCTCCATTGGGTGTTGTTCTATGTATTCAACCTACGATGGAAATCGTGTCAATCCAATAGGTTCCGGGCTGTTTATCATCGGACTTATAATTATAGGCATTGGAATAGCTCAACAAATAATAAAGTATTTCCAGGATCAGGAGGCTATAAAACAGCAGCGCCTGAGAAATATTGCATATGTCAGATCTAAAATGTCAGAATGGGGAGAAGTAACTTGTAATAGAATTTTGGACGGGAAAATAGCAATCGGAATGACCGAAGAGATGGTAAAATTGTCATGGGGATTTCCTAATTCTATAGATGACAAAGAGATAACAAAAACTGGGATTGTCAAAGAACGATGGATTTACGGAACCCCGCGTAAAAATGGCGGCGCTAATTATATTTGGTTTTCAAATGGTACGGTTTCAAAGATAAAAACGTAAGGAGATCGGTAAAATTTATAAAATCAGTCGGTAGCGTCGGTCTCCCTGGCCGGCGTTAAATACCCCCTCAAGGAGATCCCCCGATGAAAACTTCCTGGAAGATCGCCGCTGCTGTCGTTGGAGCCATCACTGTTTTCTGCCTCATCTGTTTTATCATTTCCGCTATTACTGGATCAAGTCCTCAATTCAAAGCCACTGCGACCGCCCGGGCCGAAATGACGGCCAACGCCCCAACGCAAACCCCCAAACCTACCTACACGCCCAGGCCCACCTTCACTCCGCGGCCGCCGACTAGAACCCCAGGCCCGACCAATACCCCCAGGCCTACAGCCACGCCAACCCCGACACCCACACCGATCGTTTTGAGCGGAAGGGGCGATTCTGTCGTCGATGTGGAGAAATTCCCAGGGCCGGCAATTGTAAAGATTACCTATACTGGCGGTGGTAATTTCGTAGTCAAAAACTATGGGGCTGACGGGGATAAGATTGATTTGCTAGTCAATGAAATCGGGAAATACCAGGGGACGCTGCCGCTCGATTTCATGGACGGCGAAGAGACGGCGCGGTTTGAAATTACCGCCTCAGGGAGCTGGGAAATCGCCATTTTGCCGTTTGAGTCGATGCGCATCGAGTCTATTCCTGGAACGATTACCGGAACCGGGTCAGACGTATTTTTCCTGAATGGCGACAACCCAGACCTGTTCAGGATCGATGCCGGCCAGGCTGACGGTAATTTCGTGATCTGGACCTACAGCGGAACCGGCCGCGACCTGGCCGTCAACGAAATTGCACCTTACGAGGGTACGGTCATGGCGGGAAGCGGAACAAAAGTAGTTGTTGTCACGGCGACGGGCCCATGGTCGATCGAGGTCACTACGAAATAAAACCAGGAAACTGGTTAAAAAATCTTAGAGAGGAGATTATACATATGGAAGTAATGTTTCATTCGGACAACGAGAAAGTTGCATTGATAGAAGCCGCATACAGAATCGCTAAAACTTCGATGGATAATTCAGTAGACGAAAAGCTACCCCCCGACGAGTGGGTAAAGACATTTGTAAAACGTTTTAAAATGGCATTCGATGGAATAGAAAAAGCAGTTTATCCAGAATAACGAAAAAGCGCCCGGCTCACTGCCGGGCGCTTTTTGCATCTGCGAATATTCGCAGATATCCCGGCTCTTCTTCTGATTCGATTTGGATGGGATTATCAATCTCTTCGGCTGCGGCCCCCTCACCAACTCCGGCCTGGACTGCGGCCAGCAGGCCGGCCACCTCGAAGATTCTCCATAGTTCGATATCGATATTTTCCATGCCGAAAAATTTATCATATAACTAAAATCACCGTCAACCAAAAGTGCACGCCAGACCTGTTTTATTTAAAAATCCACCCGGATTTTATTACACAGTGTAATAATTTTCAGATTGCAAGAGGTATTGCGTATCATTTGGGTTGAAACGCCGTTTTCAGGTGTGGTACACTGGCGGCAGGAGGGTCCATGAAAAAAGAAACCATCAAACGAGTCCCCGGTATCGCCGTCTATCTTCGCACGTCAGACCAGGATTCCCAGAGTCCCGAGAATTCTATGGCGGCCCAGGTGGACGCCATCAACGATAACATCGTCAGCCGGCTGGCGCTGCCGATTTTTTCAACCTACCAGGATATTCTGACCGGCACCAATTACGACCGATCCGGCTTCCAGGCTATGCTGGAAGACGCCCGGAGCGGCCGATTCAGCCACCTGGCGATCTATCGCGTCGACCGCTTCGGACGCGACACGGCGGAGGGGCTCCAGATCGCCAATGAGCTGCGGCAGATCGGGGTGCAGGTAATACCCTCCAGTAATCCCACGATCGACATTACAACGCCCGACGGCTGGCTGCTTTTTACGTTCCTACTGGGGCTGGGGGAGCACGAGATCGGGGTGATGAAAGACAGAGTTATCCGAGGAATGAAGGCCAAGGTCGAAAGCGGTAGCATTGTTGCCCGGGCTCCGGATGGGTACACGAACTGCCGGCAGCAGATTGTCGGCGATCACTACAAAAAATGGGTGGAGATGGACCTGGAACGCTCTGCCGTCATCCGCGAGGCCTGGGATCTGTTACTGACGGGAGATCATTCCCTGGATGATATCTGCGTTGAACTGGATCGGCGGGGCTATCTACGGCGCTGTGGGAAACGCTGGGCCTGGACCGATGAGAAAGGGATGAATCACACGGCCGCCCAGGATCTGTCGAAAATCTATCATAATCCGTTTTATGCTGGCTGGGTTATCAGCGCTTCCTTCGAGATCAAGCGCGGCCAGATCCGTCACGACGCGGGGGCTATCGTGACGGATGAAGAGTTCGACCTGGCTCAGAAAATCCTGGAACAGCACGACCACCGCAAAATGAAGGCCAGCCACCCCTATCTGCTCCAGGGGATGCTGCGGACCCGCCGGGCCGGCCAGCTGGTCCCAATGCGCTGCACTGTAGCCCGAGGAAAGGCCGGGGGATTGTATTCCTATTATTTCACGCCCCCGGGGAAGAAGGGGTCGGCGATAGGATCGCAGTATTTTCTGTGCGAGGATGTGGATGCCCAGATCGACGACATTATCTCCCTGGTGGGGGTCGATCCGGGCCGGGTCCCAGAGCTCAAGGCACGCTACACGGAATCTGTTCAGCACGCCATTGAGGATTCCATCGAGCAGCAGTCGCTGAACCTGCGCCGGCAGATCGCTGACCTGCGAGAGCAGGAGAAGGCTTATGCCCGGCTCTGGGCCATGAAAAAACTTTCCGACACGGCCTACGATGAACTGACGGCGGAATGCCGGGTCAAACTATTGCAGCATCAGACCACGCTGGAACAGATCGGGCGGGGGGTAGGTGACCGCATCACCAACCTGGACCGGGCCCTGGAGGTGCTCACCAAAATCGGCGCGGGTTATCTCCGGCTGGAATTCAAACAGCGGCGCCGGTTATTATGGTTGTTGTTCGAGTATTTCGTGCTGGATCTGAATTCAGGAATGATCGTAGAGGCCAGGCTCAACCCGCCATTCGGCTATATTTTCGACAATGGTGACCAAAAATTTGAGGGCCCCAGGGAGGATAATACCTCAGCCCAGGGCCCTCGAATTTCAATATCAGTCCCGCATGGCACCCCCGGTGGGAATCGAACCCACAACCTACGGATTAGAAGTCCGTTGCGCTATCCTATTGCGCTACGGGGGCATTTTAACTTTAAGGATTCATCATGGGCCGCATCCCTTTGCGCACTTCACCGGAAAGCGTTCTCAGGATTTGTTCCGGAGATTGGTGCAACTCCCCTGCCAGCTGGCGAGGGGAAAGCGGTTGATTGCCGTTACTTAAAAAGATCCGGAAAATTCCTTCAACCAGTGTTGAGGATTGCGTTGTGTAATCTGGTTGGCGGCTGCAATGGGTCTGGATCAGATATTGCAAGCCTTCGATTTGCTTGACTTCTCCGGTTTGCATATCGATCCAATCGATTTTCTCGTTGAGTCGTTGTCCAGCATAGGTGGCTTTGTGTTCCGGGCAAAGGTGTGCCACCAACTCGACATTGAGATCCACTCCCCGTTTCACCCACCAATCATAATCAATATGAAAAAGTGTGTCAAGCGTAGGCTTGATGAATCCGGCCAGGGATGGAACAGCAGGCAGATTGGTCATGCTTCGTCACCTCGGTAGGCCCAGTAGTTATCGCCCAGCGAAACATACCGGGGGGCCGTAGAAAGGGCCGCCAACAAGGGAGCCGGAGCGACCCGGCGGATCAGGTTGATGGCACTGTAAAGAGTTACCGCGTGGACTGCACGTTGCAGGCTGAGCACGGCCAGTTCGCGGAATATTTCTTCGACCAGTAAATCCAACGACTGGCGGCGTAGTTTTTCGGCCAGCGCATCGACGGCTGCCGGATCTGGGACAGCGATGGCAGCCTGTTCATCGAACTCACAGCTGACCGGAACACGGGTCATATCAAAGGCCAGTTTGTTGCCTTCGACTGTCGCTGTACGCAGCCATTCTCCGCGCTTGGAACGCAGCGGCCGGGCCTGAATGATGATAGTGTCGGGACTTTCTCCCTGACGTAGATCAATGTAGGCGCCGACGCCGATTTTGATCTGCTGATACCAGCTTTCCAGTCCGTAGACATAATAGCCGCTTCGCACTACCCAGCCTGAAAATTCTTCCCGGGTTTCGCCATCCACAAAACTAAAGCGGATGCGATCCGTTAGTCGGGCGGTGGGGAAGAATTTCTTGAGACGGGCCGTTAAGGGCAATGTGCCGCAACGCCAGTGGGGATAGGAAAGCAGAACCGAAAGAGAAATTTCCGATTTTCCGGGAAAAGTATTTTCGGCCCATTCATCATCTACGCGGTTTTCCAACGCCAAGGCATTTTCACCCAGCAAACCCCGGTTGTAAGGGATAGGGATGTAGCGCAGGGTAGCCGGCGTTTCGCGCACTCCTTGCGGTTCCATCCGGCGCAGATACCAGACTCCTTGACCGGTGGGGCCCACTTCATCAAAACGATGATCCTGACTCAGTGCATATTCCAGGCAGAAAATTTGTAAAGGTTGTGGAATTTCTTTGGGTAAATCCATTTCGGTCAGGAAATCGATGGTCGGCAACGGACCACCTCCCGCCATATCCAACAGAGCTTCAGCGATGTTAAGTTGCCAGGCCGGCACTTCCATCAAGAGATCGCGGACAAACCATTGTTCTCCCACAGAAACAAATTGGGAAGAACTTTCCAGTTTGAGGTGTAGCTCTTCTCGAACGAAGGTGCCGTATTGTTCGTAAAGGCTGTCAGCCGTTTCTTCTTTGGGTGGCTGATATACTGCATCGTTTAAAGGATGTGGATGCTGCAGCGCCGCCGCATATTCATGTTCACTCCCATCTTCCAGGCGAATTTTAAGTACCTGGAACGACGGATATTCAGGATTATGGCCGAGGCGTACAGCTATAACATCTCCAAAGCGATTTTCAAGTTGGGGGAGAATTAGCTTCTCTCCTACCTGATAGGATTCTTTGGGGCGATAGATTCGACCCTGAACCAGCGTTTGGTGCATTTGATCTGCGGTTTCCTGGTGGCGCTGTTCCACCAGGGCCTTGGCCAATTTGTCAAGGGAAAATGGCTGTTCAGTTTCGACCATTAAATTAATTAAATAATCCAGATCTCTGGGCTGAACAGCAAACTCTTCCCAGGCTTGGCCGTGTTTCAGGGCATTCTCGCTCATTCGGTCCCCCACCTGTGACAGGCATTGAAAACATGCGCCCGCATTATACCAGGAATAGGTAGGCACGCAACCCCGTTAGATATAGGGATTGACAAATCTTTGAAAATGCTTCACACTATAGCTATACAGAGAGGAGGTGTGCCATGGCAATCAACGAGAGTCAAATTGGACTTGTTACTGTGTATGTTACGCAGGGAATGTTGAGAGCAATGGTGGTCCGTGGGGCCTTGGAAAGTGCTGGTATTCCGGTAATGCTCAGCTATGAAGCCATTGGAACCGCGCCGGAAGAACCTTCTACGGAGTTTAGCCAGGTGCGGGTGATGGTGCCAGTTGAGTGGAGCGATGAAGCACGCAATCTATTAACGGCTGAACCGCCTACCGGAGAGCATTTTTCTATCCCGAAGGATCTCAAACCATCGGACTAACCTTGCGGATAGTGTTTTTAGCATAGCCGCAGAGCTTTGAGTTGAACCGCGCCGGATTGGCAGATTAAATGCAGGTAAAGGGCGGATCAATTTCAGGCTAACTCGAATTTCGGTTTGCCCGAATTTAGGAAAGGGCCTGAGCGCCAGATGGCGACTCAGGTCTTCTTTTGTATCAAAGCCGGCGTAATTTTTTACATCGTAATCAGGGAGGAATGGTGAAGCGTGAGTTGATGGTTATTGGAGGCGGTTTGGCCGGTTGTGAAGCGGCTTATCAGGCGGCCCGGTTGGGGGTGGCTGTGCATCTTTATGAAATGCGGCCCGGGAAAATGACCCCTGCCCATGCCGGCGAACAGCTGGCAGAGTTGATTTGCTCCAATTCTTTGGGGTCTGACGGATTGGATCGGGCGGCTGGGGTGCTTAAAGCTGAACTCCGCCAGGCCGGTTCGATGTTGATGGCGGCTGCGGATCAGCAGCGTGTTCCCGCCGGCAGTGCGTTGGCGGTGGATCGGGGAGGCTTTTCGGCTGAGGTGACCCGACGGATTCTAGAACATCCACTGATTACGTTGCACCGTGAAGAGGTGACGACTTTACCGGAGGAAGGGCCGGTGGTGGTGGCCAGCGGGCCTTTGACTTCGCCAGCGCTGGCCGAAACGTTGATCGGGCTGACGGGAACCGAAGCTTTGTTTTTCTTTGATGCCATTGCCCCGATTGTGGAGCTGGATTCGATTGATTTCAACCTTGCTTTTCGCGCTTCGCGGTACGGGCACGGCGAGGAGGAAGAGGGTGATTACATCAATTGCCCGATGGATGAAGCGGAGTACCGTCGTTTCTATGAAGCTTTGATCAATGCGGAACGGATTGAGCTGCGGGATTTTGAGCGGCAGGAGGCGCAATTTTTTGAGGCCTGTCTGCCTGTCGAAATTCTGGCCGGACGGGGAGAGCAGGCTTTGGCTTTTGGGCCTTTGCGTCCGGTGGGCCTGACTGATCCACGGACCGGGCATCGCCCTCATGCTGTAGTGCAGTTGCGTCAGGATAATGCGGCCGGGACTTTATACAATCTGGTCGGCTTCCAGACAAATTTGAAATATGGCGAGCAGGATCGGGTATTACGTTTGATCCCCGGGTTGGAACAGGCCCATTTTGTGCGTTATGGATCGATGCATCGCAATACCTATCTCAATGCTCCCCGGTTGTTGGCACCGACCTTGCAGTTGCAGGCGCGCCCGGATCTTATTTTTGCCGGGCAGATAGCTGGTTTGGAAGGTTACGCCGGGAATATTGCCGGAGGATGGCTGGCCGGTATCAATGCCGCCCGGCTGATTTTGGGGCAGGAACTGGTAGTGCCGCCGCCGGAAACGATGGTGGGGGCGTTGATTCATTACATTACGCATGCCGAGGCCAAAAATTTTCAGCCGATGAAGGCCAATTTTGGGCTGATGCCGGAGCTGACCCAACGCATCCGCAGCAAGCGCGATCGCGGGGCCGCCTATTCAAAGCGGGCGTTGGCGGCTATGACGAAGTGGCTGGTTGATCTGGCATTGCCGGAAGTGTAGGGTAACAGAACTTTCTATGATTCGTGGCCGCCGTTTACGGCGGCCACGAATCATAGAAAGTTTTTTGTTATGTTTTCGCGGGCCTTCCGCAGCCCGCGAAAATATAGGCTTTTTCTTCGATGTTTTTCGGGCCAACCACACAGGTTGAAAATTACTGAGGCCGTTCTTGCAGGGTGACCGGAATTGTTAGGGTTTCTCCATCGCGGATGATGGTGACCTGAATGGTATCTCCTACCTGCGTATTGGCTTCCAGATAAGCCATCAGTGTGCTGGGTTCGTTCATGGTCACATCATTGATCGCGGTAATGACATCTCCTCCTACCGGCAACTGGCTGCGTCCTACACGGATGTTTTTCTGTCCTCCTCGCAATCCGGCATTTGCTGCGGCCGAGCCTCGTTCTACTCCCAGAATTAGAATCCCATGATCGGGCGTGGTGGGGGCTCCGTAACTTTCCAGATCTTTGGCCAGTTGGGGCGTCAATCCCGAAGCGAAGAACTGCAAGCCCATCCAGGGGTGGCGATAGCGCCCCTGGGAAATCAGTTCGGGAACGACGCGGCGGACGGTGTTTACCGGAATGGCAAAGCCGATTCCGGCGTTGTCCTGGCTGGTGCTGACGATTTGCGAATTTACGCCGATGACCCGACCTTCCAGATCCAGCAAGGGACCGCCGGAATTGCCGGGGTTGATGGCGGCATCGGTCTGGATGGCTTCACCGATATAACGGCCGTCCGGGCTGTCGATGATTCGTCCCAGGCTGCTGATGATGCCGAAGGTGACGGTGTGTTGCAGCCCGAAAGGATTGCCGATTGCGACGACGAATTGCCCCACGCGGAGTCGGGTGGAATCGGCCAGCGGAATGGGGATCAGTTCCAGATCGGTGGGATCGATTTGAATGACGGCCAGATCGTTGGTTGGGTCGGTGCCGACAATGGTGGCCTGTTGGAGTGCGCCGTTCGGTAGATTTACGGTAACTTGATCGGCATTTTCGATGACGTGGTAATTGGTGACGATGTGTCCCTGATCGTCGTAGACAAAGCCGGTCCCGCTTCCTTCCTGTGGTACCGGGTTCATGAAGAAGTCATAACTGGTACTGCTGACTGTGATATTGACGACGGAATTTTGAACTGCCTGGGAGACATTTTCTACCTGGGTTTGGAGTTCGATGAGGGTGCCGGAGGGTGCCGTTATCGGGCTGAGAGAGGTGGGTACGGCTGTAGATGTAGGAACCAAAGTCGGTTTGGGCGTGGTACGGGAGGTGCCCATACATCCTAATGAGATGGAGAGCACGATCAATGTGGTTATGAGCGGATAAAGTTTGCGAGTGTGCATAGGGATCTCCTTTATAAAAAAATTCACCACGGAGACACAGCGGGCACAAAGAAGAAATTTTTATCTCGCTCTGTGCGTTCTGTGTCTCTGTGGTGAGATCAGCGTGAATTGAAATATTTTCAGGGTATCTGTTTAACGGAAAAGATTGTCTGTCCGGCAGCCGGGGTTGCGTTTTGGGCAACCAGGGTGCGTTTGAACATCACTTCTCCTTCCCCTGAGAATCAGAGTTTTTATCGGCCTTCCCGCAACTGCCGTAGTTGTTCGAACAGGGCGCGTTCTTGAGCGCTCAGCCCGGTGGGCAGACGGATATCAACGACGACATAGAGATCTCCGGGATTATCGGGCTGTTGTAATCGGGGCATGCCTTTCCCGCGCAGGCGGATGGCGTGCCCGTTTTGGGTTTCCGGTGGAATCCGCAGCATGACCGTCTTTCCATTGAGCAGGGGGACGGCCACTTCGCCGCCCAAAAGGGCAGCATAGAGATCCACATTGACGTGGATGTAAAGATCGTCCCCTTTGCGTTCGTAGCGGGTGTGGGGCTGAACTTCGATGATAAGGTAGATATCGGCGGCCTTGCCCATTCCGGGGATGACTTCGCCGGGGATTCTTACCCGCGTGCCGTTATCCGCTCCGGCGGGAATCTGGACTTCCAACCGGCGTTCTCCCATCTGGAGGAGGCGAGAGGTTCCTTTGAAAGCTTCTTCCAGGGTGATATCGACCGGTTGTTCGTAGCCGGGGGATTGGGTCTGGGCGTGGGGCTGGGATTGGGCCTGCGGTTGCGGTTGTGGGTGTTCGTAAACGTGGCTTTGCGGTTTGGGGCGAACTCCACCGGTGCCGCTGTTGCCGCCGCCTTGACTGCTGCGGATGCGCACGCCGGAGCGATTGGGGCGGGGTTTGCCGCTGCTGCCGCCGCCGAAGAAATCGCCGAATGGACTTCCGGCGCCCCCGCGGCCACTGCTGCCGCTGGTATAGTTTTCAAAATCGCCGTAGTCGTTATCGGGAGCCTGATTCTGTCCCCGACTGCTGCCGCCCGTGCCTCCTCCGAAGAGTTGCTGGAAGAAGTCTGAGAAGGAGACCCCTTCGCCGCCGCCAAAGAGGTCTTTGATATCTTCTGGCGTTCCCTGACGTACGTAGACATGTTGTCCGCTTGAGCTGGGCGCGGAGGTCCAGTAATCCCAATCGAAATCTTCCGCGCGCCCGCCTTGTTGTTGCCAGTCGGCCCAGGCTTCGCCCATTTGATCGTAGCGGCTGCGCTTTTCAGGGTCCGAGAGGACTTCGTAGGCTTCATTGATTTCCTTGAAGCGTTCTTCGCTCTCTCGGTTGCCCTTATTGGCATCGGGGTGATACTTACGAGCCAGCATGCGGAACGCCTGCTTGATGTCTTTATCGCCGGCGTTCTGCGGGATGCCGAGAATTCCGTAATAGTCTTTGTATTTCATTGGAGCTCGTTATTTTTTAGCGACGACCACCCGCGCCGGACGCAGCAAGCGTTCGCCAAGACGATACCCTTTTTGTTCTTCGGCCAGGACCATCATTTCGTGTTCCTGATCGGGCTGAGCGGGGATCATGGCTACGGCTTCCTGCCAGGTCGGGTCAAATGGCTGGCCCAGGGCCGGGATATTTTCCACGCCCTCAATTCTCAAGAGTGCCTGCATTCCGTCATAGGTGACGCGGACACCCTGGAAGAGAGCATCATCGCGCTGTAGATGGGCCAATGCCTGTTCCAGATTATCCATGACGCTTAAGAAACCGCGCAGCAGGCGGGCTTTTTCATCGTGAATACGATCTTCTGCCCGGCGCTCCTGGCGTTTGCGATAATTGTCCATTTCGGCCTGCAAGCGCAGGGCCATATCTCGCCAATCGACAGCCGGCGTTGCGGCAGTTGGTTCGGGCTGGGGTTCGGGCGTTGTTTTATTGACCACTTCGGGTTCTTCGACCACGGTTTGAGCTTCCGGGGTTGCGGCAGCAGCCTGGGGTGTTTCTTCCGTGGCTGGGGACTGCGAATCGGCAGATTTGGTTCCTTTGACCTGAATCCGCCGGGATTGTTTATGACCACTCATACAAAGACCTCCGCTAAAAGATGCAGCCCACCGGGGGCGTTTAGACTGGCCCATTTGGGCTTTACTTAAATGCGGGGGGTGATATTTACCACCCCCCGCTTCAGTGTTTGGATTGTGCCCCAGGGGCTACAGTTCGCGATATTCCCCTTCGACGACGTCCGGGCCACCCTGATCGGGCTCCCCTTGCGGGCCTCCCGGTCCAACGCCGCCTGGAGTTCCGCCGGGTTGACCGTACATTTGCTCACCCAGCCGCATCGCCACCTGTTTTAGATCTTCCATGGCTTTGCGGATGGCGGTCGGGTCATTGTTGGTGTCCTTCATTTGTTTCAGGTCGGAGATCTTGCTCTCGATCTGACTGCGGACATCGGCGGGGGCCTTATCGCCCAGATCCCGTACGGTCTTTTCGACCCCGTAGATCAGGCTGTCGGCCTCGTTGCGGGCATCGACCAGATCGCGCTTTTTGCGGTCTTCGGTCTCATGCTGCTTCGCCGATTCGATCAGCCGTTCCACTTCGTCCTTGTTCAGGTTGGTGCTGGCGGTGATGGTGATCTTTTGTTCGCGACCGGTGGCCTTGTCTTTGGCCGACACATTCAGGATACCGTTGGTGTCGATGTCGTAGGTCACTTCGACCTGTGGCAGGCCGCGGGGTGCCGGCGGGATACCGTCGAGCCGGAACTGGCCGAGCAGCATATTGTCTCCCGCCATCGGGCGTTCGCCCTGGAAGACCTTAACATCGACCGCAGTCTGGCCGTCTTCCGCCGTCGTGAAGGTTTCGCTCTTGCGGACAGGGATCGTCGTGTTGCGCGGGATGAGGGTGGTCATCCGGCCGCCCAGCGTTTCCACACCCAGCGAGAGCGGGGTGACGTCGAGCAGCAGAATGTCGGTGACCTCGCCGGAGAGCACGGCGGCCTGAATGGCGGCGCCGATGGCTACAACCTCGTCCGGATTGACGCCCTTGTGCGGTTCTTTGCCGCTGGTCAGTTCGCGGACCAGCTGTTGAATCATCGGCATACGGGTGGCGCCACCAACCAACACGACCTGATCCAGGTTGTTGGGGGTCAGTTTGGCGTCGCGCAGGGCCCGTTCAAAGGGGATGCGGCAGCGATCGACCAGATCGCGGGTCAACTGCTCGAACTTGGCGCGGGTCAGACGGGTCTGCAAGTGTTTGGGCCCGTTGGCATCGGCCGTGATGTAGGGCAGGTTGATTTCCGTTTCCATCATTGTGGAGAGTTCGATCTTGGCCTTTTCGGAGGCCTCGCGCAGCCGCTGCATGGCCTGCGGATCGCGTCCCAGATCGATCCCCTGGTCGCGCTTGAACTCGTCGATCAACCAGCGGGCTACCCGTTCATCCCAGTCGTCGCCGCCCAGGTGGGTGTCGCCGTTCGTCGATTTGACTTCGATCAGGCCTTCGCTGACTTCCAAAATAGAGACATCGAAGGTACCGCCGCCGAGGTCGAAGACCAAAATAGTTTCGTTAGATTGCTTGTCGAGCCCGTAGGCCAACGCGGAGGCCGTCGGTTCGTTGATGATGCGCAACACTTCCAACCCTGCAATCTGCCCGGCGTCTTTGGTCGCCTGGCGCTGGCTGTCGTTAAAATAAGCAGGGACCGTGATGACGGCGCGGCTGACCGGTTCGCCCAAATAGGCTTCGGCGTCTTTCTTTAGTTTTTGCAGGATCATTGCCGAGATTTCCTGCGGCGTGTAGGTCTTGCTGGTCACCGGAATATTGACGCGGGCATCGCCCTGGGGGCCGGGGACGATCGAGTAGGAGACCATTTTGCGGGTTACTTCCACTTCGGGATCGTCGCTGCGGCGGCCCATCAGCCGTTTGACCGAATAAATAGTATTTTCTGCATTGACGACAGCCTGTCGTTTTGCCGGAGCGCCCACCAGCCGTTCGTTTCCTTTAGTAAAGGCCACCACGGATGGACAAAGCCGGCCGCCTTCTGCCGTCGGGATCACCGTAACCTGGCCGCCTTCCATAACAGCGACCACGGAATTGGTTGTACCCAGGTCAATACCTACAATTTTCGCCATGTTGTTACCTCCTCGCATAATTCCTGACAGCATCAAGACGGAAGTATCCGTCAGACGTGATTCTTTAGAGTCAGCTTTGAGTATAGGGGAGAAGTGTTTGAAAAACATAAGAGGGGAATTAGAATTTTATTTGAGAAAGTAGACAGTAGTAAGCAGACAGTAGACAGCGTTACAACATTTCGGCGCGCCCCCCAGGGGGCGCGCCGAAATGTCGTTTTTAGGGGGTGAAAATCTACAGGACGCCGTTGGCGTTGGCCTGTTTTACGGCGGTGAGCGTCTGCCAGACCCGTTCCGGGGTCAAGGGTGTGTGGTGCATCATCACGCCCGTGGCATCGTAGACCGCATTGATCACCGCCGGGGCCACGCCGTTGACCACGATTTCGGAGACCGATTTGGCGCCCATCGGGTGCGAGGGCTCGAAGGTCTCCACGAAGATTGTCTCCATCGGCGGCATCTCGTCGGCGCGGAAGACCCGGTAATCATCGAAGCGCGGGTTGAGAATGCGCCCATGCGGATCGAAGACTAACTCTTCGGTGAGGGCATAGCCCAGGGCCTGATGCATGCCGCCTTCCGCCTGACCGCAGGCGGTCAAGGGGTTGATGATCTGACCGGAATCCATGGCGATCAGCAACCGGTCGGTGGTGACCTGGCCGGTTTCCATATCGACCGTCACTTCGGCGAACTGGACGGCGAAGGGCGGCGGGCTGACCGGGCTGAGGAAGGAGGCCTGGCCCATAATCTGGTGCTGGTGGCTGGTATGCAATGAACTCAGCGCGATATCGCGGAAGGGGATCCGGCGGCCGTCTTCGGTCCAGGCGGCGGTGTCGTGCAGAGAGATGGAGTCGGGTTCATCGCCGACCATTTGGGCGGCGACTTCCCGGATCTGAGCGGCCACCTGCTCGGCGGCCCGGGCGGCGGCGCCACCACTGATGTAGGTGGTGCTGGAGGCGTAGGCGCCTTTGTCGAAGGGGGTGAGGTCGGTATCGCCCGAGAGGACGATGAAATTATCGAGCGAGCAGCCCAACACTTCGGCGGCGATCTGGGCCAGCACCGTGTCGGCGCCGGTGCCGAGATCGGCCGCGCCCAAATGGAGGTTGAAGGAGCCGTCGTCGTTCATCTTGATGGTGGCGGCGGCCATATCCAGATTGGGGATGCCGGAGCCCTGCATCAGGAAGGTCATGCCGATGCCGCGGCGCAGGTTGGGATTGCCGGGGACCGTGTGCCATTCGGGATTGCCGAACTTGGCATCCCAGGCCATAGCGGCGGCTCCCTGGGCTACGGCTTCGCGCAGGGCGTTGGTCTGGATGATTTCGCCGTGAGCGGCCCGACCTTCACTCCAGGCTTTGCTCATCATATGTTCATCGCCGGGCTCGATGAGGTTCTTCAGACGGAAGATGATCGGATCCATTCCGAGGGCGTTGGCGGCGCGGGTGAGCACCGTTTCTGTGGCCACCACACCCTGGGTCACGCCGTAGCCGCGGAAGGCGCCGGAGCGCGGGCGATTGGTGTAGACCGTATCGCCGTGGAAGCGCAGGTGAGGGGTTTTGTAGAGGGCCAGCGTCTTGTGGCCCACATTGCCCAACACGGTCAGGGCGTGGCCGCCGTAGGCGCCCGTGTCGCTGATCGCGCGCAGATCCTGGGCGACCATCGTGCCGTCTTTCATCACGCCGACGCGGTATTGGACGCGCATCGAGTGGCGGGTCACGGTGTAGACGAATTGTTCCTCGCGGGTCAGTTCCATCAAGACGGGGCGGCCGGTGGCGATCGTGAGGTGGCCGGCGATGTCCTCGTAGATTTCCTGTTTGTTGCCGAAAGCGCCGCCGATGCGGGGTTTGATCACATGGATGCGCTTTTCGGAGAGGCCCAGGACCGGGGCCAGGATGCGGCGCACGTGGAAGGGAACCTGGGTTGAGGTCACGATGACCAGGCGGTCGTCTTCATCCCAATAGGTGAGGCAGACCCAGGGTTCGAGCGGAACGTGCTTCATCCGTTGGACCTCGTAGGTGCCTTCAAAGACGAAGTCGGCTTCTTCCATGGCGCGGTCCACATCGCCCAGTTCGATGCGGACACTGGCGGCGTGGTTGCGTTGCGGATCGGAATCGGCGAATTTAACGTAATCAGCCTGATCGTGGATCACAGGGGCGCTTTCGGCCATGGCTTCGTCGATGCTCAGCACGGGCTGCAGGACCTCGTAATCGACTTTGATCAACCGCAGCGCCGCTTCGGCGATTTCGGGGGTTTCGGCGGCGACGGCAGCGACGCGATCACCGACGTAACGGACTTTGTTGTCGAAGCTGACATAGTCTTTAGGGCCGGGGATAGGGTAAGACTGTCCGGCGGAAGAGAAGACGATGCGGGGAACGTTTTTGTAGGTCAGGACGGCATGGACACCGGGCAGGGCCTCAGCCTTGCTGGTATCGATGTCGAGAATGCGGGCATGGGCGTAGGGGCTGTGCAGAATTTTGGCGTAGAGCATGCCGGGGCGCTCGAAGTCGGCGGTGAAGACCGGCTTTCCCTGGACCAGTTTCAGGGCATCGACTTTGGTAGTGGGCTGACCGACGACCTTGAATTTTTTGGCGGCGTCGGAGAGGATCACCGTGGGGAAGGTGATGACGCGCGGGCTGGGGCCGGCTTCGCCGGGAGTGGTCGTGGGGGCGGCTTCCAGCGTGAGCGGTTCGGGCGTTTCGCCGCGCATGACGGCGGCTGCACGCAGGATCGCGGCGACCGGTTTGGCATGGCCGGTTTCGCGGGAGACGATCCCGCTGATCGCGTCGCGGACTTCCGCTTCGGTAGGCTTCGGGTTGCGGTCAAGCAGGGCTTTGGCGGCCAGGATCAGGGCGGGGGTATCGTACCCGCTTTGGATCGCGCCGGCTTCGACAAAAGCCTGCTGGATGGGGTGGAGGGGGGCGCTGCCTTTCCAGCCGCGCTGTTGCGGGCCGCCCAGGCCTTCCACCGTGAGAACCTCAGCGCCGTGAACCTGGGCCGCGAGGGTGACCACCGCACTGCGGGGATGGCCGTTGATCAGGACTGTGCTGTATCCATCCGTACCGTCCTCGCTGCCGAATTTGACGCTGCGCAGGCCGAGGCGGCGCAGCAGGCTGAGGAGGGTTTCCCCCGGTTGGATCTCAAAATCGCTCTTTTTGCCGTTCAGGGTCAAAGTGATCTTCATGCGTTGCAACTCCTTGCAATGAGGTTCGAGCTTTAGAGGCCAGAGACAGACCACCGTCCGGGGTTTGAGTCAAACCTCGGACGGTGAATGATGGCCTTCAGGATTGATTTTGGTCTTCGAGCACCGCTGCGACGGCGCGGACAATTTCGCCGACCGTCAGGGGACGTTTGAGCACTTTTGCAGCCCGGGCATGAAAGGGCAGATATTCAGTCTGGTAGAAGACTCCATAAATCAGAACCAGTGCCGTGTCGGGGTGGGTATCGCAGAGTTTTTGCAAGGTGGAGGTATCCACGCTGCTGTCGGTTTCGACGATCAGCAGCACCGGTTCCATATTTTGGATACGCAGCCGTAGCTCGGCTTCTGTTGGGGTAGGGGCAGAGTGCACTGCATAGGGAAATTGTTCGCTGAGTTGCGCGACCAGAACTGCACGGTCGCGCCATTCGGGAGCGATAACCAAAATCACAGGCTTTTTTTGGATTTTTGAAAGGTTAACCCAAGGAGTTTCTACCGTCACCGTTCGGCCTTTTTATTAATGTCTGACTTCTTCTATTGTAATGGGATTTGAGGTGGGTGTCAATCGACCCGGTTGAGATAGTGAGAAAGCATGGCCAGGGCGGCGGCCAGGTCTTCGTTTTTCACCATAATCTCATCAGGGACTTCAAGATGGCAGGGAGCGAAATTCCATAGCGTATTGACGCCGCCGTCGACGAGGGCCTGGGCGACGGATTGAGCCGCCCGGACCGGTACCGTGATGATACCGAGTTGGATTTCCATTTGGCGAACCCGGGTTGGGAGGGCGGTGATGGGTTCGACCGTGACGGAGCTGATGGTCTGGCCGATTTTTTCGGGGGCATTGTCGAAGAGCGCGAGGAGTTGGAGCCCGTAATGTTGAAATCCGGGGTAGAGCGCCAGAGCCTGACCCAGATTGCCGACGCCGACCAGGGCAGCGCGTTTGGGGTTTTTCAGGCCCAGGTAACTTTCCAGCTGATTGGCCAGGGATTTAGCCTCATAGCCGACTCCGGAACGGGAGCGGCCGCTTTGATTGAGGTAGGTGAGGTCTTTGCGGACCTGGACATCGGGAACGCCGGCGGCAGCACCGAGTTCCCGGGATGAGACAAATCCGATGCCGTGATCGATGGCTTCTAACAGACGCCGGTAATAGACCGGCAGGCGATTTAGAGTTGGTTTGGGGATGCCCCATTTGGATTCCATAGCGTTATACTCCTGCGAAAGTCGTTACATTTTTCACGTTACCACAGGTGATAGGGAAAGTCAAGGGAAGAGTGTCGGCTTTAAGCGTGATAATTTGAACATCCCGGCAGTTTACACAGAGCTCCTGTAAGTTGTTGTCTGGTTCGGTTTTTCAATTTTGCAGCCCACCGGTAACTGGAGTTGAATTGTAACGCAAGGAGCGGATAGCGCAAAATAGCCCTTATTTTATACCGTTTTGAAGTGGGGATTTCTGTAAGATGGAAAGTGTCTTTACTGAGGTTCCTATTTTCGAAACGGTCTTTGACCAGTAGAGAATTTTTATTAAGCAGATCAAAATTTTGGAGGTGCAGGATGAAAGGTTGGGGACGGATTTTTTTAGTGTGGGCCTGGATTGTGGTGTGGTTGTGCAGCGGGATGGAGCCGGGGACGGTTTTGGGGGCGAGATTACAAGAAGATGTAGGCGGGGAGGAGTTCACGGCGCCTGTCTATGACTGGCATACTTTTTACAGTGCAGCGGAGGCGGTGGCGGTGGATGGCGAGGGGAATATCTACCTGGCCGGCCGGACCTATGTGAACTGGTTGGGGGATCGAGGGCAGGCGCCGTTACATCCCTTTGCGGGAGGGGGTTCCGCGGTGGCTGTGATGAAGTTGAATGCCGATGGGGTTTATCAATGGCATACGTTTTACGGGACTATGGACAGTATCAACTATGCGACGGATATTGCTCTGGATTGCCAGGGCAACATCTATGTGACCGGGGATAGTTTGATCGGGGGATGGGATGTCGAGCAGCCGCCGATCCATGCTCACAGCATGGGGCCGTTTGATCTCTTTGTTTTAAAGTTGAACAATGCAGGAGCTTATCAATGGCATACTTTTTATGGGGGCACGCTCCCTGTGGGAGGCGGTCTTACGCAAGGAAATGGGATCGGGGTGGATTCCTGCACCAATGTGTATGTGGCCGGGAGCAGTACGGTGAGCTGGACGGGAGATCAGGGGCAGGCGCCGCGGCATTCTTTCAGTGGAGGCGACGATTGGGTGATTTTGAAATTGAATTCTCAGGGTGGCTATCAGTGGCATACTTTTTATGGTTCCCCGACCGGTGATCGTGTGGGCGGGATTGCTGTGGACAGTGCGGGAACTATTGTAGTTGCGGGGACGAGTTGGGCCGGCTGGTTGGGATACAACGGCAAAGCCCCGCTGCATGGTTATCAGGGTGGAAGTGACATCGCTGTTTTGAAATTGAACAGCAATGGTTATTATCTCTGGCATACGTTCTGGGGAGCGGTATCTGCGGATGCCGGAGCCGCCGTGGCCCTGGATGAGAGCGGCGGGGTCTATGTGACGGGGAGCAGCGAGGCGACCTGGATGGGCAGCGAAGGGCGATTGCCCGTGCATCTTCATGATACGGCTCAGGATCTGGCGGTGTTGAAATTGTCTGCGGCCGGAGTGGATCAATGGCATACTTTCTACGGTTTGAATGGAGCGGCTGACAGCGGTCGTGGGATTGCCGTAGATCCTTTCCACGGCGTTTATGTGATTGGGAGCAGCGGCGGAGGATGGTTGGGAGATGGGGAGGTGGCGCCGGTCCATGCTTACAGTGGAGGAACGGAGATTGTGGCTCTGGCACTGGAGGGCGATTACGGGGAATACCGTTGGCATACGTTCTATGGGACGGAGGGAGCGGATGCCGGACTGGATGCGGTGGTGGATGGGCACAATTTGTATCTTACCGGACATAGTACAGCGAGCTGGTTGGGAGATGGGGAGGCGCTTCCGTTGCATGCTTTTACCAATTTGAACGGTGACGGCGTGGCGATCAAACTGGATTATCGGGGATGTTCTTCGTCTTCTTCAGGTGGGGGGATGCCGGGAGATGGTGGCGGGACGGGAGGTTT
This sequence comes from uncultured Anaerolineales bacterium, assembly GCA_964501335.1. Taxonomy (GTDB): domain Bacteria; phylum Chloroflexota; class Anaerolineae; order B4-G1; family SLSP01; genus CAZCTC01. Next base: position 77,928 of record CAZCTC010000002.1, on the reverse strand, counting down.
GATCGTTCCCTGAATTTCCAGGTTTTACATAATCTTGGACGCGCGCTGTCTTTGACAGCGCGCGTTCAATGTGTGGAGGGTAAGCTTTCATTCCAATATTGGAAGGATTTGATTTGTTTTTAATAAATTATTGAAATTTTTCAGTGAGAAATGGTATAATGGTACCAGTATGACTAAAGTACTATGAGGCGTAAAATGTAATCTGAATTCCTCTTTGTTTGGTGAAGATGCGCTACCGGGGGGCTGGAAAAGGGCTATGTTTTGGTGCGCAGGCCCTCACCCCAACCCCTCCCCCCTGTGGTTGGACAGGTGCAGCGCGCTATCAGGTGATTTTTTGTGAAGATGCGTGGCCGGCATCGAGATGAGGGGGAGGGGCTCAGAGAGCGTTGCCGGGGCGGATCTGGAAAAGGGCGATGTTTTCGTGCGCATTCTGATGCGCACGAAAACATAAACAAAAAAACCTCTCTGCTCATCCTGCGCGGCGGTTCTTATGGGGAAGGCATCATTTGCGGGATGTTACAAGGTGAAAAGAGAGATTTCACCGCGGAGCACGCAGAGATCGCAGAGAAGAGGGGAGGAGTTTTTTGATTTTTCCTGCGTCTGTTTACAACATCTTCGATCGGCGGTGAGTCTTTTCCCGCCCTATTTTCAGGACAGTGTATAGGAGGATAAACCATGGAAAATCGGGCTATTGGTGAAATTGACGACAGTAAGAATTCTATATGGAAACACGAACGAGAAAAACATGGCAAGCGGGGAGATGAAAAACATGGGAAACTGGAAGATCGGAAGAATGGAGGCCTGGAAGGTGGAGGAGGTGAAGGTGGGGAGCGAAAAAATAATGGAGGACGGATCGGCGGTCGATCCGACACCTGAAGAGAGAGCTCCAGGACGGAAATCCGGGCGGGTCGCGCGGGCGTTGAAGCATTTTCGGCGTCAGGTTAGACGTGATAAACGATAAAAGCTTGTTTTCCAGAGGCGATGGAGGAAATTACCGGAAGTTCGGATAGAAAGTGATTAGTTTTACCGGAAATTTTTAAAATATTCAAAAAACAATGGTATAATAGTACTGATATGACTAAAGTACTATTTTTATTCAAAAAAAGAGGCTAAAAAATGCTAGTTCATATTCCTCCTTAATCTACTGGCAGGCAAAATTTCTAAGAGGCCGGCGCATCGCTGCCTCTCTTTTTTATCATTGCGAATGCAATATTTTGTGATTTTTGCATCGTATATTACTCTTTGTGCGTTATTCCCGGTGTTTCCAGGGGAGGAGATGAAACGATGACTCGCATGAAAAGTGGACGGCTGGTGTGGGGTTTGTTGGGAGCGCTGCTGCTGGCGGCGGCATTGTGGTGGGGACTGGCGGGGAGCGGTCCCGTGCGGGCGAAGGAGGTGCGGCCCCCGGTCGAGCCGACGGTCCAGCCGGCGGTGGATTGGGAGGCGATCGCCCGGCGGTATGGGGTTTCCGGGGAGTTCGGTCTCCAGCGTTCGTTGAATGTGGACAGCGGTTACGACTGGCATACCTTCTATCCGTTTGGGGGACTAAATATAACGTTTATGGCTGATGGAATGGCGGTTGATGCGGATGGGAATATCTATCTGGCCAGTAATGCGAGCAGTGCCTGGACTGAGAATGGGGCTGAGCCATTACATCCTTACACAGGCGCGAATGACATCGCGATTATCAAACTGAATTCAGCCGGGGCTTACCAGTGGCATACTTTTTATGGAGGAGCTGGACGGGATAAAGCTCATGCGCTGACGGTTGATACGGACGGAAATCTGTATGTGACTGGATTCAGTGAGAGTTCCTGGAATGGGGTCAGCGATACCGCCCCCTTGCATGCTTACGGTGGAGGTACGGATCTGTTTGTGTTGAAGCTCAACAGTGCCGGGGATTATCAATGGCATACGTTTTATGGGGGAACCGGATATGAAACCCCTTCTAAAATTGTCTTGAGCGGCAGCGACGATTTGGTGGTGGTAGGGAGTAGTGGTGCCTGGACGGGTGATGGGAATGTCCCTCCTTTACATTCTTCTGGAAGTGGGTTGATTCTGAAATTGACCCGGTCTGGGGAGTATCTCTGGCATACGGTTTATGGCTTCTATGTGTATAGTGTGGCTGTAGCCGGCAATGGCGACATTTACGGATATATGGATGGATGTAACTGGTTGGGGGATAACAACACAGCTCCGCTTCATCCCTGTTCCGGCTCCGGCGACATGGCGGTGTTGAAATTGAACGGAGATGGAGCGTATCAGTGGCATACGTTCTATGGGTCACCTGGTTATGAGTTGCGGTTTTCGCTCGGTCAGATAACTCTAGATCAAAATGATGGAGTTTATTTGACCTCTATGAGTGACTATACGTGGTTGGGAGATGGCGGAGCGGCACCTTTGCATCCTTTTTCGGGGGATGGAAATCTGGTGGTACTGAAGTTGAATTCTGCCGGAATCTATCAATGGCATACTTTTTATGGGTGGATAAGTGGTGGGGCAGCCCTGGCCGTCGATGGGGATGGTGGGATTTATATTACGGGAATTAATATCGGCTTCTGGCAAGGAGAAGGAAATGCCGATCCTGTTTGGAATGGAAGTCCTTCTTCTTCGGTGTTGTTGAAATTGAACAATCAGGGGCGCTATTGCTGGCACCTGTTTTATGGGGGGGATTTCCCGCAAACTTTGATAGTGCGGGATCAGTCGCTCTATTTAGCCGGATTGAGTCGGGTTACCTCTCCCTGGGTGGGGCCTGAGGGCATTGCTCCGATCCATCCGGTAGAGCCGGTAACGACTTGTGGTGGAACCTGTTACAACCTTTTTGTGATGAAGCTGCGGAATCTGCCTCGGGCGACCACCGGGATTGCCTTTTCGCCGATCCATCCGCAGCCAGGGGAGACGGTGACCGTGACGGCGTGGGTGACGGGGGAAACCGGGATGCCGACGGGGACGGTGACCTTTACGTTAGCGGGTTTTTCACCCATGACGGGAACGCTGGATGCGCAGGGGGTGGTTACCTATGTCACGCCGGGGTTGGCGGCGGGGAATTATACGGTGACGGCGGAGTACGGTGGATATGAGGGGCTCCTGGGCAGCAGCGCTTCTAAGGTCATGCAGGTGGGAAGGTCTTCGGCGGTGGAGTTGACGATCTCGCCGACGATTGCAGTTCCAGGGCAGCAAGTGGTTTATCGGGTGAAGGTGACGGATCTAGCTGTGCCGACCCGGACGTTGACGGGGACCGTGCGATTGGCTGAGAGTTATGCCTGGAGAAACGGTATAAATCTATTGCTCGATTCAAACGGCTATGCTGTCTATACGGTGACCGCGGCGGATCGGAATGGGTCCTATGCCAGTTGGGGCTTGGGTCCGCAGATGATCACGGCCACTTATCTGGGAAATGAGGAATATCACCCGACCGATGCGGGTGCCATGTGGACTTTGAATCGAGCTACATCGGTTATTTCCCTGGCGATAAGACCGGTTACGCTGGAGGTGGGGGGCTGGGCGACTTATTCGGTGACGATTGGGACGGTAGAGCCCGGTGCTTATATACCGAGTGGCCTTGTGACTTTCACGATCGGGAGCCACGAGCCGGTGACGCGATTTTATTCCTATTTGAACTCGCCCGTGATTTATGACTTCCAGGTAACGCAGGCCGGGTTGCTGCCGGTGAAAGCCGAGGTGGCGGCGGATTACTGGTATGCCGGCAGCCAGGCCGTGTTGACCCAGACCGTATTGAAAGCCGCGACGGCGCTCACTGTGACCGGGCCGACGACGGTGACGGCGGGGCAGCCGGCGGTGCTGACGGCGCGGGTCCAGCCGACGGCGACGGGGGTGGTGAGCTGGTCTGTTCCGGGCCGGCCGGCCGTGACGGGGACGCTGGATGCGAACAGTGTGGCGACGGGGACGCTGGTCCTGCCGGCGGCGGGGCATTACAGTGTGACGGTCACGTATGGCGGGGATGCGATCTATGCGGGTTCCGCGGCGCAGCATGAGCTGGCGGTGTGGGCCCGGCTCTATCTACCGCTGGTGCTGAAAACCGGACAACAGGAGATGAAACGATGACTGCCATGAAAAGTAGACGGCTGGTGTGGGGTTTGTGGGGAGCGCTGCTGCTGGCGGTGGGCCTGTGGTGGGGGCTGACGGGGAGCGGTTCCGTGTTGGCGAAGGAGGTGCGGCCGCCGGTCGAGCCGCCGGTCCAGCCGGCGGTGGAGTGGGAGGCGCTGGCCCGGCGGTATGGCATTGCCGGGGAATCCGGTCTCCAGCGTTCGTTGAATGTGGACAGCGGTTACGACTGGCATACCTTCTATCCATTCGGTATGAGGGATACTTACTCTCTTTGGAGTTATGGAATGGCGGTGGATGAGGCCGGGAATGTGTATCTGGCCGGTGCGGTTAATTGGGCCTGGACTGAGAATGGAGCGATGCCGTTGCATTCTTACAGTGGTGCAAAGGACATCGCGATTATCAAGCTGAATTCAGCCGGGATCTATCAGTGGCATACCTACTATGGAGGGGCCTGGAATGATAAGGCTACTTCGCTGGTGACCGATGCGGATGGGAATCTGTATATCACTGGATACAGCGAGAGTTCCTGGAATGGAGATGGGGATACGGCACCCCTTCATCCTTATAGTAGTGCACGGGCAGATATGTTTGTGTTGAAGCTCAACAGTGCCGGAGTTTATCAATGGCATACCTTTTATGGGGGAACGGTCGATGATGATGCTTCCAGTATTAAACTGAGCGGCAGCAACGATCTGGTGGTGGTGGGAACCAGTTATGGAATGACAACGACGTGGATGGGCGATGGCAATACGGCTCCGCTGCATTCAGCCGGAATGGCCTGGATGTTGAAGTTGACCCGGGCCGGGGGCTATCTCTGGCATACGTTTTATGGATATTATGCCTATGATGTGGCGGTCGCAGCGAACGGCGATCTTTATGTGGCTGAGGAGGGGTGTGGTTGGTTGGGAGATAATGATGCGGCTCCGTTGCATTCCTGTTCTGGGGGGACGGATTGGGCGGTATTGAAGTTGAACGGAGCCGGGGCGTATCAATGGCATACATTTTATGGATCGGCTCAGTACGATACCTTTGGCCTTTCCGCTCGGATTGCGCTGGATCCAAACGGGGGCGTTTATTTTACGGGAGCGAGTCGGGGAAACTGGTCAGGGGATGGGGGAGTGCCTCCTTTACATCCCTATGAAAATTCAATTTCATTGGGCGTTTTGAAGTTGAATACCGCCGGGGCCTATCAATGGCATACGTTTTACGGTGAAAAACAGCCTAACGGGGGAATTATCTTTGGATCGGCGCTGGCGGTGGATGCCGAAGGAGGTGTTTATGTGGGAGGCGGTAATGGTGGTCTTCCATGGCAGGGCGATCAGGGAGCCGATCCAATTTTGATAGGCCATGGTGCTGGCTCCGTGCTGCTGAAGCTGGATAGCCAGGGGCGTTATCGCTGGCATCTGTTTTACGGAGGGTTGGTTCCTCAAATTTTACAGCCGAAGGGTTCGGCTATTTATGTGGCCGGGATGTCAAGTTCCTGGACGGGACCTGAGGGGATTGCGCCGATCCATCCTGCTGAGCCGATGACCGGTTGTACTTCTTCCTGTTATCACCTCTATGCGATGAAGTTGCGGAATCTGCCACGGGCGACGATGGGGATTACGGCAACGGAGACAAAACTGGCGCCGGGAGAGGGGACTTTGGTGACGGCCTGGGTGAGCGCTGAAACCCCAATGCCGACGGGAGTAGTGACTTTTACGGTGAACGATTCTTTTGTTGCCACACGAACCCTGACTTTAGAAGGAGTGGTGACCTATGCGATGTCGGCTTTGTCTGTAGGCGAATATACGGTGACGGCGGAATATGGTGGATACGAGGGGGTTTTAGGCAGTCGGGCCAGTGTGCGGATTGATGCAAAGAATGAAGCCGCAATCCAGACCGTTTTTTCCCCAACCGCAGTATTTGTAACGAAAGCGATGGTGTATACGGCAACCGTGACTGATCGTGAGATCCCGACTAAGGTTTTGACGGGAAGTGTGAAGTTTGCTTTCAGGACAGCTTATAGTTATGGTGAAACTAACTTGCCTCTGGATCAAAATGGGCGGGCGGTTTTTACGTACACGAGTGGTGTTTCGGGATTTCGTGAGGGGCCGATTGTAGTTACGACGACCTATTTGGGAAATGAAGAATACTATTCGGTGAGTAATTGGGTAACGGGAACGATTTTGAAAGCCCCGCCAGTTATTTCGCTGACAGTTCAGCCTTTGACTGTGACTCTGGGAGGACGAGGGTATTACTGGGTAAGAGTGCTGTCTTCGATTTCCAGTATGCCTTATTATCCTTCGGGCGTCGTGACGTTTGAAATACCGGGAATAACTTTGATGACAAATACGGTTCAGGAGGGCGGGGCTTTCCTGTGCTGGGTAGATTATGGCGGCGCAGGATCCTATCCGATCAATGTGAAATATTCTGGTAATGATTGGTTTCAGAACGGCGAGATTCAGTCGAATCAGATTGTGGAAAAATCGCCAATGATAATGACCCTGACGACGAATTTGTTAACCCCGACCGTAGGGGATTGGGTGGATTATACGGCAACTTTGGGCACTTCTGTCCCTCGATTCCGACCTTCTGGGGTATTGACGTTGCAGGTGGGCCATCAGGCGCCGATGACGCAGGTTGTGGGTTCAGCGACATCGTATATTTACCGGGTCCAGGCCGTTGCAGGTGGATTACAGACTATTACAGCTACCTATTCTGGGGATCAGAACTTTTCAGAAAGCCAGACGCATACTTTCCAGACGGTGCTGAAGCTCGCGACGGCGCTCACTGTGACCGGGCCGACGACGGTGACGGCGGGGCAGCCGGCGGTGCTGACGGCGCGGGTCCAGCCGACGGCGACGGGGGTGGTGAGCTGGTCTGTTCCGGGCCGGCCGGCCGTGACGGGGACGCTGGATGCGAACAGTGTGGCGACGGGGACGCTGGTCCTGCCGGCGGCGGGGCATTACAGTGTGACGGTCACGTATGGCGGGGATGCGATCTATGCGGGTTCCGCGGCGCAGCATGAGCTGGCGGTGTGGGCCCGGCTCTATCTACCGCTGGTGCTGAAAACCGGACAACAGGAGATGAAACGATGACTGCCATGAAAAGTAGACGGCTGGTGTGGGGTTTGTGGGGAGCGCTGCTGCTGGCGGTGGGCCTGTGGTGGGGGCTGACGGGGAGCGGTCCCGTGTTGGCGAAGGCGGTGCGGCCCCCGGTCGAGCCGACGGTGGATTGGGAGTCCATCGCCCGGCGGTATGGCATTGCCGGGGAGTCCGGCTTTCAGCGTTCGTTGAATGTCGATACCGGTTACGACTGGCATACCTTCTATCCGTTCGGAGGAGGGTGGAATTACTCTCTTTGGAGTTATAGGACGGCGGTGGATGATGCCGGAAACGTCTATCTGGCCGGCGCGGTCAGTTGGGCCTGGACTGAGAATGGGGCGACGCCTTTGCATCCTTACAATGGTGCAAATGACAGTGTGATTATCAAGTTGAATTCGGCCGGGGTTTACCAGTGGCACACCTTCTATGGAGGGACCTGGAATGATAAGGCTACTTCGCTGGTGGTCGATACGGATGGGAACCTGTATGTCACTGGATACAGCGAGAAATCCTGGAATGGGGACGGGGATACGGCACCCCTTCATCCTTATAGTAGTGATAGTGGGCGGACAGAGATATTTGTGTTGAAGCTCAACAGCGCCGGAGTCTATCAATGGCATACGTTCTATGGTGGAACCGGTGATGATAATGTTTCCATCATTGCGTTGAGCGGCACTAACGATCTGGTGGCGGTGGGAATCAGTAATTTTATGACAACGACGTGGATGGGCGACGACAATACGGCTCCGTTGCATTCAACCGGAGGGGCCTGGGCGTTGAAGTTGACCCGGACCGGTAACTATCTCTGGCATACCTTTTATGGAAATAATGCCTATGATGTGGCGGTCGCGGCGAATGGCGATCTCTATGTGGCTCAGGAAGGGTGTGATTGGTTGGGAGATAACGATACGGCGCCTTTGCATCCCTGTTCTGGGGGGATGGATTGGGCGGTATTGAAGTTGAACGGAGACGGGGCGTATCAATGGCATACGTTTTATGGATCGGCTCAGCACGATTCCTTTGGCCTTTCCGATCGGATTGCGCTGGATCAAAACGGGGGCGTTTATTTTACGGGAGCGAGTCGAGAATCGTGGTCAGGGGATGATGGAGCCGCTCCTTTACATCCGTATGAAAATTCAATTTCATTGGGGGTTTTGAAATTGAATACCGCCGGGGCCTATCAATGGCATACATTTTACGGCAAAAAACAACCCGGTGGTGGTGGGACTTTTGGATCGGCGCTGGCGGTAGATGCCGAAGGGGGCGTTTATGTGGGAGGGGGGTATAGTGGTTTTCCATGGCAGAGCGATAACGGAGCCGATCCCATTTTAATTGGTAATCGTGTTGGTTCAGTGCTGTTGAAGCTGGATAGTCAGGGCCGTTATCGCTGGCATCTGTTTTATGGTGGGTATGTTCCTCAAGTTGTGCAGTTGAAGGGGACGGCTCTTTATCTTGCCGGGATGAATCAGTCTTCCTGGTTGGGACCCGGAGGGATTGCTCCGATCCATCCTTTTGAGCAAATAACAAATTGTGATTTTTCCTGTGACGGCCTTTTCGTGATGAAACTGCGGAATTTACCTCGGACGATGACCGGAATTACCTTAACTAACCTCTATCCGCAGCCCGGGAAGGTGGTGACGGTGACGGCCTGGGTGACCGGGGAGACCGGGATGCCGACGGGAACGGTGACGATGACGCTGGCGGGTTTTTCGCCGGTGACGGGAACGTTGGATGCGCAGGGGGCGGTCACCTATGTCCTGCCGGTTTTGGGGATCGCGCATTACACGGTCACGGCGGAGTATGGCGGGTATGAAGGACTTCTGGGCAGCAGCGCTTCTAAGGTCATGCAGGTGGGGAGGTCCTCGGCGGTGGAGTTGACGATTTCGCCGACGGTTGCCGTTCGAGGACAGCCGGTGGTCTATCGGGCGAAGGTGACGGCTCTCGATGTGCCGACTCAGACGCTGACGGGGACGGTGCGATTTGGCGACAGCTATCAGACATGGAATGATAGATTGGATGTACAGCTGGATTCGAATGGTTATGCTGTTTATACCATAACCGCTGGTTGGAATGGAGGAAGTAGTTGGCATTGGATCCTGGGTCCACAGTGGATCACGGCGACCTATCTGGGGAATGAGGAATATCATCCGGCCGTGGACTATGGTTCCTGGGACCTGGCCCGTGCAACTTCGATGGTTTCCTTGACATCGGATCCGATCATTCCGATGGTAGGGGATTGGGTGGTCTATACGGCAACAGCCGGCATGGTGGAGTCCGGCGCTTATCAACCTGGTGGTATTGTCACTTTTACGGTTGGAAATCAGGAACCGGTGACGCGGTCCTATGGGGCTTCTCCCCTTGTCTATACCTTTCAGGTGACGCGAGTCGGGGTTTTGTCGGCGAAGGCGGAGCTGGCCGAGGATTATTTTTACATCGGCAGCCAGATTGTGTTGACGCAGACAGTGTTAAAGGCACCTTCTCTCCTGACTTTGACGATGAATCCATTGACGCCGACGGTAGGGGATTGGGTGGATTATACGGCAACTTTGGGCACTTCCGCACCTCAAATTCAACCCTCAGGCGTATTGACGTTGCAGGTGGGCCATCAGGTACCGATGACGCAGGTTGTGGGTTCAGCGATATCGTATACTTACCGGGTCCAGGCCGTTGCAGGTGGATTACAGACTATTACAGCTACCTATTCCGGGGATCAGAACTTTTCAGAAAGCCAGACGCATACTTTCCAGACCGTATTGAAGCTCGCGACGGCGCTCACTGTGACCGGGCCGACGACGGTGACGGCGGGGCAGCCGGCGGTGCTGACGGCGCGGGTCCAGCCGACGGCGACGGGGGTGGTGAGCTGGTCTGTTCCGGGCCGGCCGGCCGTGACGGGGACGCTGGATGCGAACAGTGTGGCGACGGGGACGCTGATCCTGCCGGCCGCGGGGCATTACAGTGTGACGGTCACGTACGGCGGGGATGAGCGCTATGCTCCTTCAGCGGCGCAGCATGAGTTGGCGGTGTGGGCCCGGCTCTATCTACCGCTGGTGTTGAAAACCGGACAACAGGAGATGAAACGATGACTCGCATGAAAAGTGGGCGGCTGGTGTGGGGTTTGCTGGGAGCGTTGCTGCTGGCGGCGGGCTTGTGGTGGGGGCTGACGGGGAGCGGTCCCGTGCGGGCGAAGGAGGTGCGGCCCCCGGTCGAGCCGACGGTCCAGCCGGCGGTGGATTGGGAGGCGCTGGCCCGGCGGTATGGAGTCTCCGGCAAGCCCGGTTTCCAGCGCTCGTTGAATGTGGACAGCGGCTACGACTGGCATACCTTCTATCCGTTTAGCGGGCCTCAATATCCCTTTTTGAATGCGGGGATGGCGGTGGACAGTGCGGGAAATATCTATCTGGCGGGGGCCAGCGATCATGCCTGGACGGAGAATGGGGCTACGCCGTTGCATCCTTACAGCGGGGGACAAGATATTGTCATCGTCAAACTGAATTCGGCCGGAATCTATCAGTGGCACACTTTCTATGGGAGCGATTGGCATGATCGGGCCCATTCGCTGACGATCGATGCCGAGGGGAATCTGTATGTGACGGGAGGCAGCGAGAACTCCTGGAATGGAGATGCCGATACGGCGCCGCTGCATCCTTATACTCCAGGGGATATTTATCGTGGGCGGTATGACCTGTTTGTGTTGAAGCTCAACAGCGCCGGAGCTTATCAATGGCATACGTTCTATGGGGGAACGACCAGTGATCATGCTTCCAGCATTGCGTTGAGCGGCAGCAACGATCTGGTGGTCGTGGGGGTCAGTCAGGGGCTGACGACGACGTGGATGGGCGACGGCAATACGCCGCCTCTGCATTCCTCGGGGCCCTTGTTGGTTTTAAAGCTGACCCGGACCGGGGGGTATCTCTGGCACACTTTTTATGGAAATAATATCTCTCCTGGAAGTTCGGCCGGCGATGTGGCGGTTGCTGAGAACGGCGATCTCTATGTGGCCGGGTATGGGTGTGACTGGTTGGGGGATAACGATACCGCTCCGCTGCATCTCTGTTCTGGATCGGTAGATTGGTCGGTCTTGAAATTGAACGGGGCCGGGGCCTATCAATGGCATACTTTCTATGGATCAATTCAGGAGGATACTTTTGGCTTTCCTAATCAGATTGCCCTGGACCAAAACGGCGGCGTGTATTTGACGGGGGCGAGCCGCGGCGCCTGGTCAGGGGACGGCGGAGTCGCTCCTTTGCATCCGTATGCAGGTGAAATGTCGCTGACGGTTTTAAAGTTGAATAGTGTCGGGGCCTATCAATGGCATACATTTTACGGCAAAGAAAGCACCATTTCCTCAGGTTGGGTTGGTTTGGGATCGGCGCTGGCGGTGGATACCGATGGGGATGTGTATGTTTCGGGGTTTAGTTATTCTTCTACATGGACGGGCGATGATGGAACTGAGCCGATTTTAATCGGCGAGGGGGGTGATGCTCTGTTGTTGAAACTGGATAGCCAGGGACGCTATCGCTGGCATCTTTTTTATGGGGGGGCTGCCGTGGATGCCGTAGTGTTGCAGGATCAGGCTATTTACCTTGCCGGGATAAATTGGGGTTCCTGGACAGGTCCCGGGGGGATTGCTCCGATCCATCCCACAGAGACGGTGAGTGGTTGTACTTCTTCGTGTTATGACTTCTATGCGATGAAGCTGCGGAACCTGCCGCGGGCGACCACCGGGATTACTTATACTCCTCTCCATCCGCAGTCGGGGGAGACGGTGACGGTGACGGCGTGGGTGACTGGGGAGACCGGGATGCCGACGGGGACGGTGACGATGACGCTGGCGGGTTTTTCGCCTGTGACGGGCACGCTGGATGCGCAGGGGGTGGTTACCTATGTCACGCCGGTGTTGGCGGTGGGGAATTATACGGTGACGGCGGAGTATGGTGGGTATGGTGAGGTTCTGGGCAGCAGTGCTTTTACGGTAGCCCAGGTGAGAATGCTTTCGGCGGTGGAGTTGACGGTTTCGCCCACGACGGTCGTTCGGGGGCAGCCGATAGTCTATCAGGCGAGAGTGACGGATCCGGGAATGCCGACCCGGACGATGAAGGGGACGGTGCGGTTTGTTGGAATTCACGTGAATGCATGGGATAGCGTGGATGTGCCGCTCGATTCGAACGGTTATGCCGTTTATACGGTGGCGCATTTTGGTGTATACAATTATTCCTGGATTTTGGGCCCGCAGTGGGTCACGGCGACCTATCAGGGAAACGAGGAATATTATCCGGTTGCAGCTACTATCACCTGGACGCTGGCCCGGGCCACATCAGTGGTTTCATTGACGATGGAGCCGGTCACGCCGACGGTGGGGGATTGGGTGGTCTATACGGCGACGCGGGGGATGGTAGAACCGGGATCTTATTCTTTTTCCAGTATTGTGACTTTTACCATTGGGAGCCATGAGCCGGTAACCCAAACTTATTGGGATCTTCCCGTGACCTGTACCTTCCAGGTAACGCAGGCCGGATTGCTGCCGGTGAAAGCCGAGGTGGCGGAGGATTACTGGTACACCGGCAGCCAGGCCGTGTTGATACAGACCGTATTGAAAGCCCTGACGGTGCTGAGCGTGACCGGCCCGGTGACGGTGACGGCAGGGCAGCCGGCGGTGCTGACGGCACGGGTCCAGCCGACGGCGACGGGGGTGGTGAGCTGGACGGTTCCGGGCCGGCCGGCCGTGACGGGGACGCTGGATGCGAACAGTGTGGCGACGGGGACGCTGATCCTGCCGGCGGCAGGGCATTACAGCGTGACGGTTACGTACGGCGGGGATGCGATCTATGCAGGCTCCGCGGCGCAGCATGAGTTGGCCGTGTGGGCCCGGCTCTATCTGCCATTGGTGTTGAAATCGGGGCAATAAGTTTTTCGCCCTGTGCGGTTAGTCTGGAAAAAAAGCTCATATTTTCGGCGGCTTTCTGAAGCCGCCGAAAATATCAAAAAAACATCCTCCCCCTGCTTCGCACAGCGCGTCGCTTTTTACCCGGAAAGCATCTGTTGCGGGATGCAAAAATCGTTTTTAACCCTCGCTCATGAACGACTGCACAGGTCGCCTTTTTTCTTTTTCCAGCAAAAATCGGCAATGCTCATATAATTAAAGGGAGTTCTCTGCGGTTGCTGCGCAGGGAAAGAGCCTCAGACCTCTGATTGCCACAGCCTTTATATTTTGGGAGGAGGAAGATGAACCGTAAGTCCTGGTCTTTGCGCCTGGCGATTATTTTGGTGTTGAGCCTGTTCGCTTTTGCCTGTACGGATCCCGCCCCGGAGGATGACTATACCGAGGAACCAGCTCCTACTCGAACGCCACGTTCATCTTCTGAAAGCTCCGGTGGCGATGGAGATACCTGGCTGGTGATGTTGTATGAGGATGCGGATGATTCAATCCTGGAAAAGGATATGTTTATCGATCTCAATGAGGCCGAGACGATCGGGTCGAACGACAATGTCACTATTGTGGCTCAGATGGATCGTTATAAGGGCGGTTTCCGGGGGGACGGCAACTGGACGACGACCAAGCGGTTCCTGATTCAGCAGGACAGCGATTTGAGCCACATCAAATCCGAGGAGATCAAGGATCTGGGGGAACTCGATATGAGCGATCCCAAGGTGCTGGTTGATTTTGCGACCTGGGCGATCAAAAAATATCCGGCCGATCATTATGTGCTGATCCTTTCGGATCACGGCGGGGGGTGGACCGGCGGCTGGACGGACGATAATCCCCGCGAGGGTGGCTCGATGACGGTCCAGGATATCGACAATGCCCTGAACCAGATCGTGTCGAAGTCGAAGATCGGGCAGTTCGATCTGGTCGGTTTCGATGCCTGTCTGATGGCGCAGCTGGAAGTGGTCAGTGCGGTGGCGCCCTATGCGCAGTATACGGTGCTTTCCGAAGAGACTGAGCCGGCGGTGGGCTGGGCCTATGCCGATATGTTGGGGGCGTTGCAGGAGAACCCGGATATGAGCGCCCGGGATCTGGCCAAGGCCATTGTTTCCGGTTACATTGTCAAGGATATCCGGATTACCGATGCCAAGGCGCGGCAGGCCTTCCTCAAAGAGTTGGGCGAGGACAGCGATATGACGGCCAAAGAGCTGGCCCGGGAGATGAGCTACGAGGTGACGCTTTCGGCCGTGGATCTTTCCAAGGTCCGCGCTTTAAATGTGGCTTTTAATGAAGTGATTACCTTGATGACCCAGGCGCAGGGACGGAAAGTGGCCCGGGCCCGCTCGTATGCCGAATCGTATACCAGCGTTTTCGGGGATGAGTTTTCCTCCGTCTTTATCGATCTGGGCCATTTTGCCGATCTGCTTTCCAGTGAGGTCGATGATCCGGAGATCTCGGATGCGGCCCGGGCTTTGAAAAAAGCTCTGGGGCAGGCTGTGATCGCGGAGATGCATGGTTCTTCCAAGTCGGCTTCGACCGGATTGAGTTTTTATTTCCCCAATTCCAAGCTTTACAAAGTGACGGCCCGGAAGGGCGACATTCAATATACGGCTTATGTGGGCCGCTTTGCGGCGGCTTCTCTGTGGGACGATTATCTGGCCTATTACTATGCCAAGAAAGAGTTCGATCCGGATACGGCGGATCTTTCGGTGCTGGATGCGATGGGGGCGGCGCAGAATGATTTTTCTCGGGCCATCGATGCTTCCGAACCGGCCGCCGATGCCGAGATCGAGTCACCGGGTACCGGCACGATCACCATCGACCCGCTGGAGGTTTCGGCGGATGAGATCGGATTGGACGATCTGTTGACGGTTTCGACCGTGGTGCATGGCGAGAATATCAGCTATGTCTATTACTACGTCAGCTATTACGATGAAGAAAGCGATACTTATCTCACGGCGGATATGGGGTTTATCCAGTCCGATGAGACCAAAGAGGTGAGCGGGGTTTATTATCCTGATTGGGGAGAGGATACCGATATCCCGATCGAGTTCGATTGGGAGCCGACCCTTTACTTCATGAGTGACGGCGACGAAGCCAACGATCAGTTTGCCTATTTCGAACCTGAAGTCTATGGCGCGAGCGTCGAAGCGGATATCTATTCGGTGTGGGGGACTTACACCTTTGTAGAAGACGGCAGTTCGGTCGAAGCCGTGATAAAATTCAGCGGGGATGGGCAGATGCTCAATATCTTCGGCTTTGCCGGTGATGACGATGATGGAGGTACGCCCCATGAAATCATTCCGCAGGTCGGCGATACTTTTATCATCACCGAGGAATGGCTGGAGTTCGATCAGGATCCGGAAGGGGAATTTGTCGATTACGACGGCGGGACGATGACCTTTAACGGGACCCGTTTTGAGATGGTGCCCTATGAGGCCTATCCGGGGCGGTATATTCTGGGCGTGATTGTGGAAGATATGAACGGCAATTACAGCGAGGAATTTATCGAGATTACCGTGAGAGAGTGAGGATGGATGAATTTCGTGCTCAGTCTTTTCAGCGGCGGAGCACGAAATTCATTTCTATGGATTGATCACTTTGCAAGAGGAGGAGCGATGGCCGTATTCCGTACATTTGAACATCAGGGACGGATTTACGAGCTGGCAACCCTGGAAGATCTGCCGGCGACGTTGTGGGGAGCAGCTGAATCCGATGTGGAAATTGAAGATGAAGAAGAAATCGTTCCCGCCGAAGGGGCGGTGATGATTGAATCGTTGTCGGCTTCGCCGGAAGTCCTTTCTGCTGAGGAGATGTTGAGCCTTTCCGCTCAACTGGAGGGCGATGCGATAGCTTTTGTTTATACGGAATTATTGTTTTACGATGCGGAGCGCCGGCAGGCTTACGGGCCGGTCTATCGGGAACCGGTGATGCCCGGCACGACCCGTGAAGTGGGCGGGGTGGAGATTCCCGATTGGGAGACGCCTCTGGAGGTGATGGTGGGGGTGCAGCCCTTTTTGCGGATACTGACCGACGGGATGCAAGGGGCGCTGGCTTTTGTGGTGCCGGAAACGGGCAGGCCTGAAGGCGGTTATACGCTGGAAGGGATATATCAGGCGGTTGGCGGCGTGCCTCATGCCGCGAAGCTCTTTTTCGACGCCGATGGTCTGTTAAGGAAGGGGCTGGTCTTTTCCGGGCGGGGCGGCTGGCAGGCCCCACACGCTTTGACTCTGGGGGCTGGGGATCGTTTCACGCCCCTGGTGCGGATTTTTACGCCGCCGGACGATGCAGCCGGGGCGATCTGGCCTGCGACCCGGGCGGCGAGCAATACCTTGATCTGGGGCGAAGTGCCTTTCCACCTCGAAGAAGAGACGTTGATCCCGGGCGAGTATCGGGCCGGTTTTATGGTGCGGGATCTCGATGATTTCGAGCATCGTTGTTATGTGGCGGTGACGGTCAGTTAAAGAAGCTATAAATGCAAAGCGGCAGAGAATAATATGATTTCGCGCGCCTTCGGAGGCGCGCGAAATCATCAACAAAAAACATTTTTCTTTCCATCCCGCGCGTTGGTTGTTATCTCGAAAAGGCCTGTTGCGGGATATTCAATCTGGGCCTGATCCATGAACCAATGACGTGCGGGGAAGGATTTTCAATTATTCCACCGGGGTATAACCCTGTTTTCGGATCGCTTCCAGCAGTTGTGCCCGGCTCACCTGAGCCTCATCATATTCCACTTCCATAGATTGTTTGCGATAGCTGGCCTCGATTTTCTTGATCCCCGGCAATTGGTCCTCGATCATTTCCAGCCGCATGGCGCAGGCCGGACAGCTCATGTCCGAAATGCGAATGGTAGCTTTCACCATGATTTTCCCCTTTAATCTCTTTTTTATCGACCTGTGCAGTTGGCCCGGAAAAGCAGGAGAAAAAAAGCCTGTGTTTTTACGCGCATTCTTATGCGCGTAAAAACACAAACAAAAAACTTCCTCGGCCCGACCAGCGCGTCGTTTTTACCGGGAAAGCACCTGTGGCGGGGCGCAAAAACCGTTTTTAATCTATGCTAATGAACAACCGCACCGATCGTTTTTTTTATTCGAAAATGATCTCACCCGTATACATCCCCATGGAACAGGAGAAAGGAATAACGGTTCCTTTGGGTTGCGCCGGAATTTCCACGCTCACCGTCCCCATTTGCGGCAGAAGTTCCTGCACATTCAGCGAAGGGATGACGAAGGCCCGCGAACAGGAACGGGTGTCGGCGGTTACCAGATTCAGCTGAATGGGGACATCGGCCGGCGCGTGCAGCGTTGAAGGTTCATAGCCGTAGTTCTTGACGTTTAATTGCAGGACGACCGGTTCTCCTGTGGTGGAAGGGGGTGTGGTTGGGGCCTCGGAGTTTACTATTTCCGTGTTCTCAGGGGTAAGGGTGGCGGCGGGGGCGGAATGGGTGCCGAGACCGGCCTGGACGACGCGAGTGAAGGAGAACGGCGACCCGGTAAGGTTCAGGCCGGCGTCGATGGCGTACAATCCCAGGATTAAGAGCGTGGCGGCCACGGCGCGCATAAAATATTTTTCCAACCGGGCGCCGAGTTGTGTGGCGAAATAGGCTACAGCGAAGAAGACCGGACTGGTTCCCAATGTGAAGGCGGCCATCGTGGCCGCTCCCATCAGAGCATTGCCGGTGCCCACGGCACTGACCAGCATAATTTGAGTGATTCCACAGGGGATCAGGATGGTGAAGGCGCCCAGAAAGAGCGGGGCGATATCGGAGCTGTTGGTGCGGGCATACCGGCGGATGAAGCGGGTCACACCGGCGGGCGGTTCAAAGATGAAATAACGGAAGATGGGATGGACGTTGAAGATTCGCAGCGCAGAGCCGACCATGAAGATGCCGACGGCCAGCTGCAGGAGTCCCTGAGCGAGTGGATTGATGCTGAAGACAGAGCCTAAGGCGCCGAGCAATGCCCCGAGCAGGGTATAGGCGATAATTTTAGCAATGAGGAAGAGGAGAATCGGGCGGGCGACCGTGGGGCGGAAATGGGCTGCGGTGTTTTTTCCTGAGGCGGGCCTGTTTTTCAGGTCGTTTTCGAGTTGCTGAGCGAGAGAGCCGGTCAACAGGCCGCCTTGCACGGCAAGACAGCTCAGGCCGCCGGTGGTGAGGCCAGTTATAAAAGCTAACAGCAGCGGGTTAATCAACATAAAATGGCTCCTTCTTTCCCGAACTATGGGCGGCGATTTTTTCTACAAATTATTTTCCGGTCTTGACAATCGTCGCTGTTTGATGTAGGATTTGGATATGACCCCCCCCCGGGGGGGGTGGGATCAACTGAGAAGATTATAACAGAAATTTAACTGCTTTGTCAAGGTAGCGGATCTGAAACGTAAAACGTAAAGATTTGTCGTCGAGACAGCTCTGGAAAAAGCCAAAGAAAGTAGACAGCAGCAAGTAAACAGTAGACAGCCTGTGCCGCCGGGACGGCTCTGGAAAAAGCCATGTTTTGGTGCGCCTTCTGAGGCGCACCAAAACATCAACAAAAAACTTTCTTTCCCTGCTTCGCACCGCGCGGCGTTTTTTATGGGGAATGTGTCTTGTGCGGGTGCGGGTGATTTCCCACGGGGGTGCAACGCACTCTGATCTTGCAAGGCCCGGCGGCTTGCCTTCAGATTGGGTACCCACAAGGGGTACCCCTACGGGAGATTGTCTGTGTAGGGGCGAGGTTGCCTCGCCCGATGCAGGTATCCATGTATTGATTCCGAAGGTAATTACCCGGTGGGGGATGCTTTTCCGTTGGGGAAGGTTGATTTTGGGATGGGCCGGGCGGGGTAACCCCGCCCCTACATGGGCGGTGTTGTTGTAGGGGCGGCCACATCGGGCCGCCCTCGGGGCGATTTTTGCACGGCGTGGGTTATTTTCAAGACAGAGCCCTATGGGGTAGAAATGGAGCAATCATGCATTCGTGTTGTGAAGGTGAAGGTAAGGATAAGGAAACCGTGGTGGATCAGGTCTGCGAGCATCAGCACAAGAATGGCGAAGCAATTCGGCGGCTGAAAACCGCAGAAGGGCATCTTCGGGGTATCCAGCGGATGTTGGAGGAGGGCGCTTATTGCATCGATGTGATCCGGCAGGTTCAGGCTGTCCAGGCGGCTTTAAATCGGGTCAGCGTGCAGATTTTGGATCAACATCTCAATTCATGTGTGATTACGGCGATTCAGGGTGAAGATCCGGAAGAGCGTGAACGGGTGTTGCGGGAGATTGCCGATGTCTTTGAGGCGGCTACCCGTGTTTAGTCAATCTCTTTTTTATTGCGCCTGACCGGGGCGCTAAGAAGATCATTAGAATAAGGAGGATTCCATGAGCACTGTTAAATTTACCGTTCCCAATATTTCCTGCAAGCACTGCGCTCACACCATCAAGACCGAGTTGAGCGACCTGGCCGGGGTGAAATCGGTCGAGGTGGCAGTGGATACCAAGACCGTTGCGGTGGGGTTTGAGTCCCCGGCGACGGAGGCGAAGATTGCCGATTTATTGCGGGAGATCAATTATCCGCCGGCGGCCTGAGGGCCATAGAAATTAAATTTAAATGGTTTTTGATCTGTGCGGTTGACCTGGAAAAGCGGAAGAAAAAGCCGGTGTTTTCGCGCACTTTCTGAAGTGCGCGAAAACACCAACAAAAAAGATTCTCTCTGCGTATGCGGCGCGGCGCTTTTTACTTGAAAAGAGTCGGTTGCGGGATGTAAAAAACCGGTTTTAATCTATGCCCATGAATAAGGCTGATCCCGGGCGACTTCGGTTTTGGTTAAGGAAGGAAGAGGTACAGGATGTCAGATAATAAACGGGTTACGTTGCCGGTAACAGGAATGACCTGTGCTAATTGTGTGGCCACGGTAGAACGAAGCTTGAAGAAAGCTGACGGCGTCGAATCGGCCAGCGTCAATTTATCGTCGGAACGGGCAACGGTGGAATTTAACCCGCAGCTGGTCGATTTGGATACGTTGATTGGTCGGGTGCGGCGGGCCGGATATGATGTAGCGGTGGGGGAAGCCGATCTTGTCATCCTCCGGTTGAGCGATCAGAACGATGCCCGCCGATTGGAGGAGCGTCTTGCCGGGTTGGACGGCGTGGTCGAAGCCCAGGTGAATCAGGTGACGGAGCGGGCGCGGGTGCGTTATGTGCCGACGGTGGTCACTCAGGCGGATTTACGGCGGACGGTCGCGGCGGCCGGTTTTGAGGCGGTGGAGCTGGGAAGCGATGCCGAGGATGTCGAGGCTCAGGCGCGTCAGGTGGAGATCGATCAACAGCGCCGGGATTTGGTCATCGGGGTGATTTTTACCCTGCCGTTGTTCCTGCTCTCGATGTCGATCGATCTGGGTTTTGCGCCGGTTTCCTGGATGTATTTGCCGGAGATCAAGTGGTTGATGCTGGCGCTGGCGACTCCGGTACAGTTCTATGTCGGCCGTCATTTTTACGTGGGGGCCTATAAGTCCCTGCGCAATGGGTCGGCCAATATGGATGTGCTGGTGGCGATGGGCAGTTCGGCTGCTTATTTTTATTCGCTCCCCATTACCTTTGGGCTGTTGGGCGGTAATGTCTTCTTTGAAACCGCCGCCGTGATCATTACGCTGATCAAGCTGGGCAAATTCCTCGAAGCGCGGGCTAAAGGCCGGACCAGTGAGGCGATCAAAAAGTTGATGGGGCTTCGTTCCCGTACGGCGCGGGTGATCCGCGACGGGCAGGAGATGGAAGTGTCGGTGGATGATGTGCGGGTCGGCGATTGGGTGGTGGTGCGGCCCGGTGAGAAGATTCCGGTGGACGGCGTGGTGGTTGAGGGACGTTCCTCGGTGGACGAATCGATGATTACCGGGGAGTCTCTGCCCGTGGAGAAGGGGCCGGGTGCGGCCGTGATCGGTGCGACGCTCAATCGGATGGGCCTGCTTAAGTTCGAGGCCACGAAAGTGGGCAAAGAGACGGCGCTGGCGCAGATCATTCGACTGGTCGAAGAGGCGCAGGGCAGCAAAGCTCCCATCCAGAAGCTGGCGGATCTGATTTCGGCCTATTTTGTGCCGGCGGTGATTGCGGTGGCTTTCCTGACGGCGTTGATCTGGTTTTTTTTGGTGCCGCAGCCGATCAATGCTGATGTGGATCTTTTTACTCGCTCGTTGATTCGGATGGTGGCGGTTCTGGTCATCGCCTGCCCCTGTGCGATGGGGCTTGCTACGCCGACGGCCGTCATGGTCGGGACGGGCAAGGGGGCTGAAGCCGGGATTTTGCTTAAATCGGGAGAGGCGTTGGAGCGGGCCGGGCGATTGAAGAGTGTGGTGCTCGATAAGACCGGCACGATCACCCGGGGCCGCCCGGCGGTGACCGATGTGATCCCGGCGAAAGGTTTCACGGCGGGTGAGGTTGAATTGCTGCGGCTGGCGGCTTCGGTCGAAAAGGGCAGCGAGCATCCGCTGGGCGAGGCGATTGCGTCCGAGGCCGAAGGTACGCGGCAGCTGGTTTTGAGTGAGCCGGAGGCTTTTCGGGCGGAAGCGGGCCACGGGGTGGAAGCGCGCATCGACGGCCGTCTGGTGGTGGTGGGCAGTCCGCGGATGGCACAGGGACGGGGACTTTCTTTAAAGGGTCTGTCGGCCGACATCGAGCGGTTGCAGCTGGAAGGCAAGACGGTGATGGTGGTCGGGGTTGAGGGTGCGGCCGCCGGTCTGATTGCGGTAGCCGACACGGTGAAGGAGGGTTCGGTCGAGGCGATTGCAAAGTTAAAGTCGATGGGATTGGAAGTGGTGATGCTGACCGGCGACAACCGGCAGACGGCCGAAGCGATTGCCCGTCAGGTAGGGGTGGATCGGGTTCTGGCTGAAGTTCTGCCCGGCGACAAGGCCGCGGAGATCAAGAAGTTGCAGGAGAGCGGATTGGTGGTCGCGATGGTCGGGGACGGCATCAACGATGCTCCGGCGCTGGCGCAGGCCGATGTGGGGATTGCGATTGGAACCGGGACGGATGTGGCGATGGCCTCGGCGCCGGTGGTATTGATCAGCGGCGATCTGCGGGGTGTGGGGCGGGCGATCGCCCTTTCGCGGCGGACGCTGCGGACGATCAAAGAGAACCTTTTCTGGGCCTTTTTCTACAATGTAGTGTTGATCCCGGCGGCGGCGGCTGGACTGCTCAGCCCGATTCTGGCAGCGAGCGCGATGGCTTTCAGCAGTATCTTTGTGGTGACGAACAGTCTCCGTCTGCGCGGCTATAAGATGTCGGAATAGTAGTAATAGTCAACCTGTGCGGTTAGCTCAGAAAACAAGGGAAAGAAAAAACATTTTTCGGCGGTTTTCTGAAGTCGCCGAAAAATGAGCAAAAAACTTTCTTTGTCCATTCTGCGCATCGTAACTTACGGGAAAAGTGCCAGGTGCGGGACGTAAGGACTTTTTTTAATCCATGCTAATGAAAAAACGCATAGGTTGGTAAGCGTCTTTATTTTTCGTGTGTTACCGAGGGCGACGCGCGAAAAATAAAAAACAGAGAGAAGGAGTTTGAAATGAGCAAATATACACGTTGGTTGGGGATGGCCTTGCTGGTTACGTTGATCTTGTCGGGTTGTGTTTCTACGGGTGCTAAGAGTGGTACCTTTGCGGCTCTGCCGGCGGGTCAGGCCTGGGCTGAAGGTAAAGAGATCTATTTTATCCACACCGAGGCTTCAGATGCGGATATTGCGGACAAGTTGACCAAGATGATGCAGTCGCCGGTATTGTTCGTGCCGTCATTGGCGCAGGCTTCCGATGAGATGCTGGCTAATGTGTATGTTTTCTCCAATGGGGTCAAGGGGAAGGGTCCGTTGGGCTTTCAGGGCGATGTGTTCGACAATCCCCCCAATACCGACGGTTATCGGCCGTTGCGGCGTTTGAATGTGGTGACCTGGGTGGATGAGGGGAAATCGCGTGAGTTGAAGTCGGCGGCGGAGATTTTGGAAGCGCAAGCGGCAGGCGATGTGACGATCGAGCAGCCGGGGGTGGTCATTAATATGCCGTTTGTGACCTGGGACGGCGGCAAACGCTAGGCGTTTTTAACAAAATCTATCAGTTTGCACGCCTCGAACGGCGCGCGAACTCATAAACAAAAAACTCTCTTCTCCTATCCCGAGAGAGAGTTTTTTGTTGTTTTTAGGGTCAACTGCACAGATCGGAAAAAAGCTCGTGTTTTTGCGCGCATTCTGATGCGCGCAAAAACACAAATGAAGAAACTCTCTCGGTCTGACCAGCGCGTCGTTTTTTTTCAAACAAAAGCCTTCTGCGGGACGTTAAAAACAGTTTTAGCGTCCGCAATCGGTGCTTTCCTGGTAAAAAGCGACGCGTTGTGCGAAGCAGGAGGAGAGAGTTATTTTTTATTCATATTATCGGCGGCTTTCTGAAGCCGCCGATAATATGTTTTTTCCCAGACAGGGATACTACCATAAGGTTTGTCTTTTATTAGACCGTCGGCACCATGGAGAGCGGCAGCCAGATAGTAAAGGTGCTGCCCTGACCGGGGGCACTTTCCAGCGTGATATGGCCGTTGTGCATCTCTACCAGGGCTTTGCTGATGGCCAGTCCCAATCCGGTTCCCGGAACTTCCATCTGTTGACTTGCTTCCCCCCGTTGAAAGCGTTGGAATAAGCGGCTCTGTTCTTCCAGCGAAATTCCCATGCCCGTATCTTTGACCGCGATCGTAATCCAGGCATGTCCTTCTCGCTCTATCTTGTTGGCTTGCAGCCAGATCTGGCCTCCTCCCGGGGTGTAGTTGAGTGCATTGGTGAGCAGATTGGTGACCACCTGCTCCAGCAGTTTGGGATCGGCCTGCACCGGGGGAAGGTTTTCCCGGGTTTCCAGGGAAAGGTTTAAGCCGCGGCTGGAAACCAGCGCGTGACGATCGGCCACCAGCGTTTCCAGCAGGTGGGGGACTTCCAGGTTTTGGAACTGTGGTTTGATCTGTCCCAGATCGACGCGCGAGATTTGCAGCAGATTCTCAATAAGATTTTGCAATCGGTCGGCTTCGCGTTGAATTGAAGTTAAATATTGGTGATATTTATGGGGTGGCGCCTTTTCCAAGAGATTCAGATAGAGTTTGATGCTGGTGAGGGGGGTGCGCAGCTCGTGATTGACGTTGCTCACAAATTCGGATTTGGCGCGATCGGCCGCCTGAGCCTGTTCCAGCGCTTCGCGCAATTCCGCCGTGCGTTGGGAGATGGTGATTTCCAGCACTTCCGCGCGCTTTTGGAGTTCCTGGTAGAGTTGGGCGGCTTCCAACGCCTGCCCGGCGGCGGCGGTAGCGCTGCGCAGGAGGTTCATGTCGTCTTCATTGTAGAGGCGGGGCGTTGAAGAATCCAATCCCAGGGTGCCGATGGTGCGTCCGCGCACGACCAGCGGCATCAACAACATGGTGCAGATGCCCAGCCGGCGGATCTCTTCGTACAGATTTTGGAGACGGGGATCGTTTTGAGGATTGGCGATCAACAGCGGCTGTTTGTAGCGGATCAATAGGGCCGTAGCCGGGCTATCCAGCGGAATTGCCAGATTCCGGGAGCTGGGGTAGCCCGGGGCGCAATGTTCAGCAACGATCATTGCGCAACGTTTTTCGGGGCGGATCAGGGCTGCTGTGACCCGGGGCAGATGGAGCGCCAGGGCCAGTTCATCGCAGAGTACCTGGAGCACCTTTTCGCTTACCAGGGTTGACGATGCGGTGGAGATGACGCGGTTGAGCAGGGCCAGCTCTTCATTACGGCGGCGTTGTAAGGCTTCGGTTTGGTGCAATTCTCTGGTTTGCCGGCGGAATCGTTTTTGCAGTCGCCAGTTCCACAGCAGGCCGCCGCTCAGTACGATGATAATGATGATCGCCAGCCAGAGATAGTCTTGAATCAAATGGTTGAGGTCGCGGGGGCGTTCTATTCCCAGCCAGCGATTGTAGATTTCCTCATATTCCCCGTTTTTCTTAACGATTTCCAACCCTTCGTTGAGCTTTTGCAGAAGTTCGGTGTTGCCTTCCTGGACGGCAAAGCAATAGGATTGTGGAACTGAAGTCAGGGTCAATGAGGTCAGGTTGGTCAATTTATAGTGTTGGATGGCGTAGTAACCCTGGGCTTCAGAAGAGAGCAGGGCGGCATCATATTGGCCGCTGGAGAGGATTTTCAGGGCTTCGATGGGATCGGCGGCCGGGACAATGGTGACACCTGGCTGTGCGCGAAGGTAGTCGTGCATGATATCGCCCTGTTGGACCAGGATTTGATGGCCGTCCAGTTCTTCCATCGAGTGCAAATCGCTGCCCCGGCGGATAAAGATACCGGGGATGTTCCAGGAATGCGGTTTGGAGAAATCGGCATGGAGATCTCGCTCTTGAGAATAATACATACCGCTGAGCATATCGATTTCTCTGTTTTCCAGTTTCTGGCGTACGTCATTCCAGGGTCCGAGCTGGATATCCAGCGAGAGTCCTTCGACCCGGGCGATGGCCTCGAGCAATTCGATGTTAAATCCCGTTGGATTGCCGTATTCGTTCATAAATTCATAAGGTGGATAGTTGTTGTCTCCACCGACAATAATTTTCTGAGAGGGAGGCTCAGGGGTTTGGCTCAGGCTGGGACTTTCGTAAGCAGTGAGTATATAGAAGAGAAGTAGGAAGGCGATCGTTATTTGTACTGATTTGCGCCACAATGTTGACATCGTAAGCTCCGACATGACTGTGTTAAGCGGGCGCTATAAAAAACTGTTGAAATGATCTCAAATAGTTTTTTGTTTTTGAAAGGAAATGCAATATTATCATTGATATGATAACATGGTTTATTAGGGATGCAAATAGAAGCTGGTTTGGCGTTCTTGAGGGGTGCGTTATAATAAGCACTATGACAGAAAGCTTACTTTCACCCTTACAGGCAGATTTGCGGGCGGCCATGGTGTCGGGCGGATGTCCCTTGTGTCGGCTTTCCGCCCACGCATCGGCGATTTATATTGAATCGTTGAATTATGAACGGGTCAACGATATCAAAACCCGGGCCGGGTTGGATGCTTCCCGGGGGTTGTGTGAACGGCATACCCGGCATTGGGAATCGGCTCAGGGATGTGCCCTGGGGGTGGCGATTGTCTATCGGGCGGCCATCCATAATTTATTACGGGAGACCGAACCTTTGCCGTCGACCGGGTGGAATTTTTTCCGTCGTCGGGGCGGTCCAGGCGCCGCAGCTTTGTCGCATATGCTGGAATCTCAGGGCCCCTGTCCGGCCTGTACGATTGAAGCGGAGACGACCCAACGTTATGGGGAGGTGTTATTGAAGGATGTCGCCGATGTTGATTTTCAAGCGGCTTTTTTGACCGCCGGCGGGCTTTGTCTGCCTCACTTGCGGACGACGTTGGTGCAGGGATCGGAATCTCTGGCCGGGCGGTTGGTGGAGTTGCAGCGGCAGGCCTGGTCGAATCTGGAAGCCGAGCTGGATGAGTTTATTCGGAAGAATGATTATCGATTCCACGGGGAGGCGATGGGGGGGGAGGCTGATTCCTGGAGACGGGCCGCGCATCGGCTGGTGGGAGAGCCGGATTGAACCTGTGTGTCTTTATCATTTCGCGCGCCCCTTTCGGGGCGCGCGAAATTTTGAATATCGTCATTCAGGAAAGGAAGATATCCGTACCGCAGTAGGGGCAGCGTACCACGCCTTTTCCTGCCAGCGTGAGTGATCCTCCACAGTTAGGGCAACGGGAACCGGCTTTCATTTTTTCGGCATCCTGGGAATAGAGTATGTTCTGTTGCCAGTTGATATAACCGGTAAAGAAGCCTTTTTCTACCAGATCGTAGACCATTTCTTTGATCGTTTCACGATTGACCCGCATTTCCAACGCGGCCTGATCGACGTTGACCTGCCCCTGAGTCTGGACCAATCCCAATAACTTGCGTTCCTGTTGGACATAGGCCATTTCTTTGGATTCCTGCTGACCTTTGATGAGCATATAGGCGCCCGCGCCTAAGAGGGGGGCGGCGATGACAAAGGCCAGGCCGCCACCCAGAATCGGCGCCGCGATATCGTCAAATTTTCCACTGGCTGCGCTGGCTCCGAGCCAGAGGGTGGAGATCAGACAGATGCCGACACCGATGCCGACTAAAATCAAGCCCAGATTTTTTCCTGTATTCACGGTTCCTCCTGTGAAGTCGGGTTATTGAGCAATCTTATTGTAATGCAATGAGGCAACTAGACAACTTATGAAAGAATCTTTCTGGCGGCGCCATTGGATGATTGGTGGCAGTTTGGGGCTGGCTGTTGTGCTGGCTGTGAATTATGCTTTTGCTTTGACCTTACCTTTCTTTTTTGATGACATGCCTGTTTTGGAATGGGTACAGGCCAGCAGTTTTTGGGAAATTCTCACCCGCAGTGAGAACGGCGGTTACTATCGCCCTTTGACCTTTATTCTTTACAAGGTGGGTTTTTTGTGGCCGGTGACCTGGCGGGCTCCGTTCCTGCATGGATTGGAAGTGGTTATCTATGGATTGGCGGCCGTCGGGGTGATGCGGGTAGTTTACCGCTGTTGTCGTCGGCGGGATCTGGCCTTGCTGGCGGCGTTGTTGTTTGTGCTGTTTCCTTTTGCGGTCTATGCCGTGCCCTGGGTTACTTCGTTGCCGCATCCCTGGGTTGTGACATTGATCTTGCTGGCGGCGGAGGCGGCGTTGATAGCCGGGGAGAGCGGGCGACGGCGCTGGTGGATTGTGAGCCTGATTGCGACGGCGCTGGCGCCGTTGGCCCATGAAAGCGGGATTGTCTGTTGTGCTTTGGTGGCCGGATTGGTTCTGATTCAGCAGGGATGGCGGTCGACCTGGCGTCAGAGCGGCTATCTGGTAGCCGGCGGATTGTTGAATCTGAGCGTTTTTGGGTTGCGGGCTCTGGTTTTACAGGGGACGAAGGTAGCGCCGTTGAGCCATCTGGCCGATGTGCCGCAGAACATGATGTTCTTTTTGCAGGGGCTTCTCTATCCGGTGGGCCCGGCGGTGCAGTGGGGTGTGGCACAGGGCGGCCATGATTTTACGCTGCTGGGCGGGGCGGCTTTTGTGATTGTGTTGTTGCTGGGGGGGCTGGCGGTTTTTCGGCGGATGCCGGCGTGGCGGTGGCTGGCCTTCGGGCTATGGTGGTGGTTTTGGGGAGCCTTGCCTTCGGCGCTCTTTCTCGATTTCGGCAGTCTTTTTGTGGGACCTCGCCTTTATACCCTGGCGTCGGTGGGCATGGTAGTTTTTTGGAGCGGCTTGATTCTGACTCTGGCGGAGCTGTTTCCGGCGGGCTGGTGGCGGCGGGGGGGCGTGGGATTGCTGAGTGCGGCGCTGGCCGGGCAAAGTCTGGCTTACCTGACACACGAGCGTTTCCTTTACGAGCAGTTGCAGGCGGTTTATGCTCCGGCTCTGACGGAGGCGGCGACGCCCGGCGCTGGTTTTATCAATTTGCCGGCCTGGTTGATCTGGGAACGGCCGGTTTATCCTCTGATTTCTGAGGGGATACTTTATGTGCCTTTCTACTCTGATTTTGATGCTTTCTGGCGTCTCAATCTGGGTGAGGATACAGCGGATGCGGTGATTTGTGCTCCGGTGATGCAGGCGACCGATCCCCGGATGGGGACGGTTCCGCCGGAGCTGGATTGGGCGGCCATGCGGGATTTTGCGTTGACCCATCGGGGCCTCTGGTTGAGCCGGTATGAAGAGCCGGAGCGGCAATTTGAACTGCGTTATGTGGGATCAGTGACTTCGACGGCTTCGGCTGCCGGTTCGGTGTTGGTCGATTTTTCCGGCGGGCCGCAGCTGGAATCGGCAGCGGTTGCACCGGCAGGGGAGGGCCGTTGGGCTCTGACGCTGGTTTGGCGGGCTCGTGAGGCGGTATCGGCTGAGATTTTCGTCCATGTGGTGGATGCGCAGGGGCAGCTGGTCGCGCAGGGCGATGGGCCGGCTCTGGGGGGGACGTTGCCGTTGCAGTTTTGGCAGCCGGGGGATCGGTTGGTCGATGTACGCTATTTGCGGGTGCCGGGAGCGGGACCTTATACAGTGCGGCTTGGAATTTATACCGTGGCAGGACGTTTGCCGGCAATCGTGCAGGATAAAAACCGCCCCCCCGACGACGCGGCTCCTGTGGCGACGTTGCCTTGAGAGGGGGAAGCTTTCACCACAGAGCACTGAGAGCACAGAGAAAAGAAGAGATTTTTCTGAATTCTTCTTCGTTTTGCAAAGATGCGTTAGGGGGGCGGCTGTGGAAAAGCCCATGTTTTCGTGCGCATTCTGATGCGCACGAAAACATAAACAAAAAAACTCTCTATGATTTGTCGGCTGGGGAATTTGCACGCCTTCTGAGGCGGGCAAATTCCCCAGAAAACAAATCCCTCCTTTTCTCCCATCTGCGTCTTTGGGAGAAAAGGGGGGTAGGGGGGATATGAGGGCCAGCGCCGGCTATTTTCAAGACAGATTATAGGACAACGGCAGTACTACGGTCATGCAGGAGCCGGGGTGTTGTGAATCGTTGTTGACGGGGCTCTCGGCCCATACATGTCCCTGATGTGCGGTTACGATGGCTTTGACCAGCGCCAGCCCCAGCCCCATCCCCCCATAGCGGCGGGTGGCGCTGCCGTCCACCTGATAAAAGCGTTCGAAGATCCGTTGCAGTTTTTCCGGAGGGATGCCGATCCCGGTATCGTAGACTTTCAGACAGGCTCCTTCCGGGCAGCGTTGCAGCGTTACCTTGATCAGTCCACCTGCCGGTGTGAATTTCAAAGCATTCCCTAACAGGTTGTCCAACACCCGTTTGATTTCGATCAGTTCCCCTTCGATAATCAGCGATTCATTTATTACTTCGGATTCCAGTTTCAGGTTGGCTTTGGTTACGGTCGATTGGAATTCTTCCGTCATCGTTTGCACCAATTGGGTGAGGTCGATCTGTTCCAGAACCCGGGGTTTGGTGTCCCGGCGTTCGAGTTGCCAGAGCAATGCGATGCTTTCGACCAGCTGGCGCAGCATCCGGCTGCGAACGGTGATGATTTCAATCGGTTTGGCCTGATCCGGTTGCAGCGGGCCGAGGGCTCCGGAGCTGAGCATTTCGGCATATCCCATGATCAGGGCCAGCGGGGTACGCAATTCGTGAGAGACATTCTGGATGAACTCATCTTTGAGCTGGTCGAGTTCCTGCTGGCGTTCGAGAGCGTGGGCCAGTTGTTCGGCATGGTTCTGGCTCTGCGTGAAATAGAGGGCGTTTTGCAGGGCCAGAGTGACCGGAACGCACAGGGCCTCCACCAGTCGTTGATCCTGTTCGCTGAAGCCGTTCAGGCGATCGCTGACCAGTCCCAGTACACCGATCAATTCGCCGTGTAGTTCGAGCGTGACATAAAGGGCTGATTTGACATCTTCATCGGCGCCGGCGATGAAAACCCAATCGGGATTTTCATCTACATTGCCGACACAGGCCGTGATCCGGCTGCGGGCGACTGCATAGGCCAATCCGATCCCGCCGTCGTGATTTGTCTGGATCTGGATATCCAGCAAGGTCTGTTCATCGAGGCCCTGGCCGGCAATCGGGACGAGCGTCCCGCTTTCTTGATCGTGCAGGAAGAGCACCCCGCGCAGGGCGTGCAAGGCCTGCCCGGCCTGATATAAAGCCCGTTGGGCCACTTCGGGCAATTCCAGGCTTTCTCCCAGGCTTTGAGATAGATTGTAAAGTAAAGCCAGCCGGTTTCGTTCTTCTTTTAAAGAATCGACCAGTTTGAGGTTTTCCAGGGTGACGGCAATCGAATCGCTGAAGAGTTTAAGCCGTTGGTAATCGGCTTCGGTGGGGCGCACTTGCAGGCCGTCCAGGTTGAGGTAGCCGATGATGGTGCGTCGGATGATCAAGGGGACTCCTACATAGGAGCGGATCGGCATGGCCTCCGGCCGCCCGGCCCAGAGATCGGAGCGTTGGGTATCCAGAATGATCAGTGGATTGCGTAGTTCGGCCATGGTGCGCAGGATGGGAATGGTCTGGATATCGGCGCCGATAGGGAAGGCGTTCAGAATCGGAGCGTAGATTCCGTCGTAGCCGCGATGGGCGATTTCCTGGATCCGTCCGTTTTCGGTCAGGATCAGATTGGCTCCCTGGCTGGGCAGAATCTGGATGGCCAGATTGACGGTGGTTTCCAGCGCTTCGGAGATCGTTTGGGCCCGGGATATGGTCAGGCCGGCCTGGGTGAGGGTCTCTCGATAACGGCGGTTCTGTTCCCTTTCGGTAATATCCAGGAAGGTGGCGATCATCGCCGGACGGCGGGTGTGGGCGATGCGGGCGCCCTGGATTTCGACATCGAAGGTCGAGCCGTCCTGGCGTCGTCCCCGGCTGCTTAAGTGCACCCGCATCAGTTCTCCGCTGATGATCTGGCGGGCCATTTCGGCCAGCGATTCCCGGTTTTCCGAGGCGGTGATATCCATCAGGCCCAGATGGCCGACCAGCATTTCCGGATCGTAGCCGTACATGCGGGCCATTGCCGGGTTGACGTAACGGAAGCCCTGATCCTGAATCAGGGCGATGCCCATGGGGGCATTTTCAGAAAGATTGCGGAATCGTCCCTCCGAGGCCCGCAGAGCCTCTTCGGCTTCGCGCTGGCGGGCCTCGATTTCCAGGCGTTCCAGCGCGAAGCCGACATCTCCGGTCAATTCGTCGAGCAGGGCCAGCTCTTCTTCATCGAAGGCGTCGGGATCGATGGAACAGGCGGTCAACAGGGCGACCTGCCGGCCCCGGATCAGAATGGGGATAGTGGTGATACAGCGGCGGTCATTGTTTGTGGTTCCGTTACAGATCCACCGGGCGGTGGTTGTATAGGTCGAGCGCGCAATGCAGGCCGAGGCATCGCTTTCGGTGCAGTTGATTTTAGACCCGGTGGGAGATTCGCAATTGCCGGCACAGGCGGCCGGGCGAAAAGTGTGATTTTCGCCCTGATAATCGCCGATCCAGACGCCCTGGTAATCGCGTTCTTCGACCAGGATGCGACAGATCTCTTGCAGTAGCGCATCCCGGTCGCGGATGCGGATGATCGCCTGGTTGGCACTGCTGATGGCGCGCAGGGTACGGTTTAACCGATGGAGCTGCTGTTCGGTATGGGCGGGAGAGAGAGGTTCCCGCCGGCGATACTTGATGTGAGTTCGACCTGCGACGCCAGCTAGTTTTTTCATTTTGGCTCTTTTGATTAGACGGCAGCGACCAGATTGCGGGCGATTCGATTGTGGCGTTCGACTACAACCGGGAGATCCAATGTCAGGAGACGACCTTCTTTGACTACAATTCGACCATTGATGACGGAGAGATCAACGCCGCGGGGCTGACAGAAGATGGTCGCGGCCAGCGGATCGTGAACTGCGGCCCCGGCATAATCCAAAGTGTCGAGCCGCAAGCCGATGAAGTCGGCCGCTTTGCCGGGTGAGAGTTCCCCGATATCGTCGCGGCCCAATACTTCCGCTCCGCCGCGGGTGCCGATCCAGAGCGCTTCCTCGGCGCTCAGGCCGGCCGGGTTGCCCATTACCCGTTGAAGCAGCATGGCCATCCGGGCTTCGGCGAGCAGATGCGAGCCGTCGTTGCTGGCTGATCCGTCGACGCCCAGGCCGACCGGGACGCCGGCATCCAGATACTGGCGTATTGGGGCGATACCGGAGGCCAGCCGCATATTGCTGCTGGGGCAGTGAGCCACGCCGGTATGGCTGTGGGCCATCTCTTTGATTTCGCTGGGGCTGATATGGACCCCGTGGGCGAACCAGACATCATCGCCGATCCAGCCGAGGGTTTCGGCGTAACCGACCGGGCGGTGGCCGAATTTTTCCAGGCAGAAGGCCTCTTCGTCGATCGTTTCTGCCAGATGGGTGTGCAAATGGACTTTGTAGGCGCGGGCCAGATTGGCCGATTCGCGCATCAATTCGGGGGTGACGGAGAAGGGCGAGCAGGGCGCGACGACGATGCGGGTCATGGCGTAGGGCTGGTAATCGTGGTAGGTTTCGATGGCGCGGCGGGTGTCGCGCAGGATGGCCTCTTCGTTCTCGACCACGCGATCCGGCGGCAGGCCGCCTTTGCTCTCGCCGAGGCTCATGGAGCCGCGGCTGGCATGGAAGCGAATGCCGATCTCCTGGGCGGCCCGGATTTCATCGTCGATGCGGGCATCGTTGGGGTAGATGTAGAGGTGGTCGGAGGCGGTGGTGCAGCCGGAGAGCATCAGTTCGGCGAGGCCGACCTGGGCGCTGGTGTAGACGGCTTCGCTGGTCAGGCCGGCCCAGATGGGATAGAGGGTTTTCAACCACTGAAAGAGCACGGCATTTTGGGCGGCCGGGACGGCACGGGTGAGGGTTTGGTAGAGGTGATGATGGGTGTTGACCAGACCGGGCATCAGGATCATCCCGCCGGCATCGATCACTTCGTCGGCCGTGGTGGGGAGGGAGGATGTGGGGCCTACCTGGACGATGCTACGATCCTGGATCAGCATGCCGCCGTTGGGGATAGTTTCTCGCCGGTCATCCATGCGGACGAGCAGGGCGGCATTTTTTACCAACAATGTGCTCATAGAAGCCTCCAACTTTTCTGGATTGATGTTTCAGGCCAGCAGGCCTGGAAAGTTCATAGATGAAGTAGCCGGCTGGATTATTGTATCTCGGACTTTTGAATTGCGCCAGTTTTTTGTTTATATTTTCGGCGGCTTCAGAAAGCCGCCGAAAATATGGGCTTTTTTCAGATTAACCGCACAGGTCGAGAAAAAAGCCCGTGTTTTTGCGCGCATTCTTATGCGCGCAAAACACAAATAAAAAACACTCTCTCCCCATCCTGCGCGTCGATTCTTGCCAGGAAAATACTTTTTGCGGGACGCTATAAGGCCGGGGCCGTACGGGTGCAGCGCCTTAAGTTGTTTCTATTTGGAAATGAAACCGTCGTTTTGGGTTGGAGAATTTAGAGTTATGATAGAACTGCGTTTGAAATTCATAGCAGGCGAGTGAGGTTTCTATGGGTAAGCAAGGTAGAGCACAGATGGCGTGGTGGTGCCGGTTGGGGCTGGTGGTGGTGCTTCTTTTCAGTGCTGTAGGAGCCGCGCCGCCGCCGCCGGAAAAATCTCCCGTAACTAAATTGACATCTCTGGTGGCGGCTGCCTTGTCGCCGGGATGGAGTGTGGAGACCGTTGAGGTTTCAGGGGAGACCGTGACGGTCTGTCTGAGTGGGTCGGTGGACGAGCTACGAGCCGGAGAGGGGCTGGGGGCCGAATGGCTGGAATCGGCGGTGGCG
The DNA here is from genome assembly GCA_964501335.1 of uncultured Anaerolineales bacterium. Taxonomy (GTDB): domain Bacteria; phylum Chloroflexota; class Anaerolineae; order B4-G1; family SLSP01; genus CAZCTC01. The sequence goes on along the minus strand of CAZCTC010000002.1, from coordinate 43,609 downwards.
CAGTCGTTGACTCCGTTTTCCTGGCAGGTTTTACATGTCCAGGCCCGGGATCCGCAGAGTCGGGAATGTCGCGGGCTTTCCTCTTTCTTGCCAGCGGTTACTGTGGCGGTCAATGGGACCGAGGCGGCTGTCGCGCCGGCGCCGGCAGTCCGTTCCGGGCAGGGGGCGCTGGCCGGCAAGACGGTTTATCTCAGCGCCGGTCACGGTTGGCAATGGAACGGTGCCGCCTGGCGTACCCAGCGTCCCGTCTATCAGGGATTTATTGAAGATCATAACAATGCCGAAGTCGTCAATCAATATTTAGTTCCCTATCTGGAACAGGCCGGCGCGACGGTGGTGCCGGTGCGGGAACGCGATCGCAATGTCGGGCGGGTCGTTCTCGATAACGATGCCGGGGCGTCCGGGTATCAGGAAGAGGGTCTCTGGAACGGCTCGACGGCGGGTTATGCCGGCGGCAGCTATCGATATGCGCTCACGGTGGCCGGCGCTGCAACTGCCCGGGCTCGCTGGCAGCTGACCGTGCCGGAGAAGAGTGTCTATGCGCTCTATGTCTGGAATGTGCCGGCCAGCAATCGCGCCGTCGATGCCCGCTATACCTTTGAATATGCCGGGGGAACGGCCGTCATCTATCTCGATCAGAGCCATGGCCCGACGACCTGGCGCTATCTGGGCAGCTTTCCTTTCTATGCGGGGCCGATGACGGTGACGCTGGACAACGGGACGGCGACGGCCGGACAGGTGGTGGTGGCGGATGCATTGCGGTTGGGCGGCGGCAGTTTCGACAGTCTGACCGGGATCGATGTGTCGGCTACCAATCCTCCCAATCGTCCCTGGTGGGAATCCGGGACCTACTACTATTCTCAATGGGTCGGGCTCAATCCGGCCGATTGGCCCTATTACAATGATATCGTGGCCCGGCCGATGTTCGCGCGGTGGAATTATCGGGCCTGGGGCGGCGATGCGGTTTTCATCTCCTGGCATACTAACGGCTACAACGGCACCGTACGCGGCACCGAATCTTACGTTCACGACGGGACGACCTATGCGCGCACTCCCGGCAGCGTGGAGTTGCAGACGGCCGTCCATGATGAGCTGATTCACGACATCCGGGCCGGTTGGGATGCCGGGTGGACCGATCGGGGCAAGAAGCAGCGCGATCTGGGTGAGGTGCGGATGTTGTGGGACAGTACGGCCTCGGCGCGGATGCCGGGCGTGCTGTTGGAAATCGCCTATCACGACAGCGTCGAGGATGCGGCGGCGCTCAAAGATGCGCGATTCGAGCAACTGTCGGCGCGAGCTGTCTATCAGGGGATCGTGGCCTATTACGAGAGCCGGGACGGGGTGGACCTGACCCTGCTGCCCGAACCGCCGACGAAGCTGCGGGTGGAGAATCGGGGGCAGGGGAGCGTGCGGGTTTCCTGGGCGGCCCCGGCGGTGGATTCGGTGGGGTTGGGCGGCGATGCGGCGACGGAATACCGGGTCTATGCCAGCCCTGACGGCTTTGCCTGGGGGACGCCGACGGTGGTCACCGGGACGGAGGGTTGGTTGACGGGGCTGACGCCGGGGCAAACCCGCTATGTGAAGGTGACGGCGGCCAATGCGGGCGGCGAATCTTTTCCGACGGAAGTGCTGGGGGCCCGGGTGGGAGATCAGCCGGCGCTGTTGATTGTCAACGGGTTCGACAAGCTGGTCCCGGCCAGCCTGTGGCAGGAGAGCGATCCGACCGAAGGGGTTAACGGCCGGATGTGGCTGGAGCGGATGAACCGGCGGGATTACATCCTCTCACACGGCGATGCTGTGCCGGCCGGGATGGCCTGGGACAGCGCCAGCAATGAGGCCGTTTCGAGCGGCGTGGTGGATCTGCAACATTACGGGGTTGTGGATTGGATCCTGGGCGAGGAGTCGAGCACGGATGACGGGACGTTGAATCAGGCCGAGCGCGGCGCGCTGGCGGATTATCTGAACGCCGGCAAAGCGTTGCTGATCAGCGGGGCCGAACTGGCCTGGGATCTGGTGGCTATCGGACGCGATCCGGCTTTCTTGCAGGAGGGGCTGCATGCCGATTATGTCACGGACGATGCGGCGACCTATACGGCGCAGCCGGCGAGCGGCGGGATTCTGGACGGGGTGGGGGCGGTGCGGTTTGATGCGCCGGGCGAGTACGATGTCGATTATCCCGACGGGCTGTCCCCTCGCGCCGGCGCCGTCTCGGTTCTGACTTACAGCACGGGGTCATCGGCGGCTGTGGCTTACAGCGCGCCCGGCGGCTGTCCCCGCTCTTTGCTCTACGGCTTCCCGCTGGAGATGATCCGGACGGATGTGCGGAGCGCCGTGATTCAGCGCTCGTTGACTTATCTGAGCGCCTGTGCCGCCACGCTCGAACCGGATACCGGTATTGCGGCGCCGCAGGCCGGCGCTGTTTACAGCTCCACGCCCGTGGTGACGGGGTGGGGCTGGGGCGAAGGTCTGCGGCGGGTGGAATTGCAGGTCTATGGGGCGTTCTCGGGGACCTTTTGGAGTGGGAGCGATTGGGCTGTCCAGCCGGTGTGGATCACGACGACGGGAACGGTCAGCTGGACTTATGGGTTGCCGGCCCTGACTGACGGGGTTTACACCCTCACCGCGCGGGCGGTAGCCACGCAGACCGATTCCACGCCGGCGGAGATGGCTTTCACGGTGGATACTTTGCCGCCGGCGGCGCCGGTGCCCGTCACGCCGACGGGGGGCGTGAGCGTGACCCTGCTCAATGTGCCGTTGCAATGGGCCGCGGTCAGCGATCCAGCCGGCGTGGTTTTTTATCAGGTGCAGGTCGATGGGGTGACCGGGACGTGGGGGCTTTCTAATGTGGTGACCGTGCCCTTGAGCGTGGGGGAACATCGCTGGCAGGTGCGGGCGATGGATGCGGTGGGCAATGTGGGCGGCTGGAGCGATGAGGTGGTGTTCACCGCGGCGCCGCGGCTGCTCTATCTGCCGCTGGTCTACCGGAATTATGCCGGCGAGGTTTCCGGCTGTACGATGGACTGGACGGACGGCTTTGAGGCCGAGGGCGGTTGGGATTACAACGGTCAGTCCGAGCGGAATGGGGAGCTGGTTCACGCCGGCAGTTGGGCGGGGCGGATCGGGTTGGTGCCGGGCAGCGCTGCGCCGGGCGGCACCGTTTATGCCTCGGTTTCCCGGGTGATCACCCTGCCGGCCGGGGTGCGGTCCATTACGCTGCATTACTGGCGGGCGACGGCGCCGGGCAGCGATCCCACCGACCGTCATTATGTCAGCGTGAAGGATGCGGCCGGGGCGACGACCACCCTGGCCGTCACTGCGTTGGGGAGCGGCTCGGGATGGGTTACGGGGACGGTGCATCTCACGCAGTGGGCCGGGACGGCGGTGCGGATCTATCTGGGGACGATCAACAATGTCACGTTGCCGACCTCGGCGCTCTATCTGGACGATGTCGAGCTGGAGGTTTGCCGGTAGCGAGTCAATGCCGCGCGCCCCCTTCCCAGGGGGCGATAAAGCAAACCGGCGCCCTCTTTACAGAGGGCGCCGGTGCATTTAACCCGAGATGGGCTTACGGAGTGAGGAACCGCAGGCGTCCCTCAACCGTCGGCGTGATCGGGGTGTGGCTCGGCAGGTAGTCAATGACTACGTCGCGGACGTAGTATTGCGTGTCGGCCACGGTCTGGCTCAAGGGCCAGAGGGTAACGCCGCTGTTGTTGAAGTTACAAGAACCGGCGGCCAGATAGTTGACCGTCGAGACGTTGTAATAGGTGCTGGCGTTATTGAAGTCGACTACGGTGGTGCCGAAGCTCAACCCCAAGACATGATCGACTCCAGCGGTGTAGGTGACCGGATCATCGGTGTAGGTGATCATGCCGCCCGCGCTGATGTCGAGCATACAGGTCGTGTAGTGCGAGTAACCGCCCCAGCGAGGATTCGCGGTGTCCTGATACTTGTAGTACCAGTAGTTGCGGTAAGCGCGTTCCAACACGGTCTTGAGTTGCGGCCCGTTCATCCGGATGACCAGCAGCGAGTTCTCGTAAGGCATCAGCGAGAACATGTCGTTGATGGTCATGTTGACCGGATTGGTGAGGGTAGCACTGCTGTTGACCTTGGCATTGGTCATGGCGCCGGAGAGGTGGAAATCAATCGTCAGACCCTGACCGCGCAGCTTCCAGACGGAAGCGTCGGCCTGCAGGTTGGCGCCATTGGTTTCCGAAGTGAAGGCTCCGGTGGTATCCAGCGGGGCATAGGTCATCCCCAGCGTCCGGGTGCGGTAGGTGGTGAGGAAGGCATCGTAAGGCGTGATCATGCTCTTGATCGAGGTGTCTTCCGCCACATTCAACGAGTTGGCGATCGACCGCCCGGCCGTCGCGACGACTTCGTAACCGCCGCCGGCTTTGGGCAGCAGGCCCAGGACGACGACGCCGAGATAGCCGTTATAGCGCCCGGCCTGGTTGATGATGACCGGGTCGTTGTCCGGGTTACCGACCATGGTCGGCAGGTATTTGTAAGGAGAATCCGGCGCGTTCGGGTCGGTGTGACTGTGGCTGCCGATGATGGCATCGATGCCGGAGACCTGTTTGGCCAGTTCGGTATCGACGTTGGTGTCGACTTCCACACTGTTCGGGTTCGTGGTGAATCCGATGTGAGTCACCGCCACGACGGCGTCCGCAGCGGCTTCGAGGGCCGGCACGCGCGCCTGCGCTTCGGTGATCGGATTGGTGAAGATCAAGCCGGGGATGTTGCTGGGCAGTTCGTACTGCGGCACGCGGTGGTTGCCGATACCCAGGAGGGCGATTCGGATGCCGTCGGCCGTAGTGACGATCAGCGAGGGCTTGATGTTGGCCTGAGCCAGCCCATAGGTGCCCGTGTCGTAGACGTTGGCCTGCAACAGCGGGAAGGTCGCCTGACGCAGCGTTCCCGTGAAGATGTAGTTGCCATAGTTGAACTCGTGGTTGCCCAGCACCATGGCGGTATAGGACATGGCGTTCATGGCCGCAATGATCGGGTTCGTGGTCATGGTTACCGGCAGGGTCATCCCGTCGGAACCGTAACCCGTGAAGGCCGCCTTATAGTAGGCCATCATCGCGTCGCCCTGGATGGTGTCGCCGGCGTTGATCAACAGGGTGCGGCTCGGGTTGTGCGAGCGTTCCAGCTTGATCAGGGTAGCCAGGCGGCTGTATCCTGCGTAGGTGGTCGAACCGGAGGTGTTGTCCAGCAGACGCCCGTGCGGGTCGTTGTGATGCAGGATGGTGACCGGGATGATGTTGGTGTCCTGGACCACGCGTCCGTCCAATCCCGCATTGTAAGCGCTGGTTGTCGTGCTGTAGGCGGTAGAAACCCAGTGGTTGACCCCGTTGAGCATATCGCCCCAGTAGGAGATGTTGGTCATGTATTTGAAGGGCGTAAAGCCGTCCTGCCCGGCCGGAGCCAGGAATTCATTGGTGGCCACGCGGTAGGTCTTGGTCATGACCAGTGGTTCCCAGAGGCCGGTGCTGCGGTTTTTGACGGTGACGCTGTAAGCGCCCCAGGCCCAGGGCTGGTTCGCACCGATCGTGTCGGTGTAGACATAGAAGTGGAACTGGATGCCCGAAACCTGCAGCGAGCCCTTGAAGAGGGTGGCGCTTTGGTTGAGCAGTTCCTGAATCCGCGCGCCGGTCATATCGCCGACGATGGTCTGGTTGCCGAACGGCAGGACACTGAAGAGCGCCCCGTAGGTCAGGGTGAGCGGGTTGGTGACGCTGGCGCCGGTGATGTCGGCGCGCAGGCCGCCCGCATTGTTGAAGACCATATCGGTGTCGTTGGCCGTCGTGCCGTCGTTATTCAGATCGTTGTAGAGGGCGTCGTTGATGAACGCGCCCATGGTGTTGTCCCCATTGTTGTAGTTCCGGACCAGATCCACTTTCGTAAAGCCGATGATCTGATTGATCAGGGCCTGATAGGCCGGATCGTTGGTCCAGGTCGCCAACCGGGCGGCGGCTGCCGTGTTTGTGGCGATGGCCGTGTTGGCGATCACCAGGGGCTGCCATTTGATGCTGACATTGCCGGAGGTTTTGTCGTAGGTCATATCGGCGCGGCCGACCTGGCGTCCACTGTAGTAACCCTGGACGATGGTAGTGCCGCTGATGACTCTGGCGCCCGTGCTCTGCAGATTGGTGTGGGAGTGCCCACCGATGATCAGGTCGGCTTTCTTGCCGGCGGCCGCGAGGCGGGTGGCCAGCGTTTGATCGCCGTAGACCGGAATGCCGTAACCATACCCACCGTCGGTGTAACCCAGGTGGCTGAGGATGACGATGGCCTGAGCGCCGGCGGCGCGGACCGCATCGTAGTAGTGGAGGACGGATTCCGTGGCATCCTTGAAGCAGAGTCCGTCGGTGGCGGATGCGCTGGTGATGTAGGGCGTTTCCTGAGAGGTGACGCCGATGATGCCCAGGATGATCTCATTGTCCGGAGTACCGACGGTCATGGTCATCCAGGGATCGGTAAAGCTCGGGGAGGTCCAGCCCGCGGTGGTGCAGGAGCCGGAATCGCTGACCACCAGGTTGGCGGCCAGGAAGGGATAGCCGGCTTCCTGGGTGCGGCTCATCAGGACGGTCTGTCCCCAGTCAAATTCGTGGTTGCCGAAGGTCGCGGCGTCGTAGCCCAGGAAATTGAAGAGATCGATGGTCGGCTTGCCCTGGTTCAGGTTGGAGATCAGGGAGCCCTGCATTTCATCACCGGCGTCGAACAGCGCCACATTGCCGGCGTCCTGAACGTAGCGGGTGTAGTTGATAACCGTCGCCATCCGGGCAACCCCGGGGGTACTGGAACCGGTGCCGACGGCTTCCAGGTTGCCATGGAAGTCGTTGGTGTGCAGCAGGGTGACGTAAGAGATTTTGTTGGCGGTCGTCACCGTGACGATTTCCACCTGATTGCCCAGGCCGTTGGTGTGGTGGAAGAGCAAGACGCCCTTACCCTGATCCGCATCGTAAGCGGCTTCCGAGAAGTTCACCGTGAGGGGGGAGCCGTTCAGATCGTACCAGATCGGGAGACCCGGATATCCGCCGCTGAAGTCCAGCCCGGCGCGGACGGCGCTGAAGGGATAGATTGCCGACTCATCCACGAGCTCGTTGTTGTTATAGCTTTCAACATAGTAGTTGAAAGAGGGCTGCGCCGGGGTCAGGCCCAGGCGAGCGGCCGGTACCGGCATAACGATGAGGTTGGAGTTGTAGATGGCGGTGTTGATGCCGTTATCGGTGGGCAGACCGAAAATGTCTTCTACGATCGTCCCGGTTCGGGTCTTCAGATTGTAGAGGACGGTGACGAATTCGTCGCTCGGATCCGCACCGGTCGCAGTACCCAGATCGGTGTTGTAGAGGACGAAATCATACACACTGTCGCGGTCGACATCGATGTAGATATCGAATTCCGCATCGTTGGGGGTAACCCGATGACCGTAAGTCGAGATCGCAAAGTAAATGGTGGTGTTGGTAATCGAGTTCGTGCCCATGTAGTCATTGGCTACGCCGATGTATTGGATATCGGCGCGGTTATCGTCGCCCATGCTGTAAGTGTCGTCAGGATTGACTTCTTGCAGTTCGTAGGCGCTGACTACGGAGATATTGTCGAGAATATCGTCATCGGAATTGTTGTAGAGTTCGAGGCCCGTCATATTGAGGGCCGCGCTTCCGGTGGTTCCGGTGAAGGTCAATCCGGTCTGGACGGCGTGCATGTTGGAGGTGGGGCGAGGGGCCGCATAGACCGGGATGCGCAGGGCGACCGAAGCCGCCGTCGCGGCTACCATGGGGGCCGCCTGGGCCGTACCTGTGTTATTGCGAATGATGATGGGCAGGTAGGTCTTGTACGTCATAGCCGGGCTGAGGTTGATGTAACCGGCGGCTTCGCTGAGCCAGTGCTGCCAGCCATCCTGGGCGATCGTCGGATCCCAGGTGTGGTAGATCTTGGTGGCATCCACATCCATGGTCAGGACCACGGTGGCGGTGCCGCCGGCAGGAACGACGACCTGGTTGGTCGAGAGCATAAAGCTCACGCCTTCCATCGCCTGGCGTATGTCATAGCTCAGATCGTAAGTGCGGGTCACGGTGCCTTTGTTGACAATGGTGAAGGCCTGGGTGAAGGTGCCGGTGCGCTGAACTTCGGGGGTTCCGAAGGAGAGGCTGACCAGTCCCTGATTGTTGTTGTTGTAGGCGATCACATCATTGGTGCCGGCTTTGGCCAGATCGATGCGACCGGCGCCGACATGGGTCGGGGTGAAGTTCAGGTCGGAGGCCGGGGGATCGATCGTGATATCGTGCAGCGCCGTGTTCATCACGAGAGCTTTGAGTTCTTCCGGAGTCCAGGTGGGGTGTAACTGGCGCAGCAACGCCATGGCACCGGCCACGTGAGGCGCGGCCATCGAGGTACCACCGTAATTGAGCCCCTGATTCCCGGTTCCGTTGCCGGCCGAGAAGATGCTGTCGCCGGGAGCGGTGATGTCGGGTTTGAGCATTCCGTCTCGGCGAGGACCGCGAGAAGAGAAGGCCGACAGCGTATCCGCAATGCTCGGTTCGTACAACAAAACCGATGAGGCATAGCTGCCGTTGAAACTGATGCTGATATTTTCGCCCAGGTGGGCCTTGAGCAGATCGCCCAGGCTCTTGGGGGCACTGACCGAGGGGATGACACTGCTGCCGGTGATGCGCAGATCGAAGACAACGCTGTTGTCGACGATGATGACGCCCCGGGCGCCGGCCTTAAAGGCATTGCTCGTGCGGCCGACCGATCCGCCGCAGGAGGGTTCCGTCCAGTCCAACAGAACTACATTGCCCGAAATCAACTGAGTGTTGGTGATGTCAAATCCGTAGCACCCGGTGCGTTGATTGTTGGTGATGCCGGTGCTGGGATAGACCAGCATACCGGTGATGGGCAGGGTGGTGGTCAGCCAGTTGTAGGCGACCGAGAAGGAGGAAGGTTTGAGGCCGGCCAGGGAAGCCGGAGAATTGACCCGAATGCCGTCCAGCATGTCGCCCGCATCGCGAGAAGAGGCGACGCTGATGACGCGGGAACCCGAACCCGGGCTGCCGGTGACAAAGAAGGCATCGGCTTCATTGCCGGCGGAGGCCACGACGACGACACCGGCCAGGGCCGCATTGTTGGAGGCCACGGCGCTGGAGTCGTAATCGCCGCCATAGGGGGAACCGAGGGACATATTGATCACATCCAGGTGATCGCTGAAATCACCGTTACCATCGGGGTCGACGGCCCATTCAATGGCGGCGTCGGTCACATCGGTAGAACCGTTACAACCGAAGACGCGCAGCGAATAGAGCTTGGCCTTAGGGGCCACACCCGGGCCAATCCGGAAGGTGGAGGTGAAGTTAATGCTGCTGTTGTAGGTGCCGGTGTAGGTGGTGCCGTCGGTTTTGACGCCGAGGCCGGCTACGGAACCGGCAACATGGGTGCCGTGATCGGCCGATTCCCCGCCCGTCAGACAGGCCGCGGGATCGGGATCTTCCACCGGGATGACGGAGCCGTTGTCGCCGGAGGCATCATAGTCATCGCCGACGAAGTCGTGACCGCCGACCACTTTGGCCGAGGGGAAGAGGAGCTGGCCATTGTAGGTGTCGGTGATGACGGTGGTGTCGTTGGCGGTATAGGCGGCTGCCGTTCCGGCGCCGCCGAAGTCGGTGTGCATGTAATCGATACCGGAATCGATCACGCCGACTTCGATGCCTTCACCGGTGGCATTGAGCCCGGTGGCATTCCAGACCGTGGGAGCCCCGATCAGCGGAACGCTGGTCGTATGATCCAGGTACTTAGTGATCAGGGGGTGAACGGCCAGGACGCCGGGCAGTTCCAGGATCTTGTCGAGCTGATTGGCATCAACATAGACCGCGATCCCGTTGTAGACCCGTTGAACGCGATAAACGATTTTGGCGTCCATGGCGGCCAGCGGAGCCAACAGTTTTTGTTGGGCTGCTTCAATTTGGGCCAGGCGGGTTTGCCCGGCCGTGGTAGCCTGCAGGCTATTGCCATTCTGTAGTGCTTCAGCGTAAGCCACCACAGCAGGAGCGTCTTTTAGTTCGATAACGATGCCGATCACGCCTTCTTTTTCTTTCAGGGCGGCATCAAGGGTAGCTGGCGTTTGGGAGCCTGCTACTTCAGGTTGAGTCTGGGGTGCCAGAATACTACGATCCAGGCTGCGAGATCCTTCTTGCTGGGGTGTTGATCCCTGAGGGGGGACCACGGGGTCCTGATTTCCCTGGGCCAAGGCGAAACCATTGACCGGGAAGAGCAGGGAGACCAGCATAATGAAGGAGAGCATGGAAGAAACGAGCCGTTTTTGCATGCGAAAAACCTCCTGGCTGAATTGACGGAATTAAGAATTTAGATCAGGTGAATAGACAGGCCCGCGCAGGTTGCTCTTCTTTAGTTTCGGGGGGAAGACGACAAATGGATGGAACGTTTTGCCGTACTTCCGGGCATCACCTCCTTTCGGAATTTCTTCCAACCATGAGAAGGAAAAAAGACCCGCAGGTCACGAAGCTAAAAACTAATATCGGGTATTTTTTGACAGGGGGGGATTATATCACGTTGTTGTTGTTCCATTGTTAACATTTGGTTAAAGTTCAGGCAGGTGTCCTGAATGTTTCCACATTTTAGCATAGCTAGGGTTTAAGTCAATGGGTCTAAGGGGAAAATATGGGGCGATTTTTTGAGATCTTAAAATAATGTCTCGAAATCTTTAGCGGATATGGGGCTTGAATATTTTATTTTTCATAAACAAGGAAAAATGAACGTTATATTTTTCGCGGGTTCCTTTGGGAGCGTGCGGAAAAACAAACAAAAAGTTGTTTTTATTCATTTTGTCGGCGGCTTTCTGAAGCCGCCGACAAAATGGGCTTTTCTTTCCTTAGTCTTTCGGGCTAACCGCCTCGGTCAAAAATACAGACAAAAAACTCTTTCCCTTCTTGCAAGCCGGGGCCTTAAATTGTTCCGTGCGAAGTGAGCTGAGATTCTATCGGTGAACTATTGGGCGTTTTGCGTTTGCGGATGGGCAGCGGGGGCGTGCTGAGATCGGGTAAGGCGATCGGAATTGTGAAATGGAAGATGGACCCCTTATCTTTTTCGCTTTCTACCCAGATTCGGCCACCCTGGAGCTCCACCAGATTTTTGGTAATGGCCAGACCCAATCCGGTGCCGGGTTGTTCTTGTACTGTCGGATCGTCGGCCCGGAAGAACTTGGTGAAGAGCATCCGTTGATTTTCCGGGCTGATACCGATTCCGGTATCGATGACCGAGCATTGTACGTAGCCGGGGTCAATCAGGCTGAGCTGGGCCCGAATGGCGATGGTGCCGCCGTAAGGGGTATATTTGATGGCGTTGCCCAGCAGGTTGGTAAAGATCTGGACCAGTCGATTGGGATCTCCGTAGAGGGCCGGGAGTGGGTGGGGGATATCGGTAATAAAGATCAATTCTTTTTCATTGAAGATGTCTTGCAGCGTGCCCAAAACTTCATCCAGGACCTCGGGCAGGGGCACCGATTGCATAGCGAGGGAAAGCCGCCCCGTTTCGATGCGGGAGATATCCAGCAGGTCGCGCACCAGCAAGCGCATTCGTTCCGCACTGCGGCTGATCGAGATGACAAATTCACGCTGGGAGGAGGTCAGTTCTCCGACCATGCCGCGGATCAGCATATCGCTATAGCCGAGGATTGAGGTCATGGGCGTATGCAGTTCATGGGAGACCAGGGAGATGAATTCGGATTTAGCCTGATTGGCCTGGCGCAGCGCTTCGTAGAGGCGGACATTTTCGATGGCGATGGCGGCATTGTCGGCCATGCGGGCGACGAATTCCAGCCGTTCGGAGCCGAACGGTCGTTCGCCGGCGCACAGGTAGAGCACACCGATGGGGCGTTCTTCGCGTAGTAAGGGCAGGATGACCTGTTGGGTGTGAAAGAAGGCCTTGCGGAGATGCAGACATTGTTGGGCCTGCTGGGTGGTCTCTACGTCTGGTTGAACCGAACCGACCTGAGCGACCCAGCGCGTGCCTTCTTCGGCCAGGAGTCCGAGGGCGCCGCTTTCGGCCCCGGCGGCTGTCATGGCCCAGGCCAGGCTGCGATCCAGAACGCGTTGATAGTTCAGACTGCTGTTGAGGTCGCGTGCCATTTCTTGCAGGATCGTCAGCTCCCGGATCCGTTCGGTCAGGGCATGATCGGTGCGTTGATGCTGGCGCGCATTGGCCAGCGCCAGGGCGGCCTGTTCGGCAAAGGTGCTCATGATCAGAATGTCGTCCTGGCCGAAGATTCCCGAGCGCACCCGGTTTTCCAGATAGATCACGCCCAGCGGCTCATTTTGCCAGAGAATGGGGGTGCATAAGACGGAACGCAGGTGATAGGCGACAATACTTTCGGTGCCCTGGAAGCGGGAATCCAGCTGGGCATTGGTGGTCAGCAAGGGCGTGCCGCGGGCAATGGCCTGGGCGGCAATGTTTTGACTGAGGGCCAGTTCTTCTTCTTTGAAGGGGTCAGTGCTGTTTTCGCGTCGGATTTGGATATGGGTGGTGCCGGCTTCGACGGTGAGAAAGAGTCCACGTTCGGCGCCTGTCAGGCGAATCACGGCTTCCAGCACGGCTTCCAGAGTCTGTTGCCAGTTAAGTGAGGCATTCAGGGCCCGGCTGACTTCGTAGAGTTGATTGAGTTTGGCATTTTTGGGGATGGAGAGCAGCCCCTGAATGCGGCGCAGCAGTTCTTCCCAGGTGAGGAGATGCATTTCCAGTTCATCGGAGGTGGTACCATGGTTGATTTCTGCTCGTTGCTGCTGGATCATGTTTTGCAGCAAGGTAAGGGTTTCGCGGGCCTGTTCCAGGTCAAGATGCAGGTTATCCATGGTGTAATTCTCCTTCATGTTGCGGTATAGAAAGGGGAGAGGTGGTCCAAATCCAGTAAATCAATCCTCCCCACGGTTGCCAGCTCTCAAAATCCGGAGCCTGGCTGTTTAAGGCGGCTGCCGGGATATAATCATAACGTCCGAGATTTAACATCGTTATGGCCAGAGCCTGTGAATTGAGCAAGGGAATCTGGTTAAAGGTGCGCAGGACCAGTTCCAGCGGAATACGGGGATTGGCCAGGATTTCCACTTCATTGCCCCGGGCCTGGAAAAATTCGGCGGCCTGACCGAGAGCCTTTCCCAGAGTTTCTCCCAAGGCCTTGCTGAGTATCGCCTGATGTTTGAGAATCTGGTGCGGGGTGGGGAAGGCGTGACGGGTTGGATTGCTGGGCAGGGGGTCCCCGATTTGAGCGATCAACCAGGCTATATGGGCCGGCCCCCAGTTGGGGGAAGTGTAACCCAGGATCAGGGCTTTGGAGAGATCTTCGAAGAGGGTGGCTCCCCGGAGGAAGCGCGCTCCTGCGCGTTGAATTTCGGGTCCCCAAAGCGGATCATGGGCGGCCTGGTTGACAAAGGGGAGTAAATTTTCTCCCAATCGGAGCATACGCCATGTCTTACAGGTGACTTCTTCCGCTTCGGTAGCGGTCAACCGTTCTCGTGTTTGCAGGTGTAACCCTTCGGGGCTGTGATAGAGGCTGAGCGTGACGGTATGCCCCGATGAAAGTCGTTCTACCCGGGTCAGTATCTCCTGTGATGCCTGCACTTCGAAGGGGGCCAGCATCAGGTGGTGTGACCGGGTTAGAATTTGTGATAGAGAGAAAGTTTCTGCGAGCGTTAATATCCATTCCATGGTTTATGCCCTCCCAACCTGCAATTAGCATAGCACAAGAGGGGCGGGCTGTGGGTTTCAATGCGGTTACGATTGAGTAAAAAGTAGGTAACAGAATCTACGGTTAGAATTAATTTGACATAGCATGCGCGCCCCGGCTTTGCCGGGGCGCGCATGTGCCGTTTTCAAATGGTGGAGTTTCAGGCGAGGCCGGCGATTTCCAGGCCGCCCTGCAGCACGCTGGGGACCAGCGATTTGTCGGTCAGTTCACAATAGACCCGCACGATCGGCTCGGTGCCGGAGAAGCGGATCAACAGCCAACCTTTGTCACCGAGTTCGTATTTGTACCCGTCGACTGTAACCCGGTTGGTAACCGGGATCCCGGCGACCGCGTCGGGGTGAATGGAATCCAGGCGGGCGATGGCCTGGGGGCGCTTTTCGGCCGGGAAGCGGGTGTCGATGCGGTCGTAATAGTAGGCCTGCCCCAGTTTGTTGAAGAGTTCCTGGACCAGTTGGGAAGGCGTTTTGCCCGTGCGCAGCATGAAGTCGATGAAATAGAGGTTGCCCAGAATGCCGTCCCGTTCGGGGACATTGCCGCGGAAGGCATAGCCGCCGCTTTCTTCTCCGCCGATCAGGGCATTGGTTTCCAGGAATTTGGGAGCCACATATTTGAATCCGACGCCGGTTTCGATCACGGGCACTTTGTAGATCTCTCCCAGCCGGTTCAACATGGAGGTCGTGGAGATGGTTTTGATGATAGGGCCGCGTTCGCCGCGGACTTCCAGCAGATAGTAGGCCAGCAGGGCATAGGCCCGGAGTTGGTCGATGTAGGTGCCGTTTTCGTCACCGATTCCCATCCGATCGGCATCGCCATCGGTGATCAGCAGGACATCGGCCTTCAGTTCGACGGTTTTCCGCAGGGCCACATCGATATTGGGCTGGATGGGCTCGGGGCGTTTCATTTCCGGGAAGCTGGGATTGCGTCCGGCGTGAATTTCATGGATGGTGTTGGTGCCGCCGGAGAGCAATTTGGGGAACCAGCCGGCTCCATTGCCCCACATCGGTTCGACCAGGATCTTCAGCCCGGCGTTGCGCAGTTTTTCGAGATCAACCAGCCTGCTGATATGTTCGATATAAGCGGGATTGGGGTCCCAGCGGCGTACCAGCCCGGTTTTTTCGGCTTCGGCGATCGTCATCCGCTTGACATCCTTGAGGGAGTCGGGGATGTTGGCCTCGATTTCGACCAGGCCTTCGGGGGAGATGGCGCCGCCGTTGGGATCACGCACTTTGAATCCGTTATCGGAAGGGGGATTGTGGCTGGCGGTGATATTGATCGCCCCGCCGGTCTTGCGTTCCACTGCGCTGAAGCTGATCACTGGAGTGGGGCTGTTGGTGGCGGTCAACCAGACTGAAATTCCGTTACCGGCCATCACTTCGGCGGAGGCTTCCGCGAAGAATTCCGAAGCAAAGCGTTGATCGTAACCGACGACAACGCCTTTGTCGGCCAATCCATGGGCTTTCAGATAAGCGGCAAACCCCTGGGCTGCCCGTTGGACATTGACAAAAGTATAATCGTCTGCAATTCGTCCGCGCCAACCGTCCGTACCGAATTTAATATCACTCATTGATGCCTCCTGAAAAATAAAATACCGAAAGGTTCTTTAAAGTTTGTGTTCGGCTTTCAACAACTGGAGGTCGGATTCGACCATCATCTGGATCAGTTGCGGGAAGCTGACTTCGGGCTGCCAGCCTAATTGCTGTTTGGCTTTGCTGGGATCGGCTACTAACAGATCGACTTCGGCCGGGCGCATAAAGCGGGGATCTTGAACCACATAGTTACGCCAATCGAGGTTGACACAGTTGAAGGCGATTTCACAGAGTTCCTGGACGGCATGGGTCTCTCCGGTTCCGACGACATAATCATCGGCGCGATCCTGTTGCAGCATCAACCACATGGCTTTGACATAGTCGCCGGCGAAGCCCCAATCGCGTTTGGCATCCAGATTGCCCAGGGAGAGATTTTGCGCCAGACCCAACTTGATGCGGGCGACGCCGTGGGTGACCTTGCGGGTGACGAATTCCAGGCCGCGGCGGGGGCTTTCGTGGTTGAAGAGGATGCCTGAAGCGGCGAAGAGATTGTAGGATTCGCGGTAGTTGATGGTGATCCAGTGCCCGTAGACTTTGGCCACGCCGTAGGGGGAGCGCGGGTAGAGCGGGGTCTTTTCGCTCTGCGGGACTTCCTGCACTTTGCCGAACATTTCACTGCTGCTGGCCTGATAGAAACGGATGGTGGGATCGACGGTGCGGATGGCTTCCAATATGCGGGTTACGCCCAGGCCGGTGACTTCACCAGTGAAGACCGGTTGTTGCCAGGAGGCCGGGACGAAGGATTGCGCGGCCAGATTGTAGACTTCCTGCGGTCGATGTTCGCGTAGTAAGGCGATCAGCGATCCCTGATCCAGCAAATCGCCGGAAACCAGGGTGAGTTCATCCTGGATGTGGTGAATGCGGGCGAAATTGACGGTGCTGGTGCGTCGCACCATTCCGATGACTTTGTAGCCTTGCGCCAGCAGATATTCCGCGAGGTACGATCCGTCCTGACCGGTGATTCCTGTGATCAATGCACAACGTTGAGCCATGCTTTTTATACTCCTCTTCAAGATGAATGAATAGATGCAGCTTCAGGACTGCCGGAGTTGTAGGCGGCAGTCTGCCAGAACTTCTCGGACAGTTTGTTCTATGGGCAGCGTGGGAATCCAACCGGTATCGGTGCTCAGTTTGGTAGAGCTGGCATAGACGACGGGCACATCGGCTGGGCGATAACGTTGGGGATCGATTTCGACCCGAATGGAAACCTGGGCCAGGGCCAGCAGTTGATCGAGCAGGGATTGGATGGTGCGGGGAACGCCTGAGGATACATTATAGGCTTCTCCGGCCCGGCCGTGGAGCAGAGCCAGATAATAGGCCCGGACGACATCGCGGACATCGGTGAAGTCGCGGGCGGGTTCCAGATTGCCCACCCGCAAGACCGGTTCTTGCAGGCCGGCTTCGATTCGGGCAATCTGGCTGGCAAAGGCCGGCAATACAAAACGAGGGGATTGGCCCGGTCCGATGTGATTGAAGGGGCGCATCCGGATGACCGGAAGGTTGTAGCTGATGAAGTATTGATATCCCAACATATCCTGAGCTACTTTGCTGACGCTGTAGGGATTTTCGGGATGGAGTGGGTGGTCTTCAACCAGAGGCAGGTGGGCGGCGTCTGCACGTCCGTATTCCTCGCCCGATCCGATGATGAGGATGCGCGGTTTCAATCCCAGGTGTACGCAGGCTTCCGATAGATTCAATTGCCCCCGGATGTTGTTTTCCAGGGTTTCCCAGGGAGCGGCATAAGCCGTAGGGACATGGGATTGGGCGGCCAGATGGATGATGGCGTCCGGTTGGATTTGATCCAACAGGGTTTCTACGGCGAGAGGATCACGCAGATCGATCAATATGAATTGTTCCCGGGAGTGAGGGGTAGCCGGGGGGGGATCCGGGTAAGTTGTTCCAAAAATTTGCCAATCGGTTTCATTGAGCAGATAGTTACGCAGATGGTTGCCGACGAAACCTGTAGCTCCAGTGATCAAGATGCGCATCAATGGCTCCTTGGTTAGGATTGCAGGAGGATTATACACGTATTCTCTTTCACGGCCAGTTGAAGGCGGTGATGCGGCCGCCGTCGGTTAAGGGGATGGCCTGATTTGTACCCAGCGGGAGCAGATAGAGATCCCCTTGCAGGATGAAAATGACCGCCTCTGATTCCGGTACCCAGTTCCAGGCGGGCAGCTCCAATCCTACTTCGTCCTCGGGTGGGAAAAAACAGGTACGGTTGGAGCCGTCGCGATCCTGAGTGCAGAGGGTATAGGCGCTGGACTGGCTTTGATAGGGCACCCGGGCATGTCCGAACAGCAGCCGGTTGCCGTCCGGTGAAAAACGAGGCGTTGCCCACATTCCGACTTCAGTGGATAGTTCGGCGCTGTAAGCGCCGGTAGCTTCCAGCATCCATAAATTGAAAATGGGACTTTCTTCCACATTGCTGACGGTGGCTGAGGTGCGATGGACTGTTAAGGCAATGAAGTTGCTGTCCGGTGTCCAGGCTATCTCCGGATTCCAGGCCCAGCTGCTGTAGGTACGGTAAGCCGGGAAGGTGATCAACGACAGGCGTTTGCCGGTTTTAAAGTCCACGGTTCCGACTTCTTCGGGAGTGGAGTAGGCCAGCCGGGTTCCGTTGGGGGCCCAGCTGTAACGGGTTCCCCACCAGCCGTAACCGCCTCCCGCTTCCGGTTCGAGCACCCGACGTCGGGAAGTGAGCTGCTTGCCGTCGGCTAATCTGGCTATCCATAGATCGTTACGCCCGCGCCAGCCGGGAGCCCGTTCGGACCATTCGGCGGTGGTCCAGGCAATTTGTTCGCCGTCGGGCGACCAACCGACCCACAGCACGTCATCTACATTCAGGGGCATGGCCTGGGCATCGGCCTGAATGGTATCCATGATCCAGAGTTCATTCAGATGTTCCTCTTCGGTGACGGCGCGGGTGAAGAGCAAATAGTATCCGTCCGGGGAGAGGGTGAAGATCTGGCCGTCCAGATCGCCGAAGGAGGTCAGCCGGCGGGGATTGCGACTGCTTTCTCGCATAATCCAGGCATCTTGATGATCCAGATAGCTCAACGTTCCTGTGATCGGGAGGGTGTCGATTTGGGGGCGGGTGCCCAACAACAAGACCTCATCTTCAGGGGGTGTGGTTAATTCGTCGCGTACCTGAACCCGTTCGGTGATCACGCCGTCTTCTTTGGTGATGCGATAAACCTGTTGCCGGATGCCGGCTCTTCCGGCCGACAGCAGGCGGGTTTCGCCTTCCGGGACCGAGGCGTCGCGTACCGTACGGCGTTGAAAAGAGACCGTTTGGGTGATGGTTTCAATTTCCTGAATGACCCGGGTGACCGTAATGTGCATTCCGTTTTCCAGTTTAGCGGTTTCCGGCGGTTCGACCCGGTCCAGCGCTCCCAGGGAGAGGTGGGTTTCGGTCAGGAGTTCCTGGACATTGGTGGCTTTGGTCTGTATTATCTGTACCTTTCCATCGGCGGCCAGGGAGATTTGATTGAGGGTGGCCGGCAGCGTAGGAATTTCCGTGCAGGCCCCCAGCAGAAACGGCAGGAGCGCCAGCAGGCGCAGCAACCGGCGGAGGGCAGACGGATGAACGCTTTTCATTGATTGACTCCTCTTTAAAAACTTTTCTGTGCGGTGGGTCTGGAAAACGCTTAGAAAAAACTTGACCTATGCGGTTAGCCCGGAAAAGCGAGAGAAAAAAGCCTGTATTTTTGCGCGTATTCTTATGTGCGCAAAAATACACCTAAAAAACTTTCTCTGCTATCCAGCGCGTCGTTTTCTACCCTGAAAAGGTTTTTTGCGGGACAAGCCTTTCAGGGTGTTGTGGGATTGGCGGCCCAGGTAAAGGAACGGGCCCCTTTAAGTTTCTCTCGCACATCCCAAAGAGTTACATTATCAGTAAATCCTAACAGAGCCGGATTTTTTTCAGCATCCTGGTAGAGAAAAGTGCTGCCGTCGGCCGGCCAGCTGACCGATCCTTGATGCTCGATCCAACAGACCGGTGCCGGGGTGTCGGGTTTACAGATCGGCAAGGAGGCTCCGCGGGAAATAGTGCGATCGGCATTCAGAAAGTAGATCCCGGCTTCCATGCCGGGGCAGGCGGCACAGGCCTGATGGGCAAAGCCGATCTGTCCATTGGTCAGCGGGTGGAGTTGGGTCGGCCAGACGGGGCCGACGATATCGCTGCCCAGCGTGTAGACCGGTTGGGGGGCCGCGGCGAAAGACATTTGATAGAGTTGCAGGGCGCCGCTGGGATTGCCGCGCTGGGAGCTGCCGATCCAGAGTCCTTCCGGTCCCCAGGCGGCGGAGATTTCACAGGCGACATTGCAATGCGTCGCCGGCAGTTCGTAGATCGGTCCGCCGCTGTTTTGGATAACGGCCAGGATGGTCCCTTCGGTGCAGCGGGCCCGGAGCAGGGTCCATTGGCCGTCGGGAGAGATCGCTTCGGGCTGGTAGAATCCACATTCATCGCCGGTGACCGAGCGTTGGGGGGCAATCATACGAGGGCCGGTGGCGGCCGTAGGACGGGCCGGCGGGGTGGGGGTCGGCAAAGGACTGCCCGAGGCATCGACGGCCGGTGGGGGCGTGAGAATCGCTCCCGCGGCCCAGATCCCCCGACCGTCGGCATAAATAACCTGACGTTGAGGTCCGACGGCCAGCCCATAACAGGGGCGTTCCACACCGGCCGCCCGGATTGCGGCGCAGAACCCCAGGGTTTCGGAGCGTTCGGGATGGGCCAGAGGGAGTTCCATGACGGTGCCGTAATCGGGCGCGCCGGGCAGAACTTGCGAAACGGAATAGGCGGGGCCGCTGCCGGGTTGCACGCCCCAGGCGATGTAGATCAGGCGTTGACCGTCGGCGCTGATTTCAAAGTGGGCATTTCCATCCCGGCCTCTGAGATAGCCGGCCGTGGGAAGCAGGCTGACGGTTTGGGAAATTCGATCAAAGGCATAGAAGTGATTGGCATCAGAGAGTCCCACGGCGCGCAGGCCGTCGGGCGCGATGCGGTAATCGATGATCTGTTCTTTTTCCTGGCCTGCCGGTAAATCCAGGGATTCGAGATTCTGTCCTTGAGCCGGCCAGACCCACAGCCTTCCTTCTTTCAGGAAGAAGAGGTCGTGAGGGAGGGCGGGCCAGCCCTGGGGTTCCTGGGCCATCGGCGGGAAGGTCGGGATGGGGGTGGGGGTCGGGGTTGGAGTATTGGTGGGCGTGGCGGTGTTGGTGGGGGTGGGAGTAGGGGTGGCGGTGGGGACCAGGATCGGCAGTGCGGTGGCGGTGACATCCAGTGCTTGCGGGGTGCGGGTGGGGGTGGGAGTAGCTTCCGGCGCGGGGGCCGTACAACCGGCGAGCGTCAGCCCCCACAGGAGCAGGAGGATCCAGCCACTCTGGCGCAGGCCGGTGGAGATCGTCGATGTAATATTTTTGATTCTTGGATTCAAAGGGTTCTGCCTCGGATTGCTATGTTTAGGAATCGGATTTTTATTCGGCGGTAAGGAGCTTTTGAATCAATGCTTCGGCGGCAGCTCGATCGGTGATTTCTCCGGCGGCCTGAGCTTCCCGGAGGGCTTCTAACAGCTGTCCTACCCGTGGTCCGGGAGGGCAGCCTCTGGCCAGAAGTTCGTGACCGTTGAGCAGCGGCGGCGGCATGATTACTTCATCCTGTTGTTCGAAGTAGGCTGAGATTAGAATGTTGATGGCGTGGAGGAATTTTTGCCAGTAGGTAGGATTTAAGGTTTTCCCCCAGACTCCCAGGGCATCGGCCAGGGCGAGAAGGAGGACGCCGACACCGGCGCTTTCGGTATCCCGGTAGAAGCGGTAGATGGTGCGACGGGTGGGGGTGTGGGCGGCCAGATCGATGGGCCGCATATGGTGGCGGACGAGTGCGGCGACGAATTCGGCGGCCCGGCGCGGAAAGCGCAGGGCGACCAGGCGGTCGAGCGTTTGTCCGGCTCCCAGATCGGCGTGACCATAGAAATGGGTCCGGCCGGTTTCTTCATCCTGGGTGGCGGTGCCGGCTTTGCCGATGTCGTGAAAGAGCACGCCCCATTTGAGCAGATCCAGGCGGGGCATTTCTACTGCCAGGGGTTCATACAGATAGGCCGCCAGGGCGGTTTGATGGGGCGCCAGCATCATTTGGAGCTGGTTCCAGGCCCAGGTGGGGCCGGGGACGCCGGTCAGATGCAGCGGGCGGCCGCGGATTAGCTGAAGAAGGGTTTCCATGGCGGCGAGGGCGGCGAGGGTGTGGCGCCAGGCATCGGCATAGATATGGGGCTCGGATTGATGGGTGGAGCGTAGGGCGACGACTTCCGGCAAGAGCTGGCCCAACAATCCCAGCCGGGCGCATGTCTGTAATGAAGGACCGGCTGAATCGAGCTGGACGATGCGTAATAGTTCTGCGAGCAGGCGTTCGGTTGCAGCCTGTTTGAGTTGTACCGCTTCATTCTGAATCGCCGCGGCGGTCTGGCTCTCGATCTCAAAATTAAGGGCGCCGGCCTGGCGGACAGCGCGCAGGAGCCGCCCGGGGTCGTCTTGAAAGCTGCGAGGGCTGGTCATTCGTAACTGGCGGGCAGAGAGATCGTTCTGGCCACCGGCGGGATCGGATAAGGCCCCTTCAAAAGTCAGGGCCATGGCGTTGATCGTGAAATCGCGCAGGAAGAGATCGTCATTGAGCGTCAGGCCGCGCAGGGTGGCAAAGTCCAGGGTAATTGGGGCATGGGTGCGCGGATTGGTGAGGACGACGCGGCCGGTATCGCGTTCTTCATCCAGCACCACAAAGGCTCCGTGCAGGGCGTTGGCTACTTCACGGGTCAGGGCGAGGGCGGGGCCGGCGACCACGAAATCCCAATCGTGGACCGGGCGATTGAGCAGCATATCACGAACAGAACCGCCGACAATCCAGACGCGATCCAGGGGAATCAGCGGCCGCAAGCGTTGCAACGGCCATTCCGGGAGGGGGAGATGGGGCGGGAAGGGGGAAACCCAGGCCAGTTCCAAATGTTCTTTGGGCCGGAGGGCCTGTCCGGCATGTTGGGCCGCTTCAGGAGTCTGGCCCACGCCGACCACTTCGCCGTTTTCGTTTAATGCGATCCAGCGTTGGGCATAAAGACTTAGCTCAATCATGGGCAATTCCCTCTGGGACTGGTGAATCAGACATACAATCATCGTGCGGCGTCCGCGGACGCCGCACGATGATGAGCTGTTATGAACCCGCTCCCGGCCTCCAGGGCCGCTTAGACGCGAGTAACGTAAGCGCCGGTGCGAGTGTCGACGCGGATGACATCTCCTACGTTGACAAAGAGCGGCGCCGGGACCTTAAGTCCGGTTTCACAGGTGACGATTTTGCTGGAGCCGGTGGCGGAATCTCCGGCGACGGCCACTTCCGATTCCAGGACTTTCAGTTCAACTGCGGGGGGGAATTCGATATCGATAATGCGATTTTCATAGATCGATACGATGATTTCCATACCTTCTTTGAGATAGCCCCACTGGTCGCCGACCAGATCGATCGGAGCGCTGACCTGATCGTAGCTCTCGGTATCCATAAAGTAGAAGCCTTCTTCATCCCGGTAAAGATACTGGGAGGTGCGGCGTTCAACAGGAGCATCTTCTACCCGATCACCGGAGAGGAAGTTACGCTGGATTGTGCTGCCGGTGCGCATATTGCGCAGTTTGGTGCGGATGATGGCGTTGCCACGGCCCGGTTTGTAGTGTTCGTAATCCAAAACGCGATACAAGTCGCCGTCCATAATGAACGTGGTACCCTTGCGCAGTTCGTTGACATCAATCATTTAATTCCTCCTGAAAGCCGTCCTTCGGCGGGGTCATTATACTCACGCTCTTTATTTCGTCAAGGTTAGAGACGGGTCGGGAGGTCGATTGAGCTTATGCAATAAGGGCTTACTGCTATAGTTTGTTTTTTATGGGTGCGGGTGTTTTAGCGTCCTGCGAGGGGGGCTTTCCGGGTAAGAAGCGACGCGCGGGATGGGGGGAGGATATTTTTTTGTTATGTTTTCGCGGGCTTCAGAAAGCCCGCGAAAACATAGGCTTTTTTCTTTACCCTGTTTTTCGGGGTGAGCACAGAGGTGGATTTTTTTCTATTTTGTGCGGTGGGTGTTTTAGCGTCCTGCGAGGGGGGGCTTTTCGGGTAAGAAGCGACGCGCGGGATGGGGGGAGGATATTTTTTTGTGATGATGTTGTTTAATGTAAAGGTACCCCTGGATACCTTCTGTGTGTTCCTTTTTTGATTTCCGTAGTATAATCCTTGCAGCTTTTGGTGGAGCAGGGGTTTCGATCTTCGATACCTGAAAGATGCAATCCCCAACCTAAGAGAGGAGTGTGACGATGAAGTTTCGACCCGTAACCCTTTTCGTTCTCCTGGCGTTGGTATTTGGTTTATCGCTGGCCAGTTGTACGATGCCGGGGGCACCCAATGCTCCCGAAGAAAATTCTACACTGCAACCCGAAAACCTGACTGAGGATCCGGTGGCGGCGATGAATGCCACGGCTACGGCTATGGCTGCGGAAGTTGTGACGACTGAGCCAACGTTGGAGACTCTTCCGCCGGTGACTGAAGTTCCGTTGACTCCGGAGATCCCGCTGGAGACTCCTACTGAAGTTGTTATGACGCTTCAGCCGGTTGAGACTCTGGCTCCTACGGGCGAAGCGACGTTGCCGCCGGTATTGACTGAACAGCCGACTGTGGCTCCGGCGACCGCCGAGGCGCCGGTAGTGGCGGGCGGTCCGACGACTCATGTGGTCCAGGCCGGGGAAAATCTCTTCCGCATTGCGTTGCGCTATGGGGTTTCGCTGGAAACCGTGGCTCGGGCCAACAATATCGTCAATCCGGCGCAGATTTACGTCGGGCAAAAGCTGACGATTCCGGCGGCCGGGACGACTCCGCCTCCGGGGACGGCAACGCCTCCTCCGACTACCCCGGGGACCGGCAATGAGATTGTTTACACGGTTCAGCCCGGCGACAATCTCTTCCGCATTGCGTTGCGTTACAATATGAATTATTTCTATCTGGCTCAGTACAATGGGATTACCAATGTCAATAATCTCTATGCCGGCCAGAAGATTCGGATCCCGGTTCGACCGTAAGGTGAGCCGTTGGGACGGATTACCAGCCTGAGCAATGATCGTATTAAACAGGTGGGCGCTCTGATCAAGAGCGCCCACCGTCGTGTTCAAGAGGGCCTGATGGTGGCCGAGGGGCTGCGTCTGGTAGGGGAAGCGGCCGCAGCCGGACTGCCGGTGACCCATGTTTTCTACACGGAGGAGCTGGCGGCTGATTCCCGGGGGGCCGCCGTGTTGGGAAGCCTGGAGGGCCGTTCGGTTCCTTTGTGGGAAGTCCCTCCGGAGGTGATGGCGGCGCTTTCGGATACGGAGACGCCGCAGGGCATTGTGGCGGTGCTGCCGGCGCCGGAACTGGCACCGGTCGACGGTTTGATTTTGATCCCGGACGGCCTGCGCGATCCGGGGAATCTGGGGACCCTGTTGCGGACGGCCTGGGCGGCGGGCGTGGGGCAGATCCTCCTGCCGCCGGGGACGGTCGATTGGACCAGTCCCAAGGTGGTGCGGTCCGGCATGGGGGCCCATTTTCATCTTCCGATCCGGCGGGCTTCCTGGGAGACGATCCGGGAAATTACGGCCGGCGGTCCGGTCTGGCTGGCCGAGTCTGAAGGTGGAATTGCTTACGATCGGGTGGATTGGAAGGGCGCGGCGGCGTTGATCGTCGGCGGCGAGGCTGAAGGGGCCGGCACTGAAGCGCGGTCGCTGGCCGCCGGCCATCATGTCTACATTCCGATGGCTCCGGGGGTGGAGTCGTTGAATGCGGCCATTGCTGCCGGCATTTTGTTGTTTGAAGCCGCCCGACACCAGCAGAAATAACGGATTCAAAATTAAAACCCCCACGCGTCATCTGAAAAGGCGGCGCGTGGGGGTTTTAATGATTAGCTCTATCGATTGCGCATGACGAGCGGCAGGTAGAGGCTGTAGGGAACGGCATTGTTCCAGATGCCGCCGCGCCAGTATCCCCCTGCCAGCGTGAAGTTTCCCCCGGCAAGCAGGTTGGGGTCGGATTGACCGGCTGTGCCGGCAAGGCTGTAGTTGCCTCCGCTGCTGGTTCCTCCGCCTCCTTCGATGGTGTACCAGGATAGATCGTAAGGTCCTCCACTCTGGGTCAGGCCGGGCGTGGGGTTCAACAGCAGTGTCAGGATTACTATCCCCTCGATGAAAATTCTCCTCAGGGTGGTTTTTTTCGCAATCATGATCGACCTCCTTTGTTTTTATTTCCCGATGCTGACCAGCCCGACCGGAGCCGTCAGGGTGACGGCTTTGGTGATGGTGATGAGTTCGCTGTAGTCACCTTTGACGATGCTCAGCAGGGTGCCGTTGGGGGCGAAGTAAACTCCCAGGTTGATGTTGGCCCAGGGGCGAAAGATGGAGCCGCTTTGAACGACCGGAGTCAGGGGATGTCTTTGATCGACATAGGTGACGATGGGGGCCGGGAAGGTGGCGATGGTTGTGCTCAGGGTGGTATGCGCGAAACTGGTGCCGCTGTTTCCGTAGGTGCCGGTGCAGCCGCCGGTGGTATGGATGGCTACTGCCATGGAGACCGTGGTGGTACGACTGAGGACCGGGCTTCCGGAACCGGCGGGTTGGGTATCGACCTGATATTCGATATAGATGTCGTTGGGGCTGCCGGTCTCTCCGAGGTAATTTCCGGCATTGGATTGTTGAACTTTATTGTCGGAATTTTGAGCGGCCGTGCTGCATCCTGCCAGATTGCGATCGCCAAAGCAGGGGGCCGGTCCATCCACTCCGAAGCCGGTGGTGCGAAGGCTTTGCGGGTCGGCATCGGCAGGCATGGCCAGACGATAGAAGGCTTCCTGGGCCTGGACGGGGTAGAGGCCTGTGTTGCTGTTGGTATAGACTCCAAAGACGGCCCAATCGTCTCCCCGGCCGTTGTTGTGAAAGGTTGCGCTGCTGCTGTCGATGGGGTATTGGTCGTCGGCGGCGGCGAAATTGACTGAGCCGTCGGCATCGGAGGCAGGGACGTTGAATTCCAGGATGCCGAAATCGCTCAGCGGGTCGGCGCAATGGCCGGCGGTGAGATGGGCGCCATTGGCGATGATCCAGCCGGTGCAGAAGGCCCAACGGGAAGTGACCGGGTTGGCATCGGTGATGCGGCCGATCGCCCGGTCGTTGGAGCGGGTGCGTTCATCGGTGGTGCCGCAGATGGAGGCCGGGAGGGGTGTTGCGACGATGGGCCAGTTTGTTATGCCGTCGGGGGTTCCGATGAGAATTTCGTTCAGATGGATGAAGGCCTGGGGATCGGTGGGGGCGGCATGCAATTCGAGGGTGACGGCGCTGCCGTTGAAGTAGGCACTGGTGTTGTGCCATAGGGGGAGGGTGCCCGCGTCGAGTCGCTGCCGGCTGCCGTCTTCGTGGGCGGTAATCAGCAGGTAGCTGTCGGGTCCCAACTCCCATTGATCGAAACGGAGGCGCAACCAGGAGGCTTCAGGGATTTTGATTTCGGAAAGGGCGGCCGGCGGGGCCAGTTTCAACGGGTAGGATTGGAGTTGAAAGGGGGAGCCGTCGGCCTGTTGTGACTCTCGGGTATAAGTGACTGGGGAATGCGCCTGTCCCTGGTTTCCGGTCCAGCCGGCGATCAGGGCAAGCAGAATGAAGGTTATGGAAATCAGGCGTAAAGCGCGTGTGGCGGCGTGCATGGCAATCTCCTTTCGGTCATTGCAGGGTGACCAGCACCAGAATCAATCCCTGGCCCTGTTCCAGGGCTGTCATGGCTTTGCCGACGATGGCGCCGCGGGCGGCATCGTAGTCGGCGACGCGCATCAGATGGCCGGGACGGTCGGCGGTGGTCAGGAGGTCGCCGGGGCGGATGGGGCCGGCGGCGGCGTCGGCCCAGCAGTAGACGCGGCCGACGACGGCCACGGGGAAGGTGCCGGAGGCGAGGGTGCCGGTCTGTTGGAGAACGAGTCCCGGATTGATGCCGTTGGCTCCGCTGATGCAGCCGGCGACGGTGCGGTCGTAGGCGCGGTCGGCGATGCGCAGGTTGCCGGGATGTTGCGGGTCGATGGCGACGACGAGCCCGGCTGTGATGGGGCGGGGGCCGGTGATTTCAAAAAGTTCGGCCAGGTCGCTGCCGCCGGTGATCTGGACGATGTTGGCGCGGGCCGTGCCCGAGACGTGCAGGGTCGTTTGGGGATTGGTCATATTGATGCCTACCAGGATGGGTGAACTGGAATCTTTGAAGGTCATCCAGGCCTGTCCGCCGAGCGAAGATTGGACCCCGGAGGTGTCTTCTATCTCCACAATTTCGAAGTTGTCGCCGTTGGCGCGCAGGGCGACTTCGGTGGAGGTGTCGCCGGTGTCGTTCAGATAGATAGCGGGATCGTTCCGATAGATTTCCAGAGGGGCCGCCGGCGCCACGGTTCCCAGGCCGACATTGCCGTTGCCTCGTACCTGGAAGAGCGGAATGAGATCGGCTTCCAGCCCGGAAATATCTTCGCCGGGGCTGTAATTGATGCGGGCGACGGTAAAGGCGTTGTTGCTGGTCGAGCCGTACATCCAGATAAAAGGAGAGGCGACGTTGTTGGCGACGAAGAAGCCGAGGCCGGCTCCGTTGCGGACCTCACCGCCGACGGCGACCAGGCGACCGCCGGCGGCCGGATTGGGGGCCAGATTCCATTTGGTGGTGAGGGTGTTGCTGGTTACCGTCGGGCCGCCTTCAAGATAGAGGGCTCGCTGGGTGTTGTCGGCGGTGATATGCAGGCGGGCGGCCGGGTCTGCGGCGCCGATGCCGATGTTGCCGTCGTTTTCGGCGATGATCTGGTTGTCGAGGGCGGGGGTGACCTCGGTTTTGCCGGTGGGGTCATAGTTGGAGAGGATGGGTTGTTCCAGATAGCCGTTGTTGGAATCCAGGCGGAGGCTGCGGATGCCCAGGCTGGGGTAGTTTTGGTTTTCTACGGCGACGACGACATCGTAACTGGAGGTGGTGGTGTTACTGTAGACTTTTAAGGCATAGGCCGAAGTCGATCCATAGAGGCGGGTGCGGTTGATTTTGAGGCCGCCGCGGGAGGAGATGGCGTAGGTATCCTCACCCAGCGTGATGTTATACCAGCTGCCGCCCCAGACGGTGACCAGCAATTTTTCATAGGTGGCGTTGCCGGAGAAGGGGAGAGATCCCACATGGAAGAGATTGGTGTAGCCGGTTGAGCCGGCTCCGACCCCGCCGCCGTACAGGCCGCGGATGCGGGCGCCGGGGCGAATGTTGAGGGCGTAGGGGGCCGCGCTGAGCAGTTGTCTGGGGGAGAGGGTGGTGTAGGCGCCGGTGCCGGCCGGGCGCACCTGGATTTCAAGGTAGCGGGCGTCGCCGTTGAAGAGATTGCTGCCGAAGTTCAGCCCGACGGTAAAGAGGCCCTCGCTGATGGTTTGGGTGAGGGTGATGGCGGGGCCGATCTGGGTGGAGCCGCCGGGGCTGTCGTAAAGTTTGAAGACCAGATTGTAGGACCCGTTGGCCGGAACGCCGTTGTCGGTAAGGCGGCCCTGATAGGTGAAGGTGTCGTCGATGGTGGCCTGGGGTGCGGTTTGGGTTGTGGGGGGCGGGGTTTCCTGTCCATGAACCAGGCCGGTTACGCCGGGGAACAGAGCGAGGAAAAACAGGCTGTAAAGTAAAATTCGCGCTTTCATTGTGGGTTCTCCTTTTCCGACTTGAACAGGGATAAAGAATGGAAGGTTGGAAGGTTGGAAGAATGGAAGAATGGAAGATTGGAAGAGCTGGAAGATTGGGGGATTGGAAGAATGGAAGGTTGGAAGATTGGTAGATTGGAAATAGTGTAACACAACAAACGGGCAATTTAAGCCCTTTGCGACAGGGGTTTTTCTTTTCCTTCCTTTTTGGGGTGATTGTTGTTACAAATGGCTCAGGTTGCCTGATATGTGCTCTGCCCCCTTTTTTCTCTATGATTCCAGTCATGCCTTGAAGTGATTCGACTCATGGATGCCGACCTCAATTCATGGTTGCCGACACTGGGGGCGCTGTATGTTTTTGAGTATTCTAAAAGCAGACAGCAGGGGTTTTTATTTTTTATCAGGAGGTCATCGATGAAACGAAAATGGTTCTTGACCAGTCTGGCGGCTGTGGTTTTGCCGTTGTTCCTGGCGTTGATTTTTCCCTTTTCTTCGCCGGGGGCAACCCAGGCTCAATCCGATCTGCTTTCCGAATCCTCCCCGGGCCGCATTACAACGACCACGATCCTCAATCCTCCTATGACGATTTCGCAGACCCTTTCAGATGAGGCTCAACGCAATACCATCGCTTTTGATGGATTGGCTTTCCTGACCGGTTCTCTGGGGGCCGATTCCTTTTTCCCGCCGGGCAAGGTGGCTGATTTCTGGGGGTTTCAATATCTACGCGACAACGATCTGTCGGGCATGGGGCATAATCCTCTGTTTTTGACCAGTGCTGCTTATAATATGTGGAATGTTTTGACATTGGAGCAGCGTGCTCACCTCAAAACGCTGGCAAATGCGCAGGTGGCTTCCATTGACGATTATGCCTACCGTCGGTTTGTCCTGATGAAAGCCTTTCGGCGTCAGTTGGAAGGCGATGTTCCGCTGGGCAGTGCCGGGCTGGATCGGACGGAGGTCATTTCTTATTCCCGGGAACTGTATGAACTGGATGGTCAGATGAGTTATGAGCGGGCTGTGGTGATGGGCCATATCATTCATACACTTTCGGCCACTCAGACGGCCTATTTGAATACCTATATGGTGGGTAAGGGGATGCTCGACTGGCCGGCAGTGACCGAGCCCTCTGATATGCAAGGACTCGACCGCGAGGTCAAAGAGGCGTTGATGACCTATGCCGGCGATATTTACAGCTGGTATGCCGGTTCGCAGGCTGCGGATGTCTATTTCTGCCCGGAGCGGCAGGGGACTTATTTCGGTTCCTTTTACCTTAAGGACACGCCGGTTATGTCGGTGGGCGGTTCGATCGATCCCAACCTTACGGCCAATGCCGGCATTACCTTTTTGCTTACCTTGACACCTACGCAGGCGGCCCTGGTGACCGGGCTGGTGGATCTCCAGCGGGCTTCTCTGTACGAGATTGTAGATCGTCGGGGCGATCTGGCGACCGAGTTCCGCAAAGCCATGGTTGGAGGGACGGTGAGTCAGACACGGGTGTTGACGCTCAGTGCTCGCTACGGGGAACTGGACGGGGAGATTGTTTATGCTTATGCCACCCATCTGGCTCAGGTTTATCAGAGCCTGACAGCGACCCAGAAGATTTCCCTTACGGCGTTGCGATCGTTGATTCTGGGGGAATTCCCTCTGATTCCTGAACCCTATGCTTATCGCTATTCAGATCGCATTACGATGCCTACCATTATGAACACGGATTTCCTTTTTCTGCCTTCTACCCAGTTTTATCGGGTCTATTTGCCCATTGTAGGGCGGAAAGCTACCAGCGTTACGACTGTGATAACGGGAAACTGGACCCTGGCCAGGCTTCCCGATACCGGTCAGGTTCGGGATTAAGTTTAAAAGGAGGCTGGACATGAAATCCCGATGGGTTCTTATAACGTTGGTGCTGGTGATTGTGTTGGGGGCCTGCAATCCCCCTTTGACCTCTCAACCGACGCCCGGGCTTACTTTAGCCACATCGGCTCCGACTGAAACGGCTGCGGTTCTTACCGCGGAGCTTTGTTTGCACAATACACAAAGCGATCCCGAGTGTAAAGATTGTTGTGACAGCCTGGATGCGACGGGAGAGGCCCGCAAAAGCTGCCGGGATAGCTGTCTCAATCAGGATTTCTCTCAGAACAGCAATTTTATCAGCTTTACGGCTAATTCTATTCTGGGGCCCAATGGCGACTACACGGCCTGCACTGAATTGCAGGGAGAGCCGGCCTGCAAAGCCTGCTGTGACGGTTCGGATGCATTGCAGGCGGGGGATCGGCGGTTTTGCCGGGATGCCTGTCTCCAGGCCAGTCCGGCCGGAGGACCGGAGTCTCAGATTCCCGCTCAGCCCGGATCGGGGCCGGCGGGGGAAGCTGCCGGGTATAACCTGGAGCAGGCTGTTTCCGACAAGGCGCAGGGAATGACCATTGCTTATGATGCGCTGGCTTTTCTGACCGGCGATCTGGGTTCGGATTCGTTTTTTCCTCCGGGCAAGGTGGCCGATTTCTGGGGTTTTCAATATCTGCGGGACAACGATCCCAGTGAGATGGGGCATGCGGGAGATTTCCTGACCAGTGCGGCGTTAAATATGCTGACGGTTTTGAATGCAGAGCAACGGGCGGAGCTGGTCATGCTGGCGGAGAGTCAGGTGGACGACATCAATGCTTACGGTTACAAGCGATTTGTCCTGATGCAGGCTTTCCGGCGTCTGTTGGAGAATGATCTGCCGGCAGGTACGACGGGATTGGATGAAACTGCGGTTAAAGCTTATTCGGCTGAACTCTATCAACTGGATGGGAAGATTAGCCTGGCCCGGGCTGAGTTGATGGGGCAGTTGCTTTCTTCTCTGGACAGCGAACAGAAGGCTTATCTGGATGGGATGGTCGGCAAGGGGATGCTGGAATGGCCTGCGGTAGCAGAACCGGCCGATTTACGGAATCTGGACCGCGAGGTGAAGGTGGCGGTGATGACTTACGCCGCGGATATGTACAGCTGGTATGCGGGCTCGATTGAGGCGGATGTCTATTTCTGTCCGGAACGCCATGGGACCTATTTCGGCTCTTTCTATCTCAAGGATCGGCCGGCGATGGACGATTCCAGTTATGCCATTCCTACCGAATTGACCGGGAATATGGGCGAGGCGCTGCTGAATGCACTCACACCGGAGCAGGCGAAGCTGATTACCGATCTGGTGGATGTCCAGCGGCCCTATCTGACCGGGATTGTCGAGGCGCGGCGGCAGGTTTCGACCGAGTTCCGCAAATATCTGTCGGGGGAGGGGGCCGATGAGGCGCTGGTGCAGGAACTGATGGGGCAATACGGCGAACTGGATGGAGAGATCATTTACAATCTGGCGGTTAATTTTACAGAGGTGAGTCAATCGTTGACGGCTGAACAGAAAGCCCAACTGTTGGCGATGCGTCAGGAGATGTTGGGGGATTTGTTGTATCCATCCGGCGCTTATCTCTATTCCCAGCCGATTTTCATGCCGGAGATTCCGGATACCGATTTCTTGTTTAAGTGAGGGGAATAAGGATCCGTATGTAGTTTGTTTTTTGTCCAATTTGCTTCCTTTTTGTATTGCATTACACTTCCAGCCGGGGGCGACAAGGCTTCCGGCTGGAGATTTTTTATCTGGAAAGTGCCTGTTGCGGGACGCTGAAATGCAAACCGTACAGGGGGTTAAAAATTGTTTTCTAAACCAGGAGGTTGAGGATGGCTGAATTATTGGGGGATCAATTGCGGTTTCGAGGGGTACAAGGGGCGATCGATTATCCGTTGCTGTTTAAAATTATCCAGAGCAGCCGGCAGGCAGATCGGATTACCGATCCTACTTCCCTGGAAGGGATTACGCAATGGTTTATGGATCATCCGGAAGGGGATCTGGAGCGGGATTACTTGATTGCTTCGCGTGCCGATACGGAGGAAGTCGTCGGGTACAGTCGATTGATGTGGTATTCCAGCCGTCCGGATAACCGCTTGTATTGTCAGATCAGCTATCTGTTGCCGGAGCATCGCGGGCAGGATTACTGGGCGATGATGGTGCGGCAGAACGATCGGCGATTGCGGGAGATGGCGGCCGGCCAGCCTTCCGTCGCCGAACAATGGTTGCAGGCCTGGGCTACCGATGCTCAGAGCGAATGGATTGGGGCGCTGGAAAAGAACGGCTATCAGATTGTGCGCCGGTTCAACAATATGCTTCATTCTCTGGATGAAATTCCGGATCGTTCCTGGCCGGCGGGCTTTGAAATTCGACGGGTCGAACCCCGCCATTTCCGGGCGATCTGGGAGGCTCAGAAAGAGATGAATGTCGGGCTTTTTGAGAATTTTGAAGCGGATTGGACTGAAGAGAATTATCCCGCCTGGGAAGAAAACGCTGTTCAACAATCTGAATTTTGGGTAACGGCCTGGGTGGAAGATCAATTGGCCGGGATGGTGCTTTCGCACATTGGTGACGGCACTGATGTGCATAAAAATCGGGGCTATACAGAGCATATTTTCGTGCGGCCTTCCTGGCGGAAGCGCGGCCTGGCCGGCGCGATGATTGTCCATAGTTTGCGTATGCTCAAGGCCCGGGGGGTAGAGAATGTGGAATTGGGCGTCGATGCCGACAATGCGAGCGGGGCCCATCTTCTTTATCAAGGGTTGGGATATCGCACCTATTATGTGGATTTGTGGTTACGCAAGGCAGTGGAAGCATGATGAGAGATCTTGATTACCGGGAGTTTGGCGTAATGAGCCGTCGTGTTTTTGTGTTGTTTTCTCTTCAGCGAGCGTTGGTAGGCCATATCGGAAATGAAGTGTTGGGTATTTGTGCCGATTTGCAGGGCGGGGAGGTGTTGATTACCGTTTATGTAGAAGGGTATCTTTCGGATTTACAGCGAGAGGCCTTGAGTATTGTGGAAACCGAAGTTTGGGGAGATTTGAGCTCTGAGGAGACGGTGAAGCTGGAGATTGTGGAAAATGCCCGACAGCCTTTGGAATGCAAAGGGGAGTGGGGCTTTCTCCGGTTGGGGTGTCTGGTGCAGCAACCACCTTTTCTATTTACGGAAGTCAGTCCGGAAACTCAACCATTTGAGTGGGAATTTATCGTTACCAACGATCCTGAGCACGACTTTGATCTGGTTCTGGAGGCCTGGTGTAATCAGGAAATGCTGGCCAGGCTTCAGAAGATCGATGGGGAATGGAAGACCACCTTTTACTCTCAGAAAAAATTCTGTGAGTTGTCGTGGGATCAGTTGTTGCGGATTTACGAAACATTCGACCTGTTCCGGCGGGAGGAAAATGCGCGTGGTCGGTGAGGCGGATCAAATTGATCTATGTAAATTAGAAAATTGATGATATGAACCGACCGGAAAGTTGAAACTTTTTCAGATTATTAAGGTTGAATTTGAGTCTGAGTTGCTCTGTTCTTGCCAGTGATGTTGCAATCGGTGCGGTATGAGGATTCTTGTATTGGAAGCGGAGAATCAGCCATATTCATTAAGCCACAAATTCACCAACAGTTGGATAGGCATGGGAAGCTTATCTTTTATACTAAAGAATCTAAAGCTTAAGGAGTCGTTCATGTCCCCGAATTATCGTTTGATCCTGGTGTTGTTTATCATGATTTGTGGGTTCTCCAGTTGTACTCCTGCGGCAACTCCCACATTGTTCTCTGTAACCAAGATCCCTCTTCCGGCTACGGCCACTGCAATTCTACCCACCGCTACTTCCCAACCGGTAGCAACAGCCATCAAGGAGACCAACTTTTCACAGGTTATCTGGGATAAAAGTTACGCTAATCAGCAAAACGACATGGGTGAAGCGATGGTGATGGCAGATGACAACGGCTTTTATGTCATCGGAACAACTAACCTCGATTTTTCCGATTCCAGCACATCCAGCAACATCTACCTGATTAGGACGGATGCCCAGGGAGAAATTCTTTGGGATAAAACCTATGGCGGGGATCAATCTGAGCAAGGCCTTTCTATTATCAAGACCAGCGACGGGAACTTATTGCTGACCGGCGTTACATACTCGGCTGGCACGGGCGGAGCGGATGCTTATCTTATCAAAATAGATTCCGAGGGCAACGAGATTTGGTCGAAAACTTACGGTAGTTCGCTCGATGAAATGGTTTCTGTTTGCGAAATGGCAGATGGTGGTTTTATGCTCTGGGGCAACCGTGTAGATCCTGCTGACATCATCGCGTCTCCGGGCGCAGCCGGCTACGGTGGATATGCCGGCCGCAGCAATATTTACCTGGCCAGAATTGATGCTGCCGGAAACGAACTTTGGTCGCATGCTTTTGGCAATGAAAACAATCTGCTTGCCAGTGGCGGCGTGGCGACGACAGACGGCAAGTTTATGGTACTGGCGACGCTGGTGCGTTTTCCCGACCCGGGAGATGATCTTTACCTGCTCATTGTGGATGAAGCCGGGAATCAGATCGGGGAGCATATCTGGGAAGAAGGTACAATGGCGGCTTATGACCTTATCTCTACTACTGATGATAACTATCTCATCGCCGGTTCCTATATCGCAATGGATACCGCTGCAAAAGCCGATTTTCTTTTTATCAAAGTGAATCAACAAGGCGAAGAACTTTGGATCAGCACATTTGGTAATCCGGACATGATAGACTATCCCAAAGTCGTGGCCCAAACTGCCGACGGCGGCTATATTGCATTCGGGGAATGGGTTAAAGACTGGTCCGGAAACTATCCGGATTCCATCGCTGTTGCTAAAATTTCTGCTATGGGAAAACCTGAGTGGCAAGAAGTTGTAAACAATAGTAGTTCGCATAGTCTGTTGCGCGATTTACTTTGGGCTCCTGATGGCAACTATCTGCTTGTCGGCTCGAAAAGGATACGTAACCAGTTCGATATCTTCTTGATGCAGCTGTCTATTGGTGTCAATTGAAGCGTAGCTGATCCTAACAACGGTTACATTCCCCGACTATAATGCTACATAGGCCACATTGACGTACTGCCGTTTCTTGCTGG
>CAZCTC010000002.1:0-7474 GCA_964501335.1 uncultured Anaerolineales bacterium | reverse complement strand
TTCCCCGACTATAATGCTACATAGGCCACATTGACGTACTGCCGTTTCTTGCTGGAGGTTTTTTCCTTTCCTTTTTCCTCTTCTTCTTCCTTTTCCAGGGATTTTCGCCAGTCGTGATCTGGATGGCGGCCGTCCTCCAGTTCGCCCTCTTGAATCCCCAGGCGGGTGCGCAGCGCTTCCAACTGCTCTCCTGTGCCTTGAATTTCCCCCAGGTTGTGGACCCGGTCCAGTCGCTCGGCCAGGAGGTGTGGTGCGATTTCCGGATCGAGGGTCAGCTCTCCGAAGACGACCAGGGTGGCTTTATCGGTCAGCCGTTCAAAGGCGTAAGCGGGCAACTCCCAATCGTTTTCGACCAGCCAGAGTTCGCCCTTGTAGAGGGTGAGCCGGTTTTTCCGCCAATCGCATTTTCGGAAGATGGCCTCTTTGAGGGCGGCGGGACAGAAGATGTGGGCCTCCGAAATGAGCGCTTCGAGATGGGCGTCCAGGGCGGCGCTGGTGACCTCAGGGTCGATCTGGACCCATTCGGTGCAGTACAATTTGCGTGCAGGCAGCGATTCCAGCTCGGTGGGGCCCAGCCGCAGCGGCGTTTCCAGCAGTTCGAAGCCGGCAGGAATGATTTTCATCTTTTTTGTGCCGTCGTCGAGATGGGTGCGCAGGAAGGCGACATTTTCTTCGTGGCAGACGATCCCGTCAAAGGTGTGCAGGCGCTGGATTTTTTGCTCCAGCAGGTCGTTCGGGAGTACCTGGGGCAGGCGCAGGGGGCCGACCACGATCAATTCCGAGCCGTTATCGAGCGAATGGAGATAGGTTTCATCCAGGATCAATTTGCCCATCGTGATCTGCACCTGGGTCGAGTTGTAAAGGATGGTTGAGCCTTCTGAGTGGTAGATTCGGGATCTCAGGAGGCCGGCCAGTCGCTCAGGACAGATCAAGGGGCCATTGAAGAAGCTGAGGCGGCTGAGGTTCTGATCCAGGGTGGCTTCGGTTACGTCGGAAGATATGATCACCGGCCCGAAGGCTACCAGGTCCAGGGGGGCGGGCTGGATTTTCAGATAGCTTTCGGACAGCACGGTTGTTTCCATCATCACCGTGGATTCCGGCGGCACTTCCACATATTTTCCCACATTGATCGAGCGGGCCACTTTGAGCAGTCCGGCGGTCTCCCGGGAATGAAGGACCATCCCTACATTGACCATCGACACTTCGCCCAGGGTATCGGCGGAGGCTTTGCGGATGTCGACGATGCCGACATTGACCAGTTGAATTTTCTGCGGTTTGTTTTCCATGGAGAGGCTCCTTTTGAATTTTTTGGATTGCAGGGTCAGAGAACCGGATGTCTTTATCGGAATTCCGATTGGCGGGCTCGCAGCCGTTTGATGGCCAGATGCAAACGCGAGCGTACCGTGGCGGCCGGAATGCCCAGCTCCTGCCCGATTTCCTCGCTGGTCAGGCCCAGGAAGTAATGTTGCCGGATCAGCTGGCGGTCGCTTTCCGGCAGCAGGGCGAGCAGTTCTTCCGATTGGAGATTGGGTTCCGGATTGATTTCCTGAAATTCTTCTCCCAATCCGTCGATCAGCGTTTGTTCCCGCCGGCTGGAGCGCAGCTCATCGAGGAAGAGATTTTTCAGGACCCGTCGCAGCCAGGCGCGCCGCTGAAAGCTGTTCAATTGCGCCAGCAGGGCGAGCTGCGGCATGGCCCGGATAAAGGTTTCCTGAACCAGATCGGCGGCGCGATCGGGATCGCGGGTCAGGCTGACGGCATAGCCGGTCAGAGCATATTCGTACGTCTCGTAAAGATCCGTCAACGTCAGCTCTGAATCGGAATTGAAATCGATCGTCACCCCTGACCTCCCTTGCTTGCTGATCTGCTCCGGGTTTTCTTGACCCTTTACTATTACAACGTTTCCGCAGGGCCGAGTGTTTAACGAGTTTTGAAAGTCAGGCTGATTTTACTGGAGACCGGTCAGATGCAAAAGCGGGCCTTGTGACGCAGGCATATTGGGGCAGCGGTTTTTTGTTGCCTTATGCGGTTGTTCTTGAGGGGGGATTAAAAAAGTTATTTTCAAGCCTCTGGAACTTTAAAGTATAATTCCGAGTCGCATAGGTAAGCTCAAAGGTTCAAACTATCTATTTTCAGGAGGATTCAATGAAAGCGATTCACTATGTGGGTATTTTGCTGGGTTTGGTTTTGTTGGCGGCCTGTACTCCACCGACTCCGGTGTCGCCAATTTCTCCCCTTTCACCGTTGAGTGTGCCCTCTAATCCGGAGGGGGGAAATTATGCCATTCGTTACAGCCGGGAGGGGGGAATTGCGGGGACTCATGAGACCTGGGTTATCGCAGCCGATGGGAGAATTGAAGTGACTTCGGGCAATCAGGTTTCTCATTTCCAGGCTTCGTCAGAGGAGGTGCAGGCAGTGTTGAAGGAAGTTCAAGATTTGGGCTTTTTCAAGCTGGAAGATTCGTATATGCCGGAAGATACCTGCTGTGATCGATTTACTTATCGGCTGGCGATTCTGAATGCGGCGGAGAAGCAGCAGAAGCTGGTGGTGACGATGGACGGAGCGCCGCAGCCGCCGGCGTTAAGTCGGGCGCTGGAACTGGTGTCGACGCTGGTGCAGCAGGCGAAACCCCTTCCTTAAAAGTTTGTGGGAGGGAATTCGCGTTCTGTACTCAGGGACAGGTAGAGGACATTATTAATTTAAAATTTGGGCGGCTTCGAAAAGCCGCCCAAATTTTTTTGCGTTTCCCGGACTTACCGCACCGGGAGGTTTTTAGTAGCGGAAGTTACCGATTGAATTGGAACGGGTGTTGCTCCGGGGCGATGAGGCTTTTGCGAGCCGGCGCCGGTTGAACATCGATCTGCAAGCCGTTGTAGTTGGTATAACGGGTGCAGGTAGAGCTAAAGCTGATATTGTCGACCAGGAAACTGGTGCGCAGCGTGCTGTTTGTGGTTGCCTGGAGTTGCAGACGGACATTGCGGGTCAGGAGTTCATTGAACGTTAGGGTGACGGTGTACCATCCCCAGAGATTCGGGTAGTCGTTGTCGGCATAGGTGTTGTCGATGACAGTAACTCTGGGGGTTACGATGGTGCCGCCCTGGCTTAACACCTGCACGGTCAATCGATCGACGGAACTCTGGGTGCTTTCTTCCGTACCGACTGCCACATAGAATTTGATTTGGGAGTAAGGCGCGGGGGCCGGAATCGTGATGTTTTGGTAGACGGTTTGCGTTATGCTGTTGGCATTGCCCAGGACCAGCGAGCTGGCCGTTCCCCCATGGCCGAGACTGTTGGTGACGCTGGGATTTCCGCTGGTTACCGTCCAGCTGTTGAGCTGGCTTTCAAAGCTACCGTTGGCCAGGAGCTGGGTGGTGGCGCAGGTGGGAAGGGCTTTGCTGGCAATGGGCAGGTAGGTGCGTCGGGAACCGGGCGCAGTTTGGGTGGGGCGGGGCAGTCCGACCGCGCTCCAGGAGCTGGCTACCGAGCTGCAGTTAGACAGGGTGATGTTGTAGGTGCCGATGAGATCCACGCAGGACTGATAGAGGCCGTCGCGGGCATCGGTGAACTGGGAATAGACTCCCAGATAGCGGGTCATGGCGCGATAGTAGATCTGTTCCGTTTTGGTGTAGCCGATTCCGGAAACCGTCACGCCGTTGAACGTTCCGCCGGCGATGAGGAGGTAGGCGGCTTTATTGGGGATGCCGCTGTTGATGTGGACGCCGCCCTGATCGTAAGCCAGAGGGGCCCAGATATATTGGGACCAGATTTCGGGTTGATCGT
The DNA here is from genome assembly GCA_964501335.1 of uncultured Anaerolineales bacterium. Lineage (GTDB taxonomy): Bacteria > Chloroflexota > Anaerolineae > B4-G1 > SLSP01 > CAZCTC01. The sequence goes on along the minus strand of CAZCTC010000002.1, from coordinate 3,694 downwards.
AGGCGCTTGGGGTAGAGAGGCTGCGGATGGTCCCGCCGGTGAGGGTCTCACCCAGGGTCCAGTTGCAGTTGGTCTGACCGGTGGCGGTAGAACAGCCCCCCAGTACGGCCATGACATCCGACCAGGATTCATTCAAGGCACCGGGTTGATGTTCGTAGATCAGATTGTTGGTTTCCTGAGTGACGCCGTGGGTCAGTTCGTGGGCCACCACATCGAAGGCCTGGGCGTAGGTATCTCCATCCCCGTAGACCATTTGAACGCCGTCCCAGTAGGCGTTTTCGTAATTGGTCGCGAAATGGACTGTCGAGACCAGACCGGTTCCCAGGCCATCGTAGCTATCGCGTCCGAAGACATTGTAGTAATAATCATAGGATTTGCTGGCATTGGTGTAGGCGCCCATGATATAGGCGTCCTGTCCGGAACAGGTGGGATTAGCGGTGCCGGTACCGCAGATCAGGGTGCCGGGGACATTCTGGGTGTTGTTGGCATTGTAGACGGTGATGCTTTTAGCCGTGTCGAGCTGATTGCTGCGATGGACGACCTCACCTGTGGCGGCATCGATGAAGTAGAGCCAGTTGCCCAGGCTTTTTTTCGAGAAGACATTGATCTTCCAGGTGAGGTAGGGTTTTCCGGCATTCACGTAGACGACCAGGCTGCTGGTGCGGGCGCGGAATTCGGCATCCGGATCTTTCAGATCTTGTCGGGCCAGTTCCAGAGCGGCTTTTTGGGTCAGTTCGGGGGTGAGTGTTTCCAGGCTGAGGCCCGGGAAATAGAGTCCATTGACGGACTGGATTTTTTGGTCGGTCGTGTGAACGATCAGTTCGGCGCCGAAAACCGGGACATCTCCCAGCCTTTGTTGCATGCGGACGTGAGTGATGTTCAGCTCATCCGTTTCTGCGGTTTTGACTTTTAGTTCGCGGGCGGGGTTTTGCATTTTGTAGATAGCGCCATAGCGGTTGAAGAAATTGTAGGCAATTTCTTCGGGAGTAGTGCCGTTAGCCGGCAACTGGGCATTGATGAAGGAAGGGGTTTGACCATCGGATGTCCAGGTAATGTTGAAAGAGGGGCCCGCTTCCTTAGCGAGGTTCTCCAGGGCCATTTCCGTGGGCGGGAGAGGGCTGGCCCAGGTCGATGTGGCAGGCGCCAGAAGCGCGAGCACCAATAATACGGATACGAAAAGTTTTTTCATAGATTTACTCCTTTAGAAACTTTGTTCTAGGGGGATGTCCTCTATTATAAAACAAAGCCAGAAGGTGACAAGTCCGGTATTTTTAGGGGAATATGCTATACTACTTTCCATGAATTCATCGTCATTGCGATTTCAAAAGACTATTCTGATTTTGTTGGGTTTATTGATGATGGTGTTGGCGGAGGTACGGGTCAGCTTGATTTTAAGGACCTTTGATCCTGCCGGCGGCCTTTATAAAAAAGACATTTTTCAGGAGTATCTTCTTTCCAAGGCGGTATTGGCCGGGGTGCCGCCGTATCTGCCTTTGCCGGAACTGGCGCAGCATTTTATGGGGGATAACCTGCCTGAGAATTTGTATCCTCATCCTACGCCGCATCCTCCCACGGTCATTCTGCTGGCTTTGCCGCTGGGATTTTTCTCTTTCCAGGTGGCCGCCCTGGTATGGTTTGTTTTTGAGTTGGTTTGTCTGATGGCCGCCGCGTATGGGATGAGTTGGTGGTTCAATTCTCAAGAGCATGTCTGGCGGCGTGCTTTTTTTATTTTCTTTTTTATGCTGGCCTGGCGTCCCTGGATGGAAGAATTGATGAATGGGCAGCTGGGAATTTTTCAGTTAGCCCTGCTGGTGGGGGCCTGGCTGGCGTTGCGGAAAGAGCGAGATTGGATTGGCGGCGCGCTGTTGGGAATCACTATTGCGTTAAAGTTGATTGCCTGGCCGTTGGCCTTTTTTCTGCTCATACGGCGTCGTTGGCGGGCCGTGTTTTCAATCGGTCTTGCTTTTGGGGTGTGTAACCTTTTAGCCCTGTTGATCATGGGATGGGATCAGATTTTCTACTATTACACTCAGGTAAGCGTGCAGGTGATGCCGCTCTATCGCGCTTTCGGCTGGAATTTATCGCTGTCTTCGTTGGGGTGGCGGTTGTTTGATGGAACCGGTTCTCCCGGGTTGATTGGGTTTTTATCCGATCCGTTGCTTTTCTACTGGCCCTTGGGTGCTCGGGTTTTCTCCGTGTTGATCCCGGCGGTGGTATTTCTGGTGGCTTTGTGGCGGGTGCAGCCGGTGGCTTCGTTTGATATCGCTTATGCTATGATGCTTTGTGTGGCGGTGGTTCTCAGCCCGATTTCCTGGATCCATTATTTTGTCCTGGCCGCGATCTCGATTGTAGTAGTGGTGGGATATTTGCGAGGCCAGTCGATGTTTGGGGCGGAGCCGAAATTGGTGTTTCTGCTGGGGGCGTTATTTTTTTGCTGGGATTCTTTGCACGATTCTTTACCCGAGATGATGACCCTCACGGTGGTCAATATGCAGATGGTCGTGCCTGTATGGGTAAGTTTATGGTCCTTGTTGCCGACGTTCCTGTTGTTGGTGGTCTTTGGACTGCTGGAAAGATTGGACAACCGTTCGTTACCAAATCGTTGAACGTTCCAGGGTGTAGAAAGCATTTGAGGGGTGTCCGATGCGGATACTTCCCAAATGCTTTTTAATTTCTCGAAGGAATTTAACTTTCTGGTTTCTCTATAAAAATGACTGTAATTTTAGGGGTTAAAAAGATAAGGAGAGGTTTATGACCGGATTGAAAGGATTACAGACGGGATTTTGTGAGGTGGCAGGGGCCGGCCTGTATTATGAAACGGCAGGCGAAGGGCCGGATCTGGTTTTTGTCCATGCGGGATTTGTGGATAGCCGGATGTGGGAGGCGCAATTTGCTTTCTTTGCGCAAGCGTATCGGGTTACGCGTTATGATTTGCGGGGATTTGGCCGTTCCCGTTTTGCTGCGGGGGATTTTTCGCATCGACAGGATCTGGTGGAGTTGTTGAATTACCTGGGGATTGAGCGGACTCATCTGGTGGGCTGTTCGCTGGGGGGCGGGGTGGCGATTGATTTCGCTTTGGAACATCCAGGGCGGGTTGATTCTCTGGTGCTGGTGGATTCGGCACTGGGGGGATATCAAATGAGCGGGGAGATGCCGAAACCTTTGCAGGATTTGCTGGCGGCTCTGGGGGCAAACGATTTGCCGCGGGCGGCTGAGATTGCGGTGGTACTCTGGATCGCGGGACCTTTCCGAACGGTGGATCAGGTGCCGGTTCCGGTTCGTCAGCTGGCTTATGAAATGAGCCTGACGGCTTTGCCCAATTTTTTTGTGAGGGAGGCGGCGTTGAATCCGCCGGCTGTGGCGCGATTGGAGGAGATTAAAGCTCCGGCGCTCGTGGTGTTGGGGGAGCTGGATGATCCTTCGCTAGCGGCGATCGGTGAGGTGCTGGTGACGAGGATCGCGGGGGCGCGTCGGGCGACGATTCCGGCGGCGGCTCATGTGCCGGGGATGGAAAGGCCGGAGGTTTTCAATTCGCTGGTGGCGGAGTTTCTGCGTGGAAAATAGGCTCTTATGATAAGGCCGGGCCATGGAACGTCCCGCAAATGATCCTTTCCGGGCCAGATGCGCTGCGCCGGATGGCGGGAGAGAGTTTTTTTGTTTATGTTTTGGTGCGCCTCAGAAGGCGCACCAAAAC
>CAZCTC010000001.1:92855-203883 GCA_964501335.1 uncultured Anaerolineales bacterium | reverse complement strand
TACAGGTAGAGACTTTTTATTTATTTTTTGCGACTTCAGAAAGCGTGCCAAAACACAGGCTTTTTTTCTCCCGCTTTTCAGGGCCAACCGTACAGGTCGTTTGGGAAGAGCCTCTTTAGTTTTCTTGATGGGTGGCGGCCTTTTCGACGGCCGAAATGATCTTGTAATAGCCGGTGCAGCGGCAGAGGTTGCCGCTCAGGGCGGTGATGATCTGTTCGCGGGTCGGCTGCGGGCGTTCTTCCAGCAATTTGACGGCGCTCATCACAAAACCGGGGGTGCAATAGCCGCACTGTACGGCCCCTTCTTCGATAAAGGCTTCCTGCACGGGATGCAATTGATCGTCGTGCGAGAGGCCTTCGATGGTGGTGATGCTGGCGCCGTGAGCGCGGGGGGCCGGGGTGAGGCAGGCCAGCGTGGCGATGCCGTCGAGGTAGACGGTGCAGGCCCCGCACTCGCCTTCGCCGCAGCCCTCTTTGGTGCCCATCAGCCCCAGATCGTCGCGCAGCATGGCAAGGAGCGTTTTTCCGTTGGCGCCTTCGACCAGGACATTGCGGCCGTTGACTGTGCATTCGATCGGTTCGCTGCCGCCGGCATGGTGCGCCACCGTGCCGCCGGTCAGGCGGGGCCAGCGGCGAGTTTTGCCCCAAAGCATGACCATCTCTCCCGGACGGGGCAGCTCCTGGCGGGCGTTGTTGTCGCGCAGGAGTTCCAGGGCGCGTTGGACCAGGCCGACGACTTCTTCCTGGCGGAACCAGGCGGAGGCGCGCACATCGTCGATGGGGCGGGCGGCTTCACCGGCGGCGGTTGCCGCCCCGGCGATCCGTTCGTCGGTAAGCTCTGTTTTGACCAGCAGGCTTTCGGCATTGGCGGCCCGGATGATGGTGGGGGCTACGCTGCCCAGGGCGATGCGGGCTTCGATGACCTCCTCGCCGTCAAAGGCGAGGACGGCGGCTACGTTGACGACGGCGATTGCCAGGGTGCGACGCAGCCCGAGTTTCATATAGATGCCGCGCTGGACTTCCTTGTTGAGGGCGGCGAAGGCGATATCGACCAGCATTTCATCGGGTTCCATTACACTGCGCCGGACGCCGGTGTAGAAATCGGCCAGCATGACGGTGCGTTCGCCGCGGACGCTGCGCAGGGTCAGCTTTGCTTCGAGGGCGCGCAGCGCGGTGATGGTGTCGTTGGCCGGCGAGGCGGTGACCAGATTGCCGGCGATGGTGCCGCGGTTGCGCAGGGCGGGTCCGCCGACGCCCCAGCAGGCCTGGGCCAGCGGCAGGGCGGAATCTTGCAACAGAGGGGAAGCGGCAGCCTGGGCATGGGTGACCAGGGGGCCGAGGTGGATGAAGCCGGCGGAATCCTGGCGGATCTCGTCCAGACCGCCGATGCGGGTGATGTCGATCATTACGGGGGCGGTGCGGGTGCGATGTTCCAGTTCGACGATCATGTCGGTGCCGCCGGCCATGATTCTGGCCTGCCCGGCATGCTCGGACAGCAAACGCACCGCATCATCGAGAGTCGTGGCGGTGTAGTAAATATCCCAAAGGGCCATATGTGCACTCCTTTTTTGGAGTAGACAGTAGACAGTAGACAGTAGACAGGGGAATCTCGAAAGGATAAATTCTTGTTGTTTACTATCGGCTGTGTTCCGTCTACTTTTGATGTCGATTAAGCGTTTGGATCAGGCCGTAAAGCCTGCGGCTAATTTATTTTTTTCCTACCTGGGCAGAGGGAGTTTTTTATTTATGTTTTCGTGGGCTTTCTGAAGCCCACGAAAACACAGGTTTTATTTTTCACACATTTCGTTTTCAGGATAGTGAGCAGGTTATTTGCTGTCTACTTGCTACTGTTTACTTTCTTTTTAGTTCTCGAACAATGTAGAGCGGGCGGTGGCGGACTTCATCATAGATACGGCCCAGATATTCGCCCAGAATGCCGAGCATCCAGAGCTGCACGCCGCCGATGAAGAGCACCAGGCTGGCGGTCAGCCCCTGGCCGGCCAGCGGCAGGTAGCCGTTCAGTTGCATGATAAAGAGGACCAGGGCCATCAGCAGCCCGAGCCCCACCGAGACGGAACCGGCCCAGGTTGCGACTTTGAGCGGCAGGACCGAGAAGCCGGTGATGGCGTTGAGCGCCAGTTTGATCATTTTGCTGAGGGGATATTTGGTCTCGCCGGCCTTGCGGGCGAAGCGATGGTAGGGGACGCCGATCTGGCGGAAGCCTACCCAGGAGACCATACCGCGGACAAAGCGGGCGGTTTCCCGCATTTCTTTCATGACATCGACGACCTTGCGGTCGAGCAGCCGGAAATCGCCGGCGTCGAGGGGGATGGTGACATCGGTCACGGCGGCGATGAAGCGGTAGAAGAGGCCGGCCGTGAAGAGTTTGAACCAGGTTTCGCCTTCGCGTTCGGCGCGCACGGCATAGACCACTTCGTAGCCTTCGCGCCATTTGGCGATCAGTTCGGCGATGACTTCAGGGGGATCTTGCAGATCGGAATCGATGACGCTGACGGCTTCGCCGCGGGCGTAATCCACGCCGGCGGTGATGGCCATTTGATGGCCGAAGTTGCGGGAAAAGTGTAGGATGACAACGTGTTCGGGATCTTTGGCATAGAGTTCATCCATGATGGCAGGGCTGCGGTCGCGGCTGCCGTCGTTGACCAGGACCACTTCCCAGGGTTCGCCCAGAGATTCCATGACTGCGCGGACGCGGTTGTAAAATTCTTCAACCAGGGCTTCTTCATTGAAGACGGGGGCAACTACAGAATAACGCGGGGTCATGCTCACCTCTCATTAAATAAGTTCTTGGATGGACAGTATACCACTAAGAATAGATTTTATTTATTTTATCGCCCGCCGCCGAAGGCGGCGGGCGATAAAATGTTTTTTGTTCATTTTGGCGGCGGCTTTCTGAAGCCGCCGCCAAAATGGGCTCTCTTTTGATTTGTGCGATTAGCCCGGAAATGTGGGAGAAAAAAGCCTGTGTTGTTGCGCGCATTCTTATGCGCGCAACAACACAAATAAAAACTCTTTTCCCCCTGCTTCGCACCACGCGTCGATTTTTATCGGGAAAACAGCTATTGCGGGGCACAAGAAATGTTTTTTTATTTATGCTAATGAACGATTGCGCGGGACGCGTTTTTTATTATTCGCGCGTCCCTCGGAGAGGGACGCGCGAATAATAAATTTTTAAGAGAGTGGACTAGAGCGCCTTGAGCAGGCCGACTTCGGCGTTGAACTTTTCGATCAGGGCGTCGATATCGGAGACCTGGCGCTGAACGCCGGTCCAGTAGTCTTCATCGTACCACTGCGCCTGGATTTCTTTGTAGGTTTTGCCCTGCTGTTCCACCCAGGTGTAGTACTTGAGGTGATGAATCCGCTTGCGATCGGGGTAGGTGAGCTCCATCATGTCGGCGGTGCTCTGGCCGAGGGCATGGCGGTGGTAGTCGCCGGCGGCGGTCAGTTCGGTGTAAGGCCCGTACTGTTCGCGCAGTTCGACCAGACGGCTCTTGTAGAGATCCATCGAGTCGGTGCCGACGGTGATCATGATGTCGTTTTCGGTCATGTCGAACCACTTGGCCGTCTTGACCGCGGAGAGGACGTTGGCGATGCCGGAGATGCCCAGCTGGTCGAGCTGATTGACCAGTTCGGGGGAGACACCCTGCTTGACCAGGTATTCGCGGCCGGCGGGTTCGTTGAAGAGGCGGATCAGGGCCATGGGCGAGTTGTCGTCGATGGCGGTGATCAGGTCGGTGTTCTTGACGTTGTGAATCCATGGCACGTGCTTGTCGCCGATGCCTTCGATGCGGTGATCGCCGAAGCCGTTGTTGAGCAGGGTCGGGCATTGCAGCGCTTCACTGGCGGTGATGGTGCTGCCGGGGAAGGCCTGCTTCAGGTAGTCGCCGCAGGCGATGGTGCCGGCAGAGCCGGTGTTGGAGGAGACGCCGCGGAAGCGGTCGCCGGGGCGCATGACCTGGCGGATGACCTCTTCCATGGCATGGCCGGTGATGTCGTAGTGCCAGAGGTAGTTACCGAATTCTTCAAACTGGTTGAAGATCGAGATATCGTCGCCGCGGGTGGCGTTCAGTTCCTTGCACTTGTCGAAGATTTCTTTGACGTTGGATTCGCAGCCGGGGGTGGCGATCACTTCGCCGGCTACGGTGGCGAGCCACTCGAAGCGTTCGCGGCTCATGCCTTCGGGCAGGATGGCGATGGAGTCGCAGGCCAGCAGGGCCGAGTCGTAGGCGCCGCCGCGGCAGTAGTTGCCGGTGGAGGGCCAGACGGCTTTTTGCAGGGTGGGATCGAACTGGCCGGTGACGAGGCGGGGCACCAGACAGCTGAAGGCGGCACCGACTTTGTGGGCGCCGGTGGGGAACCACTTGCCCAGCAAGACGATGATGCGGGCGGGCACGCCGGTGAGGGCGGGCGGCAGTTCCAGGAAATTGACGTGGCCGTATTTGCCGCCTTTGACCTGGGGTTCGTTGTGCCAGTTGATGCGGAAGAGGTTGAGCGGGTTGACATCCCAGAGGCCGACATCGGCCAGCTTCGCCTTGATGGCGTCGGGAATGAGGGCCGGATTTTTCATCTGGGCGTAGGTGGGGATGATGATATTGCGTTCCCGGGCGCGAGCCAGGGCGTGCTTCAAAGATTCTTCGCGAATAGAAAGGTCGATCATGATGCTCCTTGTATGTTTTCCGATTCTATTTTTCGCGCGCGCCCTGCGGGCGTCGCGCGAAAAATAAATAAATTTGCCAGATAATGATAGAGCCCAGGGCGGTGCCGAGGGCATTCAGCGCCACATCGTCGGGCGCGGAGATGCGCGAGGCCCGGGTCATCTGTAACAGCTCGATGGTCAGGCTGAAGAGCGTGCCGCCCAGGATGGCCCAGAGCCAGGGCCGGGAGATCCGGCGCAGGGCCAGGGTCAATCCGGCTCCCAGCGGCATGAAGACTACGATGTTGCCGGCGATGCTGATCAGCCAGTAGTAAGAGATGCCGACATTGGCTGCCGGCGTGGTCAACGGCGTCAGCTCCCGGGCGATTTGCGGGTTGGGCCGCATGGTCATCCACAGGAGCCAGGCGGCACAGACGATCACCAGCAGCCAGGGACCATAAGATTTCAAAATAGAGATCGGTTTCATTTATTCCAGATCGGAAGCTGGAAGATCGGAAGATCGGAAACCCGACCATTCTCCCAGGTTTCCATTCTTCCATTCTTCCAGGCTTCCAGACTTCCAGTAAATATTACCGCATGATTTCCCGGACCGCGTCGAGGTTGGGGGCGACGATGGGGGGCGCGGTGACGGTTTTCATGGCGCTGGCGATGTCTTTCAGGCCCGAGCCGGTGGAGAGGACGACGATGCGTTCTTCCGGATCGATCATACCCTGAGCGACGGCCTTGATCAGGCCGGCGTAGGCGGCCGAGGCGGCGGGTTCGGCGAAGACGCCGACGCCGCGGGCCAGCAACGGGATGGCGGCCAGGATCTCGTCGTCGGTGACGCTGAGATAGGCGCCGTCGGTTTCCCGGACGGCCCGCAGAGCCTTGATGCGGTCGCGGGGCAGACCGGCGCTGATGCTGTCGGCGATGGTTTCGGCGGGGCCGGGGACCATGTCCCAGCCTTCGATGCCGCGTTGCCAGGCGTCGACCAGGGGGGAGGAGCCGGCGGCCTGGATCCCCATCAGTTTGGGCATTTTGTCGATCATGCCGAGGGCGTAGAGGTCTTTCAGTCCTTTGTGGATGCCGCCGATGATGCAGCCGTCGCCCACGGGGACGAAGATCCGGTCGGGGGCGTTCCAGCGCAGTTGTTCGCAGATTTCAAAGGAGGCGGTCTTCTTGCCTTCGGACATGTAGGGGTTGAAGGCGGTGTTGCGATTGTACCAGCCGAAATCCTCGGCGACCTTGAGCGTCAGCTCGAAGGCATCGTCGTAAGTCCCATCGACCAGCAGGACGCGCGCGCCGTAGATGAGGTGCTGGGCGATCTTGGCGGGCGGGGCGGTCTTGGGGACGAAGATCACGGCGGGCAGGCCGACGCTGGCGGCGATGCCGGCCAGGGCGGCGGCGGCGTTGCCGGTGCTGGCGGTGGTGACGGTTTTGGCACCCAGTTCCATCGCTTTGACCACGGCAATGGCCGAGGCGCGATCCTTAAAGGAGGCGGTGGGCTGGCGGCTGTCGTCCTTGATCCAGAGGTGGCGCAGGCCCAACGATTCAGCCAGGCGAGGCGCCGGATAGAGGGGCGTCCAGCCGATTTTGAGGGGCGGGACGGCCTGATCGTCGCGGATCGGCAGGAGGGCTTTGTAGCGCCAGATGGAGTCTTCGCGGTTGGCGGCGAGGCTTTCGCGGGAGATCTTTTTGGCGATGGCCGGGTAATCGTAAACGACATCGACGATGCCGTCATAGCCGTGTTTGGGGCAGACATAGGGGATGTCGTTGACGCTGTATTCCGCCCCGCAGATGGTGCATTTCAGGCCCAGAACGTGGTCCATGCTTTCCCTTTCGTGAGTGTAACCCTTGGTTTCATCGTGTAGCCCGGATTTTTTACATCCCGCAAAGGGATTTTCCCGGTAAGAAGCGCCGCGCCGGATAGGGGGAGAGAGTTGTTTTTATTCATATTTTCGGCGGCTTCAGAAAGCCGCCGAAAATATGGGCTTTTTTCCGACTCAGGCGCAGTCCGACGATCTTTTCAAATTAGCCGGGAATGATCCGGGTGCCGGTCTCGCCGCGCAGGGCTGCGGAGATGTGCTCGGGATCGGTGATGAGGGCTTCCTTGCCGCCGGCTTCCAGGTAGATGATGCAGGCTTCGATCTTCGGCAGCATGCTGCCCTTGGCGAAGTGGCCTTCGGCGATGTATTTTTTGGCTTCGGAGACGGTGATGACATCCAGGCCCTTCTGATCGGGCTTGTTGTAGTTGATGTAGACCTTTTCCACGGCGGTGGAGATGATGAAGAGATCGGCTTTGATGGAGCGGGCGAGCAGGGAGGAGCCGAAGTCTTTATCGATGACGGCGGCGATGCCTTCCAGATCACCATCTTCTTTGGCCACGACGGGGATCCCGCCGCCGCCGACGCTGATCACGGTGATGCCGTTATCCAGCAGGTCGCGGATGGCATCCAGTTCGACGATTTCCACGGGGATGGGGGAGGCGACGACGCGGCGCCAGCCGCGGCCGGCATCCTCAACGATCGACCAGCCTTCCTTCTCCTGGCGCATTTTGGCTTCGGCTTCATCCATGAAGCTGCCGATGGGCTTGGAGGGTTTCTGGAAGGAGGGGTCATTGCGGTCGACGCGGACCTGGGTGACCACGGTCGCGGCGGTTTTTTTGATGCCGCGGCGGCGGAATTCGTTGTAGAGGTTCTGTTGCAGGGCGTAGCCGATGGCGCCCTGGGAATCGGCACCGCAGACATCCAGGGGCACTTCGTGCATCCCGTCGGTCTTGTGGGCGATTTCGGAGCGGCGGAGGATGAAGCCGACCTGCGGGCCGTTGCCGTGGCCGATGGCGACATCCCAGCCCTGCTCGATCATTTCGGCGATGTGGAAGGCGGTTTCTTTGGTAGCCTGGTATTGATCTTCCACCGTCTGGTGGTTCTTGTCTTTAATGAGGGAGTTGCCTCCGATAGCGATCACTGCCCATTTGCGCTCTGCCATATTTTTAGACTCCTATGTGTTTTTCTTTTTCTGATAAAGGTTATTTTTGCCCGCCGGCGTCCATTAATCTGGATTAATTCCGGTTTTATGCGTCCCGCTAAGGGCTTTCCCCGGTCAGATGCGACGCGCGGGAGGGCGGGAGATAGTTTTTTTGTTCATATTTTCGCACGCTTTCTGAAGCGTGCGAAAATATGGGCTTTTTTCTGTAATTTTCGGGCTTGCCGCACAGGTCGTTTTTTTAGAACATGGTCAGGGCCATGACGGCCTTCTGAGCGTGCATGCGGTTTTCGGCTTCGTCGAAGACGACGGAGTTCGGGCCGTCCATGACCTCGCTGGTGACCTCGATGTCGCGGTCGGCGGGCAGCGGGTGCATGTAGATGGCGTCGGGTTTGGCGAGGGACATCTTGCGCTGATCGGTGATCCAGCTCTTGTATTGATCCTGGATGCGCTTGCCCTCGGTTTTGTCGCTGGTGGTCAGCAGGGGGCCCCAGGACTTGGCGTAGATGATGTCGGCGTCCTTGAAGGCCTCTTCCATGTCGTTGACGATCTCAAAGCTGGTGCCGAACTTGCGGGCCTGGGCCTGAGCTTCGGCTTCGATTTCGGGCATGAGCATGAATTCGGGCGGGTAGGCCAGGGTGATGTCGAGCCCGAAGCGCGGCATTTGCAGGATCAGCGACTGCGGGACGGAGATGGGCTTGAGGTAGGAGGCGGCATAGGCCCAGGAGACCACCATCTTCTTCTTGCGCAGGTCGCGGCCTTTCTTTTCGTAGATGGTCATCAGGTCGGCGAGACACTGGAAGGGGTGGTAGATGTCGCATTGCATATTCAGGACGGGGACGCGGGAGGCTTTGGCTACATCGCTGATGTATTTGTTGCCGACGCCCCAGTCACAGTGGCGGATGGCCAGGCCGTCATAGTAGCGGCCGAAGATCTCGCCGATTTCTTTGGGGGTGTCGCCGTGGGCGATCTGGGTGGTCGAGCTTTCGATGAAGGCGCCGTGGCCGCCGAGCTGGGCCATGCCGGCTTCGAACGAGCCGCGGGTGCGGGTGCTGCTGAAGAAGAAGAGCATGGCGAGCACTTTGTCGCGGAGGTAGGCGTGGGGTTCGCCCAGCGCGCGCTTGCGCTTCAGGTCGAACGCCACGTCCAATACGGTCTCGACTTCCTCTTTGCTGAAGTCCAAATCCCCAATGAGATCACGGCCTCGAAGGTTGGTCTGCATGATGGCAACTCCTTAATGAGTTTAGTGGATTAAATAAATGGGAGAGTTTTTGTTGGTAGTTCCGCCCGCTGCAAGAGCGGGCGGAACTATAAGAATCAGGATAAAGATTATTCGATCGCGCCGAGGATGAGGGCCAGCATACCCATGCGCAGGGCGACGCCGTTGAAGGCTTCCTGCCAGTAGCGGGCGTGGCGGGTGCCGTCGACATCGGCAGGTAGTTCGTCCATGCGGGGCAGGGAGTGGAGGATGATCGAGCTGCGCTTGGCCTTTTCTTCCAGCAGTTTGCGGGTGACCTGGTAGTTGGAGGGGGTCATGCCGTGTTCGCCGGCTTCCTGGCGGGCCTTGGTGTAGTCGGGCTGGACCACGGGTTCCATGTAGATCACGTCGGCCTTGTGGATCACGTCGGCGACGTGTTCGGCCTCGGAGAAGCAGAGGTTCTTTTCGCGCAGTTCGGCCTTAAAGTCGTCGGTGAGGGACATTTCTTTGGGCGAGACGTAGATGACTTCCACGTCGAACTGGGAGAGCGCATAGGAGATCGAGTGCATGGTGCGCATGCGCATGTCGCCGATGCAGAGGAAGGTCAGGCCGTCGATGTGGCCGACTTCTTTGTTCACCGTGTAGAGGTCGGTGAGGACCTGGGTGGGGTGTTCGCCCCAGCCGTCGCCGGCGTTGACCACGGGGACGCTGCTCCAGCGAGCGGCTTCCGCGGGGGCGCCCTGCTGGAAGTGGCGCATCACGATGACGTCGCCGTAGAATTCCAGCATGTGGACGGTGTCTTTGATCGATTCCTGGTACCAGTCGCCGGCGCGGGTCATCTTGGCATCGGAGAAGCCTTCGACATGGCCGCCGAGGCGGTGCATGGCGGCTTCGTGGGCCAGGCGGGTGCGGGTCGAGGGCTGGTAGAAGGCGGTGACCATGGTTTTGTCGGCCAAAATATTGGCATTGTGGCGCTTCGAGGCATAGTGCTCGAGCGATTGGGCGACCTCAAACATGTGGAAATATTCTTCCCGTTCGAAGTCCTTCAGAGAGAGGATATCACGTCCCATGAAACTGCGCATACAATCAGCCTCCTATGAAAGTTATTGTAAGATCTAAGTTGCGGCCCTCAGGTTCAGGGCTTCATTGCAACATTGATTTTTTAAGTAGACAGTAGTAAGCAGACAGTAGACAGCGATTATTTTCCGACCCGTCGCGTGACATGAAAGCGGAAGTGCCCGGGTACAAAATAGCTCAGGGAATAATCGACGACTTTTTCATCACAGCTGAAGAGCTGGGCGACCAGTTTGATCAGGGCCTGGCCGCGTTGCAGGGTCAGGCGATTGGCGACGGGGGTGCTGGCATTTTCGGCCATGATTTCGGTACGTGAGTAAGCCAGCATGGGAGCACCCCGTTCCAGGAAAAGATCCAGGATTGAGCCATGGAAATGGCTTTTCAGTTCATCGAGTTGTAGATAATCCTGGGGCACGACATCGGTCAGATAGGCGACCGGTTCGTTGGCGACACTGATGACCCGCGAAACGCAGAGGATTTGAAGGTCGGATTCTGCCGGGCGCTGCAAGCCGCCGAGTTCTTCCGGGGTGGCCGGACGTTCTTCGATGTTCAACCAGGCGAGCTGGGTTTCGAGGCCGCTGCGCCGGGCCAGACTGTCGAGGCTTTCCAGCATTTCCAGACCGGATTCCAGGATCGGTGTATTGGAGCTGATGAAGGTACCGACGCCGTGCCGGCGGATGAGCTGGCCACGTTCGGAAAAGGTCCGCATGACTTCGCGCAGGGTTGCGCGGGAAACGCCCAGTTGGCGGGCGAGAGTGGGTTCTGGAGGCAGCTGATCTCCGGGGTTAAGTTGTTCGATGAGACGGTTAAGAGCCTCTTCGACCTGTAACCGGGGAGGGCGAATTTTGGGATGAATGGTCTCTATGGGTTCCATTTGCTGCTGCATCTCCATTTCTTATTATAGGGAAGATGTCTGACAAGTCAATAGGGAATCCGGCGGGACTGTAGAAAACAGGCAAGAGATAGGAGGATTGTCATATTTTTTGTCTGTTTTTGATCTTCCCGGGGCTTGTGTTAAACTGAGAAAATTAATCTATTTCATAAAGATTAAAAGAAGGTGAGGTCAACATGGATTTAGTCGAACTTGAAGCGCGGGTACGACAACTTCTGTCTGATGGGGATGCCGAGACTGCGGTGGATCTGACTCAGAAGGTCCGCCGGTTTAATGCGTTGGAAGCGGAAGATTATGTCGATAAAATCGTAAGGGCCAAACTGTCGGAGCCCGATGTTTTTGAATCCTGCTCCGATGAGGAAATTTTACATCGGGTGGAGTATGCCGGCCGGCATGCCGATTTGGGGATGATTGAAGTGGCGCTGGATCGGCGGGAGGCGTTGACGCCGACGCTGTTGCGCTGGCTGGAAATCGGCTCCGATCCTGAGTGGGATGAGGAAGATCCTCGCTGGTACCGGGAAATCCATGCAGCTCAGATCCTGGCCTTCTGGAAGGAGCCGGCTGCCCTGCCTATTTTCAAAGCAATCCTGTGCGATCCCGAACGGGAAGATTTCTTTGAATGGTTCTGGAATGTCGTGCCGGCGGAATACAAGGAGCAGGCGTTGGAGATGGTGCTGGACGTCGTCGCCGATCCGGAATGTTGGGAGACGGGACGAAATACCGCCGTGGGAATGCTCTCTTCGATCGGTCTGTACGTGGCCGAGACCCGGGAGCGGATCATTCCGGCCTTGCGGGCCCTGCTGCCGCCGCTCGATGAAACGGGCAAGGTGGTGGTCACCAAAGAGCAGAAACGGATTGTCCCCGAACTCTGGTCGTGGGTGGTGTCTGCGTTGACCGATTTGATGGATGTCGAGTCGAAGGAGTGGGTCAAGGCTTTGTACAAGGCCGATTTGATCCACGATGAGTATGTGGGAGATCTGGACGAATATCTTATCTGGATCGAGTCGGGCAAAGGGCCCTCAAGCTCCGATCCGGTTCATTACGATTTCTTCGAGCAGTATGAGGAATTCTTTAATGAGGTCGCTGAGGGCTCCGAGGGATGGCGTCCCAGTGCGGCGCTTTCGTTTACGCGGACGGCCGCGAAGAAGGCCGCACGGACGGCAGTTCCAGCTCCAGCTCCGGCGCCCCGCCCTGCCGAAGTGAA
Source organism: uncultured Anaerolineales bacterium (assembly GCA_964501335.1). Classification (GTDB taxonomy): domain Bacteria; phylum Chloroflexota; class Anaerolineae; order B4-G1; family SLSP01; genus CAZCTC01. Next base: position 191,877 of record CAZCTC010000001.1, on the reverse strand, counting down.
AAAGGCTCCGGCGGCGCCGCTCTTGCCCGTTCCGCCCAACGTCAAGCCGGGCCGTAACGATCCCTGCTGGTGCGGCAGCGGGAAGAAGTATAAGCAGTGTCATTTGAAAAGCGATCAGGGGCAGTAGAGGGCAGGGACGATTGTTGCTGGAAAAAGCCATGTTTTTGCGCGCATTCTGATGCGCGCAAAAACATAAACAAAAAAACTCTCTTCCCATCCGGCGCTGGTTCCTGGGATTTCATCCCAGGCTTCTTTCAGACGCCCTTTCAGGGCTTAAGAAGGCACCTGCCAATGCAATGCGGCAAAAAAGCCTATGTTTTCGGCGGCTTTCTTAAGCCGCCGAAAATATAAACAAAAAACTCTCTCCCCCATCCAGCGCGGCGTATCTTATGGGGAAAGGGTCCGGTGCGGGTGAGGGTGATTTTCTAAAGAGGTGCAACGCACTGCGTTTTTGCAAGGATGGGGGACTTGTTTCAACCTTGGGCCGTTTGAATCGGTGACTTTACAGATAGAAAGTGCGTCGCACCTTAGGCTGGTCTATTTTCAAGATAGTACAGGAGGTAAAGATGCGCTACGGTTTTACTCTTCCCAGTGGGGATGCGCGGATCGCAGCTGATTTTGCGGCGGCGGCTGAAGAAGCCGGATGGGACGGCTTCTTTGTCTGGGAGCCGGTCTGGGGCGTGGATGCCTGGATCTGTCTGACTGCGGCGGCGATGCAGACCCGTCGTATTCGTCTGGGGACGTTGTTGACTCCGTTGTCGCGGATGCGGCCGTGGAAGCTGGCGAGTGAGACGGCGACCCTGGATAACCTTTCGGGAGGCCGGGTCATTCTGAGCGTGGGGCTCGGTGCGCTCGATACCGGCTTTGCAGAGTTCGGCGAAGTGACCGACCGCAAGGAACGGGCGCAGTTGTTGGATGAGGGGCTGGATATCCTGACCGGCCTCTGGCGCGGTCAGCCTTTCCATTATGAAGGGCGGCATTATAAGATTCGGGAGATGAATTTTTACCCGCCTCCCCCGCCTGTGCAGCAGCCCCGGATTCCTATCTGGGTGACGGGGGCTTGGCCGCGGACCCGTTCTATGCAGCGGGTGCTGCGTTATGACGGTTTGCTGCCGAATTTGCTCGATGCCTCGGGCAATCAGATGAAGATCCTCCCCGACGATATCCGGGCGATGAAGGCCTATATCCAGGAACACCGTACAGAGTCGGGACCTTTCGATATTGTGATGGAAGGGGAGACGCCGGGCGATGCGCCGTTGCAGGCGGCATCGATTGTGAGGGCCTGGGCTGAGGCCGGTGCCACGTGGTGGATTGAGTCTCACTGGAATGCTCCGCGCACGGCTGAAGGTCTGGCCCAGATCTTGACGCGGATCAAGCAAGGCCCCCCGCGGATCGATTGACGGTTTATTTTTTTGACAAGCGCTTAACTCCAGGTACAATCCCAATAGTTTGCATTTGGTAAGAGGTGTTCCATGGATGGAAATCGGAGTGGAGCGGCTATCGAGCTGCACGGACTTTCCCGGGCTTTCGGTCGACGAACCGTGGTGGATGGGTTGGACTTGCAGGTTGAACGCGGTGAGGTTTTCGGTTTGATCGGGCCGGACGGCGCCGGCAAAACGACCACGTTGCGGATGTTGACCGGGGTGCTTTCTTCCACGCAGGGAACCGGCAAAGTGGGCGGCTTCGATCTGGCTCACGATTCCGAGTCGCTTAAGCGGCATATCGGCTATATGCCACAACAGTTCAGCCTCTACGGCGATCTGACCGTCATGGAAAACCTGCTTTTTTTTGCCGATCTCTACCATGTCTCTACCCGTGAACGTAAAGAACGGATCCCCCGGTTGTTGGGCTTTTCACGTCTGGAGCCGTTTAAAGAGCGACGGGCGGCGCATCTTTCCGGCGGGATGCAGAAAAAGCTGGGACTGGCCTGCACTTTGATCCATCAGCCGGAGATCGTCTTCCTCGATGAACCCACAACCGGCGTCGATCCGGTTTCCCGGCGGGAATTTTGGGATATCCTCGGTGAATTGCATCTCGACGGGGTAACGTTGGTGGTCAGTACGCCCTATATGGACGAAGCCGAACGCTGTTCTCGCGTGGGGCTGATGTTTGACGGGCGGCTGATTGCCTGTAATTCTCCGGCGGTGATCCGCGGGCAGATCCGCGGCGAACTCCTGGAAATCCTGCCGGAATCGTTGAAAGGTGCGGTCGCCGCGTTGGAAGGGCAGCCCGGGGTACTGGAAGTCCAGACGTATGGAGATCTGCTGCATGTATTTGTCGATGATGTGGAGGCCCGGACGGCTGCTTTGCAGGCCAGACTGGCCGAAGCCGGTTGCGCGGTGCGCTGGATGCGGCGGACGGCACCGCGGATGGAAGAGGCTTTTGTTTCGATGGTGCGTCAGGAACGCGCCCGCCCTGCCGGGGATGAAAAAGAGGTGTAATCATGGTAAGTCAGAGCGAGGTCAAGACGCCGGCCGTGGTGGTGGAGGGATTGGTCAAACGGTTCGGGAGCTTTACGGCGGTAGACAATGTGGCCTTTTCGGTGGATCGGGGGGCGATTTTCGGGTTCCTGGGGCCGAACGGCGCCGGGAAGACGACGACGATCCGGATGTTGCTGGGGCTTTTGCAGCCGACCTCAGGGCGGGCGCTGGTGCTGGGGTATGATGTGGCGCGAGAGGCTCAGGCGATGCGGCGGCGGATCGGTTATATGTCGCAGAAATTCAGCCTGTATCGGGATTTGACGGTCGAAGAGAATGTGAATTTCTACGGCAAGGTCTACGGTCTGCGCGGGGAGAAGATGGCGGCGCGCAAGACGGCCATGCTGGAACTGGTCGGGTTGCAATCGGAAAGCCGGGCTCTGACGCGGGAGCTTTCCGGCGGCTGGCAGCAGCGGTTGGCCCTGGGTTGTGCGATTTTGCATCAACCCGATGTGCTCTTTTTGGATGAACCGACAGCCGGCGTGGATCCCATTTCCCGCCGGGTTTTTTGGGAATTGCTCTATTTGCTGGCTGAAGGCGGCACGACGATCTTTGTCACGACCCATTATATGGATGAAGCGGAGCGTTGCCAGGAGCTGGCTTTTATCATGGGCGGTAAATTGATCGCCCGGGGTTCGCCTCGGGTGATCAAAGAGACTCGAATGCATGGGCAGGTGCTGGAACTGGATTGTTCGGACACCCGGCGCGCGGTGCCGGCCCTGCAGAAAATGAAGCTTTTCGACGAGGTGGCTCTCTATGGTTCGCGCATTCATCTGGTATCTGAGGGGGCTCTGGAGCATATCAATCCGGTGCGGGAAACGCTTTCAGCGCTGGGGGTGTTGATCCACAGTATTGAAGAAGTGTTGCCTTCGTTGGAAGATGTCTTTATTTCTCAGGTGCGGGCGCGTATCGACAACAGCGGAGCATTGGTCGCAGAGTAAAAAAGTCCATTTTTGAGCTGTGCGACTAGATCGGAAAAGCGCGAGAAAAAAACGATCTATGCGGTTGTTCATGAGAGCGGATTAAAAACGGTTTTTGCGTCCCGCAACAGGGGCTTTCCTGGTAAAAAGCGACGCGCTGGACGGGGGGAGGATGTTTTTTTATTTATATTTTCGGCGCCTTCAGAAAGCCGCCGAAAATATGGGCTTTTTTCCCAGACTAACCGCACAGGTCGGAAAAAAAGCCTGTGTTTTTGCGCGCTTTCTGAAGCGCGCAAAAACACAAATAAACAACTCCCCCCTATCCGGCGCGGCGATTCTCGCCAAAAAAAGCTGTTTGCGGGATGTAACAAATGTGTAGCTATAAGGAAAGGAGGACGAAAATGCCTGAACGCTGGAGCATTTTCGGATGGATAGGATTGCTGGCGCTGGCCGCTCTGGTGAGCTGCGGCAGTCCGGGCAGCGCTTCGGCTACCGTCACCGGATTTATTGAAGCTGAAGAAATCAACCTGGCGCCCGAAGTCGGGGGCCGGGTTGTTGCTTTGCCGATCGAAGTTGGGGATGAAGTTCAGCCGGGGCAATTGCTGGTGCAGCTGGATGACCGGATTCCGCAGGCAAAGGTGGCTCTGGCCGCAGCCAAAGTGGCCGAGGCCGAGGCCCGGCTGGATATGGTGCGTGAGGGTGCGACGGATTCGGAGATCAAAGCGGCCGAGGCGCTGGTTTTGCAGGCTGAGGCCGGCCGTGTGGGGGCCTGTCAGGCCTGGCAGGATGCGCAGTCCATGCTCAAGAATCCTCAAGAGATCAACCGACAGATTGCCGTGACGGAGGCTCAGATCCGGGCTGCGGACGCCGGGCGCAATGCGGCTCAGGCGCGGGTGCAGGCGGCCGGCGTCGGGGTGGATCAGCTGGAATCGGCCCAGGATGCAATTTCCAGGCTGCCGACTTCGGTCACGGTTTATGACGGGCCGGACAGCCCTTCGTTGCCGCTGCCGGCGGAAGTGATGGAGGTATTGACGAAGAATCCCGGCGACGGCACTTATTCGACGGGTGATTATACGATGGTGCGAAGTTCCGGCCATCTGACGGTGAGCCGGGCGGTGCGGGTGGGCCTTCCCAACGATGCCCATCTGGCTCCGAATTATTACTGGCAGGCGACCATCGGGTTTAATGCGGCGACGGCCAGCTATGAGGGATTGCAGGCGACGTTGAAGCTGCTCTATGCACTGCGGGCCAATCCACGGGAGATCAAAACTCAGGTAGATCTGGCAGAGGCGCAGTGTCATCAGGCGGAGGCTCAGGAAGCGGCGGCGCAGGCCGGTGTGGATGCCTTGCAGGCCGGGGCCACGCCTGAGGATCTGGCCGTGCTGGAGGCTGTCGTGGCGCAGGCCCGGGCTGAGCTGGCTCAGGCGCAGGCCTTGCTTTCCAAGCAGAGCCTGACTTCGCCTGTTGCCGGGGTGGTGTTGGAGCGGGGGGTGGATTTAGGGGAACTGGCTGTGCCGCAGAAGTCGCTGTTGACTCTGGCCGATCTGGATACGGTGCAGTTGACGGTTTATCTGCCCAATGTCGATCTGGAGCGGGCCAACGTGGGGGCGGCGGTTTCGGTGCATGTCGACAATTTCCCCGATCAGGTTTTCAGCGGTAAGGTGACCTATATTGGACAGGAAGCGGAATTCCCGCCCCAGGATGTGCCCCGGCAGGATGAACGTGAGTCGCTTTCCTTTGCAGTGCGGATTCAGATCGCCAATCCTGATCATCTCTTGAAGCCCGGCATGCCGGCCGATGTGACGTGGGGGCAGCCATGAAGAATTTGAGCCTTGGTCGGAGACAGATCGGGTTGCTGGCAATGGCCGGAGGGCTGGCCGGAATTTTGCTTTTGACTGCCTGTCAGGCGGGGACGAGCGGGCCTTTGCAGGGTTCGGGGGCGCTGGAGGGGCGGCAGGTGGCCGTTTCTTCGGAGCTGGGCGGGCGGATTGTGACGCAGACGGTGGATGAGGGCAGTGTGGTGACGGCGGGGCAGCTTTTGCTGCAATTGGACGATGTGCAGGCCCGGGCGCAACTGGCTCAGGTACAGGCAGCTCTTTCAGCGGCGAAGGCGAATCTGGCCCGGATTGAGGCCGGTGCGCGCGATGAAGAGATCGCGGCGGCGGAGGCGCAATTGCAGGAAGCCCAGGCCCGTCGGACGGGGGCGGAGCAGTCGTTGTTGCATGCCCGCGAGGCGGTGACCCGGCCGGTCGAGCTGGATTTGCAGATCGCTCAGGCCAAATCCCAGGTGCGGCTGGCCGAAGAGGCGGCGCAGAAGGCGCTGGCGGATTTCGATGCGGAGAAGACGCTCTATCACATTTACATTGAACTGAAGAGCGATGTGGACGACGATACCAAACGTTCCTGGGATATGCGGATGGCGGCGGCGCAAAATGTGGTGACGCAGGCCAATGCCAGCCGGGATGCTGCGAAGGCGGATTTGCAGGGATTGCAGGCCCAACGGGCCAATCCGATCCAGGCACGGGCGGCGGTCCATGCCGCGGAGGCGACTTATTCGGCGACGCTGGCGGCCGTGCAGGCAGTCGAGGCGAATCTGGCGGATCTCAAGGCCGGGGCGCGGCCGCAGGAGGTGGCTATTGCGGAGGCTCAGGTGGCTCAGGCGCAGGCCACCCTTTCGATGACGCTGGTGAGCCAGGAGTTGTTGACGTTGACGGCTCCGATTTCGGGGATGGTCACGTCGCGGAGCTATTATGTGGGAGAGACGGCGCCGGCCGGCATTCCTTTGTTGATCCTTTCGGATATGGACGTTCTTTATTTGACGGTTTACATTCCTGAGGCCCGTCTGAATGAGGTCCGGATTGGACAGCCGGCGGAAGTTAAGACCGATACCTATGGGGATGAGCGGTTTACAGGGACGGTGGATCGGATCGGCAAGGAGGCAGAGTTTACGCCGCGCAGTATTCAGACGGCGGACGATCGGGCGCGGCTGGTCTTTGCGGTGCGGATTCGGATCGACAATGCGGGGGGGCGGCTGCGGCCGGGCATGCCGGCCGAGGCGACCTTCTTGCCGTAGAAAAAGTATTTTAGAAAAAGCTTATTTTTTCGGCGGCCTGAGAAGGCCGCCGAAAAAATAAATAAAAACTATTGTTCGGCCAGGGCCGGGACGGTGAGGGTTTGGCGGGCGCGGCCGCGTACAAACCAGACCCACAACATCCAGACGGAAACTCCGTAGGTCAGGATTGTCGCCACGAAGATCGGATCGAAGCCGTAGTGCATCTGGATCGGGCCGCTGATGATGGGGCTGAGGGCTCGGCCGAAGTTCCAGATCATGCTGTAGAGGCTGGCGGCCATTCCCCGGGCATCGTCTTCGACCTCTTCCATCACCATCGTCTGATAAATCGGACTGGAAAGGTTCATCAGCGCCATGCGGATGAAGTAGGCGATAAAGGCAACGGTCAGGTTGGGTACAAAGCCCAACAGGATCATAAATGGAATCGAGAGCGCCTGCGTGATGACCACCGCCCGCGCTTTGCCCCAGCGTTCAGCCAGCACCGGCGCGACCAGGAAAGCCACTCCCATTCCCAGCGAACCGAATCCAATGAGCGGACCGATAACGGTGTCGTCAAGTCCGAAGCGGTTGCGGAAGAAGAGATTCATAAAGGGGATCAGCAGGCCGGCACCGAGCGAGACCAGCAGGGAAGGAAAGAGCAGGCGGAACATCTGGCTGCGTTGGACCCAGAGCCCGTGGAAGGGGGAGCCGGCTTTTTTCTCGTGTCGGTGGGTGCGGTCGGTCAACTTTAAGAGCGGCAGGAGTGAGACGGCCATCAGGACTGAGGTGACGGCCATGGAGGCTGCGTAGGCCAGGCTGGAGGTCGGCGAGATGCCCATCTGTCGAGCAAAGAAGAGCGGCAGGACTCCGCCGACGAAGTTGCCGGCGAAGGAAGAGACGGTGGAGATCCCGCTGTTGAAGCTGAAGAGGTAGGTCCGTTCTTCTTCCGTACTGTGTTCCATCAGGAAGGGCGAGGCGGCGATGGAGAAGAGGCTGTTGCCCAATCCCGAGAGCACGCGGCTGAGGATCAAGATAAAAGGCGTGGGCAGGATCAACATGATGACTTGAGCGATGACCATGGTGATGCCGCCGCTGAGGAAGGCTTTCTTGCGGCCCAGGGTATCGCTCAGATAACCGGCTCCCAGCGCGGTGACCAGGGCGACCAGTGAGGGGATGGCAATCAGCACGCCCAGGAAATCTTCATGGTAACCCAGGCTGACAATGTAGAAGTTGAAAAAGAGCTGGAAGATTCCGCCTCCGATTCCCTGGAGTGTGGATACAAGCAGAAAGAGCCGCGCTTCCGGGGAGAAACGACGCACGTTCCGCCAGTATTCCTGAAAAGGGTTCATCCGCTCCTCCATCCTTTTTCCGGCTTGATTGCGCCGGTGATAAAATACTTCGTTAGGCTAACTATACCCCCGGGCATGGATTTGTCAACGTTAAGGGATGAGTATAATGCAATAGCAGGAGAGAGAATTCATTTTTCGGCGACTTTCTGAATCCGTCGAAAAGAGGGGCTTTTTTTTCAGACCAACCGTACAGGTCGAAAAATAATGACCTGGGCGGGTCAGTTCGGAAAAGCGGGAGAAAAGAAAGCTGTTTTTTCGCGCGCTTTCTGAAGCGCGCGAAAAAACAAACAAAAAAACTCTCTCCCCATCCAGCGTGGCGGTTTTTACCGGGCTAGAGCTTTTTGCGGGACGCTATCAATGTTAACCGCACAAGTGGATAAAAAATTTTCCGGAGGGGGAAGAATGCGGATTATCGACGGATCGAAAGGCGAGGGCGGAGGGCAGATTCTGCGTTCAACCCTGACGTTGGCGGCAATGACGGGCGAAGCCGTCAAAATCGAAAAGATTCGGGCCGGGCGGGAGAAGCCGGGACTGCGGCCGCAGCATTTGACGGCGGTGCGGGCGGCGGCGGCGTTGTGCGCGGCGCAACTGGAAGGCGCTGAGGTCAACAGCCGGGCGCTGACTTTTATTCCACAGAGTCCGGTCTGTGCGGGCGATTATTTTTTCGACGTGATGGATGCCGCGGCGGGCGGTTCGGCCGGGGCGGTGACGTTGATTTTGCAGACGGTGTTGCTGCCGCTGGCGCTGGCTCAGGGCGCTTCGCGGGTTACGTTGCGGGGCGGGACGGATGTGCCCTGGAGCCCGCCGGCTTTCTATGTGGAGCAGGTCTATCTGCCGATGCTGGCGCAGATGGGGATCGAGGCGCAGTTGAAGATCAACCGGCACGGCTTCTATCCGATGGGCGGAGGGGAACTGGTGCTGGAATTGTCCGGCGGGGCGGTGCTCAAGCCGCAGGATTGGACGGAGCGCGGGGAGCTGTTGGGGATCGAAGGGATTGCTTATGTGGGCAATTTGCCTTCCCATATTCCGCAGCGGATGGTCGATCGGGCCGGCGCGCTGCTGAAGGCCGAGGAGTTGACGGCGACGATCGAGCCGCGGCATATCACGGCGCAGGGGCAGGGAGCGGCGATTTTCTTGCGGGCCCGGTATGAGCATGTGGTGGCCGGGTTTTCGTCGCTGGGCAAGAAGGGCGTTTCCTCTGAGGATGTGGCGGAGGCGGTGGTAACGGAATTGCTGGATTTCCATTACGGCAAGGGCGTTTTTGATTCCCATCTGGGAGATCAAATGGTGCTGCCGATGGCGCTGGCCGGTGGGACGGCGCAGGCGGCCGTGGCTGAAGTGACCGGCCATTTGCAGACCAATGTCTGGACGGTGAGCCAGTTCCCGGTGGCGCCGCTGCGGGTGGAAGGCCGTGAAGGCCGGGCCGGGTTGTTATGGGTGGAGTCTCAAAATGCTTGAAATTGTCTTTCTGGGAACGGCGGCGTCGGCGCCTTCGATTCAACGGGGGCTGCCGGCTCAGGTAGTGCTTTACCAGGACGAACGGTTCCTGGTCGATTGCGGTGAAGGGACGCAGCGCCAGATTTTGCGCAGCGGGATCGGCTTCCGGCGGTTGCAGCGGATTCTGTTGACGCATGGGCATCTGGATCACATTTTGGGATTGGGAGGGCTGATCTCGACCTTTGCCCGTTGGGAAGCGGTCGATCAGCTGGATATTTTCGGCGGGCGCTGGGCGCTGGATCGCGTGGGCGATTTGCTTTCAAACGTTGTACTGCGCGGAGCGCGGCCGCCGGTGCCGATCCAGATGGTGGAGGTGCGCGGCGGGATCATCATGGAGAACGATTCGTTTGAAGTGCGGGCTTTTCCGGTGGTCCATCGCGGGCCGGGCAGCTTCGGTTATCTGTTTCGGGAGAAGCCTCGCCGGCCCTTCCTGGCGGAACAGGCCGAGGCGTTGGGCGTGCCGGCCGGGCCGGTGCGCAAGAAGCTGGTGAACGGCGAAACCGTGACGCTGGCCGATGGGCGGGTGATCCATCCCGATCAGGTGCTGGGGCCGGATCGCGCGGGGCTGTCGCTGGCGATTTTGGGCGATGCGGGGCAGGTGCACGATCTCACCGAGGCGGTGCGGGGGGTGGATCTGCTGGTGAGCGAGGCGACGTATCTGGCGCCGGATGCGGAGATGGCGCGGCGTTTCGGCCATCTGACGGCGGCGCAGGCGGCGCGGTTGGCCCGGGATGCCGGGGTGCGGACGCTGGTGTTGACGCATCTTTCGCAGCGCTATCGGGTGCGCGATATTTTGAGTGAGGTCGAGCCGATTTTCCCGTCGGTGATTGTGGCGCGGGATTTCGATCGGATTCAGATTACGCGGGAGCGGATTGCGCTGCAGCATGAGGAGATCGATGAGGATGAGGCGGCGCCTGAGGGCGAGCCGACTCCGGCTATGGATTGAAGGTTTTAGCGTTTCGCATGTGGCGATTTCCGGGCAGGAGGCGACGCGCGGGATGGGAAGAGAGAATTTTTTTTGTTCATTTTTTCGCATGCCTTCTGAGGCATGCGAAAAAATGGACTTTTCTTTCTCCTGTTTTCCAGGTGAACCACACAGGTCGAAAAAGGCTTTTCCGGCTTTGCGGCGTTGAGGGTAGAGCGATCGAAATCTTCTGACTCATGGGGACGGCTTGACAGGAAATCCTTTTCGCCTGTATAATTCAGGTGGCGCCAGTTGCCAGACATCTGACAAGCTGCGCTTCCACGATGGGATAAGACCCTTCAGCGACCGTTTTTTACACTGGTCCGGTATCAATCAATCTTCCTTTGTTCTGAAAGGAGGTGATCGCACGTTCATCGTTGGCTGGCCGGTTTTGGATACCCCGTTGGTTTAATCCCTGAAGGAGGTACTATCTATGAATCGCAGCCTGAAGGTTGCCCTCGTATTGGTCATGATCCTCAGCATGGTGCTGTCTGCCTGTACTACCCAGCCGGCAACACCGGCCGGAAAGTTCAAGATTGCTTTTATTTACATCGGGCCGCCGGGAGATCTGGGCTGGACCTATGAGCACGACCGGGGACGCAAGTACCTGGAAGAACAGCTGGGCGATCAGATCGAAATCAAAGTTCAGGAAAGCGTTGCTGAAGGGCCGGACGCTGCGCGCGTGATTCGGCAGTTTGCTCAGCAGGGCTACAACATGATTTTTGCGACCTCGTTCGGTTATATGGACCCCATGGTTGAGGTGGCGGCGGAATTCCCCAATGTTTACTTTGAACACTGCTCGGGCTACAAGACCGATGACAATCTTTCTACCTATTTCGGCAAGATCGAGCAACCGCGCTACCTTTCCGGTATCGTGGCCGGTCAGATGACTAAGAGCAACATCATCGGCTATGTGGCGGCCATGCCGATCCCCGAAGTGATTCGCGGTATCAATGCCTTTACCCTGGGCGTCCGCTCGGTCAATCCGGAAGCTGAGGTGCGGGTGGTTTGGACCAATACCTGGTACGATCCGGTGAAGGAACGCGAGGCGGCCGTGGCTTTGTTGGATCAGGGCGCCGACATCATTGCCCAGCATCAGGATACGACTGAACCGCAGAAGGCGGCGCAGGAACGGGGTATGCTGAGCATCGGCTATGACTCCGATATGCGGGCGATGGTGGGCGACAGCGTGTTGACCTCCCCGGTCTGGAACTGGGGCGTCTATTATCTGGAAACCGTCAAGGCGGCCATGAACAAAACCTGGACGACGCACCAGTCCTGGGGCGGGATGAAGGAAGGCATCGTCGGTCTGGCTGAACTGAGCCCCAAAGTGCCGCAAAATGTGCGGGATCAGGTCGAGGCAGCCAAGGCAAAGATTATGAGCGGAGAGCTGGATAATGTTTTCTGCGGTCCGCTGCGCGATCAGGCGGGAGCCGAAAAGGTGGCGGCCGGCGCTTGCATGAGCGATGCGGATGTGCTCAATATGAACTGGTTTGTTGAGGGTGTGGTAGGGTCGATCCCCTCGAATTAATTGACGAAATAAAATTTTTTCGCGCGCCCCTGCGGGGGCGCGCGAAAAAATAAAAAATCTCCATGGGAAAAGGTTTTCCCCACGATAGGAGAGAGCTGAACGGTTTAGCTCAACTTTCCCTTATCGCGAATCGTGGAAATGGGGGGTACGTGAAACAGAAACCTGAAGCTGCATCGATGCCATTGGTGGAAATGCGGGGAATCACTAAACGGTTCCCTGGAATCGTGGCTAACAGCCATGTCGATCTGGTCCTCTACCCCGGGGAAGTATTGGCCTTGTTGGGCGAGAACGGTGCCGGGAAAAGCACATTGATGAACGTGCTCGCCGGGATGTATCGCCCCGATGAAGGGGAGTTGTATGTGCGCGGCCAGCCGGTCGATATCCGTTCCCCACGGGATGCGGCCGCCGCCGGCATCGGAATGATCCATCAGAACTTCATGCTGGTGGAGACGATGACTGTGGCCGAGAATATTATTTTGGGAATGCCCGGATTGCCTTTTGTCCCCGATATGGCCCAGGTTTCTACCCGGTTGAAGGAGCTTTCGGCCCGTTACAATCTGGAGGTTGATCCTCAGGCCTATATCTGGCAGCTCAGCGTCGGGGAGCAGCAGCGGGTGGAGATCCTCAAGCTGATCTACCGGGGCGCTGAAGTTTTGATCCTCGATGAACCCACCGCCGTGTTAACCCCACAGGAAGCCGAAGAACTGGCCGGCATTGTGGCCCGGATGAATGCAGAAGGGAAATCGGCTATTTTTATCACCCATAAGATGGAAGAGGTGATGTCTTTCTCGCAGCGGGTGATGGTGTTGGAACACGGCAAGGTCGTGGCGACGAAGCGGACTGCGGAGACCAATCCGCAGGAGCTGGCCCGATTGATGGTGGGCCGCGAAGTGCTTTTCGAGCTGGAAAAGGATGTGTGCGAGCCGGGGGCTGTGATTCTGGAAGTGAGCACCGTCCAGGCAGAAAACGATAAGGGGATGCCGGCGCTGCGCGGGCTTTCTCTGGAAATTCGAGCCAATGAGATTCTGGGGATTGCCGGGGTGGCGGGCAACGGGCAACGCGAACTGGCTGAGGTGATCACCGGTTTGCGGAAGGCCAGTGGTGGACATGTGCGGGTGCGGGGCAACGATCTGACCAACCACTCGCCGCTGCAATTGATCCAGGCCGGCGTCAGCCATATCCCGGAAGATCGGGTGGAGATGGGGCTGGTGGGCAATATGGCGGTGGCGGATAATCTGGTGATGAAAGGGTATCGCAAGTCTCCGCTGGCGGAAGGCGGGTTGTTGCGATCCGGGAATATCCGGAGTTTTGCCCGGAAGATGATCGATGCGTTCCGTATTGCCACGCCTACGCCGCAGACGCGGGTCAAGTTCCTCTCGGGCGGCAATCTCCAGAAGACCATTCTGGCGCGTGAGATCACGGCCTGCGGCGGTCTGCTGGTCGCGGTCCATCCGACGCGCGGGCTGGATGTAGGAGCGACCGAAGCAGTGCGAAAGATGCTGCTGGAACAGCGTTCGCGCGGCATGGCGGTGTTGTTGATTTCAGAGGATCTGGAAGAGCTGCGGGCGGTTTCCGACCGGATTGCGGTGATGTTTGAAGGCCGGATCATGGGCATCGTGCCGGCGAATCAGGCCGATGTGGAAAAGCTGGGATTGATGATGGCCGGCGTGGCAACGGAAACGCCGGAAGGCGCCGTTGAAGCTGGAACGGCAGGGCGATAGAGATCGGAGGCACTGGTGCGCATCGTCTTTGAAAAACGCGAAGCAGTCTCTCGCAAGGCAATTTTCCTGGTGCCGGTGGTTTCGTTTTTTATCTCGCTGGTGCTGGGGGGAATTCTGTTGTTGATTTTTGGAATCAATCCCCTGAATGTCTATGCGGCTATGGCGCAGGGGGCGTTTGGATCGGGATACAATTTGAGCGAAGTGCTGGTCAAGGCGATCCCGTTGATGTTGTTGGGATTGGGCGTCTCGATTGCTTTCCGGATGCAGTTCTGGAACATCGGGGCGGAGGGGCAGTTGATGTTCGGGGCGATGGCGGCGACCTGGGTGGCGCTCTACGGTTCGGCTGCTTTGCCGGGCTGGCTGGTCCTACCGGCGGCGCTGCTGGCCGGGATTGTGGCCGGGGCGCTGTGGGCCGGCATTCCGGCCATGCTCAAGGCCTACCTCAAGGTCGATGAAACCCTGACCACATTGATGCTCAACTATGTGGCCATCCTCTTTGTGCAGAACCTCTATTACACGGCGTGGCGCGATCCCAATGGTTACGGTTTTCCAGGAACGGCTTTATTTCCGGCCACGGCCTGGTTGCCCCGGTTGGCCGGGCGGGCGCACATCGGCGTGATTTTTGCTATTGTTGCGGCCGCGGCGATCTGGTTTATCTTGAAGTGGACCGGCTGGGGCTTTGAGATCCGGATCATCGGTGAGAATCCGGTGGCGGCGCGTTACCTGGGGATCAATATCCCACGGAATATTGTGCTGGTGCTGTTGATTTCGGGAGCGCTGGCCGGACTGGCCGGGGCTTCGGAGGTGACGGGGATTTCGCACCGGTTGCAGGCCGGGATTTCGATGGGGTATGGCTATACGGCCATCATTGTGGCCTGGATGGCGCAGCTCAACCCCTGGGCGGTGCTGCTGGTCTCGTTATTGATGGCGGCGTTGCTGGTGGGCGGGGATCAGGTGCAGATGATGATCGGTTTGCCGTCGGCCATGGCCTTGATTCTGCAAGGGATGATCCTCTTCCCGATGCTGGCCGGGGTGCTGTTTACGGAATACCGGCTGCGAATCGTGCGCCCGGTCAAAGGGGCGGTCAAAGGGACATTGAAGGAGGCCCGTCAATGATCGAACTCATCGCTTCAATCCTGGCGATTACGCTGCGGGCCGGTACTTCGTTGATCTATGCGACGATTGGGGAAATTTACACCGAACGTTCCGGGATTTTGAATCTGGGTCTGGAAGGCATGATGTTGATGGGCGCGGTGACCTCGTTTGCCGTGGTCTATTATACCGGGAGCCTCTTGCTGGCCGTGTTGACGGCTGCGCTGGTCGGCGGGCTGATGGCGGCGCTCCATGCTTTTCTGACGGTGACGATGCGGGCCAACAATGTGGTCAGCGGGCTCAGTCTGACATTGTTCGGCACCGGGCTGGCCAGTTTTCTGGGGCAGAAGTTGGGGCCGGACGGCGGATATCTGGTGGGATTGACCGGTCCGAAGTTTATGCCGGTGGCGGTTCCGGTGCTGGGGCAGCTGCCGATCCTTTCGGCGGTGTTCAACCAGGATATTTTGACCTATCTGGTTTATCTGTTGATTCCGCTGGCCTGGTTCTATCTGTATCGGACGCGGGCGGGGTTGAATTTGCGGGCGGTGGGGGAAAATCCACAGACGGCCGATGCGATGGGGATCGATGTGGCGCGGGTGCGCTATCTCTACACCATTGTGGGCGGGATGCTGGTTGGAATCG
This sequence comes from uncultured Anaerolineales bacterium, assembly GCA_964501335.1. Taxonomy (GTDB): domain Bacteria; phylum Chloroflexota; class Anaerolineae; order B4-G1; family SLSP01; genus CAZCTC01. The sequence goes on along the minus strand of CAZCTC010000001.1, from coordinate 176,635 downwards.
GCGGGGCCCATCTTTCGCTGGCCTATACGCCCGGCTGGGCGGAGAATATCACCGGCGGCCGCGGCTGGATTGTGATTGCGCTGGTGATCTTTGCCATGTGGAATCCGGCCCGGGCGGTGTTGGGGGCGTTGCTTTTCGGGGGGATCAATGCGGTGCAGTTCCGGCTCCAGGCGGCCGGGACGGATATCCCTTCGGCCTATTTGAATATGTTGCCCTACCTGACTACCATTATTGTTTTGGTCGCGATGACCTGGTGGGAGGCGCTGAGCAAGCGCATCGGGGCCCCGGCAGCGCTGGGCAAGGGATATATGCGGGAAGAGCGGTGATATTAAATTGCTTTCTTCGCCCGCCGCCTCCGGCGGCGGGCGAAGAAAGCCAAGAAAACCCTGGAGGAGTGAATGGATTCGGAAGAGACGACGTTGGGACCGATGCAGCCGACCTCGCGGATGTGCTTTGTCTGTGGGCGTGAGAATCCGGTCGGATTGCATTTGCACTTTCATGAAGACCGCGAGAAGAAGCAGTTGATCGCTCCGATCAATTTACCGGCGCATTATGCGGGCTATCCCGGCATTGCTCACGGCGGTGTGGTGGCCACCATTCTGGATGAAGTGTCGGGCCGGGCGATCAATATCGGCAAGGATGAAGAGCGTTTTTGGGTGACGGCCAAACTGGAGATCCGCTATCGCCAGCCGACCCCGGTCGAGACGCCGTTGACGGCGGTCGGTTGGGTGGTGAAAGACCGCGGCCGGATTGTCGAGGTGGCGGCGGAGATGCGGCTGCCGGACGGCACGGTCACGGCCGAGGCGCACGGGGTCGTGGTCCAACCGCCGGATGAGACGATGGCGAAGTGGGTCGAAGAGAAGCAGTTCTGGCAGGCGGACTGAGACTGGAAGATTGGAAGAGTGGAAGAGTGGAAGACTGGAAGAGTGGAAGAAGGAAAAATCTATTTTTCGGTGGCTTTCTGAAGCTGCCGAGAACAGAAATAAAAACTTCGACCTGTGCGGTTGAGTCGGAAAATGTGAGAAAAAAAAGCCTATATAACTGGGAAATGGAATGGAAATACAACCTGAACTGACTTTTTTCTGTGAACTGGAGACGCCGGCCTTGCAGTCTCTTTTCGACGATCCGGCGTTGATCGAAACGCTGCAAACAATGAAGGCTTCTATCAGCCTGGGGTTGCTGGACCGCAGTGCCGGGCGGGCGGCGGTGGTACGTCGTCTGAACGAAGCGGGTATCCCGGTGACGGCCTGGCTTTTGTTGCCCCATTCCCAGGGCTATTGGTTCAACCTGGGAAATGTGCCGCAGGCTATCGCGGCTTATGACGCTTTCCGGGCCTGGACAGCTGAAGAGCGGCTGCAGTGGGCAGCGGTCGGTATGGATATCGAGCCGGATATCCGGGAGATGGCGCATCTTTATCACGGCGGCGCCGGGGAACTGGTGAAAACCTGGCTGCGGCGGATTTTCCCGGCGGCTTATTTGCGCCGGGCTGAGATGGCGTATAATCTATTGGCTGATCGGATTCATCGGGACGGTTATCGATTGGAAAGTTACCAGCTTCCCTGGATTGCCGATGAACGACGCGCCGGTTCGACGCTGGGACGGCAGATTACCGGTCTGGTGCAGATTCCGGTGGATCGTGAAGTGTTGATGTTGTACAGCAGTTTGATGGGGGCTGGGACGATCGGCGGCTATGGCCGGGAGGCTCAGGGGATCGGTATCGGTAGTACGGGCGGCGGCGTGATTTTGGGCGACGGCAAGCCGGCTCCGGCGATGGATTGGGAAATGCTGGAGCGCGATCTGCGGCTGGCCCGGCAGTGGACTGCGGCGCTCTATATTTTCAGCCTGGAAGGGTGTGTCGAGCAGGGATTCCTGGAACGTCTACGGAATTTCGATTGGGATACTCCTGTGGAAGCTCCGACCCGGGCGATTGTGAAGGTCAAAGCGACGCGGGCCGTGTTGCAGGGAGTTCTCTGGTGCTCGGCGCATCCCTGGGTGCTTTTAGCGGCGCTGTTGTTGGGCGTCCGTTTTTTGCGCCGTCGGCGGAGAATTTAACGCAGAAAAACGAGAGTAAAAATTGGTGTTTGGGCGCGCATACCGATGCGTGTCCAAATACAAAAACGGAATCGATAAATTTTTGACCGAAGGAGTTGGTTATGCTGAGCAATGTAAAGACCTATCATCGCCCGACCAAGTTGGAAGACGCCGTGGCGTTGGTACAATCGAACCCCAATTCAGCGTATGTGGGGGGCGGTTCATGGATCACCGCGCAAGGCGATCCGACCCTGGAAGTGTTGGTCGATCTCAGCCAGGCGGGTTTGGGAACGATTGAGACAAGCATGGAAGAGGCCCGCATTGGGGCGGCGGTTCCTTTGCAGGCGGTGATCGATCATTCCGATCTGGCGGGATTTGCGGACGGCGTTCTGGCGACCGCTATCGGCTATATTCAATCGCGCAATCTGCGGGAGCAGGGGACGATCGGCGGTACGTTGATTGTGGCGGATGCGGCCGATCCGTTGACCACCGTTTTGTTGGCGATGGACAGCGAGCTTTCGTATGCCGATCCTCTGGTCCATACGGCGCCTTTTGCCAGTTTTGTGGCTTATCGCGATCGGCTGACCAAGACGCGGGTGCTGTTGACGCAGTTGAAGGTGCGGCGACCGGCGGCGCGCACGGCGATGGCGTTTGAGGTGGTGGGCCGTTCGCCGAAGGATAAGCCGATTGTCTGTGCCGCGGCCTATGTGCAGGTGGACGAAGGTCTGCCGATGGCGGTGCGGATTGCGGTTGGTGGGGCGGATGCCACGCCGGTGCGCCTGCATAAGGCGGAGCATTTGCTCAAGGGGCAGTTGTTGACGGAAGAGAAGGTCCTGGCGGCGTTGGATGTGGCTTTGCCGGAGTTGCATCCGGTGGCCGATTTCCGGGGCAGTGCCGAGTATCGGATGGCGATGGCGCGGGTGCTGGCCCGACGGGCGATTTTGGGGGCCTGGCAGAAGGCCCGGCGATAACTTTGGGATGAGATTAAAAAATTCGCGTCGCCCTCGAAGAGGGCGACGCGAATTTTTTAATTCCGAAATTTATTTGACGCCGATGGTCTGGCGGATTTTTTCCATCATGGGCGTGGCGATGGCGCGGGCTTTCCGGGCTCCTTCCATCAAAACGTCATCCAGCCGGGCGCGGTCGGCGATCAAGGCGTTATACCGTTCGCGGGGTTCTTTGAAGGTCTCATCGAGCAACAGGAAGAGTTTTTTCTTCATTTCGCCGTAGGCCAGGCCGCCGTTGAGATAGAGTTGGCGGGTGGTTTCCAGTTCTTCGGGCGCAGCGAAGTGGCGGTAGATGGCGTAGATGTTGCATTCGTCGGGATTCTTGGGCTCTTCCGGCGTGCGGGAATCGGTTACGATGCGCATGACCCGTTCCTTTAGTTTGTTGGAAGGGGCGAAGAGCGGGATGACGTTGTCGTAGCTCTTGCTCATTTTGCGCCCGTCCAGCCCGGTGATGACCATGACATCTTCTTTGATCTGGGGTTCGGGGATGACCAGCAGGTTGGTTTTGTAGGTGTGGTTGAAGTCCTGGGCGATGTCGCGGGCGATCTCGACATGCTGTTTTTGATCCAGCCCGACGGGGACGACATGGCTGCCGTAGAGCAGGATGTCGGAAGCCATCAGGACGGGGTAGTAGTAGAGACCGGAGTTGATGCCGGCATCTTCATCCAGGCCGGCTTCCTGGTTTTTGGCGACAGCTGCTTTGTAGGCATGGGCGCGGTTGAGCAAGCCCTTGGCGGTAAAGCAGGAGAGGACCCAGCTGAATTCGAAGATTTCAGGGATGTCGGACTGGCGGAAGAAGATGGTCTTTTCGGGGTCCAGCCCTAAGGCCAACCAGGTGGCGGCTACATCATAGGTCAGATCGTTGAGGGTTTTGCGATCCTGAACTGTGGTCAGGGCATGGTAATCGGCGATGAAATAAAGGGCCTGGTATTCTTTAGTTAATTCCAGAGCGGGTTTTAACATTCCCAGGTAATTGCCGATGTGGCATTGCCCGGAGGGTTTGATGCCTGTCAGTGCGATCTTTTTTGTCGTCATTTATAGTCCTCGTTTCAGGCCCATGGAGATGGGTGGTTTGCCGGCCAGATTGCTAGTTGATTATAAGGTAAGAGAAGCCGATTGGCAAGGAAGGGTTTTGTAGGGTTCTACACACGGCTTTTTTTCGATCTGCGCAGTTAACCCTGAAAACAAGAGAAAGAAAAAAACCATTTTTCGGTGGCTTTCTGAAGCCGCCGAAAAATGAACAAAAAATAACTTTCTCTGCTCGTCCTGCGCGTCGTTTTTTACCCGGAAAGCACCTGTTGCGGGACGCTAAAAAAGTTAACCGCACTGGTGGGTATTTTTGCGTTATGGGCGGCTTTGCGTTACAATGCAGCCCTATGTTGGAATGTCAGGCAGGTTATGGAGGCATGGATGACGACGAAGGGAAACGAAAAGCGCCTGGGTTGGTCCTACGGGGGCCAGGCTTTGATGGAAGGGGTGTTGATGCGGGGGCGGTATACGGCGGCGGTGGCTGTCCGGCGCCCCGATGGGGAGATTGTGGTGAAGACGGAGCCGTTGAACGGGTTATATCGGGGACCGGTGAGCCGAATTCCTTTTTTGCGCGGGATTCCGATGTTGTGGGATTCGCTGGGCCTGGGCATGAAGGCCCTTTTCTATTCTGCGGAGGTACAGGGCCAGGCGGAAGACCCTGAATTTTCTATGAGCAATGGAACGGGACTGGTGACCGGTTTCCTTTCGATGGCGATCGGGGTCGGGTTGTTTATGGTGATTCCCTCTTTGCTGGCCGGATGGATTGTGCAGACCCACGATCTGTTGTTCAATCTGGTCGAAGGGTTGATTCGGCTGACTATTTTGATCGGATATATGGCGGCCGTGGGCCGGATTCCGGAGATCGGGCGGGTTTTTGCCTATCACGGGGCGGAACATAAAACGATCAACGCCCATGAAGCGGGGGCTCCGCTGACCGTGGAGTCGGTCAAGACTTTCCCGACGGCCAATCCGCGCTGTGGAACGGCCTTTTTGCTTTTTGTGGTCCTGATTTCGATTCTGGTTTTTGCCCCGTTGGGACGACCCCCTTCGTTGTTGATCCGGTTGGGGTCCCGGTTGCTGCTGTTGCCGGTGATTGCGGGAATTTCGTATGAGGTATTGCGGCTTTCGGCCCGGTTCAGCCATTGGGGCTGGGTGCGGATTTTAATTGCGCCGAATCTGGCGTTGCAGAAGTTGACGACGCGGGAGCCCGATGAGGGGATGGTTGAGGTGGCGGTGCGGGCTTTGCAGGCAGTGTTGGATGGAGAACGGACGGCGGAAGGTACGCCGGCCCAATAATAGAGCAGGGGCTGCGCGGTCAGATTTTTAGCGTCCCGCAACAGGTGTTTTCCTGGTCAAAAGCGCCGCGCGGGATGGGGGGAGAGAGTTTTTTATTCATATTTTTGGCGGCTTCAGAAAGCCGCCAAAAATAGGGGCTTTTTCCCAGACTAACCGCACAGGTCGAAATTTGCTGGTAAGAAGCGCCGCGCTGTGCGAAGCAGGGGGGGAGAGTTTTTTTGTTTGTATTTTTGTGCGCATAAGAATGCGCACAAAAATACGGGCTTTTTTCTCGACCTGTGCGTTTGGGCATGTGAAGGGCTTTTTTCTCGATCTGTGCGTTTGAGCATGTGAAGGGCTTTTGTTAAAAAATTCGCGCCATCCCAGAAGGGATGGCGCGAATTTTTAATTCTTTATTTCAACTCTGGACCATGGGGCGAAAGCCGCGGCCGAGCACTTCGCGGGCGTCGGTGACGACGACAAAGGCTTCAGGATCGATGGAGGCGATCAGCCGCTTCAGATGGGTGAACTGGGTGCGGGAGACGACGGCAAAGAGCATGTGCCGGGGGGAATGGGTATAGCCGCCTTGCGCTTCGATCATGGTTACGCCACGGCCCAGTTCTTTGATGATGCTGCTTTGAACTTCTTCGGGATAGCTGGTGATGATGAAGATGGTGCGGGCTTCGTTGAGCCCTTCCTGAATGGCATCGACGACGCGGCTGGAGACGAAGACGACGATCAGGGCGTAGAGGGCCAGTTCGATTTGGAAAACCATGGCGGCGGCTACGAGAGTGACGCTGTTGGAGATCAGATAGACCTGGCCGAAGGGCACGCCGAAATGCCGGTTGAGCAGCACGGAGATGATGTCGGTCCCGCCGGCGGTTCCCTGCCCTCGCAGGATCAGCCCGGCGCCGATTCCATTGAGTACGCCGCTGAAGCAGGTATAGATCAAGGGGTCGGTGGGGATGGCCGGCAGTCGGGGTGCCAGCAGGTCAATGGCGGCGGTCATGACGATGACGGTGTAGATGGTGCGGAGGATGAACTTCATGCCGCCGCCCCAGCGAGCTCCGGCCAGCAGCAAGGGGATATTGAGCAGCAGGGTGACGATCCCGACGGGCCAGCCCCAGAGGTAGTTGCCGATCATGGAGAGACCGGTGAGGCCGGAGGAGACGACGTGATTGGGGATCATAAAGATATCGACGGCGGCCGCCATGAAGAGGGCTCCGACGGTAAGCAGCAGGTAGTCTTGCAGGGTGCTGCCGAATTGCTTTAATCTGGACGTGGAGCGGGTCTTTTGGGTCATTCTGGTTTCCTCCTAAAACTTTAGTTTGCCGCTGAGTTACTTTTGTGGTATTGCGTTTTTGTCTGGCGGCGGGCATTTTTCGCGTCCCGCAAAAGGTTTTTGTTTCGCCCGAAACGATGCACGGTGCGAAGCAGGTAGAGAGAAGTTGTTTTTATTTTATTTTGTCGGCGGCTTTCTGAAGCCGCCGACAATCCGGGTTTTTCTTTTTCATGCAATCCGGGGTTTTTTCGTAGGGGAGACGGGTAGCGATAATCTAGGGCTGGTTGGCGACGGGTTGGAAACCTTCTCCCAGGACTTCGTGAGCTTCGGAGACGACGACGAAGGCATCCGGATCGATTTCGGCGATCATGCGTTTGAGCCGGGAGACTTCATCGCGCATGACGACGACGTAGAGAGCCGGGCGAGGGGTCTGGGTGTAGCCGCCGTGAGCTTCCAGAACCGTCACGCCGCGGCTGAGGTCGTGGAGGATGCGATCCCGAACGGCATCGTTTTCCCGGGAGATGATCATGACGGAGCGGGCATAGCCAACGCCTTCCTGGACGGTATCGACGACACGGCTGGAGACGAAGTTGACGACCAGAGCGTAGAGGATGGGGGCCCACCCGACGATGATGACGCCGCCCAGCAAGATTATGCCGTTGACGGCGAGGAAGGTGGTGCTGAAGGGGATGGCGCGGTAACGATGAAGCAACTGGGCGACGATGTCGGTGCCGCCGGTGGTGCCCTGGCCGCGCAGGACCAGGCCGATGCCGATGCCGTCCAACAGGCCGCCGAAGAGGGTGTAGAGTAAAGGATCGTGGATGTCGCTCATTACGCCTTGCAGTCCGGTGGTTATGTCGATGGCGATGGTCATGACGACGACGGCGTAGATGGAACGGGTGAAGAATTTCAGGCCGCCGCCCCAGCGGATGCCGGCCAGGAAGAGGGGAATGTTGAGGATGAGGGTGATGATGCCGATGGGCCAGTGCCAGAGGTAATTGGCCAGCATGCCGATGCCGGTGATGCCGGTGGAGATGACGTTGTTGGGGACGAGGAAGAGGTTGACGTTGGCGGCAACGATCAGCGAGCCGATGGTGATGAGGGCGTAGTCTTCCAGGGCCTGGAAGAATTTCGATTGCCACCAGTGGGCGTTTTTCAGGTTGTTTTTTTTCAAGGTGGGCTCCTTATTCTTGAATTCATATTTTCGCCCGCCTTCTCAGGCGGGCGAAAATAAGTTCTTTTTTATGGCGTCCTGCGTGCGATGGCTTTTATTTCAGGGAGCGACGCGTAGGATGGGCAGAGAGAATTTTTTTGTTTGTGTTTTCGCGGGCTTTCTGAAGCCCGCGAAAACACAGTTTTTTATTTGGATAATTGGATAAAGTTCTTTTTGTAGTGTCCCGCGCGTGGTTTTATTTGCGGCGCAGGAAGATGGCGGCTCCCAGCAGCAGGGCTGCGATTTGCAGTCCTACGGTTCCCCAGAGGGGCCAATCGATAGTTGCGGTGGGTTCAATCTGCCCATCGGGGAGCGGGGTCCAGGTGGGCTGTAGGATAGGGGTGGCGGTGGCGGTGGCGGTGGGTAAAATCCATGGGGTGGCGGTGGGCGTGGGAGTCGGTTGATCCGGAACCGGGGTGTAGGTGGGGGCGGCCGGTTCCAGCGTTGGCGTCGGGGTGGAAGTTGGGATGTCGGTCGGTACAGGGGTGGGGGTGAAGGTCGGTGCAGGCGTGGGCGTAGCTGTTCCCGGTGTGGGGGTGATGACGGTAGGGGTAGCGGTAGGCCGGGGGGCGCTGCCGTTCTTTAATTGAATGGAAGCCTGGGAGATGGCGGTGCGTTTGGCGCCGTCACGGAATTGAACGTAGACGATGTATTCGCCGCGTCCGTTGTCATCCAGGCTCCAGGGCAATAACGATCCCCAGGGCTGCCAGGGGGTATTGCCGAAATCCGGTGAACTGCTCAACCGTACTTCGATGGCTTTGCCCATCCAGGTGCCTTCGCCCATCGAGACGGCTTCTTCGTTGGTGAGGCGGATGGCGACCTGGGGAGATTCGGTGCTTTCGGCGCCGTCATTGATAAAAACGGGAAGGACGCCCGGGCGGGAGCCTACGGTGATGACGAAATATTGCATCCCCTGGGCATCAGAGGCGAATCCCAGACCGATTTCGCGATATTTGGGATCGAGGAACATCGCCCATTGTTGGGAGTTCTGTTGGAACCATTTGAGGGCATTTTCAGCACCTCCGGAGCCGGTCCAGATCAGCTCGTTGACCAGCAACCCGTCGTTCCAGGCATGATAGCCGGTTTCGCGGATGCGCTGGCGGAAGGTCGATCCGTCGGCGCCGGTTGAGCTGACCACTCCACGTTCGGCGATATCGGTGGCATGGCGCTGGGCCGCCTGATCCAGCAGGGTGGAGCGGCTTAAAGGCGCCAGACCCTGTTTCAGGCGGGCGGTGGTGAGCAATTCATAGAAGCGTGCGGCTGTGTCACCCTGGGCGTGGATCGGCCCTGGCAGCAGCGGGGCCATCAATAAAATCGCTCCCAGAATCAGACTGAGAATTCGATGCAGGTGCTTCATCGGCGTTCGGCTCCATCCAGCAAGTCACGGAAAGCCGTCAGCAGTTGGGGGGTGGCGGCGAGCATTGGATCGGGGGCCATGGGGGTCCAGGGTTTATGCGAGACCGTTTCAACTGCGCCTCCGGCTTCCTGGACAATGAGGATGGCGGCGGCTTGATCCCAGGGTTTGAGGCTCAGGGCGGCATAGAAATCCAGCCAGCCGGCGCCGACATAGGTTATGGCCAGAGCGGCCGAGCCGATGGCCCGCAGGGTGTGGCTGTGGGTCAGGAGTGTCCCGGCAATCCACCACATCTGTTCGCGGTAGGTGTTGTTGCGGGGCCAATCCACGCTGCTGACGGCCCGTTCGGGATGGGCGATGCCGGAGGTGTGCAGCGGTTCGCCGTTCAAGGTGGCGCCGCCGTTACGTCGGGCGGCGAAGAGATGGCGACGCAGCGGGTCATAGACGACGCCCACGGCCGGTTCACCGTTTTCCAGCGCGGCGATGGAGACGCTGAAGGTAGGGTTGTTGCGAGAAAAATTGGTGGTGCCGTCGATGGGGTCGATCAGCCAGCGGATGCCCTGACCGGCACTTTCATCTCCGCCGCCTTCTTCGGAGGTGATGGCGTGATCGGGGAAGGCGGCGTGCAGACGGTTCAGGATCAGGGTTTCAGAGGCGACATCGGCTTCGGTCACCAGATCGCGATGACCTTTGTAGCGAATGGTGTGGCTGGTTTGCCAGTGAGTTTGCAGGTATTCGCCGGCTTCGACGGCGGCTTCAACGGCTACGGCTAACCATCGTTCCTGTTCATTCATGGATTGCCTCCGGTATTGCACTGGGCTTGAGCCTGACTGAGCAATTCAGCCGGCGGAGTCTTTTTGCCGAACGAGGCCAGCGTGCGAACCAGGGCCGCCCGGCAGGTGGCATAATGAGAGCGGCGAGGCCAGGAAATCCAGTTCCCTTTTTCTGCCGTGTCGAGGGTCAGGGCGATCAGGGCGGGTTCGAGGGAGGTGCTCTTTTCGGATTCCAATAGTTCCTGTCGGTTTTCTATCAGGGAGCGACGGACGGGCAGATAATTGGTCGATGTGCTCCATTCCTCCTGGGCGCCGGCGGAGAGAAACCAGGCCAGCGCTTCGCGGGCCGCTTCCCGACGGGGGCCTTCCGGTGCCGTCAGGGCGAGTCCCGGGCCATACCAGAGTGTGGGCCCCAGATCCTGGGGGCCGGGCAGGGCGCTCATCGCCAGCGCGAAATTGCGGTGGGCGGCGACGGCACGTTCGATGGCTTTGCGGTTCAGGCTGCTTTCCATCAGGATCGGAAGTGTGCTGTTGCCCAGGCGGTCGATTCCGACGCCGCTGATTTCGTAGACTGAACCACAGTTTGAGCTAAGGAGGGTTTGCAACCCATCCCCGGCCTGGAGGCTGAGGGGGTCGTCGAATTGATAGTAGCCTTCGCCGGTCATCAGCGGAGAGCCCTGGGCCGACATCAGGGCCAGGAACATGCCGGCCTGAGAGGGCAGGGTGGCGCCGTTCTGGTTGGCCTGGACATCGGTCGCTTTGCAGGCGATTTCGGTGAGAATGCCGAAGCGGGTGGGCATGGTTTCATATCCCAGGTCGTTGAGCCAATCTTTGTTGTAGTAGGCGACGTAGGTAGCCAGGCCCAACGGGATGGCATTAAGTCGGCCCTTGTCGTTGTAGAGTGCCTGCGCCATGGGGAGCAGGTCGGCCATATCGACTGTGCTGCTGATCGGGAGCGGGGTAGGGGCAACGCTGTAGCCGGCGGTTTGATATTCCCGGGCTTCTTCGGGCCAGACAATCAACAGGTCGGGCCGACTTTCCGGATCTCCGGTCAGCTTTTGGGCGATGTTTTGCTGATACTCGACAATCAGGTTGATATGCCGGGGGTTTTCGGCCGTGAACCGATCGCCCAGGCGTTGAATGGCGGCGGCTTCCTCTCCGATGAAGGGATGCCAGAGGACGATGACGGGAGCCGGTGGTTCGGGGGGCTCGGGGAGGGCCGCCTGGCAGGCGGAAAGTGCAAAGATCAGAATGGCCAGGAGACCCTGGAGTATGATTTTGGGGGAGAGGCGGGAAGATCGGAAGGATGGAAGATGGAGGGTGGGGGAATGGAAGACTGGAAGAGTGGAAGATGGGAGATGGAAAGCCTGAGATGATGCTTTCAGGATCTTTTGAGGCCGGCAGGTAAAATTTATGGGATTAAGTTTTTTCATGTCTTGATCTACGTCATTAGAGTGTAGCTAAGAAAAGGGATTATTTATGGACCGGCCAGCGCTGTAAGAGGGCCCGCCGCAATACCATGATTTCTTCGACGCCCATCAGGCGCAACAATCCCAGATAGGCGGCTGCTCCCAGTATTCCCGGGATGATCAGCTGTACCAGAAATTCCATAAAGCCGTCGGTCGGCTCCGGATGCAAAAATGTAAGGCTGCCCCAGGCGACCAGGGCGGCAATCAAGGCCGCGATGGTTGCCAGGAAGGTGGTGCGGCTGACGTGGTAGGGTTTCAGGCTGCCGACCATTTTGTAAAAGAGATAGAGCATCAGCAGCGCGTGGACAGTTAATTTAAGGGAATTGGCCAGGATCAGTTCGGAAAGCTGCGGGGTGTGGTAGAGGGTGGGAATAAAGGCCATGGCGGTATAGAGGATCACGGTGATGACTCCGACGAGCGCGGGGGTCCAGGTGTTTTTGCGGGCGTAAAAGGCGAAGATCAGCGGTTGATCCAGGGCGGCGAAGATGAGGCCGAGCAGGTTAAAGCGGACAGCCAGGGCGGTGGCGGTGGTATCGCCGGCGGTGAAGTTGCCGTGTTGGAAAATGAGGGCCACCATGGGATTGGCCAATACCAGCAATAAGGCGGCGGCGGGCAGGACCAGGATCAGCACCAGCCGCAGGCCCTGGGCCAGGGTAGCGCGAAAGGGCTCATCGGTGGCGTCGGCGGCATAGCGGGAGAGGGTGGGCAGGATGGCGATGGAGACGGCGGTGACGACCATGCCGAGCGGAAACTGGATCAGAGTGGCGGCATATTTCATCCAGGCGATACCGCTATCCCCGGTGTCGGAGGCAATGCGGTAGCTGAGGGTGACGGCAAACTGGTCGACGATCAGGCCCAGGCCGATGGGCAGGTAGAGTCTGCCGATGTGCGGCAGGGCCGGATGGGAAAAAGTTTGCGGGGGCCAGGCGAAATGAAATTCCTGGAGAGCGGGCCATTGGAAGGCGACCTGAGCGGCGCTGCCGAGCACGAGTCCCAGCGCCATACTGCTGACGCCGATCCATTGATGGGTCAGCAGTACGGAGCAGATCATCAAGGTGTTGAAGATGGCGGCGGTAAAGGCCGGCCGCTCAAAACGTTGCAGGGCGTAGAGGGCGCCGGAGATGAGGCCGCCGATGTTGAGGAAGAGGATGGCGGGTGCGGTGATGCGGAGCAACGAGACGGAAATTTCCAGATATTCTGGACGGAGGCCGCCGCCCAGCAGCATGACGATGGGTTTGGCGGCGATTTCGATGAGCAGGATAAAGCTGCCCAGGAGGATGACGAGAAAGTTGAGCAGCAGTCCGAAGAGGCGCCAGAGTTCGGCGCGTTTGCCGGGGCGGGCGTAGTCGGAAAAGACGGGGACCAGGGCGGAATTGATCATCCCGCCGGCGAGGAAGTCGTAGAGCATCGTGGGGACCTGGGAGGCCACATCATAGGCGCTGACCAGTCCCCCTGCCCCGAAGTAGTGGGATTTGACCATTTCGCGGACCAGCCCCAGGGCGCGGCTGGCGACATTGCCGAAAGAGATTATGGCGGCGGCGCGAGCGACGCGCTCTCGTTCTCCGATATGGATTTGTTCGCTTTCCATCAAAAAGACCGTTACGACCTTATAGGACATTCTGAAATAAACTGCGCCAGAACGGAAGAATTCTACCTGCTTTTAGCGGCATGGCAAGGAGGGGGAATGGAAGACTGGAAGCTGGACGAAGGGAAACGTAATGATTTGTCGGTTTGGTGCAACGGTGAAGGGCGGGGGGAGCGGATGTCGGCGGGGCGGTTCTGGAAAAGACCAAAGAGAGTAGACAGCCTGTGTCGCCGGGGCGGCTCTGGAAAAAACATGTTTGCGCGCGCCTCAGAATGCGCGCGCAAACATAAACAAAAAACTCTCTCCCTCTGCCCTGCGCGGCGCATCTCAGGGGGAGAGGGCCGGGTGCGGGAGGCAGAAACCGTCGTTAATTCGGGATTTTTAATATTGAATAACCTGGGGAACCTGTTGAACGGCGACATTGACCCAGGAATTCATGTCTTCGATGCCGAACCGGCCCTGATAAATGCCGAGTTCTTCATTGACCCGAATCAGGTCTTTGTAGAGTTCTTCATGATTGGAACGGGCGATCTTTTCCAGGGTGTTGTAGGAGGATGCGGTCAGAAGCCGGGCGAATTTGGGGCCTACCCATTTGATGCGGACCACGTCCGTGAGGCGGGTCAATTCCAGCAACTCTTCCGGGGAGATCTGATGTTGGGCGGCGAATTCACTGCGCGAGGCTGGAGTCAAGACATATGGGAAAAGTTGTTGAGTGTTTTTGATGCCGAGCGTTTGTAATTTTTGAACAACGTCAGGATTGACTCCGGGAAATTCTTTCAGATCGACGGGTTGAGGAAGATAGCTGTTGACTTCGCGTCGGAGCAATGTCAGATAATCGGCGGGCACTCCGCTGGTTTGAGCATACGACTTAACCAGGGCGGGCGTTTTCAGCGCTTTTTGTAGTTGTTCCAGGTTTTCAATCCCCTGTTGTTCCAGTTGGGCGAAGCGTTCCTCGATCTTTTCTTTAAGCAGTTGTTGGCTGGGAAGCAGGCGGGTGGTTTCGAACAGATTTTTAAGTTTTGCAAGGCTGAAGGCTTTGAGGTCAGGATAATATTTCGATGTATCCATATTTTTTGCTCCTTTTGTTGTTTTCAGGCTAATGGCAGAGGGTGTTTTTATTTGTGCAGTTTAGCATCTTCACGTCCCGCAAAAGGCTTTTGTTTGGTAAAAAGCGACGCGCTGTGCGAAGCAGGCAGTGAGAGTTTTTTGTTTGTGTTTTCTCGCGTATTCTGATGCGCGCAAAAACATGAGCTTTTTTCTCTGCGCCCTCGGCACCTTGGCGGTGAAATCTGAGTGAATTATGCGGTATGGCGTTTTTATATATTCGCGCGCCCCTCTCGGGGCGCGCGAATATATAAATCGAACAGACCTGAAAAGGATTACGCTCCGGCTTTGGCGTTTTCCAGTTCGGCGATGCGGATGCCTTCGGCTTCATTGACGCGGGTGAGCAGGAAGATCCCGGCCAGGAAGAAGATGCAGATGGCGGCGATGGCCAGCTGCGGGGAGCCGATTCTGTCGTTGATGACGCCGAAGAGCAGCGGTCCCAGGATGCCGGCGAACTTGCTGGAGACATCGTAGAAACCGAAGAATTCGGCGCTGCGGGCTCTGGGGGCCATCTGGCCGAAGAGGCTGCGGCTGAGGCCCTGCGTTCCACCCTGGACCATGCCTACCGCAAAGGCCAGGGCCCAGAAGTGCCAGCCCACGCTCATGAAATAGGCGGCCACGGTAATAACGGCATACCAGCCCAGGCCGGCCATGATGCTGCGTTTGGTGCCGAGCACTTTGCTGAAGCGGCCGAAGAGCAGGGAGAAGGGGATGCCGACGAATTGGGTCAAGAGCAGCGCGCCGATCAGGTCGTTATTCCCAATTCCCAGCTTCGAGCCGTAGATGGTGGCCATTTTGATGATGGTGCCGATGCCGTCGTTGAAGAGCCAGAAGGCGATGAGATACTTGAAGAGTTCGCGGTATTTGCGGATCTCTCCGAAGGTCTGGCGCAGTTGCATGAAGCTGGCCTGGATCGGGGGCAGACCTTTAGGGAGCATCCCGCCGTGTGCTTCAGGTTCCGAGACGTGGAGAATCAAGGGGATGGTGAAAATTGCCCACCAGACGGCAACGCTGAGGAGGGAGAGCCGAACCCCCAGGGTCCCGTCCAGGGAGTTGATCATGGCGATGTTGGCGGCCAGCAGGATGCCGCCGCCGACATAGCCCAGGGCGTAGCCTTTGGAGGAGACGTAGTCGATTTTGTCGGGCGGGGCGACGTGGGGCAGGAGGGAGTCATAGAAGACGTAGGAGCCGCTGAGGCCGATGGTGCCGAAGAAGAAGAGTCCCAGAGCCAGGACCCAGGCTCCGGCATCCAAAAAGAACATTAAGGCGGTTGCCAGGATGCCGACGGAGGCGAAGGTCAGCAGAAAACGTTTTTTGCTGCCGGTGTAATCGGCCAGACTGCCCAGGATGGGGGAGAGGATGGCAGAGACCAGGAGGGCAAAGGCATTGAGATAGGCCCAATAACTGAGGGCGGTTTGTCCCAGGTTGGCGGCAATGACGGTGGAGAAGTAGACGGGAAGGACGGTGGCTTCGATGGTGGTGGAGAAGCCGGAACTGCCCCAGTCGTACATACACCAGGCATTGATGGCTTTTTTGGCCTTTTCGCTGAGTTCGGTTGCGTTTCCGTTGAGTGACATGCGGGCCTCCTTGAATGAGAATGAATGGACTTAAATGATTACGGAAATTTTCTATTTTCCGGGGGTGCGGAAAACAAACTACTCAACTAAGGCCAGACTGATACGGCGATGTTCGCGGTTGACTTCGATGACGGTGACGATGACGACGTCGCCGACTGAGACTCTTTCGCCGGGCGATTTGACCGGTTTGCCCATGCGGCTGATGTGGATCAGGCCCTGTTCTTTGAGACCGATATCGACGAAGGCGCCGAAGGTGGCCAGGCTGCGGACGGTGCCGCGGAATTGCATGCCGGGTTTGAGTTCATCTAAGGTTAAGCCGGTGGGGTTTTCGAGATCGGGCATATTAAGTTCCTCCGTTATTTGTTTGTTTTCTACCTGTGCGGTGGGCATTTTTACGTCCCGCACCGGGTACTTCACTCGTAAGATACGACGCGCCGGATGGGAGAGAGAAATGATTTTGATTCATATTTTGGGCGGCTTCAGAAAGCCGCCCAAAATATGGGTTTTTCTTTCTTTTGTTTTTCAGACCGACTACACCGGTTGATGTGTGCGGGGGGCGTTTTTACGCCCCGCACCGGGTACTTCACTCGTAAGATACGACGCGTCGGATAGGGGAGATAGTTTTTTTGTTTGTATTTTCGTGCGCATTCTGATGCGCACGAAAATACAAGCCTTTTCCAGAGCCGTCCCGGCGACGCAGGCTGTCTACTTTCCTTGTAAGATACGACGCGCCGGATAGGAGAGAGAAATGATTTTGATTCATAATTTCGGCGGCTTTCTGAAGCCACCAAATAGCTGGGCTTTTCTTTCTTTTGTGTTTCAGGTTGACGGCACGGGTGGGAAATTATTCTATCAGGGCCAGGCTGATGCGACCGCGTTCCTTGTCGACTTCGACGACTTCGACGTGGACGATGTCGCCGACGGCGACTTTTTCGTGCGGCGAGCGGACGTAGGTGGCGCCCATGCGGCTGATGTGGATCAGGCCGTCGCGTTTGACGCCGATGTCGACGAAGGCGCCGAAATCGACGACGTTGCGGATGGTGCCTTTGAGCTGCATCCCGGGTTGCAGGTCTTCCATGCTGAGCACGTCTTTGCGCAGGATGGGGCCTTCCAGGTCGTCGCGGGGGTCGCGGCCGGGGCGCGAGAGCGCTTCCAGGATATCGTCAAGGGTCGGCCGGCCGGTGTTCAATTCGGCGGCGAGCTGGTCCAGATCGGTGGTGCGTTTGAATTCGGTGATGCGCCGGCTCATTTCTCGGGCGCCGAGCGGCAGGTTGAGTTTCTGGAGCAGGGCCCGGGCGACGCCGTAGCTTTCGGGGTGGATGGGGGTGGCGTCGAGTGGTTCGGTGCCTTCGACGATGCGCAGGAAGCCGGCGGCCTGTTGGTAGGTCTTGGGGCCGAGGCCGGTGACTTTGCGCAGGGTGTCACGTTTGGCGAAGGGGCCGTTGCTGTCGCGGTGGGCGACGATGGCCTGGGCCATTTTGGGACCGATGCCGGAGACCGATTGCAGGAGGGCCGGCGAGGCGGTGTTGACATCGACGCCGACGCGGTTGACGGCCGATTCGACGACATCGTCGAGCGATTCCCCCAGGGCCTTTTGATTGACATCGTGCTGGTAGAGTCCCACGCCGATGGCTTTGGGGTCGATCTTGACCAGTTCGGCGAGGGGATCTTGCAGGCGGCGGGCGATGGAGACGGCCCCGCGCAGCGAGACATCCAGATCGGGCAGTTCGGCGCGGGCCAGGGGGGAGGCGGAATAGACCGAGGCGCCGGCTTCGTTGACGATGGTGTAACGGACGGAAAGTCCCGCGGCGATCAGTTCGGCGACGAGGGCTTCGGTTTCGCGGCCGGCGGTGCCGTTGCCGATATCGATCACCGTGACGTTGTGTTGGCGGGCGAGCCGGTTGAGTTTGGTTTTGGCTTCTTCGCGGTTGCGCTCGGGATAGATCACGTCGGTGGCCAGCACTTTGCCGGTGGGATCGACGATGGCGACCTTGCAGCCGGTGCGATAGCCGGGATCGATGCCCAGCACGGTCTGGCCGCGCAGGGGTGGTTGGAGCAGCAGGGCGCGCAGGTTGGTGGCGAAGACCTGGATGGCATGCTGGTCGGCGGCTTCGGTCAGGGCGGCGCGCATGTCGCGTTCCACGGCGGGCTGCAACAGGCGGTCGAAGCTGTCTTTGCGGGCGGCGGCCATCTCTTCGGCGAGGGGGCTGCCGGGGCGCAGCGGGTAATGGCTGCCCATCACGCCGAGCGATTCCGCTTCGGGCAGGTCGACGTTGAGTTTCAGGACCTCTTCGCGTTCGCCGCGGTTGAGGGCCAGGATCTGGTGCGGTTTCAGGTTGCGCAGGTCGCCGTTGAAGTTGTAGTAGAGCCGATAGACGCCGTCGGGGTCTTTCGCTTCATCGGGGGCGGCGGCGGTGATCTTACCGCGGCGCTGGGCCAGGTCGCGCATTTCGGCCCGCACTTCGGGATCGTCGGCGATGATTTCAGCGACGATGTCGCGGGCGCCGGCGAAGGCTTCTTCCAGGTTGGGGACTTCGTCGTTGAGATAGGGCTGGGCCAGATCGTTTCGGCTGCCGTCGGCAATCTGTTCCAGGATCAGGCGGGCAAGCGGTTCGAGGCCCTTCTCGCGGGCGATGGTGGCGCGGGTACGGCGCCTGGGTTTGTAGGGTCGGTAAAGGTCCTCCAGCCGTTGCTGCGTGTCGGCGCTTTCGACGGCGGCTTGCAACTCAGGGGTGAGGACATTTTGTTCTTGAAGTGAATGCAGAATGGTTTCACGGCGCTCTTCGAGGTTGCGTCGGTAGATGAGGCGTTCTTCGATCTGGCGCAGTTGTTCTTCATCGAGCAACCGGGTGACTTCTTTACGGTAGCGGGCGATGAAGGGGATGGTGTTGCCGTCGTCGAGCAAAGTGACGGCCGCTTGAACCCGGACGAGTTCGAGTTTGGTGTCACTGGCGACGGCTGCAATGATGGCGTTAGGATCCACAGGACCTCCTTAATCAGTAGACAGTAGAAAGTAAACAGTAGACAGGGCCGATAGGGGCCGGGGTTACTGTTTTAGACCCGTTCTATTTTCATGGTGGGCGGCGTTTGTGCGTCCCGCACCCGGTGTTTTCTTCGTAAGATACGACGCGCTGGATGGGGAGAGAATTTATTTTAATCCATATTTTCGTGGGCTTCAGAAAGCCCGCGAAAACATGGGCTTTTTTCTTTTTCGGGCTGAACGCTCAAGTTGAAAAATTAGTTCAAGCGGCGGCCCAGGACGCGCACTGCAATGACGGTGTAGAAGAGCATCACGCCGGCCATGATGGCCAGACGGGGCCAGAGGACGTCGAAACCGGCGCCTTTGAGCATCACGCTGCGGATGAAAATCATGTAGTGGTGCAGCGGGACGATTTGAGCGGCGGTCTGCAAAACGACCGGCATGTCCTGAACCGGGACGATGTAGCCGGAAAGGGCCACATCGATCATGGATTGGATGAAGCCTAACAGGATGGCCTGTTGTTGAGTGCTGGAGATGGCGGAGATCAACATGGCCCAGACGATCTGGACGCTGATGAAAATCAAGGTGCCGAAGGTCAGGAAGGCCATCGAGCCGAGCATGGGGATGTTGAAAATGAAACGGGCGACGGCATACATGATCAGAAAATCGACGACGCCGATGAGCAGTGGGGGCAGGGCTTTGCCGATCAGCAGTTCGGGATAGCGGATGGGGGTGACCATCAACTGTTCCAGGGTGCCCAGTTCGCGTTCCCGGGTGAGCCCCAGAATGGCCACGCCGAGCGTTACCTGATAGATGATAAAACCGACCTGAATGGGGATGGTTTGGGTGCGGCCGCTGACGGTAGGATTGTAACGCATCTGGGGATGGATGACGATGCCGCCGGCAGAGGCCTGGGGATAGTGCGCGACCAGTTTACGGACGACCGTGCCGACGCTGGCAACGGCGACCCCCCCGGTGAGGTTGTTCGAGCCGTCGACGAGCAATTGAATGGAGACGCCATCTCCGCTGGGATCGATCAGGGCTTCGCCCAGGCCATGGGGGATGACGATGAAAGCATTGATTTCGCCTTGTTCCAGGAGGCTGATGCCTTCGTCCCAGGTTTCCGGGTAGGCCACGATCTTGAAGTCGGTGGCGGCGGTGAGCAGGGCGATGAATCGTCGACTTTGGGAGCTGTGATCCTGATCCATCAGGGCGATATTGAGATTGGAATAGCCCTGACCGGTGGCCATGGCGAGCAGGATAAGTTGGGCTACGGGCATGAGCAGGATAAAGAGCATCAGCGTGAAATCACGGAAAAATTGCCGCAGGTCTTTGCTGGCGATGGCCCAGATAGTATGCAGGCTCAACATGTCAAACCAGCCGTTTGCGGAAGCTGAGCAGCGCCAGGACCAGCCCGGCAATGGTCATGCCGATAAGAATTAAGACGGGACGGGCCAGGGCGGAAAGCGGCAGGGCTTTGAGAAAGAGGCTGCGGGTGATGACGATGAAGTGGGTGGTGGGGATGATGTCGGGGATAATTTTCTCGGGACCGACCGGGGGCGGTAAGACCAGCCCGCCCACGAAAAAGCTGGGAACGAAGAAATAGAGCAGGATGACGAAAAGGGCGATTTGCTGGCTGTGGATGAAGCGGGAGAGTGCCATCACGATGCCGTTGGTGGCGGCGAGGTAGATGATGGAGAGGCCGACGTAGAGGAGGAAGGAGCCGCGGAAGGGAACGGAAAAGACGATGACGGCCACACCCCAGGTGAGAAAGATGCCGGCAAGTCCCAGGACGATATAGGCCAGGCCTTTGCCCAGGAGATATTCCGGCCCCTGAACGGGAGTGGCGATTAAGCCTTCAAAGGAGCCCAGCTCTCGTTCCCGGGCCAGAGAGAGCGCGAAGGCCAGGGCCGGCATGGTCATGACGATCGGGATGAGGCCGGGGACCATGCTGAACGCAGATTTCAGGGAGGGATTGTACCAGACCGAATAATCCATGGTGAGGGGGGCGGGCGGCAGGGAGCGACCCTGGAGCAGGATTTGTTGATTGAAGGCCTGGGTACGCTGTTCCAGGGCTCCGAGGGCCTGGGGGGCCCGGATGGCATCGGAGCCGTCGAAGACTGCCTGGATTTCGGAAGGTCGGCCGCTGAGGAGGTAATCGCTGAAGCCATCCGGGAGGATCAAAATGAAGGCGGCTTCTCCGCTTTGCAACAGCGGCTCGATTTCAGCTTCCGAGTGGATGTAACGGACCAGCGTGAAGTCGCCGTCGGAGGTCAACATGGCGGTGTAACGGCGGGAGGTTGGGGAATTGTCAAGATCCCAGACGGCAAAGCGCGCGCGTTGAGAATCCAGCTGGAAGATGTTGGCGAGCAGCCAGAGCAGCAGCGGCGGGGCGAGGATGACCAGAAGCAGGGTCCGCACATCACGCCAGATGTGGCGAAATTCTTTGAGGAGCACAGCGCGAAACCGCCGTGAAGAGAATCCGCCTGCACGTCCCGGTCCAATCATGTCAACTCGACGACGCCGTCTCCGGCGATGGGAAAGCGGTGGCGAGTCTGGGTGCGACATTGCAAGGCCCGGGTTTCAGCCTGTAAGGGAGATCCGCAGTGAGGGCAGCGCAGGATTTCGTCCAGCCGGCGCATTCCGGTAGGGCCGGCGATGCCTTGTTTGACTGCCCAGGCCAGATCGTAATCTTCCTGCCAGGGCTGGATGCGGATCATTTCGAGCGGCAGGGTGTGCAGCAGTTCTTCAAAGGCTTCCGGGGTAAAGGTGCGGCCGGGCATGTAGCGGGCGCCCTGGCCGATGCGGTTGGAGACGAGCAGAACGCCGCCGGGACGGAGGACGCGGACCATTTCACGCAGGACGCCGGCGGGGTCCGGGGTGAATTCCAGGGCTTCCAGACTGGTCACGGCGTCGAAGGTGGCGTCGGGAAAGGGCAGTTGTTGGGCATCCTGGTGCAGAAGGGTGATGCGATCTTTCCAGGGTTCTACGGCCTGAGCGGCTTCGGAAAGCATTTTACGGGAGAGATCGACTCCAATCAGCCGGCCGTGAAAGCCGGCCTGTTCAAAGAGGGTGCGGGCGAGGCGCCCGGTGCCGGTGGCGACATCCAGGACCAGAGGGTCGGGGAAGAGGGCCAGGGCTCGGGAGAGCGGCAATCCGAGAAACCATTGTTCGTAGCCGGGATCGTAGTTTTTGATGCGATCGTAGAGGTGGGCGCTCCAGTCATAGAGCCAGGTGACGACGCGGCGCCCTAAATAGGCACCTTCTGCCAGGATCAGCTGCCAGTAAAGCAGGCCGATCCCTCCCAAAATCAGCAAGCCGAGTCCAATCCAACGGGCCATATTTACAACACCAGGGCCGTTAAAATGATAGTTCCTAAAAGCCAGGGAAGGGCCGCGCGGCGGTAACGTGCCGGATCGATGGGCGTGGTTTGCAGGAGCAGCAGCGGGAAGGAGAGCCCGAGGACCAGCCCGGCGGCGATCGGCTGGCCTGTATAGAGCAAGAAGGCGGTTAAGGTCAGGTAACCCGGCAGCGTCCAACGCGAGGGGCGGGCGGCCAGGGTGACAGCGATGGAGAGGGCCAGGGCGGCGAAGGCGGCCTGATCGAGCGGCGCGTTGCTCACTGCAGCGCCCAGCATCCAGGGCAGGCCGATCATGGCGGGGATTTCCCAGCCGTCAGGTACGGAGTGTCGGCCTTCGGTCCAGAGCAGGGCCATTTCAGCCCAGGAGAGCAGCAGGAAGGTGTACATCAAGGCCATGCGGCCCAGGGCGAGGCCGGCCAGAAGGCTGATGAGGAGGGCGAAGATGATGGTTTGAAGGGGGGCAGTTAAGGATGCGGCTCCGTTTTCTTTCCACCAGGAGCGGGCGCGCGAGAGAGACTGATGGAGGGCGGCACCGGGGGTGTCAGGTTGCAGGTAAGGCCAATGAGCCAGGGGAATTTCTTTTTCCCAGTTGTGCCAGCTTTGCAGGGAGGCGGTCCAGTTGGTGATGGTGAGGGCGCGCCAGAGGGGGAGCCAGCCGGCAAGCAACATGCCGAGGGTGGCAGCCAGGAGGCCGGTTTCGGGATGGGTGTAGGCCAGGGCTCCGCCGAGCGTGGCGGCAATGGGCAAAAGGCTCCAGCTTTCTTCGAGAGGCCAGAGCCAGAAATTGGCGGTCGGCAATTGGGTTGTGTTTTCCATAAATAAGGGTCCCCAGGGACGCATGTTCCCATTATACCCTGATACCCTGGTTAAGCCAGGAAGGGCGGCTGGAAGAGATTCACCACGGAGACACAGAGGACACAGAGAAGAATTTAGAGAGAGTTTCTTTATTTAGGTTTTCGGCGGCTTCAAAAAGCCGCCGAAAACAAGGGATTTTCCTCTTTTAGTTCAGGCGGAGCATTTGGGTGAGCCATTCCAGGCGGTCGGCGGTGGCTTCATCGTTGAGGCCGTGGCCGCAGTCATACCAGAGCAGGGCTTTGGGTTCGGCGGCGGCGTTATAGAAATCGAGCGCGCTTTGAATGGGAACGTGGGGGTCGTCTTTGGCGAACTGGAAGAGCAGGGGGGCGGGGGTCAGGCCGGCGATGTGGGTGATGGGGTCCAGGGGGGCCAGGCTTTCTTTGAAGCGGGCCCGGGCTTCCGGGTCGAGATCGGGATAGTAGAGATACCAATCCGGGAAGCGGGGGGTGCCGGCCATCAGCACATAGCAGGAAGGGCGGCCGTCCAGGCTGCCGGTCAGGACGCCGTACATGGCGCCGAAGTCGTGGCCGACGAAGGCGAGGCGTTGCGGATCAACGCCGGGTTGAGCCAGGAGGATGTCGAGTTCCAGGCGCAGTTCGGTGACCTGGCGGATGGAGTTTTCGATGTCGTCTTCCTGAGTGCGTTTGTAGAACCAGTCATCGTCGGACCACATGGTTTCCACGAGAAGGGAGACGACGCCCCGGGAGGCCAGCTGGACGGCGTCGGGGCGAAACTGGCGGCGGTTGGAGGTGGGATTGCCGGGTTCGAACCAGTGGACGAAGAGGGCGGCGGCAAAGGGGCCGGAGCCTTCCGGGGAGATCAGGGTCGCGGCACGGCGGTAGCCGAAGGGGGTGGCGAAGGTGAAGGCGTGATAGTGGATGCCGTTTTCTGTGCGTTGTTGGATGGAGCGGATGTTGGGGCTGGGGTTAGGGGCGTAATTAAAACCGGGCAGCGTATGCATCGATCCTCCTTTTTTCTATATTGTGCGGTTTGCTTTTAGCGCCCCGCACCCGGCACTTTTTCCGTAAGATGCGACGCGCGGTGCGCAGCAGGGAGAGCGAATTTTTTGTTTATGTTTGGGCGCACTTTCTGAAGTGCGCCCAAACATAGGCTTTTTTGCGTCTTTGGTGCCTTTGCCGTGCAATCTGAGTGAATTATGCCGTATTGCGTTTTTTCTCTTTTTTTCGGGCTATATGCAAAGGCGGGTCACTTCTTTTCTTCAGGTTCGACGTGGATGTAAGCCCGATCGACTTCCGGGATGGCTTCCAGCCGGCGTTGGACCTCGTCACAAATGGCGTGAGCCTGATCCAGCGTTATGTGGCCGTCGACGTTGATGTGCAGGTCGGCGATGAGTTGGGGGCCGGCATATTCGGTGATGACTTGATGGACTTCGTGGACGCCTTCGACTTCACCGGCCACCTGGGCGATTTTTTCCCGCAGTTCGGGGGGGGCGCCGGCGCCGGTGAGGAAGGCGAGGTTTTCTTTCCAGGCGGTGAGGGCGGCGCGGAAGATCCAGATGGAGACGGCGATGCCGGCGATGGGGTCGAAGAGCGGTACGACGCTGGAGCCGAGGGCGCCCAGGAATGCGGCGGTGGAGGTCAGGACATCGGAGAGGTTGTCGCGGGCGGTGGCTTCGAAGGTGGGGCTGCCGAGCTGGCGGGCGATGCGACGGATCGAGATGAACATGCCGATTTTGATGAGCACGGCGACGATCAGGATAATGGTAGGGGCTCCGAGTTCGATGCTTTTACCGCCCTCGATAAAGCGAACGATGGCGACGCGGGCCGCTTCGTAGCCGGCAAAGGTCATGGAAGCGGCGACGGCGAGTCCAACCAGGGGTTCAAAACGGCTGTGACCCTGGGGGTGGGAGATGTCGGGAGGCTGTTGGGCCATCCAGAGTCCCAGGACGATCATCAAAGAATAGACGACGTCGGAGGCCGAATTGGCCGTGTCGGCGTAAAAGGCGGTACTGTGGGAGAGATAGGTGGCGATACCTTTGCCGATGACCAGGATCAGGTTGCCCGCTAAGGTGATGATCATGGCGGTGCGGTAGAGCGACCGTCGCTCCTGGTTGGGGGCCTGTTCACGAATCCATTGCATTTGAAGTACTCCTTGAATGGTGGTGACCGCTCCCTGATATACAAAAAGCAGGGAGCGAATTCCCGAAGATTCGGGATTCTCCCTGCTTGAATAAGTTGAGGTAGTCCGGCGCTGGGTAGCCGCCGCCGGAGACTTGATTAGTATAACATGAAATTTGTTTTTGGCCGAATTTTTGTCAGGGGCGGGGCTTGGTGGCGTCCCGCAGGGGATGTTTTTTCGGCAGGTAGCGCCGCGCGGAAGGGGGGAGAGTTTTTACCGAAGGATTTAAGCGGATGAGGCGACTTAGTTTACAGATGTTCAAAATTAAGTCAGGAGGCTGGTTGAAATGAAACGGATTTACCGCTGGTTGGGATTGATGGTGTTGGGGATGTTGTTACTGGGCTGTGGTGCGGATGCGATGTTGGGTGAGGTGGGGCTGGCGGCTGCGGTGAATGGGGAGGGGAAGGTCGATCCGGCGGCGACGACTTTCAAACCAGGCGAGACGGTCTATTTGAGCCTGGAGTTGACCGAGGCTTATGAGGGGATGGAGGTTAAGGCGACGTGGAGACGGAGCGAGGAAGTGTTAGTGACGGAAAACTTATCCACTTTAAGGGCAGCGGATTCGCTCAATCCGGTGGTGATGGTTTTTAAACTGGAGACGGGAACGGATTGGCCGGCCGGTACTTATTATTGTGACTATTTCGTTCCTGACCAGGGAACGCAGACATTGGAATTTACGCTTAAGTGAGGAGTGCAATGATCGAGAGCCATGGTTTGACCAAGCAGTATGGCCGTTATCGAGCGGTGCAGAATGTGGATTTGCGAGTGGCCGATGGGGAAGTTTTCGGCTTTTTGGGACTTAACGGAGCGGGGAAGACGACGGTGATGCGAATGATTTGTGGTTTGTTGCGTCCGACCGCCGGATATGCCCGGGTCGACAATGTGGAGGTGCGGGGGCCGGAGGATACCTGCCGGTTGATCCCGACGGTCAGTTTTGTTTCTCAAGAGATGCATTTTTTTGAGCGGGCGACCGTGATGGATTTGTTGCGGACCTATGCCACGCTGGCTGAAACGGCGATCGATCGGGGTTTGGCTTTTGCCCGGCAGGCGGGGGTGCCGTTGGATCGTCCCTGTGGGACATTGTCGCCGGGGCAACAGCGGAAGGCGCAACTGGCGATAGCTTTGCTCAAGGCGCCGCGCTATCTGTTTTTGGATGAGCCGACTGCGGGGCTTGATCCCCAGGGGGTGGCGGAGATGCGGGAGATTGTACGGAGTTTGCAGGCGGAGGGGGCGACCGTATTTCTCTCTTCGCATGTCATGGGCGAAGTGCAGATGCTCTGTTCGTCAGTGGGGATTTTGCATCGGGGGCAGTTACGTTATCAGAGTCGGGTGGAAGAGGCCTACACGATCGGCGTGACCGGCGATCCGATGATCGCGGCGGCGCTGTTGCAATCCATGGGGGCGACGGCTGTGCCGGAAGGGGTGCGGGTGGCCGTTTCGCAGAAAGAGTTACCTTCGATTACGGCCCGGTTGATGGGCGCCGGGATTGCGGTGGGATTGATCCAGGCGACGAATTTGGAGTCGCTTTTTTATCGTATTGTCGAGCAGGCGGAGGTGACGGCATGAGCTGGCGAAAGATGGAGGCTGTCGTGAGGCGGGATCTATATGAAATGCGCTCTTCGCGGTTGTTGGCGGTATGGGGCTTGTTCGGTGCTGTACAGTGTTTGTTGATGATGGTGAGTAAGGCTCAGGGGCGAATTGAAGATACCAGTGTGATCTTCTGGTTGGGTGGGGTAGTCGGCGTGATCGTCGGTTTCGATATCATAGCCAGGGAGCGGGAGCATCGGACGCTGGATTTGTTATTGACGCAGGGGATATCCCGCCCCGCCCTTTTTGCGGCTAAGTGGGGGGCAACGTTGATCCTTTGCGCCGGGGCAGCGGGAAGTGCTCTGGTGGGGGGGGTGGTCGGAGCGGCTATCTCGGGCAAGATGTTGATCTGGGGCGATTTTTTGGTGGAGTTTGGGATGGTTTTTTTCCTTTTAGAGGTCTACGCCACTTTGGGATTACTTTGTTCGGTAGTCTTTCGGCGGGGTAAGTGGGCTTTAACGGCAGCGGCCGTTGCGTGGGGAATTTTGCGGCCGCCGGTAGTGGCCATGTTGTTGATCAAACCGTTGGAGAGTGCACTGCATTGGAGCAAAGGTCAGGTCTGGCAGGTCGTGGCTCTGGTGCCGGAGTTTGCTTTCAGAATGGGCCTGGATGGGCAGCGAGGGGTGCCTGAGGATGTGGTTTTACCGATGGGGCTGCCTTATGTAGCATTGGCGGTGTATGTGATCGTTTTTTCTGTGGCGGCCGGGCTGGTTTTTGTGCGCCAGGATGAGCCCGTCGTTGAGTGAGATTTTAGTTAGAGCCCTTTTCCTCTGTTTCGTTCAAAGGGAAGGCGAGAGAAATATAAAATTCTTTATCCTGGTCAGATGGACAGGGAAAAGACTGGATTGGTGGTGAGGTTGATTTCCCGTCAAGTGGGGGGATGCATAAGCAGGCGAGGGGTGTATAGTAAGAGCGCGGTAAGAAACACCCGGTGGAAGCGCTCAACCGGGTTTAAAAACCGGCAATTCTTTTCCAGATGTAGATACATCATCGATCCGACGCAGCACATCAGGTTTGCAGTTTTTCAATCTTTAACATCATGAATCTTAAACAACTTCTACTACTACTTCTTCTTCCTTTTCAACCCCTTCTTCAATCTTAAACTTCTACACCATTCTTCATCCTACTGGATCTTCACCTTCAACCTCTTTTTCAACCTCCATTTCTTCATCGTATTCAACCTCAACCTGCTTTTTCCATTTCAACTTCTACTACTTTAACTTCATCCTGGATATCGACATCGACTTCTTATTTCAACATCGTACTCAAATTCGTTCTTGAACACCTTCATCAACCTGGACTACCAGAACTTCAATCCTGGACATCGGCTACTTATTCAATCTTCATACTCTACATCTTCCTGATTATGGACTTCTTTTTCTTAAGTCTGTGCGGATCAGATGTATGGGCGGCCGGGCAACCGGCCGCCCTTCATTTTTGCCTGGTTTATCCGGCGTTTTGGTTTCCCAGTTGCTCAAACCCCAAATCACAGTATCATACAATTAATTCCCAAAAATTCTGCTCCCTGCAGCTCAATAAAATCGAATTCCATACAAAGGGTTGGCGTTTATGGCAGAATTGGTTCAGCACCCACTGGTCAGTTATTTACCTATGGATCGGTTACAGGCCTTGTCTCAAGGGGCTGTTCTCCCTGATCGGATGCAGGGTGCCGTCCTTTTTGCAGATGTATCCGGTTTTACCCCCTTAACCACAGCTTTAGCTCAGGAGCTGGGGGCGAAGCGTGGGGCGGAAGAGTTAACCCTTTATTTGAATCAGGTTTACGGGGCCCTGATTGAAAAGGTTCATTATTATCGGGGCAGTGTGATCTGTTTTGCCGGTGATGCCATAACCTGTTGGTTTGAAGATGACGGCGGGGCGCGGGCGACGGCCTGTGCGCTGGCGATGCAGAAAGTCGTATCGGAGTTCACTGGAGCTACGGGAAAAGAGACCACAGCCTTTTCCTTTGGAATTAAGATTTTAGTGCTGGCCGGTTCTGCGCGGCGTTTTGTGGTGGGAAATCCCCAGATTCAGGTGATGGATGTTTTAGCGGGGGCCCTATTGGATCGGATTGCGTTGGCTGAGCATCTGGTTCATCGGGGTGAGGTGTTGATTGGCGAAGAGGTTTTGAAAGCTTTAGGCGATCAAGCTGTCATCAAGGGCTGGCGGGTCGTGCCTCAGGGAGAAAGCCTGGCCTTGATTACTGATTTGAATGCAGTGGACGCGATTGTCCCCTGGCCTGTTTTACCTTCGATTTCCCCTGAATTAACGTATCCCTGGCTTTTCCCGGCCGTCAGTCAACGGTTGGTGCGGGAAGAAGTGATTTCGTTGGCGGAATTGCGCAATGCCATCCCCTGTTTCCTGCAATTTTCCGGAATTGATTACGATCAGGATCTTGATGCCGGAGCGCGTTTGGACGCTTTTACCCGGTGGGTCCAGTCCATTTTGAGCCATTATGAGGGGTATCTGGTGCAGTTGACAATGGGAGATAAGGGGAATTGTATGTATATCCTCTTTGGGGCCCCTCTTTCCCATGAAGATGATGCTCGCCGGGTCATGGGAGCGGCGCTTGCCTTACTCCGGCCACCGGCAACCTTGAATTTTATTCGCAATATTCGCATTGGAATCAGTCAGGGGCAGATGTACATCGGCACTTATGGGGGACCGACGCGTCGGACTTACGGGGGAATTGGGCGCGAAGTGAACCTGGCGGCCCGGTTGATGGAACAGGCTCGATCCGGCCAGATTTTAGTCTCGGATCGTATTGCGAAAGCGGTGCCGGATTACGCATTTGAATCCTTAGGCGCTTTGCCTTTTAAGGGGATCTCTCAGCCCGTGCCGGTTTTTGCGATTTCAGAAAGCGGGTCTTTGCATACCACAACGGCTCGTTTTGTCCATTTACGTTCGCAGCTGCCACTGGTAGGGCGGCCCCGTGAGCAGGCTTTGTTGCGGGAGCATTTGTTACAGCTGAAAAACGGTCAGAGCAGCTGTTGTTTGATCGTGGGCGAGGCCGGGATCGGCAAGACGCGGTTGATCGATGACCTATGCGAGCAGGTTGAGGCGGAAGGGATTTCGTTATTGATGGGGGCCGGCGATGCTATGGAATCCACGACGGCTTATTTCGCCTGGCGGCAAGTTTTTCGGACGCTTTTCGGTTTGCAGGAGACCGATGGGGCGGAATCCTGGGAAAGCCGGCGAGGGTTGCAGCATCTGGTCATGGATCTGGTGGAGGAAGATGATTATTTGATCGAACGGTTGCCGCTGCTCAATGCGGTGCTGCCCTTAGGGTTGCCGGAAAGTGCCTTGACCTCTCAGATGAGTGGTGAATTGCGGGCTCAAAATACTCGCGATACTCTGGTGCGGTTTTTGCAACGAACTCGCCAAAATGCGAATGGAATGGTGTTGATCGTGGAGGATGCCCATTGGCTGGATTCTGCATCCTGGGCCTTGTTGGCAACCGTGCAGCAGTATATTCAGCCCCTGTTTTTAGTGATAGGATTGCGGCCTATGGCTGAGCCTTTGCCCAAGGAATATGTGGCGTTGAAAGCCGCCGACGATACCGCTTATCTGGAATTACAACCTTTAGGGCATGATGCTACCCTGGATCTGGTGTGCCAGGGGTTGAAGGTTCGGGCTCTGGATCCTGAACTGGCAGCGTTGATCCAGGAAAAAGCGGAGGGGCACCCGTTTTTCAGTGAAGAGCTGGCTTATGCTTTGCGGGATGCGGGATTGTTAGAGATCGACAATTTTGGAACGGCGCATCTTTCTGCCCAGGCCGGCGATAGAACGGCACTTTCTTTTCCCGATACGGTGCAAGGCGTGATTATCAGCCGTATTGATCGTTTGCCGCCGGCGCAGCAGGTTACTTTGAAAGTGGCCAGTGTTATCGGGCGGATTTTCGCTTTTCGTACGTTGCGGGATATCCATCCTGTGGAAGCCGACCGGCCTCGTTTGGAAGAATATCTGGGCGATCTTGAGCAACTGGATATTACCCGGTTGCAAAGTGAGCAGCCCGACCTGAAGTATATTTTCAAGCATCATATAACCCATGAGGTTGCTTATAACCTGATGCTTTATACCCAGCGGCGGGATTTGCATCAACGAGTGGCCTTGTGGTATGAGCAGGTTTTCAACGAGGATCTTTCCGCTTTTTATCCGCTGTTGGCCTATCACTGGTCGCGGGCGGAGAATTCTGAAAAGGCCCTGGAATATCTGGAAAAGGCCGGGGCCCAGGCTTTGCGTAACTATGCCAATGAGGAAGCCATTACCTTTTTCGGACAGGCTTTGGCGCTGGCCGAGAAAGCCGGGCATGTGGAGGCGGTTCGGCGCGGCCTTTGGGAATTGCAGTTGGGCGAAGCTTATGTCAATCATTCTCTGTATGCTGAAGGCCGGACGCATTTGGTGCAGGGGCTGGCGCTGGCAGGATATCCTCTTCCTGAAGGAAAAATCAGTCCTCTTTTTAAGACGACTGGCGCGCTGGGAGTCCAAATTGCCCATCGGTTGTGGCCTGGGCGTTATCTGGGACGAGATCAGGAAAAACGGGGGCTTTTGTTATCGGTCGCGCGGGCTTATGAGAAGCTGGCTGAGGTGCTTTACAGTAGCAACGATCTTGTTTTGGTCCTTTATACGTCGTTTAATATGCTCAACCTGGCTGAGTTGGTGGGGCCGAGTCCGGAACTGGGACGGGGGTATGGGATGGTCGGTGTGATGATGGGATTCAGTTCGTTGCATCAACTGGCCCAGGCCTATCTCCGGTGGGCGCTGGCGGCGGTGGATGCGGCGGATGATCTGTCGGCTCGAGCCTGGGTAGCCTTTTTAGGGAGTGTTTATTACGGCGGTATAGGGAATTGGGGAGAAGCCGAGCGTTTGCAGCAACTGTCCATAGAGATTTCGTTGCGGTCCGGGGCTCATCATATCTGGAATCTAACGGTATATGCGATGATTGAGCTTTATTATTGCCAGGGAAAATTTACACAGGGGTTCAGTCTGGCTGAAGAGATGTACCAGCATGCCTGTGATCACAAAGATCTTTCCTATCAGATTTTTGCACTTTATCTTAAGGTTACAGGCTTGTTTTATTTGGGGCGGATGTCCGAGGCGAAGGCGTGCGTGAAAGAAGCCGAATCATTGGTCGCTCTCAATCCGGAATTGATGACTCAGAATATGAAATTGTTGGTGTTGCGTGAAGAGTTGGGGATTTATCTCTATCAGGAAGCCTACGATTATGTTTTTGCGCAGGCTCAAGAGTTGATGGCTCTGATTAAATCCATGTCGTTGACCGATTACGGCAATTTGTTGATTTATACCATTCTGGTCGAGGCCTATTTGATTCTTTGGGAGAAAGGCTATGCGCAGGCTGATTTGAAAAGCCTGGCCTATCAAGCCTGCCAGCAGTTAGATAAATTTGTCAATTCTTGTGGGGTGGCTCGACCTCGCGCCTTATTGATGCGCGGGCGGGCTGATTGGCTTTCGGGTAATCATGGTCGGGCTTTGAAATTATGGAAGCAGGGCTTACGGGTCGCTCAGAATTTGAAGATGGATTATGATGAAGCCTGGCTTTCATTCGCTATCGGGCTGCATTTAGAGCCGGGTATTTCAGAGCGCGAAACTTATTTGAAACGAGCCCGGGAGATTTTTGCGAAATTGGGTGTTGAACATGAATTGTGGCGACTACGAGAGTAAGGGGACAGCAATGAGTGCAGCCGATTTAGAACGAGCCATGGAGATCAATTTAAAGGCCGGCGAGATCTTATTGATTGAGCCGCCTTTTTTTGTTTTGTCGTACCCTGGATTGGCCGTGCATTTGTTACAGGCCGCAGCCAGGCGTGTGGGATTTCGGACCTCTGTCTGGTATGCGAATCTGGCCCTGGCGGCTTTGATCGGCCAGCCGGCTTACGATGAATTAAGTGCGCCCATCGGCTATCCGCCCCGCTTGATGTTGGGGGAGCGTTTTTTCTCCCGCATGGCCTATGATATGCCGCCCCTGGCCGAATGGTTGCCTCAGGTAACCGATGCGTCGATGCTGGTGACCTATGCAGAGGATGCGGCGTCCGAGATGCTTTATGCGCTTTCGCCGTTGCGTTTGAGCATGGATCGGGAAACGTTGGCTGCGTTGGAAGAGCGGGCGATGGCCTGGATTGATGCGACGGCGCGAACTCTGGCGAGTTACCACTTCAAAGTGGTGGGGTGTTCGGCCACCTTTGCTCAAACCAATGCCGGTTATGCATTGCTTAAAGCCCTTAAACGGTATCAACCGGAAATTGTTACGGTTTTCGGCGGGTGTGTTTGTAAAGGCGAGATGGCGGAAGGTATTTTGTCTTTGGATCCGGACGGTAAGGTCATCGATTATGTCTTTTCGGGTGAGAGCGAGGCGGCTTTTGCGGCCTTTTTGCAAAACTGGGCTAAGGGCGAATTGCCCGCGGCCCGAATTATCGACAGTGCTCCTGCGCCTGATCTGGATGCTTTGCCGGTTCCCGATTTCCGGGAATATTTTGAGCAATTAGCTTTTTATCTTCCTGATTACGATCCGGCTACGACCTGGTTGGGAAGTGAGACCAGCCGGGGTTGCTGGTGGGGGGAAAAACATCCCTGTTCTTTTTGTGGAATCAACGGTGATGACCGTCGTTTCCGGCAGAAATCTCCGGAGCGGGCGTTGGCCGAGTTGCAGCAACTGGCTGAGGCGGCTCCTACACGCCAGTTTGCTATGGCCGACAGTATTATTCCTTATATTTATTTTCAGAAGGTGTTGCCTCATCTTGAAGAGAAGAACTATTTCCTGGCTTATGCCCACAAAGCCAATTTGACGCTGGCTCAGGTGGTGGCTTTAAAGAAAGCCGGGATTGGAATGATGGAGCCGGGAATTGAATCGCTTTCTTCTAAGATGTTGAAGCGGATGAACAAAGGGGTGCTCGCCCGGCAGAATTTGATGTTGCTGCGTTATATCCGCGCGGTGGGGATCGATTTGATCTGGGGCATTTTGTGGGGGCTGCCCGGCGATGAGCGCGATGAGTATGAAGAGATGCTGGCATTGATTCCGCTTTTGCATCATTTGACCCCTCCGGGGATTAATCGGTTGAGTCTGGATCGTTTCAGCCCATATTTCCAGCGGCCGGCTGATTATGGGATCCGGGAAATCCGCCCTTTGCGGGCTTATCAAATGGTTTTTCCATCTCATGCTCGAATCGACCAGCTGGCCTATCATTTTATGGGGGATTATGAGGCAGATTCGCTCCGATATCCAGAGTTGATTCAAAGCCTGGGGCGCGAACTCAATCTCTGGCGGAGTCGGTGGGGGGGGCCTACGCCTCCTATGTTGGGGGTTGTAACGAGCGGAGAGCGATATTTGCTTTTCGATACGCGGGGAATTCCTGGATTGTTGCAATTGCAGGTGTTGACCCATCAGCAGGCGTTGACGGTGTTGACTGCGCGGCCTTATCAGGAGACGCCGGAAATCTTATGGGCGATCGATAAGAAATTAGGTGTGAAAGTTGATGGATGGTATGTGCCTTTGGCCACGGCCATTCCGCCGTTGATGATGGAGTTTGAAGCTGAAGCCCATCGTTGAGCCGGACCCGCGATTGGTTTTGATTGAATATATCGCTCGCCGAAAGGCGGGCGATATATTTTGGGGACTTGAGGGGTTTTTGGGTTAAAACCCTCTTTACTTTTAAGGGGGTTTGGGTTATAATGTTTCTATCCTTAATATGCATTCTGCGGATTTTTCATTAACCCTATCACTGAAGAACTAAGGAGATTGAGATGGACACCCGCTCTTATGAGGTAGAGGTTGCGCCGTTAGAGTTCCGGGTTCTGGATGTGGAGTGGATTCTCAGCGATGAGTTTGCCGCTCAATTGAAAGTTAATCCGGAAAGTGTGCTTCGCGAGATCGGTGTTGAGCCGACGGTGGAGATTCTGGATGCTCTTAAGCGGTTGAATGTGGATGAATTGAAAGAATTGACCCGGACCTTTTATGCTCCAGTTGCCGCCAAAGGAAATGGGGATGTGGCGATGCCTTGATTTCAGGCGGTTGGGGCTGGATGTATAAGCTTCCTGGAAATGAGCTGATTTCCAGGAAGCTTTTTTATGAATTGGGGCGTTGGCTGTATTTTATCGACCTGGGCGGTGCACCTGGAGAACAAGAAAAAGAAAAAGCTCATTTTTCGGCGGCTTTCTGAAGTCCGCGAAAAATGAATAAAAATAACTTCCTTTGCCCTTCGGGCGCGTCGCTTTTTACCGGAAAAACACCGGTTGCGGGACGCGGAAACTGTTTTTAATCCGTGCTAAGGTAGATCCGCACAGGGCGCGCTTTATTTAATAATAGATGTTAATTTTATTTTATATTGTAATATGTCAGTGTAAACGGGCAATTTATAACAAATATGGCTTTTAGGGTAAGAATAGTCTTTACTTTTTAAAGAAGGTATGTTATAATTTCATTGTTTTGTAAGCGGGTTGTAAAAAAGATTTTGAGTTTGCTATTTCAACGGAAATTAAAAAGGAGACTAAAATGGCTACTCGCGCTTGTGAAACAGCTGCTCTGGAATTTAAGGTCCTTGACATCGAGCGGATTTTGAGCGATGAATTTATTGCAGAACTGAAAGCCAACCCGGAAGCTGCGCTTCTGGAAATCGGTGTTGAACCGACGGCTGAGATTGTGGAGGCTTTGGCCCGGCTGGACCTGGCCGAACTCAAGGAAGTTACCCGGACTTTCTATGCTCCAGGGGATGCGAAGAATAATCCTGGCGAAGGCGCTGCTATGCCCTGATTGCGGAGCCCAAAGGGCTTCCCAGGTTTTATAAGAATATAAAAATCACCGCGCAGTTTAAAACTGCGCGGTGATTTTTATATTTCCACGGCTAGGCGAGTGAGTAATGCCAGTTCCATAAAAGCAGCGGCGGCCGGATGCCATTCCCAGCGCATGACTTCGTTCTTTTGTTTCAGGACTGTGACAAGACGGTCCAGAGGTTCCAGAAATTTTACCAGCCCCAGCGTTTTTCCCTGTTCGTAATGCGCCTGCCAGCGTTGTATGGTTTTTTCTGTGGTATGTTGCAGGCCGGTCACCAGCAATTCTCCTGATAGTTCTGCGGTTTGCGTCAGGTATGCATGCAGCGGGTCCCGGGTGAACGTTTCTTCGGTGCCGGTTCCCAGAACGGCTGTATTTCCCCAGCGGTCGATCCAGGGTTGGAGCAAGGTTCGCGTTCCGTTTTCTTCGACGACCAGGGCCGTCGGCTCGAAAATCAACTCGCCCGCCAGACGGGCTTTGCCGGCAATGAAACGGATTGTTTCGGGGCGGGTCGTGAGTGTGGTGAGGAGTGCTTCGCAGCCTTCGTTGCTGCGTGACATATAGGGGTGGATTAAACGGGCCGTTACTCCATTTGAATCGCGTAGCCGGGCCTGCACCTGCTGGGTGATTGGGTCAAAGCCGGCTTCTTCAACTCCAGAAATGGGGCAGACGTAGAAGTTGGCGGTCAATTGCCGGGGGCGCAGGCAGGCGGGAGGTTGAGCGAGCAGGTGGGCACGCACTTCCGAAAAATCTTCGGCCAGCGTGGGAGCTCGAAGCGATTCCCAGGTGAAGGTTTGTGGATTGACGGCGGCCCGGGCGCGCCCCAGCGTGAATCTGTTGTTGGCGGAACGTTTGCCCCCTTTGGTGAGCAACTGTCGGGCGCCGATCTGGCCCAGCCCCAATCCTTGAATCAGGCTGCGGTTGGCCAGGTGCCAGAAGGGCTGTTCTTCATCGGCGAAGTCATGTTGCACTGTGAGTACCTGCCCACTGTCGATGTCGTGCAGGTAGGCGGAAAGGGTCAGGCCGCCGCGATAAATTTCGGCCCCACATCCCAATCCGATCAGCCGGGCGGCACTGACGGCGGTTTCGGCATCCCGGGCGAGGCCCCGGATGAGCGGTTGCGGGACAGCTTCGGTGTTGTTGCGGATGGCGGTCAGGCGGATTTTGATTTCGCCCAACAGAGCAACCATGCGCGCCGGCATGAAACGGGCGTCGTGAGCGATGTAGCGTTCGCGTTCCAGGATGAATTCGGCCAGGCATTCTGCCGGCCAGATGAGGGTTTCGGCGCGGCAGCGCTGTTCCAGCCGCCGTAGTCGGTCGACCATGGCCTGTGACAGGTTACAGCCCTCATGGATCCAATCTTGAAGCGTGGTGTCGATTTCATCGAGCAGATCGGCCGGGATGGGCCATTCCTGGCGGCGAGTGGAAATCAGACCGGCGACGGCTTTCGGCTCTAGCTGGCGAAAAGCCCAGACGGCCAGGGGAACGTGGCGACAGGGGGCCGGTTCATCGCAAGGGCAATGGACGTAACGGATATCGTGGGGAACGAGGAAGCGCAGGGTGAGCCCCAGGGTGTGAATACGGGCGGTGGGTTTGTTGCTGCGGACGAGTTCGATAACGTGCCCTTCTTCATAAAGGCTGCGGGCCCGGGTCAGGGCCGCTTTGTTGTAAAGTGAGGCGAGCGTTTCATCGGTGACCGCGCCAGGGTCCCAGGGATGGGCGGAAGTTGGGGATTTGGAAGATTGAAAGTCGGAAGATGGAAGTGTGGAAGGGCTGGAAGAGCTGGAAGTAGGAAGAGTGGAAGAGCTGGAAGAAGGAAGCGTGGAAGGGGAAAGATCGGGGGGATTGGATGTCGAAGTGTTGTGGTGTTGCTGGTAGGCCAGGACGGAGCGCAGGATATGCCGGCAGAGGCCGACCGCGGCGCAGCTGCATTGGCTGTCGGCCAGGGTTTTGCCGGCGGGCAATGTGCAGTGGATTTCATCGGCCCACTGCACATCGACCCGCCCTTCCGGGCTTTCTTCCAGGGTGAAAGAGACTTCGCCCAATTCTTTCTGGGCCCGTTTTACCAGACCCCGGTTGCTTAAGGTAATCAGATCGTCGGGAGTTAAAGCCAGTAGATCGTGTCGCATTTTAACGTACCTTTTCGGAGACCCAGGCGGCCAGTTCCCCGGGGGTCATGGCGGCGACATGGGCGCCCAGTTCGACCATGCGGCCGGCCATTTGACGGTCATAGTTGGGCTGCGCGATTTCATCCAGGGCGGCCAATCCCAATAATGTGACGCCGCTTTCGATCAGACTTTTGGTGACGTTGAGCAACTGATCCGCGGGGCCCCCTTCATAGAAGTCGGTGATGAGGACGACGATGGTCCGGCGGGGATTATCGATGATTCCGGAGGCATAATTCAGGGCGTTGCCGATGTCGGTGCCGCCGCCGAGCTGGACTTTCATCAGAATTTCCACCGGATCGCTACAGTCGGCGGTCAAATCGACGACGGTGGTGTCGAAGATGCAGAGATGGGTGCGCAGTGCCGGAATCCCCCAGAAGATCGCGGCGGTGACGGCGGCATGGATGACATTGTTGATCATGCTGCCGGATTCATCGATGAGAATAATGATTTGCCACCGATCGACCTGCCGTCGGATGCGGGAGTTGAAATAGGGCGTCTGGATGAAAAGTCGGCGGCTTTGCGGATCGTAGTGGGCGAGGTTGCGCCGGATCGTGGTGGGCGCGTCGAAGTTTTTGGCGACTTTGAGCATGGAGCGCCGCTGACGGTTCAACGAGCCGATGAAGGGGGATTGGACGGGGCGGCTGAGCTTTTCCATCAATTGCTGAACGACGCGGCGGACGAGGGTGCGGGCAATGGCCAGGACTTCCTGGTTCATCAGATGTTTCGTTTGTAGAATGGCCTTCAACAGGGTGGTGTTGGGTTCGACGCGAGAGAGCAATTCGGCATTGGTGACGATTTCCTGGAGTTGATAGCGTTCGAGGGCATCTTTTTCCAGCCGTTCAATGGTTTTTTGGGGGAAGAGTTCATGGACGGTGTTGATCCATTCCGGGACGGTCAGTTGGGAATCACCGCTGCCGCCCTGGCTGCCTGCACCGGAACGCACATTGCGTCCGGCGTATTCCCGGCCGTAGAGGAATTCCAGGGTTTCGTCCTGCCGGCCGGAAGTTTCGTCGGAGAGGCCACCCAGCGCGGATTCTGATTCTGCGCCGAGGACCAACCGCCAGCGAAGACGTTGTAGCTCTTTATCCATTTTTAATTTCTCCTGTCTCCCCAGCTTCCCATATCAGGCAATTTAAGGCATTGCGATTGTATGGTTTTGTAGCGTCCCGCACAAGGCATTTTTCCCGTAAGAAGCGGCGCGCAGGATGGGGGGAAAGAGTTTTTTTGTGTGTGTTTTCGCGCGCTTCAGAAAGCGCTCGAAAACACGGGCTTTTTTTGTTTCTCTTTCCCCTGATGGAAAGGGGGGATATGAGGGGGAGAAAAAACATTTTGGGGAGGCTTTTTTGCAAAAAAATTCCTCCACGGTTAACTGTAGTCCTATCCTGGAGTGTATCGATGAGGATTTTATCCATGTTAAAGGCCTTTTGGGGGAACGATCAGGTTATACCGCTCTGCAGTCTGGAAAAGCTGTTCTTCCCAGGCCTGAATGGCGGCTGCGACTTCAGCCGGCACTGAAAGGGGGGCCAGGACGGTGAGAGCGGGTACTGTTCCCAGCAGTGTGCGGGCCAGATAATCTTTTTCGCGGGGAGTGAAATAGGAGAAGGCCAGTCTCAAGGGCGGGAGGGCTTCCAGAAATTCCTCACCGGTATAGGAAAGCAGCAGTGTGTTGAGGGTGTGCAGCAGTTCCGGTTGTCGTTGGACCGTTTCGCGGGCCAGATGGAAGAGTCCGGTAAGGTAATCTCCCAGATGGGCCGGCGCGGAGAAATAGTTGAGGCTGTAGTGGAGATCTTCGACGGCGGTTTTACCCAGCGTCCAGAGGGCCCCCATGGTTGCGCCTCGCACCAGCGGCAAGCCGGTAGGATCGGTGCTGACCCGGAGGAAGCTTTCTTCCAGATCGGCGCGATTTAAGGAGAGGGTTGTTTCGCAACGTTCGAGGGTTTCGACCAGGGTCGCGATTCCGTAGAGCAGTTCTTTATCTTTCCCTTGCGGCTGGCCCAGGTTGTCGAGCAGCCAGAGGCAGCGGGTAAATACTTCGACCAGCAGGGCTCCGATTTCCTCTTTGCCGGCGGCGCCGAGGACCTCATCATAGCGATAAAGATAGAGCAAATGGCCCATGGCTGCCGTTATGTTGCAGAAATCGCTGTCCTGGCGGATGAGCAGCGTGAGGCGGGAATAGAATTCGACGGTGAGGTGCGCCAGTCCCATCAGGGCGGCGTCGAGCAGATAGCGTGCCGCTGCACTGGCGCTGCGTTGGGCCGCGCCGGCCAGTTCCAGCAGATGGGCGCCGGCGGCTTCTTGCAACGTTGCGCCATAAATAGCGGCTTCAATGCAGTTGGCGTCAAAGGTGGGAGTCCACGTTATCTCCCAATTCTCCCAGATGTTCGTCAGGTCGTCGCGGAGAAGCAGATCGCTGCCGCCGGTGCGGACAAATCCGGAAATTTCCAGGCCGGCAAGGCAGTGGAGCACGCGACTGCGGGCCAGGTCTTCGGCTTTGAATAGATCGAGGCTTAACGTTCGCTTCTGGGGCAGGAGTTCGAGATCGTGGTGTTTTAAGAGGGCGGCGATATCGTGAACCAGGGGCGGTAGTTGGGCCCCGGCGGCCAGTTTGCCGCGTTCGGTTCCGCGGAAGACGGCGTAAATGGCGTTCAGAAAGGGATGCGATTGCCCGTAGGCCAGCTCATCTTTGATCAAGGCGCCGATGATGCCGTCGACCAGATCGGTACGCCAGACGATGGCGTGACCGCGGAAAGTTGCGAGGCCCTGGGACAGCGTCTCCACGGCGATCAGATCGGCGGAGCTGGCGATTTGTTTGTGTCGGCGTAGATATGCTACGGATTGAGCGAGCAAGGTGCGGTAGGTTTCTTTTCCGGTGCCCTGGCGACGGTCCAGCCAGAGTTGATGGTAAAAGGCGGGATGGGTCAGCCCGGCGTTATAGCCGGTCAGTGTGTCCAATTGGAGATAGGAATAGGGTGTCAGGGCCAGTCCCCGGCTGATGGTAGAAGGGGACGGCGTGGAATCGGCGGTGGGGAGAAGATCGGAAGCAATTTGCTCCGCGGCGGGATTCTCAAGGGCGGCGAAGAGGGCGGGGGTGTGATAGGCGCCGGTGACGATCAGCAGCGGGCCGGAGATTTCTGCCCGGGTCTGCCGGATCTGTTCGACCATGAAAGCTTCCCGGCGCAGGTCGATGGGAGAAACGTTACCATCCATCATGCGCATGTGGGTGCAAAGGGTGAGGATGCGCTCCAGGTAATCGTTCAGGCTGAGATCGGGATCGATTTCAAAGAGATGATCCCAGAGATCGTGGAAATTTTCTACGCCCAGTTCACGGCAGAGGTGATCGATGTATTCTCCGCTGCCTAAGGCTCCGTCTGCGTAGAGGTGAGTGGAGGGGGATTCGTCGGCCAGGGCGGCCCAGGGCAGATCGATGAAGCGGACCGTGGCGTTGGCGGCGCGGGCGCATTGGAGCGCCTGCCATTCGGGGGAGTGTTCGCAGAAGGGATAGAAGGCGCCGCGACGGCGGCCGTCCGGGAGCTGGAGATAGCTGTAGATGGCGATCGGCAGGCGATGCGGCAGCGCCAGTTCGTCCAGGCGGTCGTTGAAGTCGCTGGGGCCCTCGATCAGGACGGCTGCGGGGCGTAAGTCCGCAATCATTTGTTGCACGAGCCGGGCGCTGGTAGGGCTATGGTGCCGTACCGGAAAAAAGATGATCTGATTTTTGTTTATTTTTTCGCGCGCCGCGACAGCGGCGCGCGAAAAAATAAAATTATCTTCGTTAAATCTCTTTTCCGGCTTCATAGTAGGCCTTCCATAGGGGGCCGGTACGTTCTTTGATGATGTGATTGAAGTAGCCTTGAAGTTTTTTCACGTCTTCGGGGGAATCTTTCAGGGCGGTGCCGAGCATGGCCTGGATCAGGTGGTGTGGGGAGACTTTGCCTTCGGCGTAGTACCAGGCATGCAGGCCGGCGGCGTAGCCTACGGAGACGGCTTCGGCGGTGCTGAGCACGGTACTGAGGCTTTCCAGGGCTTTGCCGTCGGCGGTCTGGCCCCGGCGCAGTTCGTGGAAGGTGGTGACGAGCAGTTCGGTGATGTCGGTGGGCAGGGCGAGCGGAATGTCGGCCCGTTGCAGGAGTTTTTCGGTTTCGCGCTGCACCAGATCCATTTCGTCTTTCAGGTTGGAGATGGGCTGGACGGTTTCAAAGTTGAGCCGGCGCTTGAGGGCGGCGCTCATTTCGTTGATGCCGCGGTCGCGGGTGTTGGCGGTGGCGATGACGTTGAAGCCGACCCGGGCGTAGAGGGTGCGGGCGGCGCCGGAGAGTTCGGGGATCATTAAGACGCGGTCGCTGAGCATCGAGAGCATGGTGTCCTGGATTTCGACGGGGCAGCGGGTGATTTCTTCAAAGCGGACGATCTTGCCCTGGCGCATGCCTTCATAAATGGGGGCCGGGACGAGCGAACGTTCGCTGGGGCCCTCGGTCAATAAGAGGGCGTAGTTCCAGGAATACTTGATGTTGTCTTCCGTTGTGCCGGCGCTGCCCTGGATGGTGAGGGTGGAGTCGCCGCTGACGGCGGCGGCGAGCAGTTCGCTGAGATAGCTTTTGGCGGTGCCGGGTTCGCCGATGAGCATCAGCCCGCGGTTGGTGGCCAGGGCGACGATGCTGCGTTCGAGGAAGCTGCGGCTGCCGACGAATTTGGGTTGGATGCGGCGTTTGGGATCGCCGAGGATGAAGGTGAGGACGGAGTGCGGGGTCAGTTGCCAGCCGCCGGGACGCGGGGCCTGGCCGTCGGCGGCGGCGAGGCGCTGGAGTTCGTCGGCGTAGAGGATCTCGGCCGCCGGGCGTTGCAGTTCCTGTAATGAATTCTGTTCCATGGTTGTTTTCCTTACAAAAGGGCGTCTTTTAATTCTCTCTATTTCCTTATTGCCCCATATCAGGCAACTTAAGGCGATGCGTTGGTAGCCTTCAGCCCTGTAGCGTCCCGCAAATGGCCCTTTCTCTGTAAGGTACGCCGCGCGGAATGGGGGGAGAGAGTTTTTTATTCATTTTTTCGCGCGCCGTCTGCGGCGCGCGAAAAGATGGGCTTTTTCTTTCTTTTTTTCCCGGTGATTGCTGTTGCAAGCTGTCTACTGTCTACTTGCTGCTGTCTACTTCCGCTGAATTTTTTTTATTTCCCCTTGCCGGCGATGATGGTGAGATCGCGCAGGACTTCGCTGAGGATCAGCGCCGGGATTTCGGCCAGGGGCAGGGATTTTTTATGAACGCCGTCGGTGTAACCGATGCCGGTGATCTGGCCTTTGAGGAAGAAGCAGTTCTGGATCTCTTGATCTTCCCAATCGACGATGGATCCCATGGGCACGCCGTCATATTCGACGACGGCGGTGATGTCGGCGGCGGGGAAGAGTCGGCTGTGGGTATAGAAGACGCCGGCATCTTCGGCGGCGCCGCGGAACCAGCCCAGCTTTTCCAGGGTGCCGATAAGCGCAGCCGAGGGGATTTTCAGGTTATCCCAGCGGTTGATGGTTTTGTTTTTCAGTTCTTCGGCTGTCAGGAAGTAGACTTCGCGGCTGAGCTGGGGGAAGGGGGGCAGGATTTCATAATCGCTGAAGAGTTCGCCCCAGGCGCCCTTTTGTTCATCGGCAAGGTGCAACGGATGGACGATTCCGATGTCCAATCCGTCGCTCAGGGGGAGCGGATCGTCACTGGCGTCGGCGAAGGTTTGATCTTCGGTGATGCGGAAGGTGGCGGAAAGCCGGCCTTCCGCGTCATAGCCGCCCCAGAGGAGCATGCGGGCCAGGTTGACCATGAGGGGATGGTGGACAAAGAGGAGTTGAAATTCTTCGGAATGCCAGCGGCGCTCGGTAATCATGGCCTGTTCGAGGCGGACGGCCTGAATGCCGGCGATTTCGCGGATCTGTTTTTTGAGCAGTTTCCAGTCGGCGACGGCCTGAGCGGATTTTTCCGGATCGTCTTTGCTGTTGGGCTTGGGGAGATCGGTTTTGGGTTTGCCGTCGTCGCCGCGCACCAACGGTTTGAGTTCGGAACTGAGCGCAAATTTAAACTGCCGCGGGCCGAAGTCGAAGCTGCGGCCGCCCTTCTCATCCAGGCCGCAGTCGGGGATGATGCGGTCTTCCAGTTCGGCGCGGGTGAGGCGGCGTTCTTTGGCGATGGCTTCCATGGCCTGCTGCGCGCGGGCTTTGAGCGCTTTGAAGGGGACTTTCTGAGCGATGCCGTTG
The DNA here is from genome assembly GCA_964501335.1 of uncultured Anaerolineales bacterium. Lineage (GTDB taxonomy): Bacteria > Chloroflexota > Anaerolineae > B4-G1 > SLSP01 > CAZCTC01. The sequence goes on along the minus strand of CAZCTC010000001.1, from coordinate 132,838 downwards.
ATCTGCATCAGGGCCAGATCGGTGCCGATGGCTTCCAGGCATTCCAGGCCCATGACGGCGCGGGGATTCTGGCTTTCGCCGGGCCAGCGGCGGATCATCGGCGTCAGTTTGAGGGCCACGTTGTCATCGCCGAGCAGCCCCAGCGCTTTCATGGCCCATTTTTCATTGGAAGGAGCGTTGTCTTTGAGCCAGAGATCGAAGAGTTCCCAGACGAAGTTGCCCAGGGTGTCGCGGCGGGCTTCTTTTTTCAGTCCGGCAAAGAGCGGACTGTTGTTTTTGGCCAGGGGGGCCAGTTTCAAGGCGACCAGCAGCGCTTCCGTTTGAGCCTGATCCAGCCGGCAGCCGTTGACGATGATGGGCGGCAGCATGACGGGATCGACCCAGGCCGGTTTTTTGGCCGCAACGGTTTTAGCGTCGGGCAGATGTTTTTCCAGCCAGGTCGGTACGGCGCCGGGGGCGAAAGTGGGGATGCTTTCTACGCTGTTTTCCAGGATTTCGGCGGTGATTTGCGCGGCGGCGGCCGGCGAAAGGGCCGGGAGTTGGGCGCGAATCAGCTCATTGTAGCCTTTGCGGGAGAAGATGCGGAGCCAATCCAGAACGGCTGTGCCGAATTTATCCTTTTCGTCGATCAACGGCGCCAGCCCGGCGACGGAAAATTCCGGATGGGTGAACAGCCATTGGCGCGGCAGGAGTGAATTGGCGCTGCGGAGGTAGAGTTCCAACATGGGACACGCCGTTTCAGGAGCATTGACCAGGGCCAGAACTTTGATGTGCGGGGCGATTTCTTCCCCGAGCTGTTTTTGTCGAGTGGCGGTCCAGTTGGGACTGCCGTCGTCATCGTCGGGGTCGATTCGGCTGAGGGTAAGAATGCTGCGGGTAATCAGATCCAGGTCGTTCAGGCCGGTCAGGGCGAGCCAGGCGCGAATCTGTTCGGGGGTTTCCAGGAACAGGTTGAGGCGGCGCATTTCGCCGACGACCTGTTCGCTGTTTTCCAGCCCGAAGACGATTTCTTGAGGAGTCATGTAGTAAGTAACGGCTCTTTGTTCCTGAAGCAGGGCATGGACGGCGTCATAACGGCCGATGAGGGCGGCGAAGCGGTAATATCCCTGCTCTTCTGCGGGATCTGCGCCGGGCAAGGGGCCCAGCAGTTCGCGCAATTGGGCGATTTCAGCCGGCGTAAGGTAGGGTAACACGAAGGTGCGGAAGCCGGTGATGAGATTTTGGAAAATATTGTTGCGGATGTTTTCGGCGGGGCAGGTGCCATAATTGGAATAGTATTCTTTTTTGATGACTTGTAACGGGAAGCCGTCGGCCCGGGTCAATAGTTTTACCAGATCTTCCAGGGAGAGCAGGTGGTAGAGGGGGAGGATGAACTCGGGGGTGATATGGCTGTGGACTTTGATGAGGCGGGCGCGGATTTCATCCAGAGAGAAGGGGGCTTGTTGATCTAACTCAAGAATTTTGGGAGGGAATTTTTGGGGAAGTTCTTTTCGTTGGTTCCATTCCATGTTGGCGTAGTCTTTTTCTGTTATCCCGGTCATGGCATAGAACCAGAAATGGGCTTCTTCTACAGAAAGATTAAGGGCAATGTGGGCGAGATGCCAATCAGGGCGATAGCCATAATGGGCCATTAAGGCTTTTTGTAAGAGGGGAAGGGCTTCTTCGCTGTTGAAGGGTTTGCATTTGGGGCGGGAGAGCGGTTTGTGTTCGATCCAGGTGATCCAGCGGTAATCCGCGGGCGAGAGCGCGATGGAAATTTGCGTTGGTGGCATTATCAAGGGCTCCTTTGTTTTTTAAACGTGAGATGTGAAACGTGAAACGTAAAACGCGAAACGTGATGATTGGTTGGAAAAACGATTTTATTTGCAGGATTGATGAGAAAAGTTGCCGGCATAGGCGATCGTTCATGGGGATGGCTCACAGCCGGATTCTTATGTCCTGCATCCGGTTCTTTTTTTATAAGATGCGACGCGCCGGATGTGAGAAGAGAGTTTTTTGTCCGTGGTTTCGCGCGCTTTCTGAAGCGCGCGAAACCACGGGCTTTCTTCTTCTGTTTTTCCGGGCTCATCGCACAGGTTGAAAAGTGCCGATCTTCTGCTTTTTTGTGAAGGTTAGGAAGAAAAGTATAGTCGGGGGAGGGGAAAAGTCAATTTAAAACGTGAAACATGGGTTTTTCTTTCTCTTGTTTTCAGGTTACGGCATAATTTTTTGGGTGGCGATGAAGGTAAGATCTCGCAGGACTTCGCTGATGAGGAGAGGGGGGATATCGATCAACGGGAGGGCCTTGAGATGGCAATGGTTGAGGTAAGCGATTTGAGTGTGCTGGCCTTTGAGAAAGAAGCACTGTTCGATCTTTTGATCTTCTCCTTTCGCCATCTCGCCCATGTAGACGCCGGTGTATTCTATGACGGCGGTGATATCGGCAGCGGGGAAAAGTCGGGCATGATTGTAGAAAGCTCCGCCATCTGCGGATGGATCGCGTATCCAGCCGCGCTTTTCTAAGGTGCTGATGAGGGCTGCTGCGGGAATTTTGATGTCGTTCCAGCGGGTGAATTTTGTATCAGGCAATTCTTCGGCGGTGGCGGTGTAGATTTCCCGGTTGAGTTGAGGAAAGGGTTGAAGAATTTCATAGTCGTGAAAACGTTCATTCCAGTTGTTTTTCTGTTGCTCGGGGAGGTAAAACGGATGGACGATTCCGATGGTTAATCGGTCGGAAAGGGTGAGTAAATTATCGTCAGCATCGGCGAGTGTCTGGTCTTCGGTGACGCGAAAAGTGGCTGTGAGGTTGTTTTCCCGGTCATAGGCGCCCCAGACGAGCATTCGAGTCAGGTTGATCATGAAGGGGTGGCGAACAAAGAGCAATTGAAATTCTCCAGATTGCCAGCGCCGTTCGGCTATCATGGCCTGTTCGAGCCGGATTGTTTGTAGGACGGCTGTGTCGCGGATCTGTTTTTTGAGGATTTTCCAATCGGCGACGGCCCGGGCTGATTTTTCCGGATCGTCTTTGCTGTTGGGCTTGGGAAGATCGGTTTTGAGCCTGCCGTCGGCGTCTTGAATCAGCGGTTTTAGTTCGGCATTGAATTTGAATTTAAACTGGCGTGGGCCAAAATCGAAGGTGCGGTCACCATGGTCATTCAGTTCGCAGTCTGGGACCAGTCGATCTTCCAATTGGTCACAGGTGAGGTTCCGTTTTCGTGCAATGGCTTCCAAGGCCTGTTGGGCCCGGGCTTTAATCCCTTTGAAGGGAGCTTTTTGAGCAATATGGTTGATTTGCATCAAGGCAAGATCGGTGCCGATGGCTTCCAGGCATTCCAGGCCCATGACGGAGCGGTGATGCTGGTTTTCTCCAGGCCATCGGCGGATCAGAGGCGTTAACTTGAGAGCAATAGTATCATCACCGAGCAGGCCCAGGGCTTTCATGGCCCATTTTTCGGCCGGAATGCTGCCGTTTTTAAGCCATAGCTCGAAAAGTTCCCAGAGGAAGTGGCTCAGGCTTTCGCGCCGAGATCTTTGTTTCAACTCAAGCAGCAAAGGGGGACGTTCCTGAGTCAATGGAGTAAGCTTTAATATGACCAACAGGGTTTCTATCTGTTCCGGGGGCAGGCGGCGTCCTTCGATGACAAGCGGGGGCAAGAGGAGCGGATCGATCCAGGTGATTTTATGGTCGGTGATCGTCTGTGCATTGGGAAGATGTTCCGTCCACCAGGTCGGCAGAGCGGCAGTATCCCATAAAGGGATAACTTCATCTACGTTTTTCAGGATAGCTTCCATGATTTTCCCGGCTGCAGGGGGAGCAAGCGCCTTCAAGTGGGTACGGATGGTTTCTTCGTAACCCTGACGATAGAAGATGCCGAGCCAATCGAGAATGGCGGAGTTTAATTTTCGCGTTTTGTCGATCCAGGGGATCAGGCCGGCGATGGAAAATTCGGGATGGCTCAGCAGCCAGCGTTGCGTGACGGTCGAATGGGGGCCCTGGACATAGAATTGCAGCATAGGAAAGGCGACCTCAGGGGCATGGACCTGGGCCAAGGCTTGAAGATGAGGTTCGATCTGTTCGCTGAGTTTTTTGGATACGGGGGCATTCCAGGTGAGATGGTTGTTGTTTTCTTCAGGGGTAATTTCGCAGACAGAGAGAATTCCGCGGGTAACCACATCGAGGGCGCGGGTTCCGGTCAGAGCGAGCCAGCCGCGAATTTGTTCGGGGGTCTGGGGGCCTATATTTCTATGGCGTATTGCATCGATAATCAGGGCGCTGTTTTCCAGGCCGAAGATGATTTCCTGAGGTGCCTGATATTGTTGGAGCGCGGAAGGGTCCTGGAGCAAGGTGTGAACGGCATCGTAAAGGCCAAGGATGGCGGCCAGGCGGTAGTAACCCTGTTCAATCGCAGGCGTTCCGGCCGGTAAAGGGAGCATAAGCTCACGCAGGTGGGTCCGTTCGGCAGGGGTAAGATAGGGAAGAATGAAGAGGCGGAAACCGGTGAGAAGTTTGTAGAAGATTTCATTGCGCAAGACTTCTCCAGAGAGTTTAAACCAGGGGACGATGTATTGTTCGTCTTCCAATGCCCGAGCCGGCAGTCCATCTGCTTCTATCAATAATTTTGTAAAGGATTCCAGCGGAAGAAGATAGTAGAGCGGTAAAATCCACTCGGGCGTGACATGAGAGTAGGCCTGGATGATGGCTTTTCGAACCTCTTCTAGGGTCAGGGGGGCATACATGTCCATCCGGGGCATTATAGCGAGCAGTTGTTTCCAGATGGCATTGGCCTGATTGAAATCACAGGGATAACTCGCGCTTTCCGGTATGCCGGTCATGGCGTAAAACCAGAAGTGAGCTTCTTCGGCGGAGAGGGCGGGGGCAATATGGGCGCGCGACCATACAGAACGGACATCGTAATTGAGAATACGGGTTTTCTTTAACCGGGCAAGGGCATCTTTCAGGTTGAATGGTTGGACTGACGGGCGGACAAGCGGTGTGGGGGCCTGCCATGTGATCCAGAAGTAATCTTCGGGAAAGAGTTCAATGGAAATCTGAGATTGTTGCGTCATTGCAGGATCTTTCTGAAATGTGAACGGTGAAAGATAGACCATAACCAGGGAGATTTTAGCATGAAACAGGAAAATAAAAACAGGATTTCGCGCGCTTCCAAAAGCGCGCGAAATCCTGTTGGTGAGAGATGTGAGATCAGGAGACGTTGATTTGCAAGGCGTCCAGCAGTTCGGGGGTTTCTGCGAGGGCTACGCGGGCCATGACTTTGAAATTATCGAGCCAGTCGATGAGTTCTTTGATGGCCAGATTGCGTTTGCGGGTGGCGTTTTGGGCTTTGCCTTTTTCCTGTTCTTGAATGGCTTTGAGCTGTTGGACGTTCTTGAACAACTGAAAGCCTTCATTGAGTTTTTCGGCGGTAAGATTGTAAGGGGCGGTCAGGGTCAGTGCTTCGGGATCGTCGAGAATGTTCGCGTAAAAGCGCAATCCCTGGGCCAACCAATCCGTAAAGGCCAGTTTTTTACGTTCGTTGAGGGTGAAGGCGATTAACCGTCCGGGGTCGTGTTTGAAGATCGCCCGGGCCATTTTACGATGGTGTCGATAGAGGGTTTCGGCAGCCCGGCAGGCTTTTTGGAGTTCGCTGGTCGCGGTGGATTTATCGCCGTAGCCTACTTTCTGGTGATCGCTAAGCGCATTGACCTGTTCCAACAACTGTTCGCCTTTTTGCAGGGCGTTTTGGTCATAGCCTACCTGGGCTAAAGCCCTGAGGATTTCTTCATTCTGGCGGGCATTGGTCAACATGAGGTTGGCTTTCACTAAAAGATTACTGAGTTTTGGTAGAGTTCCCATGATAAAAGTCCTCCTGTTAAAGCTAAAGGTTAAAGAGTTATTTTGCGGTTTTGATTTGAGCTGTGGTTGAGATAAATGCCGGTATGGGCGTTGTAAAAAATGGCCGGACGGCGACGAATGATGAGTGGACGGCGGCGAACGGCGACTGGACAGCGACGAACGGCGACTGGACAGCGACGAACGGTGACTGGACGGCGGCGAATGGCGACTGGACGGTGATGAATGATGAGTGGCCGGCAGCGAATGGCGACTGGACGGCGACGAAGGGTGAGTGGATCGTGCAATAGGATCGTTCCGTTGCAATGAAGGATAATATTCCGGCGGCGAATGAAGACTTTGTAATCGCGAAGGGTCTGTTTACTGTGCGATGTGATTGTTCTGTTACAATGAATCAAAGCTTTTTTGCGTTAAATCCTCGATGGGGAGCCGTGAATGAGTTGCGGGAACTCTCTTAGAGAGGGTGGTGAACAACGAAGCGCCGGCGGCGGGTGGCTGATGGGGCTGAAGGGGGGCTGTCGAGAGACTGAAAGTCAAATAAGAAAGATAAAACTTACCTTATTGTAAGTGAAAAAAGTTAAAATACAAGAGGAAATTGCGCGCGGCCGGATCCGGCCGCGCGCAATTGTGTTAAGCCGGCGGGTCAATGTTTCGGGGGGGCGGCTTTTCTATGGATCAACGGCAGGTAGAGAGATTTATCCAGGGAAGCGAAGGTGCCCGTGATGGTTTTGTTGGTATCTAAGAGGAAGGTCAGCGGATTGCCGGTGGAAATGATGTCGCCGCTCCAACCGTTGAAGATGACCGGCGTGGTGAGACTGGTGGTCGGGGTCGCGATCAAGGTAATGGGCCAGCCTGCGGTATAGGTGTAGGTGCCCGCAGCCGGGGCAAGGGTTCCCGGTCCGGTCGTGGCCAGCGTCAGGGTGTAAACGGCGGGAGGAAGGGAGTAGGCCAGGCCGGTGCTGGTGGCTGCGTAGATAATGCCGTTATTGACATAGATATCGAGGACGACGGGGAGCATGCCGGTAGTTTCATTGTCGAGCGTGAAGGTCCGGCCGCCGTTGTAGGAGATGGCGATCCCTTCGCTACTGCCGACATAGACCATGGGGCCGTTTGCATAGATAGCTTCCACTGAACCCTTGCCCAATCCGTTGTCGACGGTGCGGGTAAAGAAGGTTTCGCCGCCGTCATGAGAGATCGAAAGGCTGTTGCCGTTGGCGGTGTAGATGTTTTGGCCGTCGACATAGAGATGATAGATTCCATTGCTTCCCAGACCGTTTTCGGTGGTGCGGTTGGTGAAGGTGAGGCCGCCGTTGTGCGAGATGGAAAGGCCGCCGGAGACGGTGCCGACATAGACATTTTGGCCTTCGGCGAAGACGCAGAAGAGGTTGTTGTCACCCAGCCCGGAGTTGGCGGTAATTCGAGTGGTGAAGGTGAGGCCGTCATTACTGAAAATGGCCAATCCGCTGCCGCTGGTGGTGGCGTAAATTTTGCCGTCAGCCACATAGACGTCGGTTACCGGGGCACTTCCCTGGCTATTGGTGATGGGATGATTGGTGAAGGTCACTCCGCCGTTGTGCGAGATGCCCAGACCACTCCAGGTGGCGGCGTAGATGGTATTTTCGTCGGCAATATAAAACCCGAGTGCGGTGTCGATGCCGAGCCCGGCTTCTCCTGCCGGGTGGGTGGTAAAGGTCAAGCCCCCATTTCTAGAGACAGAAAAGGCTGCGGCAAAACCGGTGAAGGGATAGACTCCGGCAAAGATGAGGTTGTTGTAAGCTTCTACGGCGTAGAGGAAGGTGTTGCTGATCCCATCGGTTTGGGTGCGGGTGATCCAGGTGCGATGGCCATGGTCGGGGAAGAAGGTGGCGGTGAGGGTTGTGGGGCCGTCGACGAGGAGGGTGAAGGTGGGATAGGCACTGTAGTGGGTGCCGGTCCAATCGGCGAAGGCTGAATTGGCGGCGGCGGCGGCGGTCAAGGTGATGACGGTGGGGGTGGTGTAGGTGTAGATGCCGGCGGTGGGGGTAATGATACCGGGCCCGACCTTTTGCAGGGTCAGGGTATAAACGGTTTGGGGAGAAATTTCTGGGGAATGATGAGCCGGTGCGGTTGCAGCCGGGGTGAGGAGAAATACAAAGAGGAATGCGATAAGAGCGAGCGTTCCAGCGACGATCAATCCCAATTTATTAAGCGGCGAATTCATATTGTCTCCTGAGTGTAAAATGGATTTTAGGTTCACCTGTTTTCTGTATTGTACCGGTGAATTAAATGGTATAACAATTGAGGAAGGGGCGAGTGTCGTTTGCTGCATTGTTCGATGGGATTTTGATAGGATTTTGGAAGTTTGAGCTTTCGACTATGAAAACGGTCAGTCAGGCAATTGACAAGGCCTGATTCTGACATAAAGTAGTTGAGAAGTTTTTCAGGCAGAAAGGAAACCTATGACTGAATTCAGGTTGGCGACGGGTATTTCTATCGACCATTTCAAAGGGGTGAAGGAAGGGTATTCGGTCGTAGAGACGGAACAGGGATATTCGGAAATTACGGTTAATGTCAGTGCTGAGAACTTGATGGAGATGGTTTTAATGCTGGCGCGGGAGGTACGGACGCCGGCTTTTGTGGTGTTGGAAGTGCCTACAAATGAGCGGGAAGAGGAATCTCTGCGGGAGAATGCCGACGATCCGTTGCATCGGGATGTTTATTACTGGGATGGGGTGGAGTTTGCACAGTTCGATCGGCTGTTGCATCGTTATGCCCGCTTTTTTGTGGAGGATGGGGCATTGACGTTTGGTTTTGGTTCCCATGAGGGCTATGATGAGGTTTTTGTGGGGAAGTTTAAGATCCTTTCGATCTTTACGGATGAGCCCAAGAAATATATGCAGAAATTAAAAGCGGCCGGATATGAGCGCCGGGAGCCGTTGGTGACTGTGTGGGACAGCGTGAGCCCGGAAAATCCGGCGGTCACGCGGACGATCACGATCAATGGGGAAACCATTTATGAGATGGTCGAGGAGTTGGAAGAGGCGGGGTTTTATTTTGCGGAGCGGCGGCCGGATTAGGCGGCATTCCGAGGGGTGAGAAAGAGATTTCACCGCAGAGCGCGCAGAGATCGCAGAGAGGGAAGAGGGGAGATTTTTTAACGTGGACCCTGACAGGGGAAACGTAATGAGTTGTCGGCTGGAAGTGTTCAATTATTATCGCCGGGGCGGCTCTGGAAAAGAAGCATGTTTGGGCGCGCATTCTGATGCGCGCCCAAACATAAACAAAAAAACTCCCTCTGCCGGTCCTGCGCGGCGGAACTTATGGGAAAGGGCCAGGTGCGGGGAATGAGATCAGGTAAAGGAGGATTCTATGCAGTCTAAGCGGAAGGCCGCGGCCAATGTGTTCATGGAGCAGAATGTGATGATGCCTGCACAGGCGGCTGCTCCGGAACCGGAGATGATGCAAAGGGACGATCAGTTCGAGTTTCAAAAGGAAGAGGAGGAGAGCCGGGATCGGTTGGCTGCTCCTGCAAAACCCATGGCCGCACCTGGGGGGGCTGCGGCTTCTATGCCAACAGCAAATCGAGGTTATGCAAGTATGTCAGTAAAACCACCCGTTATGATGTCGGCGATGAAGACTTCTGAGGAATTGCAGCTGGAGAAGGAGCCGCTGCGGGTTCGAGAAACCGGGTTCTGGATGTTTAAGCGGGTGATTGTGCCGCCGAATGCCTATGTGGTCCATACGCGGTTGGGACGCAAGGAACCGCTCACGATCGGGCTGGGGCTTTCGTTTAATTACAATCCGAACACGGATGCTTATATGATCGTGCCGGCGGCGATGCAGACGATCGGCATTGTGGCGAATTGTATCAGCAAGGAAAAGCAGGGGATCAATGTTCTGGCCTATGTGCAATGGCAGATCAAAGATTTTGCGGTAGCTTATCGCAAGCTGGATTTCTCGGATTGGCGCGATCCTTTGGGGATTGTCAATGCGCAGTTGCGGGAGCAGGCCGAGGCGGCGATCAAAGATAAGATTGCCACGATGAGTGTGGAAGAGGTGTTGACGGACAAGGAGCCGGTGATTGAAGAGTTGACGACCCGGCTCAAGGCGGTGGCGGAAGGGCGCGGGGCCGGCGATCAAAGCGGCAACGAGGGGTTGGGCATCAAGATCGTCACGGTGCAGATTAAAGAGGCTTTTGTCAGTTCGCAGAATTTGTGGGAGAACTTGCAGGCGCCTTTCCGTTATGAAAAGGATAAGATTGCGCGGATCAGCCGGCTTTCGGCTGAGGATGAGATCCGGGAGCGGGAGCTGGAGACGCGTCGTCTGACGGAGACTCGGACCGCGGAGACGCAGGTCGAGATTGAGCGGATCAAGCAGAGCAAGTCGACCGAGGCGTTGCAGACGCGCTTGAACGAAGAGCACACCCGGTTGAAGTTGCAGGAAGAGATGCGCCAGCAGACGATCCAGCTGGAGGAGCAGACGCGGCTGCGGCAGCAGGAATCGGAACAGCGGCTGCGGTTGGAGACGGCGCGGATCGCGCAGACGGCGGAGCTGGAAGAGGCGCGCTTGCAGGCCGAGGCGCGCGCGCGGGCCAAGGCTTTGGAAGAAGAGGCGCGCCAGCAGGCGATCAAACTGGAAGAACAGACGCGGCTGCGGGAACAGGAATCGGAGCAGCGGCTGCGGTTGGAGGCGGCGCGGATTGCGCAGGCGGCGGAAGTGGAAGAGGCGCGGTTGCAGGCGGAGGCGCGCGCGCGGGCCAAAGCTCTCGAAGAAGATGAACGGCAGCAGGCGATTGCGCTGGAGGCTCAGACGCAGTTACGACAGCAGGAATCGGAACAGAAGCTGCGGTTGGAGACGGCGCGGATTGCCCAGGCCGCGGAGCTGGAAGAGACGCAATTGCAGACTCAATCACGGATGCAATGCAAGGCTCTGGAAGTCGAGCGAGAACTGAAGGAATTGACTGAAGAAAATCGGTTGGCGGCGCAGCGGAATGAAGTCGAACGGGCGCAGTATACCCGGGATGTGGAACTCAAGAAGCTGGAATTTGAACTGACGCAGCTGACCGTGGAGCAGGAAGAGCTGGTCCAGAGCCGCCGGGCGGAGGCTTTGCTGGCGCGGAACCGGCAGGAGAGTATGTCGCGGTTGGAGCTGGAAGAGGTTACCAATCGGATTCGGATGGGGCTGGTGGAACGGCAGACGGAGATCGAGCGCCGGCGGCAGGAGATCCGCAATCTCATCAGTCAAGGGGATCTCAGCAGCCGGTTGATCGAACAGTTGCCGGAGGTGGCGTCGCATATGCCGGAGATCCATGAATTGAAGGTTTTGCAGACCGGCGAGAATGCCGGGGCGTTCGACGCTTTTGCCGCTTTTTTGACGAAGGTGATGGGGATGGCGGATATGTTGGGCGTGCCGCTGCGGTTTAAGGATGAGGAAGGGAAGAAGCCGGCGGGGTAAAACGGGAAACGGGAAACGTAAAGGTCTGGAAAAGGGCCATGTTTTCGTGCGCTGGCCCTCACCCCCTGGCCCCCTCTCCCCTGATTTGTTGTTAAGCAGCGACGCGATTCGAGATGATGCGTTTTAAGGTCTAGCTGCGAGCGATGCGGGAGGGAGAGGGGGGAAGAGCGTGTCGCCGGGGCGGCTTTGGAAAAGGGCCATGTTTTCGTGCGCCTTCTGAGGCGCACGAAAACATAAATACACCCCCCTCTCTTCATCCCGCGCGTCGTATCTGACCGGGAAAAGATCATTTGCGGGACGTTACAAGGCCGGGCTATTTTCAAGATAGAAAGCCATATATACAGAGCGGCGCCTTTCAGTCGAAGTGAAGGGCGCCGATTTTTTATAATATTGGCAAGTTCCAACTAATTTACATCCTTTTCCAAACTGAAATCATACTTTTCCCAATCTTTCCCCTACCAATTTTTATAAAATTGTTTATAATAAATACGAGAGTTTCGCATTGCAGCTCCAATGTGGATTTCCAAACTCCTCTCATCCCCTGTTTCCTTTTTGTATTTGCATCTACGGGAAAAAGAATGGGACAATTTTTGCCTGTGTGGCATGAGGAGAATTCGTATGTCGGACGTGGTCTGGAACTGGGAGCAATTTACGGACAAATCCTTGCAGTCGGATGCGGATTTGCATGGGGAGAGCATTGTGCCATTGCTGGTCAATCTCCCTGCGCAACCGGCTGCGCTCCTGGGGCGCGACGAAACTTTGCTGCAGCTATCAGCCCTGTTAACGGAGTCGGTCGGCGGCGCGACTTATGCGCTGTGGGGGCCGGCAGGGGTGGGAAAAACGGCGTTGGCGCTGGCGTTGGCCTATCATCCTGCGGTGCGGGCACGGTTTACCGGGGGGGTGATTTGGGGGACCCTGGGACCTCAGGTCGATGCTGATGCATTGTTGCGCCTTTGGGGCGGGCCCCTGGGCGTGGATGTGATGGCGTATCCTGGTCCTGAGGTGTTGGTGCGCGGGTTGACGGCGGCTCTGGCACGTCGTAATGCGCCGGTGTTGATTGTTCTGGATGAGGCTGTGGATGCCGCGGTGGTTACTTTGTTGCAGTGTGTGGAAGCGCCGGGCAGCGTTTATCTTGTGACGACCGACACAGTGGAGCTCGCTCAATCTTTTGCCCCTCTGGAGAATGTGATTGAGATTGGCGGGCTGAATGAGCGGGCGGCGCTGGCGTTGCTGCGTGACTATGCTGCTGAGGCGGTGGCTTCAGATTTGCAGGGTGCCCGAATGGCGGTGCAACTGGCTGCGGGGCGACCTCAGTTGCTGCGGAGTCTGGGGCGATTGTGGGAAGCGTGTGAGGTGGAGATGCGTGGTCGGATTCCGGTGCAATTATTGGCCGAGGTTTCCGATGAGCAGGTGACGGCCGAAACTTTGCAGCAGGTGGTGCTGGCCCGGTGTGATGAGCTGTTGGGCAACCGGGAGTGGTATGCTCTGGCGGCGATGGCGCCGGCGCCGGCGATTTTTACAGAAACGGCGGCTCTGGAATTGCTGGGCGGTATGCAGCAGCGGGCGTTGTGGTTGCAGGTGCAGCAGCTGGGATTGGTGGAAACCCGGGGGGATTGGTTTGTGTTGCCCCGGGCGACGGCGGATTATTTATCGGGGCGCATTGAAGATTTGAGTTCATGGGCGTTGCGCCATGCCTGGTATTACCTGGATTGGGTGAACGTAAATCGGAAGGATGTTGGGCGGATTACGGAGGCCTGGGGCCAGATCGAGCATGCCTGGGAATGGTTGACGGCCAACGAGCAGGAAATGCTGGTGCTGGAATATGCCAAGGCTTTGGGCGATTATCAACGAATGCGGGGGATGTGGCAGAGTTATGCCATCTGGACCGAACGAGGACAGGGGGCAGCGCAACTGTTGGGCGATCGGCAGTCGGAAGGGTTGTTGTTGACCAATCTGGGCTGGGTCTGTGACGCGTTGGGGGAAAAGTGGCTGGCGCTGACGGTCTATGAGAATGCCTTGACGGTCTGGCAGGAAGTGGGAGATCGGGTCGGCGAGAGCAAGACCTTGAACAATATCGGGGCGGTTTATCGCGCTTTAGGCGATCCTCAGCGGGCGTTGAGTGTGTATGAAGCGGCGTTGGCGATTCGGCGGGAGATTGGAGACAGCACTGGTGAAGGGGCCACGCTGAACAGTATGGGGCTGGTTTACGATGCGTTAGGGGAGAAACGGCGGGCCCTGGCAGTTTATGAAGAGGCCTTGCTGGTGCGGCGGCAGGCGGGCGATCGAGCCGGCGAAGGGGTGACGCTGAACAACATCGGGGCGATTTATCGGGCGTTGGGCGAGCCCCGGCAGGCGCTTGCAGTTTACGAGGTGGCGCTGGCGGTGTTGCGTGAGACGGGCGATCGCATTGTAGAGGGGACGACTTTGAACAATATGGGCTGGGTTTACCAGTCCTTGGGGGAGCTGGAGAAGGCCATTGCGGTTTATGAGGAAACGCTGCTGGTGCGCCGGGAGATTGGGGATCGGGCCGGTGAAGGGGTGACCCTCAATAATCTGGGGGCGGTTTATTCCGATTCCGGTAAACCGCGGCTGGCTCTGGAAGCTTATCTGGAAGCGCTGGCCATCTGTCGTGAGGTGGGCAATCGGAGTGTGGAAGGGACGACGCTCAACAATCTGGGGCGGATCTATCAGGTGTTGGGGCAGGCGCGTCTGGCGCAGGATTCCTATGAGACGGCGTTGGCGATTCGGCGGGAGTTGGGGGATCGGGCCGGCGAGGGGACGACGCTCAACAATTTAGGGACGATTTATCGATTGTTAGGGGAACCGCGCCAGGCGTTAAGTGCTTATGAATCAGCATTGGCTCTGTTGCGCGAGGTGAAGGATCGTGCGGGCGAAGGGGCAACGTTGAACAATATTGCCCGGGTTTATCAGTCGCTGGGGGAGTCGCGGATGGCGCTGGTGATGTATGAGGCGGCGCTGGCGATTCGGCGCGAAGCCGGGGATCGTACCGGTGAAGGCGTGACGTTGAACAATATTGGAGCGGCTTATCGTGCTTTGGGAGAGCCCCGGCGAGCTTTAGCGGTTTTTGAGGAGGCGTTGAGCATTCTGCGGCAGGTGGGAGATCGGGCTGTGGAAGGGACGACGCTGAACAATATCGGCCGGGCTTATCAGGCGCTGGGAGAGTTTCAGCGGGCCCTGGAGATGTATGAGATGGCGTTGTCCATTCGGCGGGATGTGGGCGATCGCGCCGGCGAGGGGATTACGTTGAACAATGTAGGGATGATCTATGCCGAGATGGGGGAGCGGCGTCGGGCGTTGGAGGTGTATGAAGAGGCCCTGACGATTCTGCGCGATGTGGGGGATCGTTTCGGCGAGGGGACTGTGCTGACGAATATTGGGGCGATCTATGCGGAGCTGGGGGAGCGGCGGCAGGCGTTGGAGATGTACGACGCGGCGTTGAAGATCCGGCGGCAGGTGGATGATCGCGCCGGCGAGGGGACGACGTTGAACAATATTGCCCGCGTGTATGACGATATGGGAGAGAAGCGGCGGGCGTTGGAGATGTACGAGACGGCGTTGGAGATTTTGCGCGAGGTGGGCGATCGCGCCGGCGAGGGGACGACGCTCAACAATATTGCGGCTGCCTGTGATGATTTGGGGGAGCGGCGGCGGGCGTTGGAGGTGTATGAAGAGGCCCTGACGATTGCGCGCGAGGTGGGGGATCGTTCCGGCGAGGGGACGACGCTCAACAATATGGGGCGGGTTTATCGGGCGATGGGCGAGCGGCAGCGGGCGCTGACGGTTTTTGAGGCGGCGCTGGCGATTCGGCAGGAGATTGGGGATCGCGGCGGCGAGGGGACGACGCTCAACAATATGGGATGGCTCTATATGGATGCGGGACAGCTGGATCTGGCACAGGGGTGTCTGGAGCGGGCGCTGTTGCTGGCGGGGCAGGTTGAGTCGTTGTCGTTGGCGGATGCGGTGCGCGAGGGCTTTTTCAGGCTGGCGCGGCTGCGGGGAAAAACTGAATAGCTTCTTTTCTTAAAGCGTATTAAAATGGCCGGAGCCTGCGGGCGATCCGGCCATTTTTTTATTTGTATTTTGGGTAGCCTCAGAAGGCTACCCAAAATACAGTTTTTGAGGGGGGAGTGTTTGCGTCCCGCAGCAGGCTTTTTTTCGGTAAGGGGTGCCGCGCGGGATGGACAGAGAGGTTTTTTTGTTTGTATTTTTGCGCGCATAGGAATGCGCGCAAAAATACGGGCTTTTTTTGACCTGTGCGGTTGTTGGGGGCTAACCGGCGATTTTTAGCGTCCCGCAGCAGGCTTTTTGGGGGTAAGAGGCGTCGCGCCGGATGGGGGGAGAGAGTTATTTATTTGTATTTTTGGCAGCCTTCCGAGGCTGCCAAAAATACGGTTTTTCCAGAGGGGGGAGAGAGTTATTTTTTATTTATGTTTTGGTCGGCTTCAGAAAGCTGCCCAAAACATGGTTTTTTTTCAGAGGAGGGAGAGAGCTTTTTTTGTTTTCTGGGGCGGGGGGCTAAGAATGGCTCCCATTCAAGGCTTTGAGGAGGAAAGGATGGCGCAATTTCAGACGGCGATGGAATTGGGATTTGGGGGGGCGATTATTGTGGCGGTGATGATGATCACTGTGGGGGTGGTGCGTTTGCAGGAGGGACGATTTAAGCGGCGCAGCCTGCTTTTTCCGTTGACCGGTATGGTATTGGCGACGGTAGGGTATGGGATTCAGTTGAATTATTTGAATCATGTGCGGGAGTTGCAGCAAAACGGGAGGGTGGCGGAGGCGGAGATCAGCGGGATGGAGTCGACGGGGAGTTCGACGAGCCCTTCTTATTTTGTGAAATATACGTTTGTAGCAGAGAATGGGGCGGGACAGCCGGTGCAGGTGCTGGCAAGCGAGCAGGTGCCGGTGGAATATTTCGAGCGGGTAGAGTCGGGGCAGGCGGTGGAGGTCTATTATGCACGGGGCAATCCGGGGGTGGTGCAGATTCGGGAATTTTATCAGCCGGGGAGCTGGCAGGTGTTGCAGCCGTTTTATCTTTGTATGATTTGCGCGGCGGTTTGTTTTGTCTTTGGGTTATGGGAGTTGAAGTCGTAGTATTTGACCGAAATTTTATAATCCATATACTATAATGTAAACACCTCACCTTTGCGCAACACGGTTATTTTCCAGCCGGTCGGAAAAGGACAATAGCAATGAGCCCAACCGTTACATCAGATCAACCTGCCGATTTGGAGATCCGCATTTTACCTCGCCGGGAAGATGGTTATCCTGTGGAATTTACCTTGAAGGGTGAACAGCAGTATTCCGGTCTGGTCCCCTCTGATTTGCAATCCTGGAAACCCAGCGGCGAGATTCTGGTGGATGGCCAGGAGTTGCTGCGTTTGTTGTTGGACAATCCCGTTTTACAGCAGGCCTGGGCGGAGATCCGGGGGCAAAGTCCGCGACGGCGGATCCGGTTGAGGATCGATCGCGATGCGCCGGAATTACACGGGTTGCCCTGGGAATTGTTGGTGGAAGATCGGGTGGTGCTGTCGGCCGGCTCTAACAGTCCATTTTCGCGTTATCTTCCTGTGGCCATGCCGTGGGGAGGATTGGTAGAAGATCGTCCGATTCGGGTGCTGGTGGCGATTGCCAGTCCGGATGATATTGAGGCGCAATACAGCCTGGCGGCGTTGGATGTGGCGGCGGAGCGGGCGGCGCTGGAGGCGGCGTTTGCGGATGCCGGGCCGGATAATCTGGAGGCGACGTTCCTGGAGTCTCCGTTGACGCTGGAACAGTTGGAAGAGGCGCTGCGCGACGGCTATCAGGTTTTGCATTATCTGGGGCACGGTTCTTACAGTCCCCGGCGCCAGCAGGCGACGCTTTATTTGCAGGACGACGCCGGGCACACCAAAATGGTGACCGATGATGAGCTGGTGGCGATGCTGGCGCGGCAGAGTGAACCGCCGCAGTTGGTTTTTCTCTCGGCCTGTCAGAGTGCGGTGCGGGCCACGGCCGATGCGTTCCGGGGATTGGGCCCCAAGCTGGTTGCGCTGGGCGTGCCGGCGGTGGTAGCCATGCAGGATTTTGTGGCGTTGGAGACGGCGCGCAAGTTGAGCGGGATTTTTTACCGCCGGTTGGCCGAGCATGGCGAGGTGGATACGGCGCTCAATGAGGCGCGCGGCACATTGCTGACGGCGGGCCATGCCGACGCGGCGATTCCGGTGCTTTTTATGCGGTTGAAGTCGGGGCAGTTGTGGAGTGCGGAGGCGGATGCCCGGGGGACGGTGTTGGGTTCTCAGAAGCCGGAGGTTTTCTGGTCCGGATTGGTGAGAATGATCCAGCAGCAGAAGTGCATTCCGGTGATCGGGCCGCGGGTTCACAATCGCTGGCTCCCCACGCCGCAAGAACTGGCACTGCTCTGGTCGGAGGAGCATAGTTATCCCTTTGCCAGCAAAGATGAGTTGCCGCGTGTGGCGCAGTATCTGGCTTCCAGCCAGGGCGCGGACTTTCCCCGTTATGAATCGTTGAGTGCTTTGAAGCGCTGGCTGGCAGACCGGTTGCCGGAAGAGCTGCAGGAGCAATTATGTGAGCAGTTGATGCAGCAGTTGCGGCTGCGAAAGAAGCCCGATAAGATTGCAGATCTCTTTGCCAACGATTCGGTGACGCTGAGTGCCGTGCTCAAGGCTTTGGGGTGGTCTACATTGACGGCGGACGATCCCAATGAGCCGCATCGGGTGCTGGCCAGTTTGAATCTTCCGCTTTATTTTACGACCAATATCGACAGCTTTATGGTTGAGGCGTTGGCGGCGGCCGGGAAGACGCCGACCCGGGAGTTGTGCCGTTGGAATCAGGCTCAGCCGACCAGCGTTTTTGACGATGCCAATTATGTCCCCGATGTGGATAATCCCCTGGTTTATCACCTTTTCGGCTCGGATGAGGAGCCGGATTCGTTGGTGTTGACCGACGACAATTATCTGGATTATCTGGTTTCGGTGCCGCCGCCGCAGATGAAACGAATTCCGGATTACATTCGGGGGGCGATTGCCAGCAATGCGTTGTTGTTTGTGGGATACAGTCTGAGCGATCTGGAGTTCCGGGTCATTATGCGAGGATTAGTGGCGACGATGGATCAACGCAAGCGGTTTAAGCATGTGGCGGTCCAGCTGGCTTTTGAGGATGCGGCGCATTCGGATGTGGCGGCAGTACAGAGTTTCCTGCAGCAATATTTCCAGGATTCGGAGATCAACGTTTTTTGGGGGACGTCGCAGCAATTTGTGGCGGAATTAAGGTCGGTTTGGGAGCGGCGAAAGTAATTTTTATGGTTTCGTGTATCCCGGCGGGGCGTGGTAGGGTCATAGTTAATTGTGGGCGAATTTTTCTCGCAAAAGAGCGTGCCAAAAATGTTCTATTCTTCCCCTCATATCCCCCCTTTCCCTCGGGGGAAAGGGGGGCAGGGGGGATAGGGGGAAATTAAAAGGTCTTTTCAGGCAATTTTATTGGGCGACTACGGTTCCCCGGGGGCTTACCGGGGGCGCGCGAAAATATAAAAACTCCTTATTTTGGGGGAGGTGCTGATGAAGGACGGGAATCCCTATCTGGGTCCGCGGGCCTACGAACGCGCTGACCGTGATTTTTTCTATGGACGGAATCGGGAATCCCGCGATTTGTTGTCGCTGATCCTTTCGGAACGTGTGGTGATCTTCTATGCCCCTTCGGGGGCAGGTAAAACCTCTTTGCTTAATGCCCAAATTATCCCGGCGCTGGAGAGAGAAAACTTCTGGGTTTTTCCGGTGGCCCGGGTGGGCGGCGAGACCTGGTCGGGTTTGAAATCCAATTCGAACGAGAATCCCTTTGTTTTCAATGCGCTGGTCTCTTTTTCGGGCGGCAAGGTCGATCCAGAAGAGCTGCAATCCCAGACATTACTGACCTTCCTGGCTGCTCATAGCCCCGAACCCACAGAAGACAGCTTTATGGGCAATCCGGCGCCGTTGGTGATTTTCGATCCCTTTGAAGAGATTTTCGCGACGGGAGACGATCCGCTTGCGTGGGTGGAGGGGTTTTTCTTACAGATGGCGGAAGCGATGCAGGCTTTGCCGGATTTGGGGGTGGTGTTTGTGCTGCGTGAGGATTATCTGGCGCAGATGGATCCTTTTTCGGGGCTGTTTGAGAATCGGTTGCGGGCCCGTTATCGGATGGAACGGTTGGATGCAGACGGCGCTTTGGAGGCCATCCAAAAACCGGCGCAGAAGATGGGATGGACTTTTGATACGGGGGTAGCGGAGCAACTGGTCAACGATTTGCGGCGGGTCCGGGTCCAGCGCCCGTCGGGGGCGGCGGAGGATCATAAGACGTTGGGGCCTTATGTGGAGCCGGTGCAGTTGCAGGTGGTCTGTTATCGATTGTGGGAGGATTTGCCGGACCGTAAAGCGCGGTTGATCCAGCTTGACGATGTGCTGCAATATGGGAATCAGGATCGGGCGCTCAGCGATTTCTATGAAGAGGCTTTGGAATGTGCGCAGCGAGAGACGGGGACTTCGGAAGGCGTGTTGCGGCGGTGGTGCGGGCATACTTTGATTACAGCGGAGCGGAGACGGGGGCTGGTGTTGCATGAGCCGAAGACGACGGCGGGATTGCCGAATGCAGCGGTTGAAGTGTTGGAGCGGCGGAAGTTGATCCGTTCCAGTGTACGGGCCGGGATGGAGTGGTATGAACTGATCCACGACCGGTTGATCGAGCCGATTTTGAGTTCAAATCAGGGATGGGAGATGCGTTTGCAGACGCCGTTGCGGACGACGGCCCGGCAGTGGAGTCTATCCCGGCGTGCGGCGCTGCTGTATCGAGGGGAGACGTTGGGGGTGGCGATGGAATGGGCCCGCCGGCATCCGAATGAGCTGGAATCTTATGAAAAAGAGTTTCTGAATGCTTCCTATCGGGCCGAGCAATCGCGGATTTCGCAACGGGAGCGATTGACCTTTTTGAGCGCGGCGCCGTTGTTTCAGGGATTGGGGCCGGAGGAACTGCGCCATGTCGTGGCGATCAGTGAAGCGGTTTCTTTTCTGGAGGGCGAACGGATTCTGGCGCAGGGTGGAGAAGGGTATGCCATGTATATTATTGTGAGGGGGAAGGTGGCCGTGCAGCGCCAGTCGGATGACAAGCCGGAAAAGGTGGTCCCTCTGGTGACGTTGGGGGTCAGTGAGTGTTTCGGGGAGATGTCGTTTTTTGACGGAGAGCCTTACTCTGCCGATGTGATTGCTCTGGAGGCGACGGATACGCTGATCTTGCGCCGGGAGCCTTTGCTGGCTTTGATTAAACGGTATCCCCAGATTGCTTTGGATGTGATCAAGGTTTTCAGTCAACGTCTGCGACAGGCCAACGATCGGCTTGTGCAACTGTAACGGAGCTTAGCTGTGAACAACATTCCCAATCCTTACATTGGCCCCCGGCCTTATGAACGCCGCGATCGCGAGCATTTCTATGGACGGAAGCGTGAGTCGCGCGATCTGCTCTCTCTGATTTTATCGGAGCGGGCGGTCTTGTTCTATGCGCAGTCAGGGGCCGGCAAGACTTCGCTGCTCAATGCGCAGATTATTCCGGCTTTGGAAGATGAGGGATTCCGGATCTTTCCCGTGGCGCGCGTGGGCAGTGGGTTGCCCCTGGGAATCGATCCGACATCGGTTTCCAATGTATTTGTTTTCAGTGCATTGTTGGGGTTGGCCGGCGATCGATTTGCTCCGGAGACTTTGCTGGCTCACTCGCTCAGCTCTTTTTTATCCGCGCAATGTGAGGGGGATGAGCGGCTGCCGCTGGTGATATTCGATCAATTTGAAGAGCTGTTCACGACTCATCGGGAGTATTGGTGTCAGGCCCGGGAGGTTTTCCTCCAGGTGGCGGCGGCGATGGCAGCGATTCCGCAGTTGGGAGTAGTTTTTGCCATGCGCGAGGATTACGTGGCGGAGATCGATCCTTACATCACTTTGATACCGAATGGGTTGCGGACCCGTTTTCGGATGGAACGGCTGGGATGGGAAGGGGCGATCGAGGCGGTGGCTCGTCCGGCATCCTGTGCCGGGGTGCCGTTTGGGCCCGGGGTGGCGGAACGGCTGGTGGAGAATTTGCAGCGGATCAAGGTGCAGCGGACGGTGATGGGCGTGGATGGACCGATGGCGGAAGAGATGGAATCGCTCGGGCCTTATGTCGAACCGGTCCATTTGCAGGTGGTGTGCAGTCGGCTCTGGGACAGTCTGCCTGAGCAGGATGATTTTCAGATTCAGTGGTCCGAAGTGGAGCAGTACGGCAATCTGGATAAGTCGCTGGCCGATTTTTATCAGGAGGGGTTACGGGCGGCGCAGAAGGAGAGCGGGGTGGGCGAGCGGGAACTGCGGCGGTGGTTTGCCGATCAGTTGATCACTCCGATGCAGACCCGGGGGCTGGTGATGCGAGGGAAGGAGCATACGGCCGGGCTGCCCAATGCGGCGGTCGAGGTATTGGAGCGGCGTTATTTGATCCGGGCGGATCTGCGGGGCGGGGTACGGTGGTACGAATTGGTGCATGATCGGTTGATCGACCCGATTCGTAAATCCAATGAGGCCTGGGAGCTGGCGCGGGAGACTCCGTTGCGGGCCGCGGCGCGGGAGTGGAAGCAGAGCGGAAATGAGGAGCTGTACTATCGCGGGCCGGTGTTGCAGGCCGGGTTAAAGTGGGCGGCGGATCATCCCGAGGATGTGGAGCCCTATGAGCTGGAGTTTTTAGAGGCCAGCCGGCAGGTGGAAAAGCTGAGGGTCCGGGCTCTGATTTTCCAGTGGGGGGCGGTTGCCGTTGGGGTGGTGGCGTTGATTCTGGTCACCTGGTTTGCCTGGGGGACGGCGCGGAGCAATCTGGAGACCTATTCGGCGCGTATGTCGGCGATGGCGATCTCCCGGGCGGAGAGCGATCAGGCCGGCAGTGTGATGCTGGCCCGGGAAGCGGTTTTGATGAACCATGTTTCTCCGCTGTTGCAGTTCTTGCGGCCGGGCCTGGAGCCGATCGACAAGGGCGATGCGGAAGTGGCGTTGCGCAAGGTATTGTTGAATTTTTATCCCTCTCAAAGTTTGACGGATTTGGAGTCGGATGTGCAAAGTGTGCTTTACACTCCGGACGGCCAATCGCTCTATTTGGGATTGAAAGATGGTCGAGTGTTGCTGTGGGATTTAAAATCGTCCCTGGGGACGCCGCCCCGGCTTTTGCGCGAAAAGGGAGATTCCATTGCATCCCTGGCATTGAGTGCGGATGAGAAGACTTTGCTGGCGGCCGTGAGTTTTGAAGAGCCGGCTGTGGGAAGCTGGTTGGAACTATGGACGATTGGATCGACGGAATGGCGCAAAGTGATGCTTCCTGAAGGGCGGACAACCGGACCCGAGCGGATTTTGACGGCGGCATTCAGCCCCAGCGGTCAATGGCTGGCGACGGGGGGGTATTGGGGCTCCAGTCTGGTCGTCAGCGACGGGCGGAACCGGGGGGTGGTCCGGATGTGGTCGCTTTCTTATTCTCCCGATGGGGAGATGTTGGCGACTCCGGCTTTGATTTTTACCCAACCGGAGATGGCGGTGCCCAGTGTGGCGTTCAGTCCGGACGGTTATTATCTGGCCGGCGGATCGTTTGATCGGCATGTCTATCTGTGGGTAAGGGGAGACGATGTCGATGGTTTGCCGTCGGGGATTTTGACGGCAACGTTGAGCGGTCATACCGGGCCGGTGCGGGCGGTGGCTTTTGATCGTTTTGGTCGGTATATCGCGTCGGGCAGTGATGATAAGACGATCCGGATCTATAGAGTGGAAAGCTGGGAGCCGGTCGATACGCTGATCGGGCATAAAGGCGGGGTGATGAGCCTGGCCTTCGACGCTCAGGACGATTACCTGCTTTCGGGGTCGTGGGATATGACGGCGCGGTTGTGGAACATCAATGAGAGTCGTTCCAGTGTGGCGGCGATTTTCAGCGGGCCCCGGAGTTATGTGGGCAGCGTGGCTTTCAGTCCCGACGGCACCAAAGCTGCGATTGGGGCTCAGGATTATACGGCCTGGTGGTGGGATTTGAGCGCGCCGCGCCGGGAGGGCTATTCGACGCTGAGCGGGCATAAGAGTCGGGTGTATGGGATGGCTTTTGGAAATCAGATCCCGCTGCTGGCTTCGGGGGATGCGAATGGGGAGCTGCGGATCTGGTCGCTGAAGTCGGGAGAGACGATGCAGTCGAAGCAGAGCGACGGGGGACGGATCTGGAATCTGGTTTACAGTCCGCCCGACGATCGCTATCTGGTGACCTGTAGTCAGGATGGAATGGTGCGGGTGTGGGATACGGATGAGCTGTCATTGACGACTGTCTTGAGCGGCCATTCTGCGTCGGTCAATGCTGCGGCTTTCAGTCCGGACGGCCGATGGTTGGTGACCGTGTCGGATGACGGTTTCGGCCGGTTGTGGAATACGAGGGATTGGACGGAGGCGGCGGTGATGGCTCCGCTGACGATGTCGGATACCAATATTTATGCGGTGGCTTACAGTCCTGATGGGCAGTGGATTGCGATGGGGTATGCCGACGATGCGGTGCGGCTCTGGCAGGTGAGCGCGGAAGGGCAAGAGGTCAGGGCGACTCTGGTCTATACGTTGACGGGACATACGGATGATGTGCAGGCGCTGGCATTCAGCCCGGATGGGAAGTTGTTGGTTTCGGGAAGTGCGGATAAGAGTGTGAGATTGTGGAGCATGGAGACCTTTGGGCCGGCGACGAGCGAGCCTCTGACGCAAACCAGTTATGTCTACAGTCTGGCTTTTGGTCGAGAGTCCAGGCCGTTGATTCTGGTGGTGGGGACTTATGACGGCAGCCTCTGGTTTTGGGATTTGACGAAGGGGCAGGCGCCGGAGCAGGTGGGAATGTTGTCCAGCCATATGGATGTGATCTGGCAACTGGCGATCAGTCCGGACGGGAAGACGCTGGCGAGTGCTTCCTGGGATGGGTCGATCCGGCGTTATCCGTTCAGGTATTCCGATGTGGTGGATTATTCGTGGGTGCTGATTCCTAATCAAGGGGATGTCAGCGGGATGGGAATCCTTCCATGAACATCAATTCAAATCCTTATATCGGGCCGCGGCCTTATGAGCGCAATGATCGCAATAACTTTTACGGGCGAAAACGTGAGGCCCGTGACCTGCTGTCGCTGATCCTTTCGGAGCGGGCGGTGTTGTTCTATGCGCAATCGGGGGCCGGCAAGACCTCTTTGCTCAATGCGCAGATTGTGCCGGCGCTGGAGGCTGAAGGGTTTCGGGTTTTTCCGGTAGCGCGGGTGGGCAATCCTTTGCCGCTGGGAATCGATCCGGCGGCGATCCACAATGTCTTTGTTTTCAGCGCGTTGTTGGGGCTGTCGGGCGGCGATGTGCCTCCGGAGCAGCTGGTCCATTATACGTTGCAGTCGTTTTTAGAGGAACATTGCCGCGAAGATGAAAACCCCTCTGATTTTTCGGCTTCTCCTCTGGTGATCTTCGACCAGTTTGAGGAATTGTTTACCACCCATCGCGAGCATTGGTTCCAGGCCCGGGAGTTTTTTCGGGAGGTGTCGGGGGCGTTGGCGGCCCTGCCCCGGTTGGGGATGGTCTTTGCGATGCGGGAAGATTATGTGGCGGAGATGGATTCCTATTTGACGCTGGTGCCGAATGGGTTGCGGACTCGATTCCGGATGGAGCGGTTGGGCAAAGATGGGGCGATCGAGGCGGTGGCGAAGCCGGCGCAGAACTGCGGGATGGCGTTTGATGCGGGGGTGGCGGAGCGGTTGGTGGAGAATCTGCAACTGATCAAGGTGCAGCGGATGGCCGCCGGTGAAAATGGGCCGGTATCGCAAGAGATTGAGATGCCGGGGCCTTATGTGGAGCCGGTGCAGTTGCAGGTGGTTTGCAGCCGGTTGTGGGAGAATTTGCCGGAGCAGCCCGATCGGTTGATCCAATGGGCGGATGTGGAGCAATATGGGAATCTGGATGGCGCCCTGGCCGATTTCTACCTGGAAGGGTTGAAGGCGGCGCAAAAAGAGAGCGGGGTGAGTGAGCGGCAGTTACGCCGCTGGTTCAGCGAGCAGTTGATCACGCCGATGCGCACCCGGGGGTTGGTGATGCGCGATGCGGAGGCGACGGCGGGCTTGCCCAATGCCGCGGTGGATGTGCTGGAACGGCGGTATCTGATCCGGGCTGATTTGCGGGGCGGTGTGCGATGGTATGAATTGGTGCACGACCGGATGATCGAGCCGATTCGTAAATCCAATCGGGAGTGGGAGACGGCGCGCGAGACGCCCCTGCGGGTGGCGGCGCGTCAATGGCAGGAGAGCAAAAACGCCGGTCTCTTTTTCAGGGAAGAGGTGCTGGTGGAGTCATTGGCCTGGGCGGCCGCTCATCCGGACGAGATGGAACCTTTTGAACTGGAATTTCTGGCGGCGAGTCGATTGGCGGAGCAACGTCGGAACCGGACGCGCCGGTTGTGGATCGGTTCGGCGGTGGCGGGCGGGGTGGTTTTATTGCTGGTCTCTTATCTGGCATGGCTGGCTGGACGGGGCAATTTGCTGGCCTATTCACGGGAGATGGCGATGGTGGCGCTGGTGCAACAGGAAAGCAACCATGCTAAAAGCGTGGAGCTGGCCCGGGAGGCCGTACTGCTGGATAATATGTCGCCTTTGTTGAAGACTTTCCAGCCGGTGTTGGGAGCGATCGATCAGACCGAGGCTGAGATGGCGTTGCGGCGGGTGTTGTTGGATTTCTATCCGGCGCAGCATCTGGAGAATCTGGAGTCGGATGTGCCGGCGGTGTTGTATATGCCGGACGATCGCGGATTGTATCTGGGATTAAGCCGGGGCGAGATTCTGACCTGGGATTTCAACGGTGGGGGAACCTCTGTGATTCGGGAGGCGTTGGCCGACCGACCGGGAAGCGCGGTCTGGACGTTGGCGTTGAGTCCCGACGGCAAGACTTTGCTGGCCGGCGGTGACGATGGGGGCAGTCCCGGCAATGTGGGGGGGCTGGAATTTATGGATGTGGAGACGGGGCAATGGAGTGGATGGGTTCAAACGCCTGCTTCGTCCGGGTTTTATGAGGGGATTTATTCGGCGGTGTTCAGTGCGGATGGGAAATGGGTGGCGACCGGGGGGCAGCTGGGACCGGCGGCGCGTAAACAGGAGAATTCTCGAAATCGGGGGATGGTACGGATCTGGGCTTTGACGCAGACCGGGGCGGGAATGCGGGCGACGCCGGCTTTTACCCTGACCGAACCTACCATGCATGTAAACAGTGTGGCTTTCAGTTCGGATGGGAAGTATCTGGCGGCGGGCTCGTACGACAATCTGGTTTATGTGTGGGGATTGCAGACGAGTGAGACTGGAACGATGACCGTGACGCCGGCGATTACGCTGGCCTATCATACTGCGTTGGTGCGGGCGGTGGCGTTTGGTCCCTACAGTGAATATCTGGCTTCGGCTTCTCGCGATAAGACGATTCGGGTTTATCTGGCTGGAAGCTGGCAGCCGGTGCGGACCCTGGTGGGGCACAAGTCGGATGTGACCAGTCTGGCGTTCAGTCCGCTGGGGGATTATTTGATTTCGGGGTCCCGGGATGCTACGGTGCGGCTCTGGAGCGCTCAGACCCAGGGGACGAATGTGGTGGCAACGTTGACCGGGCCGCTCAATGTGCTTTCCGATGTGGCTTTCAGTCGAGATGGCCAAAAGGTGGCCGGGGGTACGGGGGACGGTACGGTCTGGTCCTGGGATTTGAGCCGGCCGCGCGAGGGGCAGTATTCGACGCTCAGCGGGCAGGGGGCGATGGTGCGCGGTATCGATTTCGGTCCGGATGGGACGCTGGCTTCGGGCGACAACAGCGGGCAATTGCGGATCTGGTCGATGGAACGGGGGGGGATGGTGCAAGCATTGCAGACGCAGGCCGGCAAGATGTGGAATCTGGAATACAGTCCGGATGGCCGGTATATTGTGACATGCAGCGACGACAAAGTGGCCGAGGTCTGGAACAGCGGGGATCTTTCTGCGGCCGGGCCGCCGTTGACCCACAGTGCGGCGGTCAATATGGCGGCTTTCAGTCCGGATGGGGCCCATCTGGTGACCGTTTCGGATGATGGGTTGGGACGGGTATGGGAGACGCAGCATTGGTCCCTGGAGACCAGGCTGGAGACTCAGGTCCGTTACAGCGGAGGGGTCTTTGCGGTGGCGTACAGTCCGGATGGGCGGTGGATTGCTACCGGGCATACGGACGATCAGGTGCGGCTCTGGCAGGTGCAGCCCGGCAGCAGTCCGTTGGCGGTGTCGCTGGCTTACACGTTGACCGGGCATACGAACGATATTCTCAGTCTGGATTTCAGTCCGGATGGGAAGTTGCTGGCTTCGGGAAGTTGGGACAATCGGGTGTTGTTGTGGAATATGGGGACCTTTACGCTGGCGGCGGAGCCCTTGGAGCATTCCAGTTATGTTTACAGTGTGGCTTTTTCGCCGGATCGGAAGCAGCGGATGCTGGCGGTGGGGACGCGCAAGGGGAGTGTCTATCTATGGGACCTGGATAATTTGCGGGAGCCGCAGGTGGTGGGGTTGATGAAAGGGCATTCGGATTTGATCTGGCGGGTGGCGATCAGTCCGGATGGAAAGACGCTGGCCAGCAGTTCGTGGGATGGGACGATTCGGCGCTATCCGTTGAATTTCGAGGATGTGTTGAATTATGCCAACTGGCTGTTGGATGGGCAGGAGGGTGTGTCGGCGACGAACAGGCTGTTGTGGGATCAGTGAGGAGGGGGTATGGTTTTATATTTCAACGGGGTGACGGAAGAGGGGCGGCCGGGGTTGCCGCCGATGAATGTCAAGGATTTTGCGGTGCGGCTGCAAGACGATCATTTTGCAGAAGCCGATCAGTTGAAGGCTCTTCAGGATAAGCTGGACCGTAATTTGAGAAATTCCGGTAAGGTGGCCGAGCTGGTAACCTTGCTGGCCCGGGCGACGGTTCAGATATTGAACGGTGAAGTGACTTCGCTGGGGGATTGGAGCGAGCTGCTGGCAAAGCAGCTGGTCCCGCTGTTGCTCGATCCCTCGGAATCGACGGTGAAGCGGCCTCCATCCACGTTGGAGCCGGGGCATCAGCAGGCGCTGGCAACCAGATTGCGATTGCTGCCGGTGGAAACCTGTACGACGATAGCGAAGTTGATGGTCGATCCGAATGGCCGGGGGCAGCTGGCGGCGTTGCTGCTGGATGTGCCGGTCGAGAGCGGCAGTGCGGATGTTAAGGAATATTTGAAGTTCCTTTCCCAGCATATTTTTATGGCGATACAGCGAGAGTTGTTCGGTTCGACCGTGGCGGCGGAGCTGGCTGAGGGGAAACGCGACCTTCAGGAATGGCGGACGGTTCTGGTGCGGTCGTTATACGATCTGCCGATTGAAAGCCTGAAGATTGTGAGCGGCAAACCCGGTTTCAGCGCCGAGGCGCTGCGGGGATTGGGGCAGAATGTCGCGGCGGCCGGCACTTCTTTGCAGCCGTTGGCCGATGCTTTGGCGCCGCTTTTGCAGATTCCCCGGCCCCTCTGGCCGGATATTGTGCAGGCATTGGACAATGGAATTGCCGGGTTATGCGGGGCGGAGAGCTGGACGGCGGCGGTGCCTTTGTTGAAAGAGTGGTTGACCGCGTTGAGTATGGTGGTGGCCAATCTGGGGGCTGTGCCCTGGGTCAATACCGCCAAACTGGAGCAGGCGGGTTGGGGAATTGTTTTCCCGGCCGCCATGGAGCCGGCGCGGTTGAAAAAGATCAAGGAGGCGCTCGATCCCCTGTTGCAGTGGCGAAAGAAACAACAGACGAAAAACCCCGATTATTTCCAGATTTACGAGGGCGGAAAGGGCTATCGAGCCAATGAGATGGCCCGCAGTTTTTTGGGACATTGCTGTCCGGGGCTCGATCCCAGTAAGCCGGCTGATCCGGAATTCGTTCCCTATTATTTGCTGTTGGTGGGGGGCCCGGAAGAGATCCCCTTTGAGTTCCAGTATCAGCTGGATGTGCAATATGCGGTGGGGCGGTTGGATTTCGGCGATGATTGGGCGGCGTATCGGAATTATGCGCAGAATGTGGTCAAGGCGGAAACGGCGGCCCGGGCGGCTTCCCGGTCGATGTCGTTTTTCGGGGTGCAGATTCCGGGCGATGAGGCTACGAAGCTGAGTTCCAAACATCTGGTCCAGCCGCTGGCAGATCGCTTCAAGGATTTGAAGCCCGATCTGGTGTTGGGGGCCGAGGCGAAGAAGGCGCGTTTGTTGCAGGTGTTGAAGAATCAACCGCCCGGATTGTTGTTTGTGGCCACGCATGGATTGGAATGCACTTCGAGCGATCTGGATCGTCAGCGAGGGCGGCAGGGGGCGCTGGTCCTTGCCGACTGGGACGGTGCGGTGGGGAGCCTGAACGAGAATTTCTATTTGAGAGGGGAAGAGATTCGGGCGGAGAAGTCACTTGATTTGCAGGGGATGATTGCCTTTTTGTTTGCCTGTTACGGGGCGGGGACGCCGCAGTATGACGATTATTTCCGTCAGGAGCATAAGAAGAAGGGTAAGATGTTGACGCCGCAGCCTTTCACGGCGGATCTGCCGCGGGCGTTGTTGGGGATTCCTAACGGGGCGCTCGCGGTAGTGGGGCATGTGGATCGGGCCTGGGGTAATTCGTTTTTCAGCCTGTCGACGACGCCCCGGCCGGGAAGTCAGGGCGGCGCGACGCGGCACTATGTTTCGGTTTTTGTTTCGGCTATCGATCAATTGCTGCGGGGTTATCCGGTCGGGGCGGCGATGGAGTATTTCAATATGCGGTATGCGGCGCTTTCGACGGAACTGGTGCCGATGATCGAAGATGAGCGGGTCAATGAGAATGCGCTGGCTGAGTTATGGACTTCGAATAACGATGCGCGCGGGTATATTGTGTTGGGCGATCCGGCGGTGAAGATGCCGGGTGCGCGGGGGTGAGTTTGGAAGAGAAGATTTTCAATTCCAATGCAGGGCGATGGGCGGGCGAAAAAGCGGCGCTGTGTCACACTTCTGTCACACCTGGTGGATATAATCAGAATGGGGAATTTGTGTTTAGGGTCTGTAAATTTATAAGTTCCCGAATTTTCAGGGGAAAACGCTTTAAAAATCGGTAAGTTATTTTTTTACGATTCCTTAGCAGGGCAGGGGTAAATTGCACTACGCTCCGGGGTTGAAATCCCGGGCTCACCTGAAACACCCTTTCAGGGCTTAAGAAGGCGCCTGCTCCTGCGATGTAAAAAGCCTATGTTTTTGCGCGCATTCTGATGCGCGCAAAAACATAAAGAAAACAACTCTCTCCCCACCCTGAGTGTTGTTTCTTGTTTGAGTAGAGGGCGCCCCTACCCTGGCGGTGTTCGGGTAGGGGCGGACCGATGTGGCCGCCCGGAGGGATTTTTCGGTGGGGCCTATTTTTAAGACGGACAACAGTGAAGGAGGCATGGATGGCTGAGGATACTGAATCGATATTTGAGCAGCTGGTTTTTAACGGAATCAATGGGGCCACCGGTGAATATGCGCTGCCGCCGATGTCTCCGGAGCAGCTGTCGCGTTTTATCCAGGGAAAGGGCAGTCCGGCTGAATTGCCGGGGCTGGCTTTGACGGGAACGCCGGGTGTCCCCACTCCTGAGGAAGAGGCCGCCGATCAGGAAACCAAAGGCCTTTTGGAGATTAAACGGGCGGCACCTTTTCCGGTTAAGGAAGGGGTCGATCCTTTAAAGCTGGATCAGGCCGGTTGGGCGATCCTTTTCCCGGCGACGATGGATGCTCAGTTGAAGGCCGGGATCAAAGAGGCGCTGTCTCCGTTGCTGAAGTTGCGGCAGCAGCAGGCCGGGGCGCGCTATCGGAGTTTTGAGGATGGGGCGGGCTATCGGCCGGGCGAACGGTTGGATCAGTTTTTCCGCCGCCAGCGGCCCGAGATTGCGAAGGGGGCGGCCGATCCGGAGGAGATGCCGTTCTATGTGATGGTGGTAGGTTCGCCGGACGATATCCCCTATGAATTTCAGTATCAGCTGGATGTGATGCGCGGGGTGGGTCGGCTGGATTTCGGCTCCGATCTGGAATCCTATGCGCGTTATGCTCAGAATGTGGTGGCGGCGGAGACCGGGAAGGTGAAGCTGGATCGGAAGATGACTTTCTTCGGGGCGGCGAATCCCGGCGATAAGGCGACCCAGCTCAGTTCAAAGTATTTGATCCAGCCGCTCTACGATAATTTGCAGCAGGCGGCGCCGGGCAGCGAGATTGCGCTGAAGTACAGCTGGCAGTTCAATCGGTTTGTGGGAGAGGGCCAGGCGACGAAGGCGCAGTTGGGGCAGTTGTTGGGCGGCAATGCGGCACTGACGCCGGCGTTGTTGATGACGGCAAGCCACGGGGTGGAGTTTACGCCGGGCGATGAACGGCAGCTGCGCTATCAAGGGGCGCTGTTGTGCCAGGATTGGGGCGGGCCGGGCAGTACCATGTCGCGGGATTATTATTTCGCGGGCGAGGATCTGCCGGCCAGTGCCAATCTGGCGGGGTTGATTGCGATGTTCTTTGCCTGCTATGGGGCTGGGACTCCGTTGATGGATCAGTTTGCACGCCAGGCGTTCAAGCAGCGTCAGCCGATTGCGTCGCGCAACTTTGTGGCGGCGTTGCCGCAGAAGATGCTTCGCCAGGGGGCGCTGGCGGTGATCGGGCATGTGGAACGGGCCTGGGGCTATTCCTTCATTCTGCCCGGCGGTGGGGATGACACGCAGGCGTTTGTGACGGCGATGCGGAAGCTGCTGAATGGGGAGCCGGTGGGGCTGGCGACCGATCCCAGTTTCAATATGCGTTATGCGGATATGAGCTCGGCGCTGAGCAGTGTGCTGGATGAGTTGAAATGGACGCCGAATTATGTGAGCGATGCGGAACTGGCGCAGATGTGGTCGGCCAATAACGATGCCCGTTCTTATGTGGTGATCGGCGATCCGGCGGTCCGGGTCCCTTTTGCTAAAAACGAGGAAGCTCCCGCGGCCCGTCCGGATCTGGGGACGGTGACCGTGCCGGTGGTGGCGGCCGCGCCGGCGGCGGGGGTGTCGGTGGAATCGGCGGCCGGTTCGCCTCCGGTAGAGATGGGGGTGGTGGCTTTCGGTTTGGTGGATCAATTCGGCGATCTGACGGCTTCATTGAAGAAGTTTACGGCGCAGCTGGCGGATGCGTTAGGCAAGGCGG
This sequence comes from uncultured Anaerolineales bacterium, assembly GCA_964501335.1. Taxonomy (GTDB): domain Bacteria; phylum Chloroflexota; class Anaerolineae; order B4-G1; family SLSP01; genus CAZCTC01. The sequence continues at coordinate 100,337 of CAZCTC010000001.1, read as the reverse complement.
CAGATGAGATCAGTACGCTGGAAGTAGAGACCTATTCGACGTCGGATCTGGCGGCGGCGGTGGCGGCCGGGGCGGATGCAGCGAGCAAGTCGACGTTGCGGGCTTATACGCGGATCGCTTTCGACGGCGACGCCAAGGTTTTTGTGCCGGGCAAAGAGGGCGGCGGGATCGATCAGGAGGTCTGGCAGGCGCATCTGGCGATGGTGCATGAGGCGCAGATCAGCCGGGCGCAGTTCTTACAATCTATGGCGGAGCTGGCGACCAATTTGCTGAAGACTCTCAAACCCTGAGCGGGGCAGTAAAGGAGTTTTATGGCAGTTTTTACCCTGAAGGGGATAGAGGGTGGAATCGATCCGTTAGGGATATGGACGGTCCTCGATGGGGCGGCGCGTTCTTTCAGCGTGGATGAAGGGGGAGTGTCGGCGGAGATGTCCGTGTGGGAGATCAAATTGCCGGCGGGAAGTGCTGAAGCGCAAGGGGAACTGGCGGGGACCCTGGAATATCTGGAGGTCAGTGCGCAGCGGTTACAGCTTTTGCAGCATAAGCTGACGGGGTTGGATCCGGTCGGGACGTCGTTCGGGGGCATGGAGGGGATCTCTCCGGCTGAGGGGCGATTGTTGATGGCCGTGGAGAACCTGCGGTCACCCTCGTTCAGCGCGGGCGAGGAGGATAACTGGCTGATGCAGCAGTGGATGGCTTTTGTCGAGCAGGTCAAGCAGTCGCTGAGCGGTTATGCGCGCATTCAGAGCGATTGGGGCGGCCTGGCGTTGGGGGCGACGGAGGTGGATTGGCTGGGGAATTTTCAGACGCGGTGGCTGACGATGGTGACCCCGGAAGGGCGCGATTTACATTGTCAGGCCGTGCGGGCGGCGCTGGCGTCGCGGTTGAGCTGGTTTAAACTGGTGGGGACGGTGACGGTGGGCGCAGCCGGGCTGGCTTTAAAGGCGAGTGTGCCGGGCGGTCAGTTGTTGCTGGCACCGGCGGTGTGGCGTTTTGTGACGGATGTGATTCGTGATGTGAAGCAGATTCAGTGATGAATAAAAAACAATCTATCTTTCAGGAGGAGTTCCATGGCAGACAAGTTGACGGATGCAGTGAAGAAGTTTGCGGACGATCTGGCGAAGAAGATGGAGACCTTTGTCGGGGATGTGACTACGTTGGAGGTGCGGACTTATACCACTCCTGCCGACCAGATTGTTTTTCTGGCTACCAGCAATCCTGATATCGAGACGTTGATGAAAGATGGAAAGGTGCTGCTGCGGGCGTATACCATCGTGTCGTTCGACGGTGATACTTCGTCGTTCGTGCCGGTGAATGCGGAAGGCGAAGTGGATAAGACTTTGTGGGATTTGCATCAGGAGATGGTGACGGCGGCGACGGCGACGCGGGCGACGATGATTAAGACGATCGGCGATGCGGCGACTTCGGCGCTGGGGGCGGTCCACAAGACGAACGAGTAACAGGTTTTTTTATGCAGAGATGCAGAGAAAAACAAATGACCTGCGCGGTTGGGCTAACAGTCCGTTTTTAGGATCCCGCACCTGGTACTTCTTTTGTAAGATGCGACGCGCGGGATCGGGGGAGAGAAATTGTTTTATTTATGTTTTGGCGCACTTTCTGAAGTGCGCCAAAACATGGACTTTTTTTCTCTCGTGTTTTCCGGGTTAACTGTACAGGTCGAAAGTTTTTTATGTTTTGGTGCGATTTGAAAAGCCGCCCGCCGAAAAATAGACTTTTTTCAATGGGCTTCTCGTGGAAAGGAAGTGGAAAATGGGATTTCAGATGGTCTGGCCTACACAGTATGGGTTGATTACACAGCAGTTTGGGGAACGGCCAGAAGTTTATGGAAAATTCGGCCTGCCGGGCCATGAGGGAATCGATTTTCAGGCCCCGAACGGCAGCGAAATCTATGCAGTGGCCGACGGGACGGTGAGCGATGTGCGTCCCGACGGCAACAGCAATCCCAATGCGAAGCCTTACGGCAATCAGATCCGGATTCAGCATGCGGAGGGGTATGAGAGCATCTATGCCCATTTGCAGCAGATTCTGGTGGTGTTGGGGCAGACCGTGACGGCCGGGCAGTTGATTGGACTGGCCGACAATACGGGCAATTCGGCGGGGGCGCATCTGCACTTTGCGGTCAAGAAGAAGGGGGCGACGGCGGCCGGAGCGACCAATTATCCTTATGATTTGATCGATCCGACGCCCTATCTGTTGCCGTTTGGGGTTAAACCGGGGCCGCAGCCCGAGCCGCCGGCTAAGGCGACGATGGATGTAGAGGTGATCAGTCCGGATGTGGGGACGCTCAATGTGCGGGCGGCCCCTTATGTCGGAGCGGGGGTGCTGGCTCAGGTTTCCAGCGGGGCGAAGTTGGGGGCGCTGGAGTCGGCGGAGATGATCAACCGGAAGATCGGGCAGGCCGAGCAGTGGCTGTGGGTGCGGACGGCTGAAGGTGTGGTGGGGTATGTGGCGGCCTGGTATGTGCGGTTGCCGGGAGGGGCCGCGCCGACGCCGGTGGTGATCAGTGTGGTGGCGGTCAGTCCGGAAGCGCCGCTCAAGGTGCGCAAGGGAGCCGGGACGCAGTTCGATATGCTGGCTCAGGTCAATGACGGGGCGGTGTTGACGGCGTTGGAGCCGATGTCGGCGGTGCGCCAGAAGATCGGTTCCTTCAACCAATGGCTCAATGTCAAGACGGCGGACGGGGTGGTCGGTTATTCGGCGGCCTGGTATTTGAAGCTGCCGGAATCGGCTTCCGTTTCGTTTGGGATTTCGAGCCAGGCGGTTTTGGAAGATGAGCGGGTGCTGGTCAAGCCGGACGATTTCCAGTTGATTCGGGGCATGGGCGACAGGCAGGAAGCGCTGCTGCATCGACTCGGGATTGTGACGTTTGAGCAATTGTCGCGGATGTCGGCGGCCGATCTGAAGGCGGTGTTGGCAGAAGCAGGGCTGCGCGGGCGGTTGACGGCAAGCTGGCCGGAGCAGGCGCGGCTGCTGTGTTTAAACCCACAGGGTGTCGGCTAAAAAAAGGAGAAGTGGTTCTGTTGAAAACTTATGATGATTTGAAAAAGAAAGAGCGTTGTATTTATCGGGCATTTCACGCTGCTAAACCCAAAGTATCTCCTGAGGATATGGGAAAGCTCGTTAATGAGGCCGGCTATGATGCCGACAGCGGAAATGCGGTGATTCTCCTGGCGAAAAAATATAAATTCAAATTTGGCGGGGCCTGCGAGGGCAAAGAAGAATTTGAGAAGGTGATCGAAAAGATCAAGCGGGAGACGGAATTGATCATTGTGTTCTCCGATGCAGTGAGTAAGAAAGCGCTGGAAACAGTAAAAAAGAAGGATGATCCGACCGTTTTGCTGACGGATAAGAAGTTGGATGAAGAGATCGAGTGGCATGCGGTCTATGGGTGTGCCGAGTCCAAGGGAAATATTAAATGGGATGATGAGAAAGACCTTCCTCAGAAGAAGGATTACATTTTGTATTTTGTACATAGAGAAGAAGAGTAAGCCGGCTCAAGTTTTTACGACAGTTGTTTTTTCAGGTAGGGAGTGTGTTGGGATGTAGTTGTTGTTGAATTTGCGTTGCAATGGAGAACCCATATGCTCGACCAGATCGATCGCCAGCTTCGGGATTGGATTCAGAATAAAGTGGGGGTTGCGGTTTCATTGGCAGTGCCGACGAAAGCGACTCAGAAGCAGGGAGTGACGCTTTATCTGTTGGAGCTGGCGGCGCTGCCGCCGTTGAGCGGGATGCATCGTGCGCCGTTGCAATTTGCGCTCCGTTACCTGGTTACGACGTGGGCGGAGAGTCCCGAAGAGGCCCACCGTTTGCTGGGAGAGATTGTGCTCCTGGCGATGGAGAGTCCGGGGTGTCCCGGTTTGGAAGTCGACTTTTCCCCTATTCCTCCTCAATTTTGGGCCGGTCTGGCGGTCCCCCCGCAGCCGGCGGTTGTACTGAAGGTTCCTTTCCGTCTGGAACGTCCCGAACCGGTTGTGCCGGTGGTGCGGACGGTGCGTTCGGATGTGGTTTCGTTTATTTACCTGCATGGGGTGGTGCTGGATGGTGCCGGTCAGCCGGTGGTCAATGCCGAGGTGGAGTATCCGGCGTTGCAGGCGGTGACCCGGACCGATTCGGAAGGGCGGTTTCAATTGCGGGATTTGCCGCTGAATCTCCAGTCGCCCCGGCGGTTGCGGGTCAGGACTCCGTCGCAATCGATTGAGGTCAATGTGGTGCGGCCCACTGAGCCGGAGTCGATGGTTACGATTCGGGTGAATTAGTTCCATGTGTGCGGCCTGTTTTAGCGTCTCGCAACAGGTGCTTTTCAGGTAAAAAGCGACGCGCGGTGCGAAGCAGGCAGAGAGAGTTTTTTGTTCGTATGTTCGCACTGTCAGCGCGAACATACGGGCTTTTTTCCCAGACTAACCGCACAGGTCGTTATTTTTGGGGGATGCAGTTTGTCTTTTGCGTTTTGCCAAGGGGCGGAAAGACACCAGCAGAAGCGTTCATAGAAAGGAGAGATTCCATGCCTGTTTACCATGCGCCGGATGTGTATATCGAGGAGAAATCTGGGGGCGCCCGTCCAATTCAGGCGGTGGGGACCAGTACCGCGGCTTTTGTCGGGGTGGCTCCCAACGCTGAAGCCAGAATCGGGGAGGTGGTGGCCGTCAATAACTGGACGGAATTTGTGGGGAAGTTTGCCGAAGGGGCCAAACAGGGAACTCCGCTGTCGTCGGGGGTCTGGGGCTTTTTCTTGAATGGGGGGAGCCGCTGCTACGTGGTCAATGTAGGCCCGGGGGGACGGGAGAAGTTGCCGGCGGAGGGGCAGATCCCCAGTTTCGGGCGGCTGGCTCAATACGATGATATTGCCATCGTGGCGGCTCCCGGGTACACCGATAAAGAGGATTATGACAAGTTGCTTGTCCATTGCGAATTGTTGAAAGATCGAGTGGCGATTCTGGACGGGCAGAATGTTACCGATCTGAAGGCGATCTATACGGATTTGCGTCCCCGGGAGAGTTTGTATGGGGCGGTTTATTTCCCCTGGATTAAAGTTTCCGATCCTTTTTCGGGGCAGGTGATGGAGGTCGGGCCGTCGGCGCATGTGGCGGGGATTTGGGCCCGGACGGATGCCACGCGAGGGGTGCACAAGGCGCCGGCCAATGAGATTGTGCGCGGGGCGCTGGATGTGAACTATCGCTTTACGCAGACTGAGGTCGGGCTGTTGAACGACAACTGTGTGAACTGTATCCGGCTGTTCACGCCAGAGGGAATTCACGTCTGGGGAGCCCGGACGCTGGCCGGCGCGAGCAGTGAGTGGCGTTATCTCAATGTGCGACGGCTTTTCAATATGATCGAGGAATCGATTGCCAAGAGCACGCGCTGGATTGTGTTTGAGCCCAATACGCCGGCGTTGTGGCGGGCGATCCGACGGGATGTGGGGGCTTTTTTGACCAGTTTGTGGCGCGATGGGGCGTTGATGGGTCGGACGCCGGAGGAGGCTTTCTTTGTGAAGTGCGATGATGAGACCAATCCGCAGAGTGAGATCGATATGGGAAAGGTGACGACGGTGATCGGCATTGCCCCGGTCAAGCCGGCGGAGTTTGTGATTTTCCAGATCAGCCAGAGCAGCGCGGGCGCGCAAAAAAATGAAGGAGGTGCGTGATGCCTGAGGGTGCCGCAGCCAGTACCAGTCCGGTTGGCAATACCGATCCCTATCGCGCCTATAATTTCAAGCTCGATATTCAGGGCGTGACGCAGGGGCATTTTACGGAATGCTCCGGGTTGGGTATTAAGGTGGAAGCGATCCGTTATCGAGAAGGCGGCAACAATCAGGTGGTACGCCGCATTCCGGGTCCGGTGGAATATGCCGATGTGACGTTGCGCTACGGTCTGACCAGCTCCAAGGAGTTGTGGGATTGGTTGATGGGGGCGGTGGCGGGGAAGGTGCAGCGCAAGAATGTTTCGATTGTGCTGATCGATAACGATGGGGTGACGGAGGTGATGCGCTGGGAGTTGATCGATGCCTGGCCCAGCGAATGGCGGGGGGCGGGGCTGAATGCGCTGAGCCATGAGATTGCGGTGGAGTCGTTGACGCTGGTTTTTGAATCGTTGAAGCGTCCGTAAAGAGGATGTGGCGATGATTCAGAGATGGCGGGAGTTCCTGGCCGATCTGTTGACGCGGCTGGCGCGCTGGTTGTTGCGTTGCGCGGAGGCGTTGCGGGGTCGGTCGGTGGTGAAGGAATTGCCGCCGCAGCCGGAGTTGCCGGTGACGATGCCGGGCGGGGTGCCGGAGCATTGGTTGAAGCTGGTACGACGCCAGGGGCCGCCGGCGCACTGGCTGGCTTACGTTCAAAGTCAGGCGCCGCAAGGGGTGGAGTTTCGGACTTTCCGGGTGGGGGGAGAAGAGAATTCACCGCCGAGACACAGAGGACACAGAGAAGAGGGGGAGGAGAAGAAGAATCCTCAATTTGGGCAACTGGTTGAGGAAACCGGGGGAAAAAAAGGCGTATGGTTTCGCGCACTTTCTGAAGTGCGCGAAACCATCCATGAAAGATCTCCTGGGGTTGAAACCCCAGGCTACCTTAAGACGCTCTTTCAGGGCTTAAGAGGGCCTGCCTGGGGGGAAGAGGATTCACCGCAGATCGAAGATATTGAAAATAGGCGCGGAGGGCGCAGAGAAGAGAAGAATCTTCAATTTGTGTATTCGGCCGGGGAAGTTGGGGAAAAAGAAGGCGCAGGTTTTCGCGCACTTTCTGAAGTGCGCGAAAACCTGAACAAAAAACCTCTCTTTTTCGTTCCTGTGCGGACGGGGGAGAAGGAAGATTCACCGTCGAGATGCGAGGGAGAAGAGGATTCACCGCAGGTCGAAGATATTGAAAAAAGGCCCAGAGAGCACAGAGAAGAGGGAGAGGAGAATAATTCTCAATCTGTGCAAATGGTTGGGGAAACCGGAGGAAAAAAAGGCGTACGGTTTCGCGCACTTTCTGAAGTGCGCGAAACCATCCATGAAAGATTTCCTGGGGTTGCAACCCCAGGCTATCTTAAGACGCCCTTTCAGGGCTTAAGAGGGCCTGCCGGGGGGGAAGAGGATTCACCGCCGATCGAAGATATTGAAAATAGACACAGAGGACGCGGAGAAGAGGGAGGAGAGAAGAGTTCTCAATCTGTGCAACTGGTTGGGGAGGCCGGGGGAGAAAAAGGCGTCCATGAAAGATTTCCTGGGGTTGAAACCCCAGGCTACCTTAAGACGCCCTTTCAGGGCTTAAGAGGGCCTGCCGGGGGGGAAGAGGATTCACCGCTGAGGCGTGGAGGAGAAGAGAATTCACCGCAGATCGAAGATATTGAAAATAGACCCAGAGAACACAGAGAAGAGGGAGAAGAGAAGAATCCTCAATTTGGGCAACTGGTTGGGGAAACCGGGGGGAAAAAAGGCGTCCATGAAAGATTTCCTGGGGTTGAAACCCCAGGCTACCTTAAGAC
>CAZCTC010000001.1:0-92755 GCA_964501335.1 uncultured Anaerolineales bacterium | reverse complement strand
GGGTTGAAACCCCAGGCTACCTTAAGACGCCCTTTCAGGGCTTAAGAGGGCCTGCGGGAGAAGAAGATTCACTGCTGATCGAAGATATTGAAAATAGGCGCGGGGGAGAAGAGAATTCACCGCTGAGGCGCGGAGGACGCGGAGAAGAGGGAGGAGAGAAGAGTTCTCAATTTGTGCAACTGGTTGAGGAAACCGGGGGAAAAAAAGGCGTCCATGAAAGATCTCCTGGGGTTGAAACCCCAGGCTACCTTAAAACGCCCTTTCAGGGCTTAAGAGGGCCTGCCGGGGAAGAGAATTCACCGCCGATCGAAGATATTGAAAATAGACACAGAGAAGAGAGAGAAGAGAATAATCCTCAATCTATACAATTGACCGGGGAAATTGGAGAGAGAAAAAGCGCGGGTTTTCGCGCACTTTCTGAAGTGCGCGAAAACCTGAATAAATTGTGGCCGGATTTGCCCGATTCTGTGATTGAAGAGGGACCGGAGTCGGAGGATGCGGACGGTGAGGCCCGACAGGCTCAGGAACGTTATGAGGCTTTGGAACGCCAGCAACGGGGTATCTTATGGAAAAAGTCACCTTTTTGATCGAAGAGACGCAAGAGCGTCTGCGCTGTATGTTGAATCCGGAGAGTCTGGTGATGCGACGTTCTGCCGGGGTTCAACTGCGACGTTCCAATGCGGGGCAGTTGACCGGTGTGGGGACAAACGACGATCCTTTGCTGTACACGGGGGGCGGCCGGACGGAGCTGGAGCTGGATTTGTTGTTCGATATTCAGTTTGCCGGTTCTTCGATCCAGGCGGACGATGTGCGGCTGTTGACGGGGCCGTTGTGGGCGTTGACGGAAAATCTGGAGGCGAACGGCCAGGATTATGGGGGACATTTGCCGCTGGTCCGGTTTATTTGGGGAAAGTCCTGGAATATTCCGGGGGTGGTGACGGCACTGGCGGAACGATTGGAGCAGTTCACGGCGGCGGGGGCGGCGCAGCGTTCCTGGCTGCGGATGCGTCTTGTGCGGGTGGATGAGCGGTCGTTGGGCGGGGTGCCGGTCCCGCCGCCTTCGGCGGCGATGCGGGCCGGGGCGAATGCCGGCAGCGGGGGCGTTTCGGGGACGGCGGCGGAGGAGGGGAGCGGGGGGACGGCGGGGATTCCGGTGGTCCATGTGGTGGCGGCGGGTGAGCGGTTGGATCAGATTGCTTTTCGATATTACGGCAGCTCGTTGTACTGGCCGTTGATTGCGCTGGCCAATCGGATTCTCGATCCCCGGCGGTTGTATGTGGGCCAGACTCTGGTGATGCCGCTGCGTAAGTTTGCGAGGCGGCTCCATGGTTAGGACCCGTTTTTTGCCGCAGCTCTATTTGACGGTGAACGGGACGACTCTGGGCGAACCGGTGGTCCATGCTTTGAGTGAGGTGCGGGTGCAGCAACGTCTTTCTTTGCCGACGTTGTGTGAGCTGGTTTTTCTGGCCCCTCCCAGCCATTTGTATTCTTATTTGCTGTCCAGTTTCAAGCCGGGAAGTCCGCTGCAACTGGCGATTGACGACAGCTCGCGGTTGCTTTTTGTCGGGGAGATTGCGGGGATTGAATGTGTTTACGGTGCAGCGCATGGGCAGGAAATCCGGGTGCGCGCTTTTGATTCCATGCAGAAGCTGCGTCGACGGCAGTCGGTGCGGCCTTATGTGCAGATCAAGCTGGCGGAGCTGGCGGCTGAATTGACCGGGGATTTGCGGATTGCCGTGCAAGGCGGCTCCGGCGGTCAGATCTGGCAGCGGATTATCAATTCGCAGCCGTCGGATCTGGATTTTCTGACGGCGCTGGCGGAACAGGAAGGGTTGTATTGGATATTGCGTGGCGGCACGCTTTATCTGTGCGATTGGAACGGAATTGGGCCGACAATGGCGCTGGAACCGGGACTGGGATTGTTGGAGGCGCGCTTTGAAATCAATGGGGAGTCGGAGACCGGGACGGTGGTCGCGGAAGGCTGGAATCCTCAACAGGCAGAGAGCTTTACGGGACAGAGTGCGGCGGGGGGAGCGGGTACTTATACATTGTTGAATGCGGCGGTGCAGGATAATCCCCATGCGCAGGCGCTGGCGCAGGCGGAGCTGGGGCGCCGGCGGGCCAATGTGTTGACCTTTCGCGGGGTGGCGGACGGCAATCCGGAGCTGGCTCCGGGAAGTGTGGTGCAGGTGGTGGGGGTGGCGGAGCCGCTGGCGGGGCGTTATTTATTGACGGCGGTGAACCATACGATCGACGGGCGGAGCGGCTATCTGGTCGAGCTGTCGAGTGTCCCGCCGGCGCCGCGGGAAGCGGCCGGCGGTGGTGATCGATTTACGTTGGGGGTGGTGACGGCGGTGGACGATCCGGAGCGGTTGGGCCGGGTGCGGGCGGTCCTGCCGGCCTACGGCCATGTGGAGACGGGCTGGATGCAGGTTTTGAGTCCGGGCGCCGGGTCGAACAAGGGGCTGACGGCGTTGCCCAATGTGCAGGACCATATTCTGGTCTGTCTGTTGCAGGCCGATCCGGGATGCGGGATTGTGCTGGGCGGATTGTATGGGATGCAGGGGCCGCCGGAATGTGGCGTAGTGGGCGGTCAGGTACAGATCTATACGCTCTGCACTCCCGGCGGAATCCAGATTCGGCTCGACGATGCGCAGCAGAGCCTGAAGATCCAGAACGGCCAGGGGAGTTATCTGGAATTGGGTCCGCAGCAGGTGACGCTCCATGCGGCGGTCAAGTTGCTGCTGGAAGCGCCCGGTCAGAATATCGAAATCTCCGGCAGTCGTATCGATTTCAAGAAGGGGTAAGCCATGAAAGTATTGACGATGACGGCGATGGTCGTGTGCGATCATTTGACCGGGGTGGTCACTCCCGTTCCTACCCAAACGCTGGTCTATATTACAGGTATTCCGGTTCTGGCGGCTCCCTATCCTTTTCCTGTGCCGGCGGTTATTGTGGGCTGTCCCAACATCGGGACCACGGTTAAGCCGTGTACGGCGACGGTATCGGTCAGTGCGGGCCATTCGGATCTGCTTTTTATCGACGGCAATGCTGTCTGTCTCGACAATCTGACTGGATTGACCGACGGGACGCCCCCCAGTGTGGTGAATTATAAAGTGGTCAGCCCGGGGCAGGATCTGGTATCGGTGGCCTCATGAACGAGTTGCCTTACGGAATTCATTATCGCGCCTGGCGGTTTGTGCATCCCGACATGGAATCGAGTTCGGAAACCGGTTTGCAGTTCAGGGAGGGGCGACTGGCACTGGTGGAGGATTATGAGGCGGTCCGGCAGTCCATCCAACTGCTCTTATCGACGCGGCCGGGAGAGCGGGTGATGCGGCCGGAATATGGGTGCCATCTCTACCGGTTGATTTTTTCGCCGAACGATGAGACGACCGCGGGGCTGGCGATCCATTATGTGCGGCAGGCGGTGGGACGTTGGGAACCGAGGGCTGAGATCGAACGGTTGGATGCCGATGTCGATGCCGGGGATCCCACCCGGTTGAACCTGGTGATGGAATATCATGTGCGGGGATTGGAGCGGTTGCAGCGGTTGGAATTTTCGCTGCCGTTAATGGAGGAGAAATCGTGATGTCAATGAATTCACCTGATCTGGACGAGCGCAATTTCGAAGAGCTGGTGGAGTCTGCGAAGGAAATTATCCGTCGACGGTGTCCCCAATGGACGGATTTGACGGCCGGCGATCCGGGGGTGGTGCTGCTGGAGGCGTTTGCTTATCTGACCGAGATGCTGATCTATCGGGTCAATCGGTTGCCGGAGCTGACCTATCTGGATTTTCTAAAGTTGTTGGGCGTGCGGCTCTATCCGCCGGCGGCGGCGATGGTGGAGCTGCAATTCAGCCGGACGGGGGGGCGGCGGCAGGCGATTGTGATTCCACGGGGGACGCGGGTGACGGTGGATCGGGCGGGCAATACACCGCCGCCGATTTTTACGACCGATGAGGATGTGACTTTGCCGGCGGATAAAGATCAGGTTGTAGTGACGGCCCATCAATGTGAGCTGGTGATGGCGGAGAAGCTGGGCGTGGGAACCGGGCAGCCGGGGCAGAGCTTTACGGTGGGGCATGCGCCGATGATTGCATCGACCGGCCATCCTTTTGATCTGCGGGTCGGGGTGGAAGTGGACGCGTCCAGGTTGTATGTGGAGGCACAGGAGATCACGCAGGTCGACGGGAAATATTATCAGATCTGGCGGGAAGTGGAAAATTTTGCCAATACCGGTCCCGACGATCTCGTGTATGTCGTGGATCGAATCAAAGGAACCATTTTGTTTGCCCCTCAGGTTTTGCTTGCGGAAGGAGCGTCTCTGTTGGCGGCGGTGCCGGAGGAACGGCGGCAGATCGTTGCCTGGTATCGTTACGGCGGCGGGCCGGAGGGCAATGTGGCGGCGCAGACGTTGACGGTATTGAAAGATCCCTTGCCGGGAGTTCGGGTGACGAATCCCCGGGCGGCTTTCGGCGGGCAGGCGGCGGAGACACTCCAGAATGCGCGGCTGCGGGGGCCGCGGGAGTTCCGGACGCACAACCGGGCCGTCACGGCGGAGGATTTTGAATATCTGGCGCTGCATAACAATCCGGGGGTGGCCCGGGCTTATGCGTTTACCTATGCTCAACTCTGGAAGGGGGCTCCGGCCGGAACGGTGGCCGTGGTGCTGGTTCCGAAGGTGGTGCCGGGTAAGGGGGATTTGCTGGTGGCGTTGCAAGAGGGGGCTCAGCCGGTTTTGCTGCGCACGGTGCGTGAGACCCTGGATGCCCGGCGGCCGATGGGGATCAAGTGTCGGATTGAGTGGGCCCGTTACAAAAAGGTATTGGTACGGGCGCGGGTGGTGGTACGCAATGAGGAGAGCCCGGATTTGATCAAAGGGCGGATTGAACAGCGGTTGTACCAGGCGATCACGCCGTTGCCGTCGACGGAGGAGGCTGTGAAGCGGGCGGCGCTGCCGGGCGGCCGGGCGAGCGTTTTGTTGGAGCGGCAGGAGGGCTGGCCTTTCGGGGAGGAGTTGCATATTTCGCAAATTTACAACCTCTTGTTGGGAGAGGCCGGGGTGCTCTGGGTCGATCAGGTGGCGCTGGAGGTGGACGAGTATCCGGAGTCGGTTTCCGTGCTGGCCGCCGATTTTTTTCAACCTCACAGCTGGTATGCCGGCAGCAAATCCCGACTCTTCCGTTCGACGAACGACGGTGAGGGGTGGGAATTGATCCGTAAATTTGAGCCGGATGAGGAGGTGATTCGCATCGCTCCCCATCCGGAGCGGCCGGGATGGGTGGCGGTTCTGACTCAGGCAGGTGGGACGAAAACTACCAATGAGGAGGAACTTACCTGGCGGGTCTATGTGACGTGTGATTGGGGGGAAAGCTGGCCGGAGGAGGATTGCTTCAGCAAAAGGGGCCGCAAGATCGAAGATATTGCCTGGCGGTATACCGATGACGATTCCTTTGTGCTGGTAGCGGCCAACGATGGGCTTTTTCAATATGAGTATGAGCGGAATAAGGTGGTGATCGAGCGGAAAGATCCGGATGTGCTGCTCTCCGGAACGGCGGAGCAGCCTTTGCGTTTTTATACGGTGGTTTTTCATCGTTATGGACAGGGCAAATCTCTGTTGGCGGTGGCGTTGAAGGACGGCAAGGGGGTCTATCTTTGCCGGCAGTCTGAGGCGCAATATCCCAGCGATTTCAAGCCGGTGCACTTTCCCGGCGGCCGCTCGGTGGACATCCGGAAACTGGCCATTCAAAACAGCAGCGAGGGGGTGGATTTGTGGGCCGGGGCGGCTGCGTTGGGGCCGGAAGATCCCGGCGACGGTTGTTATCGGTGCCGGGTGACGTGGGAGGGCAATGTTTCCTGGGTCCGTTATCACAAGGGATGGACCGGGGGCAGCTGTACGGGATTTGCTTTTATGGGCAACCGGGTTTTTGCGGCCACCTATCGTCGGGGGGTGCTGGAACTGGATCTGAAGAATCCTGAGGCGGAAGAGAACGGGTGGGCCGTTTTCGACTGGCGTTATGGATTGCCGTTGCGGCCCGAGGAGAATTCGCAAAAGCCGCGGTTCTGGCTGTTGCCGATCTATGGGATCGCGGCCTATCCGGCCGGGGATCTGGTCATGGTGGGGGGCGAGAAGGGCATTTATCGCCGGATGGTGAAGGCCAATGAAGAGCTGGCGACGGATGTGAGGTATGAGCCGGTTTCCGGCAAGATTTCTCAATCGAAGATTACGTTGCCGCCGACCTGGCTTTTTTGTTCGGCCCAGCATGAGATCAATGTCTGTAAGCTCAGCGATGTTCAGCAGTCTTCTGCCGATAAATCCTGGAGGACCCCGTGAAGCAAAACGAAATCGCTTTGCTGCTGCCGGAAGTTTTTCAGCGATCGCTGGCGGGATCGGCCATGGGAGCCTTTCTGGAGGTGATGCAGGCATTTCAGGCTCCTGATGAGGCGATTGTGGAGGAGCTGGCGCTCTGGTTTGATCCTTATCTTACTGATGAACGGTTCCTGCCTTTTCTGGCGAGCTGGGTGGGATTGGAGCCTTTGTTGGAAGTGAGTGCCGATGGAGCCGGCGTGAAACGTTTTCCGAGCGGCGTGCGGCGGTTCCGGGAGTTGCTGGCTTCGGCGGCGATGCTGGCTCAATGGCGAGGCACCTGTGAGGGGCTACTTCGTTTCCTGGAAATTGCGACGGGGATGAAAGGTTTTCGGGTGGAGGAGAGCCGGCAGCGGGATTTCCATCTGGAGGTTTGGGCGCCGGCTGAGGCGCAGATTTACAAGGGGTTGATTGAGAAGATCGTGGAGATGGAGAAGCCGGTTTATATGACCCGGGAGATTGTGTGGGGGCGGCACCCCGAAGGATGAAAAAGAGATTTCAACGCAGAGACGGGGAGTTCGCAGAGAGACGCAGCGGAAGATTTATTTTGTGCTGCTCTGGTAAAGGCCATGTTTGGGTGCGCATTCTGATGCGCACCCAAACATAAACAAAAAACTCTCTTCCTGCTTCGCACAGCGCGGCGTATTTGACCGGGAAAAGCGCCTTGTGCGGGTAGGGGGATTTTCCAAAGAGGTGCAACGCACTATGATCTTGCAAGGACAGGGATCTTGCATTCAAGTTGAGCCGTTTGAATCGACGGTTCTATAGATAGAAAGTGCGTCGCACCTCAGGCCGGGGGATTTTCAGGATGGAATCGGGTAGGCGGCAGGAATCAGGATCGAGGAGGGGTATATGGTATTGAGGTCGAATCTGGATCTGGTGATCACTCCCTCGAATGATAAGTTTACTATTCGATTGGATGACGGGTCGGCGAATCCGCTGGGGCAATTTTTTCGCAGGGTGCGATCGTGGGTCGAGAAAATTCCCTGGCTTGGGAAGCGGCTGGCCCGGATCGGTTTGGGGAGCCGGTCGAAAAATTATAAAGAGTATCTTATTCCGGTGAATGTGACGAATCGTGGGGTGGATGATTTTCAGGCGCGGGCCAGGATTGTGGCCCATAGCGATGCGTTGACGGCGAATCCCCAGTTTATCGATGAAATCAGCCAGTATGTGCGGCAGCGCGATGTGGATGGCATTGTCGATACTGCCGGGAAATTTACCCGGGCCCGGGATGTGATTCAGAGCCGGGAAAAATGGGCGCAGGTGATGGAGCCGGAGCGCAAGATTGAAAGAAGCCAGACGGTCTGTTATGAGGTGAATTTCAAGGTGCCGCTGGATGTAGAGCCGGCCTCTTATGAGTTCTCTCTGGATGTGATCGATGCAGAGTATCCGGATGATGTGTATGTCGGGGGCCGGCACTTTTTCCTGGATATCGAGGGGCCGTTACAGAAGCAACGGGTTTTTCCCTGGTGGGTTGTGTGGGTGCTGGCGGTGCTGGCGGCTGTGGTGGGGGGGGCTGCGCTGTTGGTGATGATGCCTCCGGCCAGGACGATGCCGGATCTGACGGGAAAGCCTTTTGAGGAGGCCTCCCGGGAGTTGCACAGTCGGGGTTTGAAGCTGGCCTCTCTGCAATGGGAATGGAGTCTGGCGGAAATAAGCCGGACGAAGGTGATCACTTTTCAACCGGCGGTCGGTACCCCGATCACGGCAGGGCAGGCGGTGACGTTGACCCTTTCCCGGCCGGCTTTGGTCATGCCGGCGGTGAACCATATGCATCGGGGCCAGGCCTATGCGGCGCTGTCGCGTCTTTGCAATGGGGGGCCTTGCATGAATATCCGGATCATGTATCAGGATATCAGCCGGCAGGAGATTGAAAGTTCCATGTTGGGCCGGGTGTTGGGCAGCAATCCTCCGGCCGGCCAGTTGATCGTGCCGACGAGTACGGTGGTGTTGACCGTTGCTTCGGGGGCGCCGCTTACCTATTCCCTGGCGGCTGATTTCAGCTGTTTTTGGGATTCGGGGGTGAAGTACGACCATCGGGACTGTAAGAGCGTTTATGCCTCTCTTTATGCCTATCGTGATCGTTCGGATCTGACGGGGACTTTTGTGCTGCATTTTCTCAATCCGGGATTGCCGGCCGGGGCGGTGGTGTCGGGGGTGAAATTACGGCTTTATCTGGAGGATTTTATCAGTTCTGATGAGTATTTGAAGGGGGTGACGGTAAGTGGTATCAAGATCCCCTGGAATCCGGAGAGCCAGTCCGAGCCGATCTGCGATGGGGAGGGGGTGACGGTGACGACCTGGATCAAGAGTCCTGCGCCTCAGGTCTATGAATGGGATCTTTCCAACCTCAGTTATGGCTTTGCGCAGGCGGAAGGGGCTGTTTTTTGCGTGCAGTTTGTGAGTGAGAACCGGGATGGCGTGCTTCCTGCCGGCTTTGTGTTGCAACGATTTGCGACGGTTAACCATTTCGATCCTACCCATCGCCCGCAATTGTCGATCGAATATTATGTTCCGGGAGCTGTTGAGCAATCCAATGCGCCGGAAGGCAGCGGGAATTAAAGGGAGGGGCAGCGATGGCCGATAGACGCCTGGTTATCCAACCTGTGAACGATATTGAGTTGAGATTCGATTGGAGAGATCGCAACCGCCGTGGCCGGATCACGTTTGAGGTTAGAAATGAAGGGGTGGTGCCGATTCGCGGCGATCTGCGGTTGATGATCGAGCCCTATGAGAAGGTTGAAGTTGAGCCGGATCCGCTCCCAGTTTTGACGCCGCCGGGGCTGACTCCGGTGATCCCTGTTTCGGTGGAGCGGGAGAAGCAAGCGGATTGGGCGATGTGGCGATGGACTTCGCCCGGCACGATGAATCCCGGCGGCGTGCCGGCCGGGTCTGACGTTTCCGTTTCGGCGGGAACGGCGGAGGGAGCTCCGGCGCCGGATTTTTCGATGGGGGTTTCGGGAGGGGGCGGCAAACCGGCAACTCCATCTACGCCGTCGTCGGCCCATCCGGCGGCATCGCCCGGACCGGCGGTCGCGCCGACGGCGGGAGGAAAGCCGGGGGCGACACCCTCAACTGCGGGAGGGACGCCGGTCACGGCGCCTAAACCCGGGGTTGCGGGAGGAAGCGGCAAGAAGCCCGGTCTGTTGAGCCGGTTGTGGGGCATTTTCAAGGCTGGAAAGAGGCCAGTTGCTCAACCCGTCACGCCGGCGACGGGGAAAAAGCCGGGGCTGTGGCGGCGTCTGGGGGAGAGTTTGCGGGGGCTTTTTGATAAGCGACCCGGGCCGGGGGGAATCCCTCCGCAGCGGTTGGATTGGGCGGCGCTGGAGGGGCGAGCCGAGCGCAATTTCCCGGTTCTGTGTCAGGAGCGGATCACGTATGATTTTATCATTCCGCCGGAGGCCCGACCGGGCCGTTATAAGATCTTTTTTGCCATTATCGATCAAAAGCATCCGGATGAAGTATCTACCCCCATCGATGAGAGCACCGGTGATACCTTTCTGGAACTAAATGTCGGAAATATCTGGTTCCAGAACAATATTCTACCGGCGGCCGCTCTGATTTTGGTTGCTCTGGGGCTGGTCGGGGGCGGAGGCTTTTTCGTCTACCAGAATTTTCTGTCCAGGAAAACTGTGCCCGATCTGGTCAATCAGCCGTTGACGCAGGCGATGGAAGTACTGTCCAAAAGCGATATCCGGGTCGGCGGGGTGGAGTGGAGTTATGATCCGCTGGTGGCCGAGTTGAATGTGATCAAAAGCATTCCGCCGGCGGAATCGGTCATCTGGCATCAACAGCCGATCACGCTGACGATTTCCCGGGGGCCGATACGGATGCCCGATTTGACGGATCTGCGGGTGACGGAGGCCCGGAATATTCTGGATGAGCTGTCGCGGTCGATCCCCGGGTTGGGGCCGATTCAGATGAACGACAGCGGATCGCGGCTTTATTCGGCTTTAGTTGCCGATGGGCGGATTGTTAAGACCGATCCGCCGATGACCGGAACGCTGGGCCCCGGAGCGCTGGTGACGGTAACGCTTTCCCGCGGGCCGCAGCCGGATATCCTCATTCCGGATAGGGTTTCGGTCCAGAATGGAAGTGTGGATCTGACGAATTTCGGCGATTGCGAGAATCCGCCCTGTTTCAATCTGGTGACGATCCAGAAGTTCAATGTGGCGCCGGCGGGCAGTTTGCTGGATGTCGATCCGCAGGGCATTCGGGTCCGGCAGGGGGAGCGGGTGACGGTGACCGTTTCCAAAGGGCCGCAGCCGGGATTGCAGATCCCCCAGATTGCGATGTTGCCGGTGGCCCAGGCTCAAGAGCAACTGGTCAACACCTGCTGTGACAATCCCCCCTGTCTGGCGGTGAAACTTATTTATGAAGCGACTCTGGTTTATGAAGCCGGGCTGGTGATGGGGATTAATCCGGCCCCGGGCAGTCTGATCGACCAGGGGGGGGCGGTGACGCTGACGGTCACCGCTCCGCCGGAATTAAAGATGGAGGCAGTGACGCCGGAGCAGGTCTGTGTCTGGAACAGTGAGGGCAGTTCGAATTGTGCGGGCGGTGAATTCTGGTCGGGGAAGCGATCGGAAAGCCTGGCTTTCGGTTCTGTGCTGCGTTTCGATCTCTCAAAAATTCCGGTGGGAAGCCAGATTTTGACCTCGACGTTGCGCGTGCGCTGGGTCAGGTTCCAGGATGACGGGAGCGGGCTGCCGGTGAGTTCTATCCGGATTGGGGCCTGTTCGGTCGATGACGGCACTGCGAATCCATTTGCCAACAGCTGCCGGAGGGTGGCCAACTCCGTGTTGGAATTTATTCCGGACAGTGCGTCGCAGCCTTATCTCTGGGATGTGACCGATCTGACCCGGGATGGGAATCATCAAACTCTGAGCATTTATTTGCAGACCGGCCCTTTGCTCAGGGTGGGAGCGTTGTCGGCGGCCAATCCATTGAGTTCCTATGGGCCTTTCCTTCAAGATCCGGTGGGGGTTCCGGTGTGGGCCGAGCCTGTGCTGGAAATCTATTATTACCGGACCGGGATTTTGCCATGACCAAACAGCAGAAGATCCTGCTGGGCATCTTTATCCTGCTGATCGTGCTTTTCATTGGGGGGACCAGTGCCGGGTTTATGCAGCCGTCGGGCCAGCCGGATCTGTCCAGCCCGCCCGACTGGTTGCAGTGGGTGAAGGGGAAGCTGGCCCCCGACAAGCCGCTGGCGAGCGGGGATGTGATCAGCGACGGCTGCAATGGAATTACGACGGTAGGGCAGCGGATTGTGCTGGCGAAGGGGAAAGAGTGCAAGGTGGAGGTGCGGAGAATCGAAGGCGATGGGAGTCGGGTGGTGAAGCTGGGGTTGATTTCCAGCGCTCCGACGCTGGTGGTGGTCCGTGTGGCAACCCCTCAGGTTACCGGCAATCAACGGTTGACGGCGCAGAAGCCGGCTCTGACGGTTTATGTGGCTCCGGAGGGGGCTTCGATGACGATTCAGTGCCAGGAAGTTGTCTCGCCGACGGCGAAAACGGAAGAGAGCCGTTGTGTGATGGATGTTTTGAAGCCTTGAGGCGAATATTTTATGAAACCTCCTAAATTGCGCTGGCCGTTCCTGGTGGTGGCGATTGCGCTCAGTCTGGTGATTGTGCTGTTTGAGCGGGGGGCTCCGCAGTTGGAGCCCCTGTTGGAATATCTGAATCTGGCGCAAGAAAAGGTCAATGTCGGCGCCTTGCTGGAGGCGGCTCCCGACACGGGGAATTCGGAGCTGGATGAAGCGCTTAACAGTGTGGATGAAAAGTCGAAGGAGGCCTTGAGTGTCGATGAGGATCCTCCCGGGCGGGCCATTCCGGCGATGGCTTTTGTCGATATCGTGTTGTGTTTTTCGGTCAGCATGTTGGGGGCGGCGTTGGTGATGGGCAATACACGCTACGGGCGGTTGCAGGGATTGCTGACGATGGGGCTGGCCATCTGTCTGATTCTGGTGGCGCTGGTGGAAATTTACGCGGCGCTGGCGGCTATGATCAAGATGACGGTGTTGCTGTTTGCTTTTCCGTTCGGCACGATTATTTACATGTGTCGATATGCTTCTTTCGATCGCAGCGGGGCGGCAGTGATTTTAAGCCTGTTGATGCTGCTTAAGATTGGGGTTGGGGGCTCCATCCTGCTGGCCGAGCAGGATTTTCTCAAGAACCTCGGGTTGGTGGTGATCTTTTTTATGGCGTTGGTGGCGAATGTGATTGTGGTGTTTTTGCACAGCCTGGTTCCCCGATTCCTGGTGAGCATTACGGATGCGGTGGGAGGGATTGTAATGGGGGTGATCGGGATTGTCCTGGTGTTGATTTTGGCGATCTTTGGGATTATTTCTTTGATCATGTCGCTGCCGGGGTTGATTCCGAGCTTGAAGAAATGAGGTTCAGAGATTTGTTTATGTTTGCGCGCGCATTCTTATGCGCGCGCAAACATGTTTTTTGACCAGAGCGATTAGCGTTCTCGACATGTGCGGTCGTTTATTAGCGTGGGGCAAAAACGGTTTTTGGGTCCCGCCCCGGGTGCTTTAACCGAAATGGTTTTACAAGGCCAGTTCAGGGCGCCCCCGCAGCAGAGAGTTTTTTGTAGGGACGACCCGATGTGGCCGCCCTTGATCTCAGAAGTCAGTTGTTGAAGATGTAGACCAGGCCGTCCAGGAAGGCTTTAGGCCAGACTGAAAAGTGGTTTTCGTCGTGGTAGACGGCCAGATGGGTGCGCAGGTTTGCGTAATTTCGATCTTGAAGGGTCTTATAGAAGGTGTGCACTTCTTCGATGTAAGTCGGGGTCGGTTCATGGCCGGTGACAGAGAAGAAGACATCGGCGGGCAATGCCCGTTGTTGTTGGGCGTAAGCGGCCTCGAATTGCTGGATGCTGTTGTTATCCCAGCCGACGAAAGGCGAGGCCAGAATGTATTTATGGAAGAGGCGTTGTTCGTGAAAGAGCGTGTAGAGTCCCCAGAGCCCTCCCATGGAATGGCCGGCCAGCACGGCCAGCGCTGGATCGATGCGATAATGCGCCATCAGAGTGGGGATCAGCTCTTCGGAGAAGAATTGATAGAATTTTTCGGCCTGACCGCTTTCAGGGATCTGGAAATTGGGATTGTTGTAGTTGAAGGTCGGATCGACGGTGGGGCTGAAATCTCGTACCCGGGTGAAGAGCCAGGGCAATGCTCCGCGATCGTAAGCGATGCTGACGACGATCATTTCGGGGATGTTTTTCCCCATTCCGAAATTGCCGCCCAGGTTGACGTAGGCCAGGGTGGAGGCGGCCAGACCGAAGCTGCTATCTCCGTCGAGCATATAGAGGACGGGGTAGGTGCGATCGGTGACGGGGTACATGGCAGGCAAGGCGACCCGGATGGTGAAGCGGTCGTTGATGAATTGAGAGGCCAGTTCGAAGGTCTGTATGCCAACCGGATCTTTGGTGATGAATGTAGGTTCGAGGACGGACATTGATAGCTCCTTGGTGGGTTGATTTAAGGTCGCGTGCCCTTTTCCAGGGCACGCGACCTTATAGACAGAGAGGAAAAATCAGCCTTTGCGTAGGACGATGGGCAGATAGACGTAACTTACGGTGATGGCCATGTCGTGAATGGCGGAAGCATAGTCGCTATCCCAGCTGAGGCGGGCTGAGTTTTGTATATTTCGACTTGCCGGCATGGTATTGATGCGGACATTGAATGTAGTGGTAACCGTCGTCGGCAGTGGGGTGCGCTGGTTGCGAACCAGCCAGCGGATCGAGTTCTCCAGCAGCTGCGGTACCTCTCCTGACCAGGGATTCCCTTCCCGGGTCCAGTCCAGGCGGAAATTATACCCCAGAACGTTTTCTCCCTGGGCATAGACCAGCGGTTGTCCGTCGGCCCAGCGGGCGATGTAAGTCGCCCCGTTGGTCAGAACCAGGTTTTCGTGGGTGGCAGTGGAGAGCGAGTTGGTGATGCCGATACCGGCCATGACGGGGTGATTGGCATTGAATTCGCCCAGCGAGGTGGCATTCAGGTTGGCGGTGGCGGTCATGTAAGGTGTATAGCCGCCAGAGATGAGGCGGCCTCTCAGCCCCAGGCCGGTGTAATCCCAGGCGAGATTGGAGATGATGAGCTTGCCGCCGTTGTCGATATAATCGGCCAGGACATCGGCGACCAGGGGATTGGCCGGGTCCCAGCGGGCATTGTTACAGACCACGATGATGGCGTAAGGCCGCAGATCTTCGAGAGTCAGTGTATACAATGAGGCCGAAACTCGTCGGGCGTTCACATTTTCAATTTCATTTAGATATTCCAGCAGATCGTCGACTTCCGGATCGGGTGAGACTACTCCGACCATGATGGTGCTTTGCGGGAGGTTGTCCCAATAGATCGTATTGGTCTCAACGCGTGTCTCTCCAAAGCTCGTGCGGAGTCCGCCGACATAGGTCATTTCGGGGGGCAGGGTGTCGGTGAGCCAGGCGGATTTCAGGAAGGCGCCGTCGCTGGAGATGACCAGTTGGACGGGGACAATCGATCCCAATTCTGCCGTGATGGGCCCTGTTTTGGTCAACGTGACGGGGGGGAAGTGTTGGACGAAGGTTACCCGGAGATCGGTGATCGGTTGCGTGGCGCCGGTGACGGTGTATTGTTCGGAGAGCGTGGCGGTGGTCCAGCTGCTGTACCGGGCCTGATAGGTCTTGGTGAGAAGATGGGAGATGTTGGGAGTAACGTTGTTCAGCGTCCAGGTGAGACGGTCGGTGCCGGTGATAATCGTTCCGGCCGAGGGTTGAGAATAGGATTTCAACTGGAGCCCCGGTTCCCAGCTCTGGGTCAATACGGCGGAGATCGGTCCGGAGTAGGAAGCGCCGAGGGCTTCGACGACCGTGATCAGATCTCCGGCGTGGACGGCGTAGGGTGTGTTAAAGGAGGTTGCTTTGACTCCATTGATCCAGACCTCTTTGTTCCAACGCGGGGTCAGAACCGGATTGGCACAGGTCAATTCCACCGGGATATTGAGGGTGCTGACCGTGGGGTCATTGTGCTGGATCGAGAGGGATCCCTGCAACGGTTGCGTCGGTGTGGTGTCCGTCAGGTTACAGGTCAGGGTTACCGTTACCACACGATTTCCAGAGGTTGGAATTGTGCTGCTGATGGGGGTGACCTCCATCCAGGAGATGCCGGCGCAAAACCGTTTTGCTTCGTTGACAGCTTTGAGGGCGTTGATTTCTCCCCAGCCGGTGGCATAGTTGGGCACCCGGGCTCCATAGCCGTCATTGTAAGCAATGGGGGTCGCGGTTTGTTCGATGATGGTTTCTGTGTTGGCATAGTCACCGAGCAGACAGGGGGCCGCTTCCCACATCAAAGCGACCAGGCCGGCGACATGGGGGGCGGACATCGAGGTGCCACTGAGGTAGATGTAGGCCGTGTCACTGTCTCGCATGGCGGAGCGGATGCCGACGCCCGGCGCGACTACCTGCGGTTTGAGATCGGCATGGCCGCGCGGGTTGATGAGGTCGGGATTGTCGGTGGGGCCCCAGGTGGAGTGTGGGGCATAGAGGCCGTTGTTCAGGCCGGTCGAGCCGACGGCGGTGACTTTGCCGGAGCGAGCGGGGGTGGTCACCGTGTTCAATCCCGGTGGGGTATCGTAGCCGCAGTTGCTGGCATTGCCGTTGGCGAAAATCGGGTAAATCCCTGAGGCGAGCCAGCTATTCAAGATGCCGTCATACCAGTTGTTATAGGTGAAACCACAATCTCCCCAGGAGTTGTTGACGATGTGGGGGCGCTTATCCGAGTCGGGATTGGTCCCATTCAGATTCCAGGGGGCGACCATAAACTGACCGCATTCCAGGAGGGAGATGGTATAGTCCTCATCCAGGGTTTCAAAGGTTTTGCAGGCAATCCATTGCGCGCCGGGAGCCACGCCGATTTTATTGGCGCCGTTGTCGTCGCCGACGATAATTCCCATGGTATGAGAGCCATGGCCGTCGGGGTCTTCCGGTGCTCTGCTGCCGCCACCGGGGGCGGGGTCCCACCAGTTGTAGTTGTTGTCGAAGGTATCATTGCCCAGGTTCCCTCGATATTGGGAAACCAGGGCCAGATGGGTATAGCGGACGCCGCTATCGATATTGGCGACCACAATTCCCTGGCCGTCGATGCCTTGAGCCCAGACCTGATCGACGTTGATGTGGGTGAGATTGGGCTCGATGCTGGTCGGCAACAGGGTGCGGGTCGGCGTTTTCGTTTCTTCGGCATCCATCAGTTGCGGATGGGGCAGCGTTTGCAAGAGTTTGATTTCGGGGAAAGCTTTGAGTTCTTCAAAGACGGCTTTAGAAGAGTCCTGGACGACGATGACGTTGTCGACCCAGAAGGCCCGGTAGGAGACATTTCTTTTGTCCAGGTAGGCTTTCAGCGCTGTCTGGGATTCTTCGGCCACTTTTTGGAGGGCGCTTGCGACAAACCGGCCCCGTTCGTTCCAATCCATTTGATAGGCAGGGCTGAGGTCGGGATAGGGGCGGAGGTAGATCAGGTAGCCGTCATGGCCTTGCGTTGTCATGTGATCGCTGAGCCGGGGATCGATTTCCAGCGGTCCGGTTTTGCTCAAAGTTGTGATCTGGTTCGATTGCACCGGAACGGCCGGGGGAACCTCGTTGATTTTATAAGTGAGGGAGAGGTTGCCCTGATTGGTCAGGGTGATGGTCCGCACGGTTGTGCCGGGGGCTATCAGCGTTGTCGTTATTTTTAAGGGACTGGCGTTGATATCGGCCCGGTTGAGGCTGAAGTTTTGGTTGGTGATGTTGTTGTTGTAAACCGTCAATGTGTAGGGGCCGATGGGGTAGCGGTAGTTGGTGCCCAGCGCGGTGACATGATAGCTGTCGAAGGGGATCAGGGTTGTGCTGTAGGCGCCGGAAGGCAGGACTTCGATATCCAGGTCGCCCGGTTCAATATGGACGGTGGCTGGTTGGGGGGGCGGGGTGACGCCGTCGAAGTCGAAGACGCGGCCTTGCAGCCAGCCTCGCTGGCTACAGCTCGGGCAGATGGAGGTCATGACAATGGTGTGGTCGAGGCTGGCCGAGGTGCTGTAGATGCCGCTGCCGGCGGCGACGGTCCCCAACAGGTGAGCCCCTTCAGGCAGACAGAGTTGGGGGGTCAAGACGGCGGTGAAGGTGATTTTTTCGGAACCTGGAACGGTCAGTTGGGAGGGACCGGTGAGGGTTCCGTGGTTAGGATGTTGTAAGGTGTAGGTCAGGTTATAGGTGCGGGTGACGGCCGTTACATTATAAAGGGCCATTTCTATCGGCTGGGGTGTTTCCGGGCAGCCTTCCGTTTCTATCCGGTCGGGACTGAGGTAGATCCCTTGCGGCGTCGGGCAGGCGACGATGGAGATGTCGTCCAGGTAGTAGCCGTCGGGACCGGGCGCAGAACAACAGCCAAACATGACAAATCTCAGGTCGATGGTTTGGCCGCGCCAGGCGGTCAGGTCGAGGGTGTGGCGGGCCCAATAGCGTTGTTCCAGGCCGGAGTTGTCTACCCAGTAGGCGGCGCCGTTGATATGGACGCGGCGGGTATCACCGCCGTCGGTGCCGAACCAGTCCCACCAGACGAGTTGAATGGGGACATCGGGGACGTCGGGCACCTGGATGGTGACCGTTAAATTGTGATTGATACTGTTGTCGTTGGCCGGGCCGCTTAAATTGGTGCCCCAGACTTTCTGTCCGCTGTGAGGGCGGAGATCCAGGGGGTAAGTGGGAATGCCCCATTGCCAATCACTGCCGGGATCGGGGATAAAGCCGCCATTATTGTCTTCAAAGTCGGCGGAGAGGGTGGAGATAGACCAGACATCGGTGTTGGCGACCAGTGAGAGTTGAGAAGGGAGTTGCGGCGTGCTGATGATGGTTGTATTGGTGATGGCTCCGCCGCAGACGGTGCCGGCGGTCAACACAAAGGTCAGCGAAATTGCATGGAGGCCGCTCAGCGTTCCCGTCCATTCCACCCGGTTTTGGGCGGAGTTGTAGGTCAAACCGGCGCTGAGGCTGGCGGCAAATGTGGTGCCGGCCGGGATGGGATTCCGTATAGAGAGCGGGGTGGCCGCTTCGCTGCCACTATTGCGAAGGACCAGGGTGTAAGTGAGGGGCTGATTGGGCTGAACGAGAGCCGGAACCATCATTTGGGAGGTGTTCAGGTTGGGCCGAACCGGGCGATTGAACTGAACGCAGAGCGTGTTGGGAATGGAGGTGGCCTGATTACAGGCATAGGTCAGGCCGTGATTATTGCCGGCCTGGGTTCCCTCAATACCGGTCGTGGAGCCTTTTCCCATATTGACGCCGGAGTTCAGGACCTGGATTTTGACAGTGCCGTCCTCGTAGAGGATGGCTTCCCAGGTGCCGGCAGAGCCGGGGAGCGGGGAAATTTCATCATAATAAGCTGTGTCGTGATATTCCACGATGGTGCAGGCTCCTGTCCCTAATGGACAGGTACTGTAATTTTGATAATAGATTTGCCCGCTGAGGTTGAAATCAAGGTCATCCCACATGATCGGGATGATATTGTTAGGATTTGAACCGTCCGGCAGGGGGCACTGATTGGTGTTAAAGGTGGACCCGGCACCAAAAGAGAGAAGACCATTACTGCTGGCATAGGTCTGAGTATAGGAACTGTTATAGAAAGGAAATTCAAAGCCCAGGTTGATGGGCGGGGTATACCCGTCGTCGGCATTGCCGGTGGTGAAGGTGATGGGAGTACCGGTGGACAGCAGGTCAACCCAGGTATAGGTACAAAGTGCTCCGGAATAACCGGCGCCGTCAGGGCCTGGCCAGGTGGAGAGGATGTGGTTATTGCTCAGCCAGATTCGAAAAGGGTCCCATTCGCGGGTCTCGGAGCGGGTTGAAGTGTTTTTGGGGGTCGGCTGGGAAGCCGGGGAATTTTCTAGAGGCAGCTGACTGGAGGGGCCTTGAGGATCGTCGGCACCCTGTTGAAGAGGCTGGGTAAGTTCAGCCGAATAGATTGCCGTCGGGTGGGGAAGCAGCCCGAATACCATGGCGGCAACAATGAAAATATTCCATATACTTAACCGTCGTTTCATTTTTCCTCCTGGAGTGAAAAACTGGAAATTTCGATGCAAGATTTCGGGCGTGTTCGGTTCTATCTTCCCCCTTTTTCCCCCTTTTCCAGGTTCAGACGCGCATTAAAACCAGCCCGATAAATTTTTTAGTCGGGCCGGTCGCCTTTCTGTCTGGTGATAACCAGGGGGGCTTTTTCTAAGTCGTTTACAGGCCGGGTTATCTGGATATAAAAGCCTGTTAAACACTGACCGGTCTACCAGAATTCTTTTATTGAGGATCTTTAAAAAACAAGCAGACAGTAGCAAGTAGACAGTAGACAGGAAGAGATTTTGCCTGATGGGTTTAAATGGGCTGAAAATTTGCTGTCTACAGAATTCTGTCTATTGTCTACTAATCCTTTGCGTGCAGTAAATCTTAAGTTGCTATTTTGTAGCTTAAAGGTAGTAACATGAATTATTCTATCGTTCCTGTAGGTTATCATAGATCCTGTCACTGGCAAGCCTGGGGAGTGAGGGGGCGTCCCGCAGGGGGCTTTTTTTGAGGACGTTGCGACGCGCCGGGCAGGGGGAGAGAGTTTTTTTGTTTGTATTGTTGGCAGCCTCGGAAGGCTGCCAACAATACCGGCTTTTTCCCAGAGGGGAGCAAGGATGCGTTCCGCAGGAGATATTTTTTGAGGACGTTGCGACGCGCCGGCAGGCGGGAGAGTTTTTTGTTTGTATTTTGGGCGGCCTGAGAAGGCCGCCCAAAATACGTTTTTTCCAGAGGGGAGCCGGGAGGCGTCCCGCAGGGGGTGTTTTTTGTAAAGCGAAGCCATCATTTTCGATCTTTGCGGTTGACCCGAAAAGGCGGGAGAAAAAAAACGTGTTTTGCGCGCATTCTTATGCGCGCAAAACACAAACAAAACAACTCTCTGATTGCTTCGCACAGCGCGGCGTTTTTTTCCTGGAAAGTACCCGTTGCGGGACGCGGAAATTGTTTTTAATCGGTACGAAAGTTGTGGCCTGAAAGCAGTTTTTGTGTCCTGCAACAGGTGTTTTCCCGGTAAAAAGCGACCCGGGGGGCAGGAGGAAGAGTTTTTTTGTTTGTATTGGGGGCGGCCTTACAAGGCCGCCCCCTACTCGTTTTTTCCAGAGAGGAGTGCGGAGACGTTCCGGTTTAGGGGAAGAGCCAGGCGTAGGTGGCGTAGGCCAGGGCGATGTCGCTCTGAGCCCAGAAGCGGTGATAGGTGAAGGTGGGAGCGGCGCCGCCGTTGAGGTAGCTCTGAACCAGCGGCCACTGTGGGTCGTTCTGGTAATCCGGGCGGATGCTCATGAAGGTGGAGGCGGAATTGATCGTCGCTCCCTGGCCGTTGGTGCCGGTCCAGGTAGTGGGAACGTAGACTGCATCGTCGAAGCGGTTGTAGTCTTTGCGTTGTTCGGGGGTGGCGATGCCCAGGTCGTCGCGGTAGAGGTTCCACATCCGATCCAGCAGGTCTTTGCCCATTTGCTGCGCGGCGGTGTTGCCGGATTTCTTGGCGTAGAAGAGCAGCGCTTTGACATAAGCGCCGGTCACGCCGACATCGGTAGTGGTTTCCTTGACGGAGACGGTGAGCTGGCTGTTGTAGGTGAGATCCGTGGGATCCCAGTTCTGGGTGGTAGCGGTCCAGTTCAAGGCCGGCTGCCCGCCCCAGACGAGGGTCGAGGGGATGCTGTAATGGATGCCGTCGGCATTGATGGTGGTGTTGGCCATGGCCCAGGCCACCCATTTATCCAGGATGACTTTGGCCTTGGTGTCGCCGGTGACGTAGTAGTATTCGGCCAGCCGTTCCATCGACCAGGCCTGCATCCCGAACCATTCACTGCTCGGTGGGTCGTGATAGACGGGCTGCCAGTCGTAGGCCATGCCGTAGAAAGTGCTGGTGCCGGCCGGCGGGGTCTTGTAAGCGCCTTCCCAGCTGTTGGTCGCCCCGCCGGCGATGGCGCCGTTGGAGGTTTGCAGCCAGCGGTAGAATTCCAGCTGGCGGCTGAGGCTGGTGCCCCAGTCGCGGGCGGCGTTAGGCGAGGCGGGTTTGAGGTACGAAACCTGCGAAAGGGCATACGCCGCCATCGGGTTTTGATAGCCGAAGTGATTGTGGCTGGAACCGATGCGCCAGGCCCAGGAAGCGCCGCTGGTCGGGCCGCCCCAGGCGTAATACCAGGAGATCAGATAGTGAGCGCTGTCATAGCCGGTTCCGGCTGCGCAGGTGGGGCTGGTGCAGCCGATCTTCTTGAAATACTTATCGAACATGGAGTAGCGCAGATAGTCACCCATCTTCGCGGCGTTGACCGTCAGGCCGTTGACGGTGGCGCTGCCGCCCTGTTCGTCGGCCCATTGCTTGGCCCAGTAGATGGCCTGGACGGCGCGGGCATCGGCGTCGGGGGCGTTGGTGTAGCGCCACTGCTTCGCCGAGGGCTGGCTTTCCTTTACAAAGAGATCCAGGAAGCCGGTGGTGCCGCCCCACTTGTATTCATCCCAGGAGGGATGCGGGACCGTTTCCCAGACCGATTCCTGCGCGCCGCGCTGGAAGGTGTTGATGTAGGAGGGGGTGCTGGTGCCGTCGCCGCGCTGGCCGTAGCCGTACCAGTTGTCGACATCGATCAGCCAGTGCATGCCGTAGATATCGGAGGTGTTGTAGGTGGTTTTCAGTTCGTTGTAGATAGGATCGGCGCCGACGGAGACCCCGCTGTCGAGCGGGCTGGGGTAGTTATCGGGCAGAGGCCATTCGGGGGCGTAGGTTGCCGCTTTGCTGGGATTGTAGCCGGCGTTCGACGGCTGATCCAGTGAGCTGGGGATGATGTAGGTTTCCATATTGGACCAGGCGTGAGCCAGCGGGGCCCAATCGCCGGTGACCTTGCCGTACATCGCTTCCAGCCAGATCCAGTAGCTGTAGGCTTCCGAGGTGGTTTCGTGGCCGTAGTCGGGCGCTTCGCAGATCAATGTCTCGACGGAGTGATAGGGAATATCTTTCGGGCTGAAATAACCATTGGGGTTGGGGTTGGCGGCCGTCCCGCGCATTTCATGGTAGAGCTCGAGGAAGCGACTGAGATAAAGGTTTTGACCGGTAGTTTCCACAATCAAGGCGGCACTCGGGGCTGAGGTGCCGGCTTCATTGCGAGCCCGGACGGTGTAAGTGTAACGGGTGCTGGCGGTCAGGCCCATATCGGCGAAGGTGACGCCGATGACGCTGCCGACCAGAGTGCCGTTGCGGTAGACATCGTAATCCGTCGCGCCGGCCGAAGCGGTCCAACTGAGCGTGGCGCTGTTGGAGGTGACCGTGGCGGTCAGGCCGGTGGGCGCGGCGGGGATCGTCGGGACGACTTTGGTGCGAACGCCGAGGGCGGCGCCGGCGGCGGAGACATTGCCGGCGGCGTCTTTGGCGGTGACCGTGTAGGTGTAGAGGGTGTCGGCGGTCAGGCCGGTGTCGGTGAAGACGGTGCCGGCGCTGCTGCCCACGAGGGTGCCGTTGCGGTAAATGTCATAGCCGGTCACGCCGACGTTATCGGTCGAGGCGGTCCAGCTGAGGCGGATGGCGCTGGAACTCTGATAGGGTGAGGTCAGCGCGGTCGGGGCGGTAGGGGCTTCGGTGTCGAGGCCGCCGCCGCAGATGACGCCGTTGAGGACGAAGGTGGTGGGCTTATCGTTGGCTCCACTGTAGGCGCCCTGGAAGCCGAAGTTGACGCTGCCGTTGGTGGCAATGCTGCCGTTCGAGCCGGTATTTTTGGCGGTGACGACGGCTCCGCTCTGGGTAGCCACGGTGTTCCAGGCATTGGCGATAGTCTGGTTGCCGGGGAAGGTCCAGTTGAGCGTCCAGCTGGTGATGGGCGCTCCGGTGTTCTTGATCACCACATCGGCGATAAAGCCGGTGCCCCACTGGTTGCCGATGGTGTAAACTACCTCGCAGGTGCTGCCCGAGGCGGTTTTAGTGCGGACGCCGAGGGCGGCACTGGCGACCGAGACATTGCCGGCGGCGTCTTTGGCTTTGACTGTGTAGGTGTAGAGCGTATTGGCAGTCAGGCCGGAGTCGCTGAAGGAGGTGGTGGCGGCGCTGCCCACGAGGGTGCCGTTGCGGTAGATATCGTAGCCGGTCACGCCGACATTGTCTGTCGAAGCGGTCCAGCTCAGGGCGATGCCGGTAGTCGTCTGAGAAGGCGACGCGAGTCCGGTGGGGGCGGTGGGCGCTTCGGTATCGGCGGCGGTCCTGGTGCGGACGCCGAGGGCGGCACTGGCGGCGGAGACATTGCCGGCGGCGTCTTTCGCTTTGACTGTGTAGGTGTAGAGCGTGTCGGCGGTCAGGCCGGAGTCGCTGAAGGCGGTGGTGCTGCTGTTGCCGGCCAGCGTGCCGTTGCGGTAGATATCGTAGCCGGTCACGCCGACATTGTCTGTCGAAGCGGTCCAGCTCAGGGCGATGCCGGTAGTCGTCTGAGAAGGCGACGCGAGTCCGGTGGGGGCGGTGGGCGCTTCGGTATCGGCGGCGGTCCTGGTGCGGACGCCGAGGGCGGCACTGGCGGCGGAGACATTGCCGGCGGCGTCTTTCGCTTTGACTGTGTAGGTGTAGAGCGTGTCGGCGGTCAGGCCGGAGTCGCTGAAGGCGGTGGTGCTGCTGTTGCCGGCCAGCGTGCCGTTGCGGTAGATATCGTAGCCGGTCACGCCGACATTGTCTGTCGAAGCGGTCCAGCTCAGGGCGATGCCGGTAGTCGTCTGAGAAGGCGACGCGAGTCCGGTGGGGGCGGTGGGCGCTTCGGTATCGGCGGCGGTCCTGGTGCGGACGCCGAGGGCGGCGCTGACGGGGGAGACATTGCCGGCGGCGTCTTTGGCTCTCACCGTGTAGGTGTAGAGCGTGTCGGCGGTCAGGCCGGTGTTGTTGAAGGAGGTGGTGGTGGCGCTGCCCACGAGGGTGCCGTTGCGGTAGATATCGTAGCCGGTCACGCCGACATTGTCTGTCGAAGCGGTCCAGCTCAGGGCGATACTGGTGGTGGTTTGGGAGGGCGAAGCGAGCGCGGTGGGGGCGGTGGGCGCCTCGGTATCGGGAGTGGTGCCGCCGCAGACGACGCCGTTCAGGATGAAGACCGTGGGTTTATCGTTGGCTCCGCTGTAGGTGCCCTGGAAGCCGAAGGAGGCCGAGCCGCCGGTGGGAATACTGCCGTTCCAGCCGGTGCCGACGGCGGTGACATTTTTGCCGCTTTGGGTGACGGCCGCGTTCCAGGCGCTGGTGGCGACCTGATTGCCGGGGAAGGTCCAGTTGAGGGTCCAGGTGTTGACGATGGGGGCCCCGTTGTTCTTGACCTC
The DNA here is from genome assembly GCA_964501335.1 of uncultured Anaerolineales bacterium. Taxonomy (GTDB): domain Bacteria; phylum Chloroflexota; class Anaerolineae; order B4-G1; family SLSP01; genus CAZCTC01. The sequence continues at coordinate 68,047 of CAZCTC010000001.1, read as the reverse complement.
TACGTTGGCGGTGAAGCCGACATTCCACTGGTTGGAAATCGTGTAGACGACTTCGCAGGCGCCGACCGAGTTGGTTTTGGTGCGGACGGCGAGGGCGGCGCTGGCGGCAGAGACATTGCCGGCGGCGTCTTTGGCTTTGACTGTGTAGGTGTAGAGTGTATCAGCGGTCAGGCCGGAGTCGCTAAAGGAAGTGGTGGTGGCGCTGCCGGCGAGGGCGCCGTTGCGGTAGATATCGTAGCCGGTCACGCCGACGTTATCCGTCGAGGCGGTCCAGCTGAGGGCGATGCCGGTGGTGGTTTGTGAAGGCGAGGTGAGCGCCGTGGGGGCCGTTGGGGCCTGGGTGTCGTTGCTCACTTCGGTGCGGACGCCGAGGGCGGCGCTGGCGACGGAGACATTACCGGCGGCGTCTTTGGCTCTGACCGTGTAGGTGTAGAGGGTGTTGGCGGTCAGACCGCTGTCGCTGAAGGAGGTGGTGGTGGAACTGCCCACGAGCGTACCGTTGCGGTAGATGTCGTAGCCGGTCACGCCGACATTGTCCGTCGAGGCGGTCCAGCTGAGGGCGATGCTGCTGGAGGTCTGAGAGGGCGAGGTGAGGGCGGTGGGAGCGGTGGGCGGTGTGGCATCGCCGTCGGGGACCAGACCGTAGAGCAGGACGCCGTTATCGTAGACGGGGATGCGCGGGGCCGTGATGGGGGTCGTGCCCGGGGCGGGCAGTCCGCTGTAGGACCAGTCATTGGTGGGGTCCCAGGCGCCCGTGCTGGTGATGCGGAACTGGACTTCGCGGCGGTAAGCATCACGGCCGGTGCGGGGGTCCTGGCCGCCGGGGTAGAGATTCTGGCCGGTGCAATCTACTTTAATGTAGTAGATGCTGCCGGCGTAGAGGTGCGGGCCGGTGGCCGTGCCGGTGCCGCAGTCATTCATATTGGTGATCACGCTGATATTGGAGGGGCTGACGCCGGGTTCGAGGGTGAAGAAGTAGCGGAAGGAGAGTTTATCGGTGATGCGGGCCGGCCAGGCCGAGCGGTTTTGCAGCAGGGCCTTGACCTCGGTGAAGGAATTGCTGCCGCTCTGGTTGAGGGCGGCCGTGACGAAGTATTCCACTTCGGGGGTTTCGGCTACGGGGAAGTTGGCGAGCGGCGTGCCGCCGTATTCCTTATACATGCGGGCCAAAGCGCTGGTGAAGCCGGCATTGTAATCGCAGGCGACTTCGTTGGCGACCCAGTCGTTGCGCTTGTCGCTGTAGGTCGTGTCGTCGGCCGGGCCGCCGACCAGGGCGCCGTAGAGGATATGGCGGCTGGTGGCGGGTTCCGAATCCATCGAGCCGAGCCAGGTGCCGTGGGCGCCGCGGTGATGGACATTGCGGGGCGGATTGTTGCCGAAGCCGACCACGTAGCTGCGGTTGAGCGGGTTGTCGCCCAGGGCGTAGTTGATCTGTTTGGCGGCGAAGTCGTGATAGCGGGCGTAGAGGGGATCGGTCGAGCCGAGGTAATCGGCGTAGACGAAGGCGAGGAAGGCGGCGTTGGCGGCATAGCGGAGGACGCCCCAGCCGGCGGAATCGACGACGATCACGCCGCCGGGCGTGCGTTTGCCACCGCCGACGCTCCACCAATCCAGCCAGCGCTGGGCGTCGGTTTTGAAGGCGCTCTCGCCGGTCAATTGGGCCATCAGGACGTAGACGCCGTAGGCCTTATCGTTCCAGCCCATCGACCAGGTGTAGACGGGGGTCGAGGTCTGGTTTTCCGTGCCCATTTTGGGGTAATAGAGGCGGGCCTTGGCCAGATAATCCGCGTCGTTGGTGGCGCGGTAGAGCCAGGCGGCGCCCCAGGCCAGTTCATCCCAATAGACACCATAGGTTGAATTATAAAAGCCGATGCCGGTGCCGTAACGGGTCTTGAGACAGTTGACATATGCGTTGTCCTTGCCGTCTGTACCCTTGGTGGCTTCAGCGAAAGCGAAAAGCTGCTTGGCATGGGTCAGCAGCGTGTTGGCGTAGACAGGGTCGCTCGGTTTGAAAACCATGGACGAGGCGGCCATCGCGGCGGCCGTTTCGGCGGCCACATCGGGGCCGGGGCAGGTCATGTCGATTTTCATCGAGGGGCGAGCGATCACCGTGGAGGGTTTGACCTCGGGAGCGGCCCACTGGCCGGTTTTGGTGTGATCCCAATCGCCGTCGCCGACCTGGACGTAGAGTTCATTGGGGGCCGTATGGGCTTTGATGAAGTAATCGTTGACGAAGCGGAGGTTGTTGAGGAAATAGGGCAGCTGGCCGCTGTCCTGGTAGGCCTGGCGATATTCCACGCCGCCCCAGGCGAGCAGTGTGACCGAGGAGGCCAGCGGGAAGCCGAATTTGACATGGTCGCCGGCGTCGTACCAGCCACCGTTGAGGTCAATGCCGACATCGGAGCCGTCATTGGTCATAGCATCGCCGCGCCAGGCGACGCGGCTCCAGGCGGGCTTGGGGCCGGCGGCCTGAGCCTCATAGAAGAAGATCGATTTTTGCAGCGCTTCGCCGTAGTTGAAGGCGCCGGCAGCCTGGGCCGGCTGGACTGCGGGGGCAATCAGAGAGACAAGCAGCACAAAAACAAGGAAAAGGGGGAGGGTACGATTGGCAACTCTAGACAGATAAGTCGATTCCATCTGGCAAATCCTTTCTTTCAAAAAAATCATAGTCTTACTTTTGATTTTTAAATATTTAATGCGAAAGGCAGCCGAGCAGTTCTAAAAAACAGGCAAGGGAGTAGAACCAAAGAGACCGGGCCTCTCGGCAGACCAAGGTATTCCAAAGGTAGGAACGACGTATGCAATGATCTTAAGAACCGATTGGCTACGATGAAGGGGGCAATGGGCAACGCTCTTTTGGGAGCGCTCTCAGTAAAGAGGCAAACTTTATTTACAAACAAGATTGAAGTGGAAGGGAACCAAATGAAGGGGATAAAAAGGCGCTAAATCAAAGAAATTGGCGTTTAAAAGGCTTTAAACGGCTTAATTTTCACCTCCTTTAACGTTTTAGATCTGCCTTGATCCGGGATACGCTGAAACCGTTCTGGGAGCGTTCCCATAACCTGGCAAAAAAATAGAACCCAATTGAAAAAGGGGATGTCCTAACTACGGTTAGTATTATAGCATGGAAAATATTTACACGTCAAGGATTTTGGGGAGGAAATTAAAAATTTTTTGCAAGAGAGGATCAGGCGGGGATGGCACAGGGAAGGAGAGAGAAGAGATTTCACCACAGAGTCGCAGAGGACACAGAGAAGAGGAGAGAGGAGATTTTTTGAAACGTGAAACGTGAAGGGGATGTTGCGGGGGGATCTGGAAAAGCCTATGTTTTCGGCATGGGCCCTCACCCCTGCCCCTCTCCCTTGTTTTGTTGTTAAGTGGCGACGCGATTCGAGTTGATGCGTTCTGGGGGTATTGCTGCGAGCGATGCGGGAGGGAGAGGGGTAAGAAAGAGCGTGTCGGCAGGGCGGATCTGGAAAAGGCCAAAGCAAGTAGACAGCAGACAGCCTGCGTTGCCGGGGCGGTTCTGGAAAAGCCTATGTTTTCGGCGGCTTTCTGAAGCCGCCGAAAACATAAAGAAAAAAACTCTCTCCCCCCAGCCAGCGCGGCGTATTTTACGGGGAAGGCCTCATTTGCGGGTGGGGAGGATTTTTCAAAGAGGTGCAACGCACTATGATTTTGCAAGGATAGGGGATTTGTTCCGCCGTAGAGCCGTTTGAAATGTCGGTTCTATGGGGAGAAAGTGCGTCGCACCTTAGACCGAATCAGGCGGGTTTTTGGCCCCAGTGGAGGGCGATGGTGCCGAAGTTGCGGCGGCAGAAGCGGATTTCAGTGAAGCCCGCGGCGGTCAGTTTTTCGGCCAGTTGTTCGGCGGTGAGAAAATTAGTGGTGGATTCCGGGAGGTAGGCGTAGGCTTCGGCCTGCCCGGTGAGCAGCCGGCCCAGGGTGGGAATTCCCCAGCGCAGGTAGGCCTGGATGAAGGGGGTGAAGAGGTTGCGTTGTGGTCGGGTGGTATCGAGGGTGATGATTTTTCCGCCGGGTTTGAGAACGCGATATTGTTCGCGCAGGGTTTGGGCGACATCTCCGACGTTGCGCAGCAGGAAACCGGAAATCACGGTGTCGAAGGCGGCGGCGGGGAAGGGCAATTGCATGGCGTCGGCGGCAAGCCAGGGAAGTTCGGTGCCCTGGGGCCGGGCGCGTCCGATCTTCATCATGGCGACGGTGAAGTCTGCCGGGACGATCCAGGTGGCGGGGAACTGGCGATGGACGGCGCGGGAGAGATCGCCGGTGCCGGCGCCCAGGTCGAGCACTTTTTGTCCGGGCCGGAGAGCGGCGAGGCGGATGGCTTCCTGGCGCCAGAGGAGGTCCTGTCCGCCGGTCATCAGCCGGTTCATGAGGTCGTAGTTGCCGGCGATGCGGGTGAACATTTGTTGTACGTAATGGCTGCGGTCGGGTCCGTGTAAATGGGTCATGGTGGGGAATTATACCATTAAAGGAAGTTATTTAACCCAGGTTGCTACTTTTAATTGGTGGGCTTTCCATTCGGGCCTTTTTGCATGCAAAGGATTAGTATACAGTAGACAGTAGACAGCGGATTTCCAGTCTATTTGAGCCGGTAAGGCGAAGATTTTTGCTGTCTACTGTCTACTTGCTGCTGTCTGTTTCTGGACGGCATGCAGCGGATCTTGAATAATGGGTTGGATTTATCGAGGTGGCAATTTGAATCATTTAGCTTTCAAAAGATTTCAATTGCTCTCAGGTTGTATCGGAATTGAAGCCGATAGTTTGTGGCAGGGAGATCCCGGTAAACTGACCTTATTCTTTGGAAAAATCTCAGGGAGGTGTTTGATGAAAGTCGATATCATTGTGGTTTATGTTCCTCGCTATCGGATGGGGCACGAGAAGAATTTCACCCCCCCACTTTCGGGGATTTATCTGGCGGCATTGACTCCGGCCCGGTATCCGGTACGCGTGATCCATCAGCAGGTCGAGCCGGTGGATCTGGAGAGCGATGCGGATTTGATAGCCCTTTCTTTTTTCAGCGGTTTTGCCGAGGAGGCGTACCGATTGGCGGATGCTTTTCGGGCACGGGGCAAGCGGGTGATCGCGGGGGGGCCACATGCGACTTTCTGGCCGGATGAGACGTTGCAGCATTGCGATGCGGTGGTTACCGGGGAGGCGGAGAGTGTCTGGCTGCGGGTGCTGGAGGATGCGGCGGCGGGGCGGTTGCAGCGGCGATATGACGGGGTGGCGGGCCCGCTTAACGGATTGCCGACGCCGCGATATGATCTGTTGCCGAAGAGTTTTGTGGTGCGGCGGGTGGTGCAGGCCACGCGCGGCTGTCCGTTCGATTGTTCCTTTTGCAGCGTGCCGCGGCTCAATCCGGGATTCCGGATGCGGCCCGTGGAAGAGGTGCTGCGGGATGTGCGTTATGATAATTTTTCGGCCTGGTGGCAGCGTAAGGTGGTCTGGTTCTGGGACGACAATCTGACGGCCAACCGGGCCTATATCAAGGAGTTGTTGCGGGCGATGCAGCCGTTGAACCGCTGGTGGTTGACTCAGGCCAGCATGGATATCGCCCAGGATCCGGAGTTGCTGGATCTGCTGGCGGCTTCTGGGTGTATTGGCGTTTTCTTTGGGATTGAGACCTTCGGGACGGAGTCGCTTAAGTCGGCGCACAAGCCGCAGAATCAGGCGGAACGGTATCGCCGGTCCATTGCCGAGGTCCATCGGCGGGGAATCTGTGTGATGGCGGGGTTCGTGGCCGGTTTCGACGGCGATACGCCGGAGAGCATTGTGGGGATGGCGGATCAGCTTTACGACATTGGGGTAGATGTGCCTTATCTGAGCGTGCTGACGCCGTATCGGGGGACTCCTTTGCATGAGCAACTGGAGCGCGACGGGCGACTGTTGCCGGAGCGGGGGATGAGTTTTTACAACGGTTACAATGTGGCTTTCCAACCGCGGGATATGGGACCAGAGGTTTTGTTGGAAGCCCATCGGGCTTTGTGGCGGCGGGCGTTCTCTTCGGCGGCGGTGATGCGGCGGTTGGCCCGGGCGGCGCGGACGTTACGGCCGGGGGCTTTCTGGATGACGGTGGCGATGAACGGTTTTTACGGTTTTAAGCGGTGGCGGGGCAATGAGCCGCAGGTGGCAGGGACGGGCTTGATCCTCTGAGCGGGATGAATATACTTATAATATTAAAATCTCCTTTTGGGGGAGGGCATCCATGGCGGAATGTAATTTTTGTCACAAGCCCGTTATCCCACCACCTGCTGATCCGGTGATTGTCAATCCAAATGATCCCGAGGTTGTCGCCTTGTTGCGCAAAATCGGGCGCCGGTGCCATGCCTGCGGTAAAATCAGCTGTCAACCCTGCGCTTACAAAGCGGCGCAAAAGAAGGGGGTTCGTCATTTTACCTGCCCCAAGTGTGGTGCGGACATCCATGAAAACCCCCTGGAAGCTCCGGAGAAGAAGCCCTGGTGGCAAAAGCTTCTGGGGGGTGGGGAGAAAGATGATGCTCAGAAAGAACCGGAAGTGGACAGTTCCCGACCTTTTTGGGTATTGGTTCTGGTCGATCGCGAGCCTCTGATCGGCCGGGAAACCCATTTGCGACGATTGCTGGCCAGTATGATGCCGGACCATCCATTGGCCCGGGCTGCGTTGCAGGTAACCCCCGATTATGAAAACCCTTACATGATCGGTCTGTCGGCGGAGATGTTGGGAGGAGAACGGGGGTTTAAGTGCGATCTGGAGAAGCTGGAATATCGTTCTTATCAGGCTGCCGACGGGGTTTCGGGGACGCTGGTGAGTATTTTCAAGAAGTAGGATTCAATGAAACATTGGGGCTGGCTTTGGGTGGGGATTTTGGTGGCGGGGTGTGGTTATGTGGGCGGGCCTTCTCCCATGCCGGATAAGGCGGAATCTTTTCCGTCGGCATGTACGGACGTGGGACAGGTATGGACGGCACCGGGAGACGGTGCATCCCTGATCTGCGTGCCGGCGGGGGAGTTTTTAATGGGGGCTGAGGAGGACGATCCGGCGGCCCGGGACGATGAGAAGCCGGTTCATCGCGTGACTCTGGCTGCTTTCTGGATCGATCAAACCGAGGTGACGAATGCCCGTTTTGCGGCGTGTGTGGAAGCGGGGGGATGTCATGAACGTCTTTATTCGCCTTATCGCGATGGGGTGGATTCGCGGACCCGGGATGATTATTATGAAAATCCGGTCTATGCCGATTATCCTGTGCTGATTTACGATGCGGATGAGGCGGCGGCTTATTGCGAATGGGCCGGGCGACGGTTACCGACGGAAGCGGAGTGGGAAAAGGCGGCCCGGGGAAGCGGCGGCGGACTTTATCCCTGGGGGAAGACGCTGGATTGTCGGCAGGCCAGCTATTTTGAGTGTGTTTCGGATACCACGCGGGTGGATTTCCCCGAGGCGGGCCGCAGTCCTTACGGCGCTTTGAATATGAGCGGCAATGTCTGGGAATGGGTGGCGGATTGGTATGTGGAGGATTATTATCGGTATTCCCCGGCTGAGAATCCGACCGGGCCGGATACGGGGGTGGGCCATGTGCGGCGCGGTGGTGGCTGGCGGAGCGTCAATTCGGATGTGCGGGTGACGGCCCGGGCGAGCGGGAATCCACAGCATTATTTCGATGGGCAGATGGGATTCCGGTGCGCGGTCAGTGCACCTTAGAGCACATTCAGGTTTTGACTTTTCAGATCTTTCGTGTAGTGTATTTGTATTCCAGGAGGAAGTTGATATGACGAACTTATCTTCCCCCGTGTTGGATGATTTATCTTCCGAATTTTCCACTCTGCGTCGGCGTCTCCATGCTTCTGATGAATCCTCACGTCTGGTTGCCTGCCGTGAATTGATTGTAGTGGGGGCTCCTTTCAGTTCGTTGTTGTTGGAGGCGCTGGTCGATCCCAGTTCAGAGGTGAGAAAACTGGCGGCGGAAGGGATTCTCAAACGGCCGGACGATCTTTTGTTTCACGATCTCGCGGAGTTGTTGCGTCTGGACGATGCCGGGTTGCGTTCGGAGGTCATTACCCTGTTGATTCGTTTGGGGGAGCGGGTGTTGCCGGTGTTGCGGGAGCGGCTTTGTGATGATGACGACGATGTGCGTATTTTTGCGGCCAATATTTCAGGCCATATCGGGGCGGCGGAAGGCGTGTCGGCATTGTTGATGGCTTTAACGGATCCCAATCCCAATGTGCGGTATGCGGTGGTTGAGGCCTTGGGGAAGATCGGTGATGCGCGGGCGATTCCTTTTCTGTTGGAGTTGATCGAGCGCGATGAGTGGACGCAATTTCCGGCGATTGAAGCGTTGGGCCGGATCGGCGATCCGGCGGCGATCCCGATTTTATTGAAACAGGCGGAGTCGAGTTCCTGGCTGCGGGTGGCTGCGATTGAAGCCCTGGGGCGGTTGGGTGATCCGGGGATGGGAATGCATTTGCTCCCCTATCTGGAGGATGAAAATCCCCTGGTGGGGCATACCGTGATTGCGGCGCTGGGACGGTTGGATCAGCGTCATGATGCCCGGTGGCTCTCTCTGTTAGAGGATCGTCCGGGGTTGGAAGCGTTATTGATCTCAGCCCTGGATGCTCCGGATGTCGTTTTGCGGGCTACGGCTTTGCGGGCTATGGGATGGATCGGGCGGGGATCTCTGCTCCGGCTGGTGGTGCCTTATCTGGGCGATCCGGAAGAGGGCTTGCGGGAAGCCGCCCGGGAGGCCTTGAAAGCTTCCGGGCTGCACGGTACGGAGCCTTTGATTGCGATGTGGCGCGATCAAAGTGGAGATTATCGCCCGCAGCTGGCTGAAATTTTGGGAGAGTTGGGGGAAGTTTCGACGTTGTTGAGTGGATTGGACGATCCTTCGGCGCAGGTGCGGGCTGTCTGTGCTTCTCTGCTGAGTTTGTATGCGACCCCTCAAGTTATCGAGGTGTTGAAAAACCATCTGGATGATCCGGTGGCTGAAGTTCGAGAGGCGATTTTGAAGGTGGTGGGTTGTTATCCCTGCGGCGATGCAGCGCCGTTGTTGCTCGATGATCTGATGGACCCCTCTCCCGAGGTGCGGTATGCGGCGGCTCAATCGTTGGGGAAATTGAATGATCCCGGGGTTATTCCGCAACTGGCGGAGTGGAGCGCTTTTGGGGCGTTGGAACTGGCGGAAGCGGCGGTGCAGGCGTTAGGGTTGATGGAGCATCCCGCAGCGACGCGAGTTTTGGTCCAGGCTTTGAATTCGACGGCGGTTTCCATTCGGCGCCTGGCTGTGTTTTATCTGGGCCAGCGGAGTGATCCGGAAGTGTTGCCGGCATTGAAGCTGACTTTACAAGATTCGGATTGGCAGGTGCGCAAGCTGGGCGTGGAGGCTTTGGTGGCCATGGCGGCGGCCGGGTGGGCGCCGGAAGTTTCTCAGCTGTTGCGGAATGCTTTGAACGACGGGATTTTGTGGGTGTGTTATGCGGCGGTGCGGGGGCTGGGGGCGGTGCGGGATCAAACGGCTTTGCCGGAGTTGATTGGGATGTTGAAGGACGATCGGCCTCCTTTGGTCTTTGCTGCGGCGGAGACCCTGGGGGAATTGCAGGCGGCGCAGGCGGTGGGGGCGTTGGTTGAATTGGGGCAGTCTTATGATATCGATTTTCGGCGGGCAGCGGCGGATGCCCTGGCGCGGATTCCCGGGGAGGCTTCCTGTCTGGCCTTGCAGCAGATGCGGAACGATCCCGATCCTTTGATCCGGCGGGTGGTGACGATTGCCTTAAAGGATCGGGCCGTAGGGTAGATTGTGTTTAAAAATGAACATACTTCGATCTTTGTAGCAATGATTGATGATTGTTGACTTTGCCAATGATGGACGCTTTGATGATTCCAGGTTTGGATTACAATGATTTCGATCGGCTGCGTCGCCTTATCAATGAGGTGTGTGGAATTGAACTGGAAGACAGCAAACAGGTATTTCTGCGCAGTCGCCTTAATGAGCGAATGCGTGCGTGTAATATTTCCACCCCGCGGGAATATTATTATTTCCTGAAATACGATCCGGCCGGCAAAGCTGAATTAGCTCGATTTTTGGATCTGGTGGCCATTCACGAAACCTGGTTTTTCCGGGAAATTGCCCCTCTGGCGGCCTGGTGTAAGGGTATCTGGCCCGGATTGCGGATGCGATCAGAAAAAGCGAGCGTGTGGAGTGCGGGCTGTAGCAGTGGAGAAGAGCCTTATAGTCTGGCCATTTTATTAGATGAGATGGACCCGGGGCGTTTTTCTAAGCAGGCGGTCATTGTCGCTACGGATTTGAGCGCGCGGATGTTAGAGCTGGCCCGGACGGGGATTTACGATGCGTACAGTCTGCGGCACACAGGAGAAGAACGCCGGGCGGCTTATTTCAAGCCCGCAGCGGGTGGGCAGATGGAAATCTGTCCGGCCATTCGGCAGAGAGTTGTTTTTAAGGCCGGCAATTTGCTGGAGGAATTGCCGATCAACCCCGGGGAGTGCGATCTGGTAATCTGCCGTAATGTGTTGATCTATCTGGATCAGGAAAGCCGGCGGCAGTTGTTGCAGAAGTTTTTTCAGGCGCTTCGTCCGGGGGGCTATTTGATTTTGGGGCATGCGGAAAGCCCGGTGCCGGCCCGGGAGTCTTTTGAGCTGGCGCGTGTGGAAGGTTCGATCTTTTATCAGAAACCTGTAAAAGCTGACGGTAAACCATAGCTGGAAAAAGAAGACGGTCAGGAGAGATGGCGATTATGAAAATTTTAGTGGTGGATGATTCCAGCAGCGTGCGGAAGATGGTGGAGTATGCGCTGAAGTCGCGGGGTTATGCCGTGGTCGGTGCTGAGGATGGTGAAAATGCGCTGGAAATTCTCGGCCGCGAGGGATTTGATTTGATGATCCTGGATGTCAATATGCCGCGGATGGATGGGCTGACCTTGTTGCAGTTTATTCGGGCGCGGGGAGAATGGCAGACGTTGCCGGTGATGATGTTGACGACCGAAGGGCAGGAATCGGATCGGGAGCGGGCGTTGGCGATGGGGGCCACAGCTTATCTGACCAAGCCTTTCAAGCCGACGGAGCTTTTGGCACTGGTGGCGAGTTTGTTGTCAGGATGAGAAAGAGAGTTCACCGCAGATCGAAGAGGTTGTAAACAGACGGGGAGATCGCAGAGAGATGCAGAGGAAGATTTATTTTTCGACCTGGGCGGTTATTCATTAGTATAGATTAAAAACGCTTTTTGTGCCCCGCAACAGGTGCTTTTCCGGTAAAAAACGACACGCTGGATAGGGGGAGAGGAATTTTTTTATTCATGTTTTCGACGGCTTTCTGAAGCCGTCGAAAACATGGGCTTTTTTCTCAGCCTGACCGCACAGGTCGTATTTTTTCTGGCCCAATGCAATGTATAAAAAAGGGGCAGGGGGAAGTTGCACGCCTTCTGAGGCGTGCAACTTCCCCAAAAAACAAATTCTCTCTTTCTATCCTGCGCGGCGTTGCTTACAGGGAAAGGGCCAGGTGCGGGTGATTTTTCAAGACAGGTGTTTGATTCATGGATGATGCTGCTCTGGATGCTGAGCTGTTGGCGCAGATGCGTGAGGATTTTCTGGCTGAAGCCGGGGAGATTTTGGAAGGGTTCCCGGCTTTGTTGATCCGTTGGGAAGAGGAAAAACAGCCTGAACAGCTCCAAACGCTTTTTCGGAATCTGCATACGCTGAAGGGGGCGGCTGGTTTTGTCGGTTTGGTCTCCTTTCAGACGCTGGCGCATGCCATGGAAGATGTTTTCGGAGCGTTGCGCGGCGGTACGATTGAGTTTTCCCCCGAAATTATTGATCTGGGTATGACCGGGATTGAGATGTTGAGCCGGCTGCGCGACGATGTGGTCCATGGCGGTTCCGGAGAGGCTCCGATGGGTGAGTTATTGGAACGGATGCAGATGGTGCGGGAGGGGCGGAGCATCGAGTCGGTGAAATTAGAGCCGGTTCCGGAGCCGGTTGTGGGGGGGGAGTCTACGCTGCGGGTGCGGACAGCCGATCTGGATCGGATGATGGTGTTGGTCGGAGAGATGGTCACACTACGGAATACATTGCAGGCGGTGGGCGAGCGGTTAAAGGATTCTCAGCTCGATGATACCCTGACGGCGGTCAGCCGGCTGACCCATCAACTGCAGGGCGTGATCACCGAGGTGCGGTTGACGCCGGTGGAGCGGCTTTTTACCCGTTTCAGTAGTGTGGTGCGGAATCTGGCGCGGGACCATCAAAAAGAGGTCCGGCTGGAAATTAGCGGAGCCGAGACGCCGGTCGATCGCAGCGTCAGCGAGCTGATGTACGATCCGCTGGTCCATTTGTTGCGCAATGCGGTCGATCACGGTCTGGAGCTGCCGGCGGAACGGGGGCGTCAGGGCAAAGATCCGGTTGGGACGATTCGGCTTTCAGCGGAGCGGCGTGGGGAAACGATCCTGCTGAAAATTTCCGACGACGGACGGGGAATCGATCCCCGCCAGGTCCGGCGAGCAGCCTTACAAAAAGGGGTATTGACCCGGGAAGAGGGCGAGAAATTATCCGAGAATCAGATGGTGCGGCTGATTTTCCGCCCGGGATTCAGCACCCGGTCCAACGTCACGGCGACTTCGGGACGGGGGGTGGGATTGGATGTGGTGCAGGAGCATGTTCGACGGTTGCGCGGGCATATCGATGTGGTAAGCCAGCCGGGGGCCGGCACCACGTTCATTGTACAGTTGCCGCTGCTCCTTTCGATTTTGCCGGTGCTGACCGTGCGGGTGGGGGCGCGTATTTACGCGGTGCCGTTGCATTATGTGAGGGAGACTTTGCAGGTTCGGCCGGAAGCGGTGCAATGGGTTTATCAACAGCCCTTGCTTTTTATTCAAGGGGTCGCCTTGCCGGTGTATTCCTTAGCGAAATTATTGGGAGATGAGGGGAAGGAGCTTTCCACTGGGCCGGGGCCGGCTTTGGTGGTGCGATTGGCGCAGGGCGATGAAGTCTGGCGGGTCGATGAATTGATTGGGAAACAGCGGCTGGTGGTGAAGCCGTTGGATGCTTATTTAGGGAGTGTGCGGGGAGTGGACGGCAGTGCCATTTTGCCGGACGGTTCGGTGACTTTAATTTTAGACATCGAAGGAATTGCGCAGGGGATAGAACGATGATGAATTATCAGGGACGCCCTCTTTCAATCTTATTAATTGAAGATGACGCAGACGACGTCCTGTTAATCCAGGCTTACCTGGAAGAGGCAGGCCGCAACCAGTTCCAACTGAAAAGCGTGGCTACGCTGGCGGCCGGATTGCAGTATCTGGCTGAAGCGAGTCCGGCTGTGGATATCGTTTTGTTGGATTTGATGTTGCCGGATAGCCTGGGAATCCATACGTTGCAGCAGCTGGTGGAGGCGGTTCCCCATTTGCCGATCATTCTTATGACGGGGCTTGCGGATGAGACGATCGGGGCGGAGGCTTTGCGGGAGGGGGCGCAGGATTATCTGCTCAAGGATCAGCTCGACAGCCGGGGGTTGGTGCGGGCGATCCGTTACGCCATTGAGCGGAAAACGGCGACGGCTCAGTTACAGCTGCAAAGCCATGCCCTGGAGGCGGCGGCGAACGCCATTACCATTCTGGATGCTAGAGGGAATATTGAATGGTGCAATCCGGCTTTTACTGAACTGACCGGGTATACGCTGGAGGAAGTTCGGGGCAAGAATCCCCGGGTGCTTAAATCCGGAGTACATCCGCCGGAATTTTATGCGGATATGTGGAAGACCGTGCTGAGCGGTCAGGTCTGGCATTCCGAGCTGGTCAATCGGCGTAAGGATGGGCTGCTTTACACCGAGGAGATGACGATTACCCCGGTGCGCGATGGACGGGGGCAGATCTCGCATTTTATTGCGATCAAGCAGAATGTGACGGAACGCAAGGTTAATGAAGAAGCCCTACGGCAGAGTGAAACTCGTTTCCGGTTGCTGATTGAATCCGCACCGGCGGCTATTTTGACGGTCGATTCGGAGGGGCGGATTTTGGCGGTCAATGCGCAAACGTTATCCTGGTTTGGGTACTCCCCGGAAGAATTGATTGGACAGCCGGTCGACGATCTTTTGCCTCATGCCAGGCGGGAGATCCATCGTCAGAAACGCCAGCAATATATGTCCCGGCCGTTTCCCTGGCCGGCGATTGCGGGCTGTGAGGGGTGGGCCAGCCGTAAGGACGGCACATTTTTCCCCATAGAGATCAGCCTGAATCCGGTCAGTCTGGAAGACGATTTTGAGGTGATCGCCATCGTTCAGGATATTTCCAGCCGCAAGCAGGCTGAGGAGGCGTTGTCCCGCCAGTCGTTGATCAATTCAACGATGGCGGCCCTTTCTCAGGCCTTGATCGGTTCGGCCTCTCTGGAAGAGATCGCGCTGATGGTGCAGCAGGAGGGGGTGACGCTGACCGGCAGTGATTTTGGGGTCGTGGGGTATATCGATCCGGTATACGATCGGTTGATCCTGCCTAAAAGTGCCGGGTTAAGCGGGGATGGGGCGAAAATCGATGTGGAAGCCTTTAGGGCCGGCTTTCAGCGTTTTGGGGCGCAGATCCGCCAGATGCGCGGCCCGGCTTTGGTGAATCAGTTATCCGAAGCCCCGCATATTGTTGAGATCTTGCCGGACTCGGTTCCGGTTCGCCGGTTGGTGGGAACGTCGGCTCTGATCGACAATACGATGGTGGGGATCGTGGTTTTCTTCAATGCTCAGCGAGATTATACAGAGCAGGATGTGGCGATTGTCGAACGGCTGGCTTCATTGTATGCATTGGCGGTGATGCAGCGACGGGCTGAAGAATCTTTGCAGGAGATGAACCGCCAGCTTTTCCTGATCAACCAGATTTCACGGCGGTTGGTGGGAGTGCGGGATGAAGCGGCTTTGTTTGACGATTTGCTGCGGTCGATGCAGGCGGCTTTAAGTTGTTATCAGGGGACGGTCTGGTTGTATCAGGGAGAGTCCTTGTATCCGGCGGCTTTTCGGGGAAATGCGGAAAAACCGACCCAACCGGGAGCGTTGGTGGCTCAGGCGCTGGCCGGTGGGGCGCTGGTGTTACAGGCCGGGCCGCCCCCCATGGTGGCTGTTCCCATCGGCAATCAGGAGCGGCGCCTCGGCGTTTTAGAGCTGGAGGGGGGCGATCTGCTCCATGCCGGGGTGGAAATGTTGTTGCAGGCGGTATCCGATCAACTGGCGCTGGCGCTGGAGGGGGCGCGGCTTTTTGCTGAGCTGAAAGTTCAGCGCGATGAGGCCTTGGATGTGACCCAAAGCCTGATGGAGTTGACTGATCGGGTGGTGGGGATGAATCGCGGGGCGATGGCTTTGCTGGGGGCGCGCACTCCGCAAGAGGTGGCGCAGAATCTGGTCGTGCATTTGCGGGATGAGATGGGGGTGCAGAAGAGTGCGGTCTGGTTGATCGAATCTGAGGGGATTCAGCTGGCGGCGGCTATGGGGCTCGATCCTGAGGTATTGGCTGAATGGCAGACGCCGGAGGCTAAATGTCCGGGGTTGGAGCGCGTTTATCAGACCGGGCATGGGGAAACCCGTTCTTCCTGTCCCCGAGGTTCTTATTGCACCCGTTATTTTCAAAATTGCCGGTTGCTGCCGGTCAGAGTCCAGAATGAGGTATTGGGGATTGTGATTACCGAATGGGATACGATGGATGACGATATCCTGCGGATGTTTATTAATGAAGTGGCGCTGGCGCTTTTTGCCACCCGTTCTTATCAGCAGTTGCAGGAAAAGAGCCGGATTCTGGCGACGACCAATTACCAGCTCTCTCAGGTGATCAAATCCAAGACTGAATTGTTGAATTTTATGAGTCATGAGGTACGCAATCCGTTGACCGCGATTATCGGTTTTGCTTCGTTGTTGCAGAAGGCGCGTCACGATCCCTTGACGACCAAACAGGCTTATTTTGTCACTCAGATCCTTAACAGCAGCCGGCATATGGCGGATCTGGTCAATGAGATCCTGGATCTTTCCAAGGTAGAAGCCGGCAAAATGGAACTGCATTACGAGCGGGTTGATTTGCAGGCTTTTTGCC
Organism: uncultured Anaerolineales bacterium; assembly: GCA_964501335.1. Lineage (GTDB taxonomy): Bacteria > Chloroflexota > Anaerolineae > B4-G1 > SLSP01 > CAZCTC01. Next base: position 51,986 of record CAZCTC010000001.1, on the reverse strand, counting down.
AGGATATTCTGGGGATGGTGAGCGGGCGCGCGGAGGATCACGGGCTGGTGTTGAAGCTGGAGATCGCCGATCCGGTGCCGGCCCTGGAAGCCGATCCGTTGCGGCTGCGCCAGATTTTGCTTAATCTGCTGACCAACGCCATCAAGTTCACGCCGTCGGGTGGAGTTGTGACGCTGCATGCGCGCGACGGCGTGAGGTTGGACGAGGCGGATGCTGTGGCGATTGGGGTGACCGACACGGGGATCGGGATCCGGTCGGAGGATATGCCGAAGCTTTTCAGCGAGTTCGAGCAGATCGACAGTGTGATGGGGCGTAAAGAGGTGGGAACCGGTCTGGGGCTGCCGTTGACCCGGAAGCTGGTCGAAATGCATCGTGGCCGGATCACGGTGGAGAGTGTTTTTAATGAAGGGACGACTTTTACAGTGTGGCTGCCGGCGGCGGCATCCTGAAGGATGAGAAAGAGATTTCACCACAGAGGCGCAGAGAGCACGGAGAAGAAGGGAAGAGATTTTTCTGAATGCATCTTCGTTTTGTGAAGATGCGCTATCGGGGCGGCTCTGGAAAAGGCCCAAGAAAGTAGACAGCAGCAAGTAGACAGTAGACAGTAGACAGCCCGTGTCGTCGGGGCGGTTCTGGAAAAGGCCATGTTTTGGTGCGCTGGCCCTCACCCCAACCTCTCTCCCCTGCGGTGGTGAGGACTTGCCGCGATCAAGGGGAGTGTTAAGTTACGCCGCCGGCAATGGAGTGAGGGAGAGGGGCCAGGCGAGCGTGTTCGCCGGGGCGGCTCTGGAAAAGGCCATGTTTTGGTGCGCCTTCTGAGGCGCACCAAAACATAAACAAAAAACCTCTCCCCCGATCCTGCGCGGCGTAGCTTACGTGTAAAGTGCCATTTGCGGGACGCTACAAGGCTATAGAGTCCTATTTTTAGGACAGAAGGGAATAGAATGTCATGAAAACATTTTTTAATTTGCTGCGTAGTGGATTGGCCCGGCAGTGGTTGACCTGGTTGATGATCTTCGCGTTGGTTCCGTTGAGCCTGGGTGGTTTGATGGCTTATCTGAGCAGTGCCGAATCGTTGAAGCAGACCACCTATGAACGGTTGGAATCGATTGCCGTCAACAGCTGCCAGTCGATCCGATTGTTGGAAGAGGTGCGTACCCATCAGGTGCAACAGGTGGCGACCCGGGATGCCGTCCGGCGGGCCTTGCAGAATCCAACTTCTGAACTGGTGGATGAATTACAGGCCGATCTGGTGGATGTTCGATTAGCGGCGGAGGATTTTGAGGTCTTGTATGTGATGGATCGGGCCGGGAAGATCATAGCCAGCACAGATCCTGAGATGATCGGCGAAAGTGAAGCGGATCAGACGGAGTTCCATGCTGCGACCCGGGCCGCCCATGTCGATTCCACTTTTCATCACGACGCTGTGACCGGCAAGCTGTTTTTCGATATCTCGGCGCCTGTTTTTGCCAGGGGCGGTCAAAGTTTTTGGGGAGTTGTGACCGCCCGGCTTTCTACGGAACGTCTTACCACGCTCATTCGGGCCAGTCTGCACGAGGAAACGACCGAAGATGTCTATCTGGTCGATGCCAATTATCAACGGGTGACGCCGCCCCGCGGGGAAACGGTGGTGTCTGCGGAGCCGATTGTGACGACTGGGGCTCAAAGAGCGCTGGGAGTGGAAGTCGCCGGGCAAAAAGGGGATGGTACGGATATTTATACTGATGTCCATGGGGATGAGGTTTATGGTGCCTATGTGGGGATCGATGAGTATGGGTGGGCCGTTCTGGCTGAGATTGAGAAATCGGAGGCGCTGGCGCCTTTGGGGATGTTGGGGGTAGAGATCGGCGGGATCGGTGTATTGTCGGTCCTGTGCGTTTTTCTGGCGGCGGTCTGGTTGACGCGCCGTTTTACGGCGCCGGTGTTGACTCTGCACGAGCTTTCGGGCACGCTGGCGAAGGGCGATCTGACCCGGCGGTCGGATCTGCAAGGCGCGGATGAGATTGGTGAATTGGGGCGGTCGCTGGACAGTACGGTAGGGGTCTGGAAGAAGATTATTTCCGATTTGAAAGACCATTCCGTGCGGCTTTCGACGACGGCGGCGGAGCTGGCGGCTTCTTCGGAGGAGCTTTCCCGGACGGCGACGTCGCAGGTCCGGCGGTTGACGGATGTTTCGGCGGCTACGGAAGAGATGGCGACGACGATTCAACAGGTGGCGCAGAATGCGGAGACGGCAGCCCGGGCGGCGGCGGAATCCAGCCGACGGGCCCACAGCGGAGCACGGTCGATGGCGGACACGGTGGCCGGGCTGGATCGTACCGAGGTGGTGCTGAAACGGCTGCGTCAGCGTTCCGATGAGATCGGCACGATAGTCAATTTGATCCAGGAGATTGCGGTGCAGACCAATATCCTGTCCCTCAATGCGGCGATTGAGGCGGCGGGAGCCGGCGAGGCGGGCGCCCGCTTTGATGTGGTGGCGGAGGAGATCCGCAAGCTGGCCGGGCATACCCGCCAGGCTACCGGCCAGATCGCCGAGCTGATTCATGCCGTTCAGTCTGAGGCCCAGGTGGCGGAGAATGCCATGAGTGAGGCGGCGCGGCTGGCGCAGCAGGCGGGCGAATCGTTGACTGCGATTGTAGAGGCTTCGGTTTCGGTGGCGGATATGATGCAATTGATTTCGGCTTCAACGGAGCAGCAGTCGCAGACCAGTGAGACGATTGCTTTGACTCTGGAGGGGATTGTGGCCGGCAGCCATGAGACGGCGGCGGCGACGCGCGATACGGCTCAGGTGGGGGTGGAGCTTTCCAATACAGCCGAACTGTTGAAGGAAATCACCGGGGAATTCAGGCTGGAGGGGTAATTATGGAAGAGCAGGGAAAGACCGAAGCTTCACTTGATTTTCCTATGGCCAGGCTGGCGCATCGGACCTGGAAGTTGAAGCTGCGGGCATTTTTGGATGATGAGCAGCGGTTGACTGAAGCGGAGATTATTTCCCCTTCTGATTGCGCTTTGGGGCGTTGGTTGAGCCATGTCGGGCTTAAAAAGTACGGTCGCTATTCGGAAATTGCTCAGTTGAATACGATTCATACTGAGATGCATATGCGGGCCCGGAAGTTGTTCAATTTGAAGGTGAGCGGGGGAGTGCAGCTGGCCGAACAGGAATATGAACGGGTGGTGGTTCTTTCTGCTCAGATTATCGATTTGTTGACGGTGATTGAGCGGAAGATTGGGCGGTGATTTTTTTAAGTTACGGTTGGGGGCTTCCCGTATCCGGCGCTTTTTCGGGGAGTTGCGACGCGCGGGAGCGGGGGAGAGAGTTTTTTATTTGTATTTTGGGCAGCCTCAGAAGGCTGCCCAAAATACGGGCTTTTTCCAGAGGGGAGATGAAGGGGTGTGCTGCAAAAGGGTTTTTTCAGAGGGGGGAAGAAAAAAGCCCATTTTTTCGCGTGCCGTCTGCGGCGCGCGAAAAAATGAATAAAAAACTTTCTCTTCCTGCTTCGCACCGCGCGCGTACCTTACGGGAAAAGTGCCATTTGCGGGACGTTACAAGTTGAGTGCTCGCCGTTCTCTGGGAATCTATTGCTTCAGAAGGTCGCTTGAAATACAGATCTACAGTAAAGGGATCAAGGATGGCTAATCAGTCAGAGCGTCGAGATGGGGAACGCACCCGCCTGAGGATGTTGAATTTCACTCTGGCGGGATATGCGTATGTCGCGGCGCTGTCTGAGATCCGGGCTGTTGTCTCGCCGCAGGGGTTGGCGGCGGCTCCGGCGGCGCCGGTTTATGTTGCCGGATTGCTGCGCGAGCAGGGGCAGACCTTTCCGGTCGTTGATTTGAAGAAGAAACTGGGCCTGGCAGAGACGGGATTGAGTGCGGAGTCTTCCGTGATTGTCGTGGATCTGGCGTGGGGGCGAGTCGGTTTCCTGGCGGATGCGGTTGCCGATGTGGAATGGGCCTGGGCGGAGGATTTCCCGTCGCCTTCGCCGGTGATTGTCCCCCTTGCGCAGCGTTATATCCGCGGTATGGCCCATTTGGGAGATCGGACCCGGGTCTGGCTGGATCTGGTGCAGTTGCTCAGTCCGGAGGACCAGTTGCAGTTGCAATCGTTGCCTCTGGCGGAGGAGCGGCCGGCGGTTCCGGCCATGCCGGCGGCGAAGGTGGCCTTGTTGACTTTTGAGGTGGCGGAGGCATGGTTGGGGGTGCCGCTCCCGGCGGCCGTGGAGATTACGCGTTCGCTGCCGGTGATGCCGTTGCCTTATGTTCCAGATTATGTCAAAGGCGTGGTCAACCATCGGGGCCGCATCTGGCCGCTTCTCGACCTCCATGCTCTGTTCGGCCTTCCGGCGGTGCCGGGAGAGGAAAACCGGCTGTTGTTTATCAAAGGCGGCGGGTTCCATGTGGCTCTGGCGGTGGATGGGGTATCGGGAATCGTGCGTTTGCCGGTGACCGCTTTTCAACCTGTGCCGGAGCGGCTCCAGAGTGGCCCGGGGCGTTACGGGGTGCGGTTGGTTCGAGACGGAGAACGGATCTTAATAGAATTGGATACGGCGCGATTGTTGGCGGAAACGGCTTTAAAAGGCGAAAAAGAGGATAGGGTATGAACCGGATTCGGGTTTTGATCGCTGATGATTCACGGTTTATGTGCAAAGCCCTGACTCAAATGTTGGAGAGTGTGCCTGAAATTGAAGTGGTGGGGGTTGCAGGTACGGGAGAGCAGGCCGTGCGGATGGTCGGGGAGCTGCATCCCGATGTTGTGACGATGGATGTGCTGATGCCGGGGATGGATGGCCTGGCCGCTTTGCGGCGGATTATGGAAGAAAATCCGACGCCGGTGTTGATGCTCAGTTCGACGACGGCGGAGGGAACTGATGCGGCCATCGAAGCGTTGGCGTCGGGGGCTGTAGATTTTTTTACCAAACCTTCGGGGCCGGTCTCTCTGGATATCGGGCGCTTTCGGGAACAGATTATTTCACGGGTGCGGCTGACCGCTCGTGCTCAGGTCCAGAAGATCATTTCCAGCGTTGTTCCGCAGAATAGAGTGGCTGTGCCGGCGGTTTGGGAGAAAGGGGCGCGCCGGTTGGTGGCGTTGGCGGCTTCGACGGGAGGTCCCCAGGCGTTACAGGAAATTCTTTCCCGACTGCCCGCCGATCTGGCGGCTCCGATTGTGATTGTGCAGCATATTGCGCGAGGATTTATCGGTCCGCTGGCGGAACGGTTGAATGCGATCTGTTCTTTGAATGTCCATCCGGCTCAGGATGGTGAGCTGTTGGTGCCGGGGCAGGTATTGATTGCGCCCAACGACCGGCATTTGGTGGTGATGCAGAGCGGGGCGGATCGGGTGGTACGGTTGAAAAGCGAGCCTTCGCAGGTGTTACATCGCCCTTCGGCGGATGAGCTTTTCTTTTCCATTGCGCAGTGTTGTGCGGCGGAAAGCTGTGCCGTGATTTTGACGGGGATGGGCGACGATGGTGCGCATGGTTTGCTCTCTATCCGGCAGAGTGGCGGGTTGACGCTGGCTCAGGATCAGGAGACGGCGGTGATTTATGGTATGCCGCGGCGCGCGGTGGAGTTGAAGGCGGTGGAGCGGTCGGTGCCGCTGGGGCAGATTGCGCAGCAGATCATTGCGGCGACGGCGGAGGGGCGGCACTCCGAAGGATGAAAAAGAGAAGAGATTTTACCGCAGAGCACAGAGAAGAAGAGTGGAGATTTTTTGAAACGTAATGATCTGTCGCCGGGAGGGCTTTGGAAAAGGCTATGTTTTCGTGCGCCTTCTGAGGCGCACGAAAACATAAACAAAAAAACTCCACCCCTTTTCTATTTGTAAGATTTTGCTGTAAAATTTATCCATTGTCCTTTAAGGCATGGCGGTTGACACTGAGGTGAAGGCATGAAAAGACCGGGACGGCCCTCTGATGTGTTAGTCGTTGATGATACTCTGGCAAATTTACAACTTTTGACAGGGATATTAACTGAAGCCGGCTATGTAGTTCGTTCAGCTCCTAACGGCAAACTGGCGCTGCGATTTGTCGCTCAATTTCCCCCCGATTTAATTCTCCTCGATATCCGTATGCCGGATCTGGATGGTTATGAAGTGTGCCGGCAGTTGAAAGCCAATCCTTCCTTCCATGAGATCCCCGTGATTTTCCTCAGCGCTTTGAATGAATCGGCCGACAAGGTTTTGGGTTTTTCCATCGGGGCGGTGGATTATATTACCAAACCTTTTTACACCGAAGAGGTGTTGATGCGGGTGGAGACGCATTTGAAATTACGGGAACTGCAAATGCAACTGACTGCGCAGAATGCAGCATTGCAGGCGTTGAATGCGGATCTGGAAAAGAAGGTGGCGGAGCGGACGGCAGAGCTTCGAGAGAGTGAAGAGACGGCCCGGGCGTTGTTGAATGCTCCGACCGATGCTGCGGCTTTGGTCGATCTGACGGGGCGGGTGCTGGATCTCAATTCGACCCTGTTGCAGCGGTGGGGGCAGAGTCGAGATTATGTGATTGGGCAGTCTCTTTGGGATTGGCTGCCGGAGGAAATTGCGGTCGGCCGGCGGGCGCGGATTGTTCAGGTGGTGGAATCCGCAGCCGATGTGCGATTTGAGGATGAGTTTCAGGGGCGATGGGAGGACCATGTTTTTTATCCGGTTCGGGATGCCGGAGGCCGGATCAGCAAGGTGGCGATGCTTTCCCGGGATGTGACGGAACGGAAGCGTGCCGAGCAGGCCCTGCGGGAGGCCCATGCTCATTTGCGGGTGACTCTGGATGCCTTGCCGGATTTGTTGTTTGAGCTGGATCGCCGGGGGAATATCCATGATTTTCACGCGCCGCGCCGCGATCTGATCTTTGTCTCGCCGGAAGATCTCATTGGCCAGACCCTGGATCAGGCCTTGCCGACCGTATCGGCGCAGATTGTGTTGGCGGCGGTTGAGCGGGCGGTGCAGGAAGGCCGGCATACCGGCGTGATTTGTTCTATGGAGACGCCGTTGGGGTTGCGGTGGTTTGAGCTTTCGATTGCGGCGTTGGGAAATTCTAATGAAGCTGATCCCCGCTTGATTGTGCTGGCGAGGGATATTAGCGAACGTAAATGGGCCGAAGAGGAAGTCTCGCGTCTGGTTTCGGTGGTGGAGCAGGCGACCGAAGCCGTTTTGATCATGGATCTGGACGGCAAGGTGATCTATGCCAATCCCTGTTTTGAATTGCACAGCGGCTATCGGGTGCATGAGGTGTTGGGAGAGGATTGGCAAAAGTTGCAGGGGGATTTGCTGGAAGAGGCTTTCTGGACGGAACTCTGGGAGACCGTTAAAGCCGGCAAGACCTGGAGCGGTACGTTGATCAATCGGCGTAAAGACGGCAGTCTGTATTATGAAGCGGCGGCTGTTTTTCCGATACGGACGCCGCAAGGGGAGATCATCAATTATGCGGCGGTGAAACGCGATATTTCCGAACAGGTGCGGGCGCAACGGGATCGGGAACAGTTGTTGGTGCAGATTCAGGAGCAGGCTTATCGGGTGCAACGGATTATCGATTCCGTGCCGGAAGGGGTGTTGTTGCTGGATGCGGGAATGACCGTGCAACTGGTCAATCCGTTGGGGCGGAAAGATCTGGCGACGCTGACGAAATTGGAGGTGGGAGAACGGCTGGATATGTTGGGCAATCGGCCGCTGGCGGAGTTGTTGACGTCGCCGCCTCGGGGGCTGTGGCATGAAGTGGAGTGGGAACGACGCACTTTCCAGGTGATTGCCGAGCCGATGGAGATGGGGCCGACTTCTCAGGGATGGGTATTGGTCATTCGGGATGTGACTCAGCAGCGGGAGATCGATCGGCGGGTTCAGCAGCAGGAACGGCTGGCGGTCGTCGGGCAGATGGCGGCGGGGATTGCGCACGATTTCAACAATATTCTGGCGGCGATCGTGCTGTACAGTCAGTTGGCGGCGCAAAGTGAGGGAATTACGCCGCAGGGGCGGTCGCGGATGGAGACGGTGACGCAGCAGGCCATGCATGCCACCCGGTTGATCCAGCAGATTCTGGATTTCAGCCGGAGCAGCTTTTTCGATCGCGGGCCGCTGGATCTCTTGCCGTTGTTGAAAGAGCAGTGCAAATTGTTGGAGCGGACGATGCCGGACAATATCCGGGTCTCTCTGGATTACGAGGAAGGCGAATATCGCGTGCTCGGCGATCCGACGCGCCTGCAGCAGGTCTTTATGAATCTGGCGGTCAATGCCCGGGATGCCATGCCCGAGGGGGGAATTTTACACTTTCACATGAAGCATTTGCAGATCGCGCATGGGCGGGATGTGCCGTTGCCGGAAATGCATCTGCGGGAAGATGGGGGCCTGGGGGGGTGGGTGCGGGTTGATGTGAGCGATACGGGGTATGGCATTCCGCCGGAGGTGTTACCGCACATCTATGAGCCCTTTTTTACCACCAAGGCTCCGGGCCGGGGGACCGGTTTGGGGTTGCCGCAGGTGCACGGCATCGTGACGGCGCACGACGGTTATATCGATGTGGTGAGTCAGTCAGGAAAAGGGACGGTTTTTTCGGTCTATTTCCGTTTCCATAGAGAAGATCCCCTGCCGATGGAGCCGGTACGGGCTTATCCGTTGGTTCAAGGCCATGGAGAGCGGGTGCTGATTGTGGAAGACAATGCTACGACTCGCCAGGCTTTGGTGGAGAGCCTGGCGGTTTTGGGTTATCAGGTGTTGACGGCTCAAAACGGGCGGGAGGCTCTGGAAGTTTTGACGCTTCACGCGGGAGAGATCCGGCTGGTGTTGAGCGATCTGGTAATGCCGGAGATGGGAGGGGAGGCGCTTTTCCATGCCCTGCGCCGGCGACAGGAGCCGGTCAAGATGGTGATTTTAACGGGGCATCTGGTGGATGGGGGCCTGCGTCAGCTGGAAGCTTTGGGATTGGCGGGGTGGATGTTCAAGCCGCCGGATTTGATGCAGCTGGGGGAGTTGCTGGCACGGGTGTTAGCTGATTGAGAGGTGCTGAAATGGGACAACGCGGACGGGTGGCGGGATTTTGTCTGTCGCTGTTGCTGTTGGTTCAGTGCGCCGGGCCGAAGCCGATTTTGATCGGGTTTGCCTCGGAGTTGACCGGCAAGCGCGGGGAGTTGGGGATGGCCAGCCGGGATGGGACGCAGCTGGCGATCGATGAGATCAACAGCACCGGGGGGATTAACGGGCAACGTCTGGAGTTGTTGATCCGGGACGATCTGGGTGCGCCGGAAACGGCGCGGCAGGTGGATGCCGGGCTGGTGGAAAAGGGGGTGGTGGCGGTGATCGGCCACGCCACCAGTGGGCAGACGGCGGCGGTTTTCGAGCAGCTGAACCAGGCCGGGGTGATCTTTTTAAGTCCAACTTCTACCAGTACCGATTTCAGCCGTCAGAACGATTATTTTTTTCGGATGGTGCCGGATACCGATCTGTTGGGACAGACCCTGGCCCGGCAGATGATCAATGAAGGGCTGCATAAGGTGATCGGCATTTATGAATGGCAAAATCGTTCTTATGCGGGACGGTTGTGGGCGGCGGCGCAGGCTGAATTTGAGCAGCTGGGGGGGGAAACGGCAGGCGTCTATACTTATACATCGGGCGTCGATGATGTGTCTGGGTTGATCGCGCGGGTTCCGGTCCATTCGGCGGAAGCGATGGTGATGGTGTCGCCGGCCGTCGATACGGCTTTGATGGTGCAGTATGTCCGGCAGGAAAATGAGACGGTCCGCTTTTTCTCCGTGCCCTGGTCTCAGACGCCGGAATTGCTGCAAAAGGGGGGGCGGGCGGTCGAAGGGTTGGAACTGGTCGTACTTTATAATCCGCAGAGCACTTACCCGCCCTTTGTGAAGTTTTTTTCGGAATTTAAGGAGCGGTACGGGTATGATCCCGATTTTGCTGCGGCTTATTCTTATGAAGCGATCTGGCTGCTGGCTGAGGCTTTGAAGCAGAACGGTGGAAGGGCGGAAGGGTTACGGGAGGTTCTGGCCCAAATTCGCCGGATAGACGGCATCCAAAGTCCGGTAATCCTGGATGAGTACGGCGATTGTAACCGTCCTATTTATATTGCCCGGGTTGAGAACAGCGCTTTCAATATCTTTGCCACGATCAATCCGGAGCCTTGAGTGGACGTTTTTCAGCGCGCGCCGCGTTCGCTGGGCAATGTCGTGGTCCAGGTTTTGCGCCTGCCTTTTGCCGTCATGATTGCGTTGTCTGCGGGGCTGGCGGTGACGGCCGGTTCGTTGATTTTACAGCAGATTGCTACCTATCAATCCATGCGGATCGATGGCATTGCTTATCAGACCAATGCTTATCTGGAGGAGACGGGCCAGCTTTTGACGATGATGGTGCCGTTGTGGAGCGGCGAGCATGGGGCCGGTGACCGGCCGGATGAGCTGCTGGCGGATCAGACCTGGCTGTTGCAACAGGTACGGTTAAGCTATCCCCGTTTCCAGTCGCTCTATTTTATGGATGAAGCGGGGTGGGTTCAGAGTGAGAGCACCACAGCGTTGAGCCTGAAAGGGCTGGATCTGTCGGGAGAGACTTTTTTCAAGGGCGCGCGTGATTCACGCGCGCTTTATTTTTCGGAACCTTTTGTCTCGGCGACGACGGGCGGGGTGGTTATCGATGTGGCGGTGCCGTTGTTCGTCGATGGGCAGTTTAAAGGGGTACTGGCCGGGGAGATGGATTTGGAGGTATTGCAGCAGACTTTAGAAGAGGTGAGCACGGAAGATGTGGTGCTGTGTGTGGTCGATCGGCGAGGGCGGGTGGTGGTTTACCCCGATCCGCGCTGGGCGCAAGAGCGGCGCAATCTGCGCCAGGTGCCGTTGGTCCAGGCCGGATTGGAGGGGCGGCGTGATTTTCGACTTTTTTGGGATGAAAGCCGGCAGGATTGGTTTGCAGGGACGGCGATGCCGCTGGAGCGGGGGTGGGTGGTGATTGCGGAGCAACGGGCCGGTCTGATCGCTCAGCCCTTGATGGTTTTGTTGCTGTTGGGGATTGCGGCTTTCGGGTTGAGCGTTTTTCTGTTTCGGATATCGACCCGTTATATGTTGCATCAGATTGCCGAGCCGTTGGCGCACCTGGTCAAGCGTGTCGACGGAATGGCTCAGGGGGAATATCGCACTTTGCCGGAGGAGATGCCGGCCACTTTCAGTGAAATCGCCAGTCTTAAAATCAGCTTTAATCAGATGGCGCTGGCGATTCAAGGGCACATTCGGGCCTTGATGGAGACCAACGCCCATTTGCAGCAGGAAATTGTCGAGCGGGGGCAAATCGAGGCGACGTTGCGGGAAAGCGAGGAGCGTTACCGGCAACTTTTCAGTCAGGGGGAGGCGCTGGTGCGGGCCCGGACCGTGGAGCTGGCGCGGGCCAAGGAACAGGCGGAGACGGCCAGCCGAGCAAAGAGTACTTTTCTGGCCAATATGAGCCATGAGTTGCGAACTCCTTTGAATGCGATTTCCGGTTTTGTGCAGATGTTGCTGCGCGATCCCTTGCTCACGGCTCAGCAGCGGGAACGTTTGAAGATTATCAATCGGAGCGGGGAGCATTTATTAGCGTTGATCAACGATGTGCTGGATATTTCTAAGATTGAGTCGGGGCGAATGACGTTGATGCTGGCGCCGTTCGATCTTTTTTCGTTGCTGGAAGATTTGATGGTATTGTTCAGCGGGCGGGCTCAGAGCCGGGGGTTGTATTTTGAAATGCAGCGGGATGAGACGACTCCGCGGTATGTTTCGGCGGATCAGAGCAAATTGCGGCAGGTGTTGATCAATTTATTGGGCAATGCGGTGAAATTCACGAAACAGGGGGGCGTGGTGCTGCGGGTGGAATCCCATCCGTTGTCGACAGAATCGTCAACCGAGGTGTGTGGGCTTTTCTTTGCGGTGGAAGATACGGGGCCCGGGTTGAAACCGGATGAGATCGGTTCGCTCTTTTTGCCTTTTGAGCAGAAGTCGGCCGGGAAAGAGATTCAATCGGGAACTGGACTGGGATTGTCGATCAGTCAGCAGTATGTGCGCTTGATGGGCGGTGAGATTGTGGCGCAGAACCGGCCGGAAGAAGGGGCGGTTTTTTCTTTTGAGATTCCGGTGATGCTGGCTTCGGAGGTCCAGGCGCCGGAAACTCACCGGGGCTGTGCTCGTCTGGTGGCGGCTCAACGGCCTGAAGATGGAGAGAATTATCGGTTGTTGGTGGTGGATGATCGGAAAGACAACCGGCAGTTGCTGGTGGAAATGCTTCAGCAGATTGGTGAGGCGTGTAACTTTGAGATTCAGGAGGCCGGGGATGGACCGGAAGCTTTACGGTTATGGGAGAGCTGGAAACCCCATCTGATCTGGCTGGACAATCGGATGCCCGGGATGGATGGTCAGGTTGTGGCGGAATTGATCCGTACCCGGGAACGGGGAAGGCCGGCGATCATTATTGCCGTCACGGCCGGGGTGTTGGAAGAAGAAACGACGGCTTTGCTGGCGGCCGGGTGCAACGATTTGTTGTTTAAACCCTTTCGAGATGGGGATGTACAGGCTTTGCTGGTCAAATATTTAGGACTGATTTGCGTTTCGGAGCAGGTTGCGGTTATGGCCCCGACGGGCGGGTATGGAGTAAATGGTGAATTGATTGCGGAGCGGCTGGCTGCGCTGCCCGAAGCGCTGCTTGTCCGGATGCGGCGGGCCGTGGCCGGCGGTTATTTAAACCAGCTGGCGGATCTATTGGATGAAACTGCCTCCTTGGATCCGGCTGTGGCGGCCGGGTTGCGTGGGTTGATCGATCAGTACGATTACGACACTCTTTTCCGGTTGTTGGGGCAATAGGTCGAGCTGTACTATGTGGGGGTGAAGAGAGAGTTTTTGGGCAGCATCGCATAATTTACTCGGATTTTACCGCCAAGGCGCCGAGGGTGCCAAGAAAAAAATCCATGTTTGCGCGCGCATTCTTATGCGCGCGCAAACATAAACAAAAAACTCTTCTCCCCCCATCCAGCGCGGTGCCGTTTTTGAAAACAGCTGAGCTAATCCCGGCGGTCGTTTTTTCAAGAATTAAGCAGGTTAGCCGATCTGGTGAGTTTTTCAAGGCGGTTTTCGCGGCGGGCCACTTCTGTCGCCAGCCCAATCAGCAGGAAAGCTTCGGGCGCTTTGGGATCATCAATTTTCAACCATGGCACCCAGTTTTGGGGGCCTTTTTTTTGATCCTGATAGTGGAGATAGAGGGTCTGTTCTTTTTCCAGCCAGGCGATTCCTCTGACTTTGTCCATGCTGTAGACCTCTTTTTCGGATTGAAAGCCCAGATCGCGGCCGAATGCGAATTTCCCCGAAGTCAGCACGGCTCCGTTTTCATAATCTCGTAACAATTGGGGCAGCCGATGGGAGAGGCAGAGGTTTTCAATGGCCCGGGCCAGGCGGATGGTTTCGTCGCCCAATTCTTGTTGGGGGAGGGAGAGCGTTTTCTGATCGGGCAGGTTGACGCTATATTCCAGAAAATCGGTCCCCCGAGAGCCTCTCCCGCCGGAGATGTGGGTAATGCTGTGAGTGATGGTTTCGATTTGGGATTTTTCGAGGATGTATTGAGGGCGGTTCCATTTCAGCACAACCAGGCGGTCGGGGTAGACCAGATAGCGATGGCCCAAATTTTCCAGGATGCTGACGATCTGACCCAGGCCGCCGACGATCAAGACCAGGTCTATGACGAGACCGATGAGGGTGGAGAGCGAAAAAGAACGGAAGGACAAATAGAGCGGATAGATTCCGTATATTCCCAGTCCGAGCATGACAAAGCCGATGATCAACCAGACGATCATTTGCCATGCGACGGGCTTAAAGTCGATGAGGGGTGTGCCGAAAGGGGTTATTTCGGGAGGCAGGTTGTGGTCCATTTTTATCCTTTAAGGGCAAGGGTGTAGAGGGCTGCGTAGACTTGATGAAAGCCGTCAGGTTGCCGAAGGGGCTGGAGTTTTTCAAAAGCGGTGGCTTTGAATTGTTGTAATCCTTCGTCACCCCGATGGCGTTGGATGGCTTCGACGCCCCGGCGGGCTCCATGCGACCATTGGGTCTGCCACCAGGTTTCTTCATCGGCGTAAAGGAAATCTCTCTGGTCCAGCATGACTTGCGGTTGGACGAAGCCGGCCCGGGTGACGATGGCGGTCATCCCTTCCGGCGTATCGAAGACCGGTTTAACGGTGGTACTATCCGCTTCCTCTTTTTCTTCTGCGGGTTCCGGGCGCGGTAGCCAGGTTCGGAAGAGTTCGCTGTGCCATTCCCAGCGTTCATCTTTGGGCCCCCAGGTCGAAGTAACGAATTTACCGCCGGGCCGCAGCACGCGCCGTATTTCAGCCAGGGCTTTTTCCAATTGCGGGAAGAAGAAGATGGCAAAGCCGCAACAGACGACATCAAAGGATTCATCGGGGAATTGGAGCGTTTCGGCGTCCATTGGTTGAACGGTGACATGGGAGAGGCCGCGTTGCGCGATCTCCTGCCGCGTTGCTTCGATCATGGCGGCGGAAATATCGATGCCGTGGACTTTTCCGGTTGGGCCGACCGCTGCCGCTGCGGGGAAGAGTACGGCGCCGCGGCCGGTGGCGATATCGAGCAGCTGCGAGCCGGGTTGGATTTGGGCGTGGCTTATCAGTCGGGGTCCAAAATAGGAGAAGAACCGGGGGCCGATGTGGTCGTAAGTGGATGCGGCACGGCTGAATACGCCGTCGATTGTCTGTTTTTCGTATTCAATATTTGGAGAATGAGGAGTTTTCATCGGGACCTCCGTCAAAGGTAGATTTTTAGATCTATGTTGAGATTTTTTTTGGTTGTGAGTCGGTAGGAGAAAATATAACATCAAATGCAGGATCGGCAAAGAATAGACCCGTATCTTTGATGAATATTCGACGTTATATCTGTAATTCAACCTGTTCATCGGAGGTAAGGGATCATGAAAAAGTTAGCGGTACTGTTGCCGGTGTTCTTACTGGTGTTATTATCGGGATTCTGGCTGAGTCATTCTGTGGTGGTGGGGGCCACGCCTGTTCCGGGCTTTGACCGATTGGCGCCGGCTGATGAGACGCTTATTGCGCTGGGCAATCCCATTACGGTCACCGGGGCCGGGGTCGAGATTTCCGGGACGACGGCCCTGGTTGTGGCGGGCGGGACTTATCGCGCTTCCGGTATTTTGAGCGACGGCATGATCGAGGTCAGTACGACGGAAACGGTGACGCTGATTCTGGACAATGCGGTTATTACGCATACCCGTGGCCCGGCCATTTACGGACTCAATGCCGGTAAGTTGTCGGTGTTGCTGGCGGAGGGCAGTTCCAACCAGCTGGCCGACGGGGCTGTGTACAGCGATACGACCTTGAAGGCCACTTTATTCAGCAATGATCCGTTGGAGATTACCGGGACGGGAGCGTTGCGGCTGTGGGGCAGTTACAAGCATGGGGTTGCCGGTGACGATAACCTTATCATCAGCGGCGGCCATATCACCGTGGTATCGGTTTTGAAAGACGGGTTCCATGCCAACGACAATATCACCATTTCCGGCGGCTCGGTTCAGACTTTGCAGGCCGGAAGCGATGGGTTTGAAAGCGAGGGCGATTTGATTGTCACCGGCGGCGCATTGACCCTGACTGCTACCAGCGATGGTTTGAAGAGCACCAATGCGATGACGCTCAGCGGCGGCCAGCTGCTGCTTGCGGTAGGGGCCAGAGGGTTGAACAGCAAGAATGCAGTTTTGTTCAATGCGGGGGTTCTTTCCATTGCGGCGGGCGACGATGGGATTTACGGCACGAACGATGTGACGTTGAACGGCGGGCAGCTTTATATCGATGCAGCCGGCAATGCGGTGGAATCGGGCGGCTCTTTGAACCTCAACGGCGGCCTCCTGGTGGCTCTGGGCGGCAGCAATCCGGCCGGCGGGCTGGTCTGCGGAGCTTCCAATGAGATTTCCTTTAACGGCGGGACGGTGGTGGCGACCGGCGGTATCAACAGCACCCCTGCGCTCAGCTCGACTCAACGGGTGGTGGTGTTGAATGGGACGGCGGCCGATACTCTCATGCAGATTGTGCGGAACGATGGGACGACGGTGCTGGCTTTCAAGGGAGCCAAAGCCTATGATCAGTTGATCTTCTCCTCTCCAGGGATTTTGGACAGTCGGCTCCATTGGGCCTATTCCGGCGGCAATGTGTCCGGCGGCACGGATTTCCACGGGCTCTATACCGATGCGACCTGCTTGGGTGGGGCCGTGAAATCTATTTTTACGACCGGCAGTATGGTGACCTATGCCAGTAATGCGACGGTGGTCCATTTGCCGCTGGTGATGAAAGGGGCCAACGGCAATGCTACCCCGACCCCGACGGTGACGGCTACGCCGACTCCTACAGCTACGGCCACAATTACGCCGACGCCGACCGAGACGGTGACGCCGACGCCCTCTCCGACGGTGACGCCGACCCCGACGCCCACCCTGGAAAATGTGATCTATCTGGGCAATCCCATCACAGTGACCGGTTCCGGGGTGGTGGTGACCGGAACGACGGCGACGATTGTGTCGGGCGGCTCTTATCGGGCGGTCGGAACGCTGACTGAAGGCGTGTTGAATATCAATACCAGCGGGGTGGTCGTTTTGACGCTGGACGGCGTGACGCTGACGCATGCGACCGGGCCGGCGATCAATGTCATGGCGGCCGACAGGCTGTCGTTAGTGCTGGCGGCGGGAAGTTCGAATTCGCTGACCGATGGGGCGACCTACAGCGACACCAATCTCAAGGGGGCTTTGTTCAGCAACGACACGCTGGAGATTTCCGGCAGCGGATCTTTGACGGTGCGGGGCTATTATAAGCATGGCATCGCCAGCGATGATGACATCATCATCAACGGCGGCAATATCACGATTGCTTCGGCCACGACCGACGGTTTTCATGCTAACGACAATATTACCGTGCAGGGTGGCACTATCAGGATTTTGCAGACCGGGAGCGATGGTTTTGAGAGTGAAGGCGACATGGTGGTTTCCGGCGGTACGATGACGTTGGCGGTGACGGATGACGGTCTGGTCAGTGCGAGTCCGATGACCATCACCGGTGGGGTTATCAATGTAACGAGCGGGGTCGAGGGGATTGAGAGCAAGAACTATATTCTGGTCAATGCCGGCACGATCACCGTCACCGTGAGCGATGACGGCTTGAATGCCACCAACAATGTTACCATCAACGGCGGCGAATTCTATATCAATGTTTCGGCGGATGCGATCGATTCCAACGGCACGCTGATTATCAACGGCGGGTTGCTGGTGGTGATGGGGGGCAACGTTCCCGAGGGCTCGCTGGATTGCGATTCGTGCCTGATCGGCCTTAACGGCGGGACGGTGGTGGCGCCCGGAGGGCGGAACAGTACGCCTTCAAGCAGCTCGTTGCAGCGGGTGGCGGTGATCAGCAGCCG
The DNA here is from genome assembly GCA_964501335.1 of uncultured Anaerolineales bacterium. Classification (GTDB taxonomy): domain Bacteria; phylum Chloroflexota; class Anaerolineae; order B4-G1; family SLSP01; genus CAZCTC01. The sequence goes on along the minus strand of CAZCTC010000001.1, from coordinate 34,574 downwards.
GCCGGTGAATACGATTATCAACATCGTACGTGATGATGGGGTGGCCGTTTTCACCTTTAAAGTTACCAAGGCCTATCAGAGCATGATCTTTACTTCACCGTTGTTGCTGGCCAGCCGAAGCTACACGGTCTATACCGGTGGGACGGTAGCGGGCGGCACGGAATTCCACGGGTTGTACATCGGCGCGACCTACACTGGTGGTTCTGTCTGGACGACCTTTACGACCAATGCGGTGGTGACCTATGTCGGCGGGACGCTGCCGCCGGGACCGTAGGTGGTTGTTGTAGCTGTCCTGAAAATAGCCCGGCCGTGCAAAAATCTTCCCGAGGGCGGCCACATCGGGCCGCCCCTACCCAAATGCCGCCAAGGTAGGGGCGCCCCTGCGTGGGCGCCCTCTCGCCTGAAAACCATTTTCATCCTTCGGGGTGCCGCCCCCTGCATGGCGTTCTGTCCTGAAAATAGGCCGTGCTGGCCCCCTCTATCCTCTCCCCGGCCCTCCCCTTTCCCCCGCGAGCGGGGGAAAGAGGAGGGAGTTTGTTTTTTGGGGGAATTTGCACGCCTCAGAAGGCGTGCAAATTCCCCCTTCCCCTTTTTGTCGCATTGCATTGACAGGCGCCTTCTTAAACCCTGAAAGGGTGGTTTAGGTAAGCCTGGGATGAAATCCCAGGAAACCAAACCGGACAAACCATTTTCATCCTTCGGGGTGCCGCCCCCGCCATGGCCTTCTGTCCTGAAAATAACCCGGCCTTGTAACGTCCCGCAAATTATCTTTTCCCGGACAGATACGACGCGCGGTGCGAAGCAGGGAAAGAGAGTTTTTTTGTTGATGTTTTGGTGCGCCTTCTGAGGCGCACCAAAACATAGCCCTTTTCCAGAGCCGCCCCGGCGGCGCAGGCTATCTACTGTCTACTTGCCGCTGTCTACTTTCTTTGGCCTTTTCCAGAGCCGCTCCTTTGCCGTTTTTCTTTTTTCCGGCTACACTCTGGATTGGAGTTTTTTTCAAGGAGGCAATCCCATGGCTGAATTCCGCAGCGTGTGCAACGGCGTGGTGTGGAGCGACGGGCATGACGATGTGACCGCCTGGCAATTGGAACGGCTGGGCCCGGCGGGATGGCAGTCGGTGTTGGAGGTCAATGTTTTCGATGGGCGGACTTACAGCGGCGGCATTGGGAATCTCTATCGGCACAAAACCCAACCCGGATTGATCGTACAGATTATTTCGCCTTTCAGTTCGACGCGGGAGTTTTATGCATCTCAAGATGACGGTCAGAGCTGGTGGGGATTGTCCTCTACGCCCACCGATCTGGAGACCGACTATACGACTGAATGACGGGAAGCGTTATGCAAAAATTTCAACCGGTAGAAGTAACTCAAGGAGTTCGGCTGCCGTCCAATCCGGCTGGATTGGTGGGCCGCGAGGCTGAATTGCGGGCCATTCAGCAGCGGCTACAGGAGGTGTCGCTGGTAACGCTGGTCGGGCCGGGCGGCATCGGGAAAAGCCGGCTGGCTTTGCAGATCGCCTGGAGTTCGGCCCTGGAATCTTTCTGGTGTGAGGTCGAGCCGTCTGAAACAAGTCTGGAGGGGTTGATTTTTTCGTTGGCCGAGGCGTTGGGGCTTTCGCTGTTTGGGGCGATCAATGCTGAAGCGCAATTGCTCGATTATCTGCGTCCGCGCCAGTTTTTGTTGGTAGTGGATAATGCCGAGCATCTAGGGGAACGATCTCTGTTGCTGGACCGGATTCTGGCCGCTGCGCCGGGGGGAAAGATCCTGGTTACCTCGCGAGTGCGGTTGAATTTAGAGACGGAATGGTGGATCGAGGTCGATGGGTTGCCCTATCCGTCGGACCCTCTTGATCCGCACCGGGAAACCTTCGCGGCGGTGCAGCTGTTTTTACAGGAGACCCATCGGGTGCAGGGGGCTTTCCTGTGGACTGAAGCCGATCGGGCGGCGGTGGCGCGTATTTGTCGGTTGGTGGATGGAGTGCCGTTGGCGTTGGAGATGGCGGCGGCCTGGACCCGGGTGCTTTCATTGGGAGAAATTGAGATGGAGATCGAACGCAGTCTGGATTTTTTATCCAGCCGGCGAGGGGATGTGCCGGACCGCCACCGCAGTCTGCGGGCTGTGTTCGAATCTTCCTGGGCGTTGTTGAGCGAAGCGGAGCGGGAAGCGTGCGGCCGTCTGGCTCTGTTCCGTGGCTCTATTCAGCGGGCGGCGGCTGAGCAGGTAGCACAGGTGCGCCTGGGGACCCTTGCGGCGCTGGTCGATACGGCCTTTTTGAAGTGGGATCCAACTTCCCGGCGGTATTGGATGCATCCTCTGGTGCATCAATATGCGGCTGAATGTTATCAGGAAGAGGGCGCCCGGGTCGAAAGTCTCTGTCAACGGCATTGTATTTATTTTATCGGTTTATTGGCCGGGCAGGAGGATCGTCTGCGTGGGCGAGAGCAGGTGCAGGCTCTGGCTCAAATTGCAGTGGAAATCGACAATATCCAACAGGCCTGGGAATGGGCCTGGCAAAATCGCCGGGAGCAGCAACTGGCGATGGGGATGGAGGGGCTGGCCCGTTTTTACGAGATTCGGGGCTGGTACACGGTCGGAGAGCAGGCTTTGGGCGTGGCGGCGCAGGCGTTGGCGTTGACCATGCCGGAGATGCGGGTGTTGGTGGGGCGATTGCGGGCCCGGCAGGCTGTTTTTATCTTTCGGGCCCGGCAGATTGACCGGGCGCGGGAGGTCATGGAGAGCTGCCTGCCCCTGTTGCAGGGGCTGCCGGCCGATGAGGCTTTTTGTCTGAGCCGGCTGGCCTTTTACATTGTCAATCAATGTCGCTATGCCGAAGCGCAGGAGATGGTCCGGCAGGCTTTGACGCTGGCTCAGGCGCAGGGGTTGCGGACCATCGAGGCTGAATGCGAGGTCACTTTTGGGGAAATTGCCCTGCGCCAGGGGAATCTGCAAGCGGCGGAAGGGGCCTTTGAACGGGCGCGGCAGATTTACAACGAGGTTGGCGATTGGCGGGGTGAGGCTTCCACCTTTTACAATCTGGGATGGGTGCTGATGCAGCGGGGCAATTATCGGGTTGCCACGGTTTCGATTGAACAATCTTTGGAAATCAGCCGGGAATTAGGGGATCTTTTTGGGCAAAGCGCCTGTCTGGATTCCCTTTCTACGATTTTGCGGCATCAATTCCGGTACGGCGAGTCGTTGAAATTGCGGGAGCAGGCCTTAAATTTGATCCGCCAGACCGGCTATCGTCGGGCGGAGGCGGTAGCCCTTTCCAATCTGGGGACGTTGTTGTCGGATATGGGGGATTATGCCGGAGCCTGTCGGCAGTATGAGGCGGCTTTGGCGATTTATCGGGCCGGCGGGAGCCGGTGGCATGAGTGCATCGAGCTGATCAATTTAGGCCGTTTGTGGATCAATCTCGAAGATCCTGTGCGGGCCGATGAAACGGCCCGGCAGGCGTTGGAAATTGCCGGGGAAGACGACGATCCTGCGCTTCAAGGATTGGCCTGGAATTTGATGGGACTGGCGGCTTTGTTAACCCGGAGTTGGAATGAGGCGCTGACGGCATTTGATCGGGCCTATGCCATTCAAGTTGAAAGCGGGATGCAGGGACGGGCGCTGGAATCTTTAAGCGGGGCGGCGCTGGCAGAGCTGGGGCTGGGAAACCTGGCGCAGGCTCAGGCGCATATCACGACGGTTTGGGAAGCGATCGGCCCGGATGAGGCGGAGATTGTCGATGATGATTTGTTCATGCATCTGGCCTGCTACAAGGTGTGGCAAGCGGCGGGCAATGGGCGGAGCCGGGGTGTGCTGCAAACGGCTTATCGGCGGTTGATGGAGCGGGCCGATCGGATGGTCGATCCGGCTGTCCGGGCGGCCTTTTTGGAGAATGTGCCTCTTTGTCGTGAAGTGCTGAGGGCGTTTGCGGGCGCTGAAAAGCCGGAGCTTCCGGAGTCCGAACCGGAGGGCGAAGTGCTGACCCGCCAGGAGGTAGAAGTGCTGCGGTTGCTGGCCGAAGGATTGACCAATCAGCAGGTTGCGGAACGGCTTTTTATTACGGTGGGGACGGTGAAGTTCCATGTACACAATCTCTATTTGAAGCTGGGGGCGCAAAACCGTACTCAAGCGGTGGCTTTAGGGCGAGAACGGGGCTGGCTGGGATAGGTTGTGGTTTCGCGGGCTTCAGAAAGCCCGCGAAACCACGGGTCGGGTTTTTATTCTTCCCGGCTGGTCAGCATGGGTTGGGGGCCGGGATCGTTGGAAGCCCCGATTGAGAAACTGCCGGAGCGAATGCGGATGGCGATTTCGGTGGTCCGCGTGTTGGTCGGCGTGTCAAAATCCCAGATTCCTGGCCCTTCCCTGGTGGCGGCCGGAACGACAAACGGGGCGGCTTCGGTTTGCGGCCAGCTGGCGGCCCAACCCCAGTAAACCTCGACGGCGTAAGGATTAGGATTGATAACCCTCCAGTCGGATTGGTTGGCGGTTTCCCAGGGCTTACCGATATAGATCAGGCTCAACGGTTGGGCTTCCAGCGTCTCCTGTTCTGCGGGGAGGCTCCATTGCTGGAGATCCAGATAAGCTGCGAGTTTAGTCAGATAGGGAAGCGCAGGGGGGGGTACTTGTAAGGTGTAGGATTCGACTGTTGTGGCGAACCGGCTGTAATTTCCGGTCGACAGGAGCGTGGCCAGTTGATCGTAAAGCCGGTCATCAGTGACGGATTGCGCCAGGCTGGTTTGCAGTTCGGGCAACGTGATGCTGGGGCGGGGGGCGACCGCCAGGAGTTCGCGGTAGGTCGGGTCCCACAGGTAAAGCCATCCGGCTTGAGTCAACATGGCTATCTGGGTGCCGTTGGGGTGCCAGTCCAGCGAGTCGATGGCGAGAATTCCGGGAGGGGTAGGCAGGGGCGCCTGGTTCAATTCTTCTCCGGCCTGATTTAAAAGCGTACGGCAGGCCACGTTTTTCAGGCTGGAAATTCCGGCCGCGGCGAGGGCCTGGCCGTTCGGGCTGAGCGCTGCCCGGGTATTATTGTTGCCGCAGGCGGAATAAGTGCGGAGCAGGGTGCCGGAGAAGGGATCCCAGAGTTGGGGGCCCGATGTGAGGAGGGCGGTTCCGTCGGGGGTCCATTGTAGCGATTCACTGGCAAATGTAGCGATGGGGAAGGTGTTGATTAAATTCCCTTCGATATCCCAGAGATAAATCGCGTCGGCGCTGCTGGCGGCCAGGAATTTTCCGTTGGGGCTCCAGGTCAGGGCGCCCATGGCTCCGGAATTGTGAGTGGAGAAGGTCTTTATGGCTTTGTAGCTGGTCGTGTCCCACAGGATCACCGTTCCATCCTGGCTGCTGCTGGCCAACAGGCTTAGCTGGGGATTCCAGGATACCCCGGTCAACCCGGCGAGGTGGCCGTGCAGGGTGGCGATCGGTTTGAGGACGTTTATATCCCAGATGTGGATGGTTTGATCGGCTTCGGCGACGGCGAGCTGGATATTGTTGGGGCTCCAGGCGAGATCGGTGGCAATGAACGTGGAATTCAACACGACGACCGTTTCCAGATCCGCAGAATAAAGGGTGGTGCCGAATTGGTTGCCTGCCGCGAGCCAGTTTCCATCCGGACTCCAGGCTACTTTGCCCGAAAGCTGCGGTGGGAGGGGACTGCCCATCGGTTCCGGGATGGGGGCTTTGAGGTCGGTTGGGGCAGTTCCTTCCAGGGTTTGTTTAAGTGCTGTCGGGTTGTAATCGGCCACCCAGAAGTCGGTGGAGGTGTGCCATATCCTGTAATTGAAGGGGCGCGGTCCTTTGACTCCTTCGCTGGTGCCCGGCAGAGAAGAACGTTCCATGATATAGGGGACATATTCCGGGCGCTTGTTTTCGGGAACTGCAGTGTAAGTGGAGTAAAAATTCCGGCCATAGCGGAGGCTGTTGGGCAGATAATCCTTCGATAGGACGGAAGGTCCCCAACCAACGACCACCTGGATGTGGATATTGAGCTGCGCTGTGGGATTGGGGTCTTCCTCTTTGGTTTGGATGAGGGCATTTCCATGGATGGGATCTGGTAGCGGGGTTGGACTGTTGCGATTGATAATACTGATGGCGATATCTCCCGGCTTGATGGCCTGCCAGAGGGATTCGGGGTCATAGGAAGGTGTGCCCTGGTTGGCGGGGGAGATCTCTTTTACGATGGGATCCAGCCAGTGTCCGCCTACGTAGGTGCGGCTTTTTTCGCAATCGGCGTCCACCTCGGGTTTGCATTTGACCGGATTGATTCCCGACATGCCGAAAACGTGAGTATGAGTGCCCTGGCAGACGCCGTTGACATTTTGGGCGCAATCATGGACCGGATAGACCCGCAGGGCGGTGAATTGGACCGGGCGGGGGACGTAGGTGGTTGCGCTGCCGAGATCGCGCCGGACGAAGAGGGGGGAAAATTCCATATAGGCATTTTGGGCCAGGCTGCCTTCGTAGGTATCGACGGCATAGTAGAGCCCGCCGACCGCGGCGGTGACCATATCGACGTGGGAAGGGATGCTGTAATGCTGATCGATGGCATCTACATCGAAGTATCCCATGGCCCGATAGAGCGAGCCGACGAAGGAGCCGCAGGGGCCGCTGGAGGTTTCGATATATTGGGGGTGGCCGGCATCTTCATCCTGGATTTCACAAAAATAGCCGGGCGGCGGGACATTGTAACCGAGGGTGTAATCGATCGGGGTGTAACGATTCTGGATGCTGTTGAAAACGTTGTCCCGGGCATGGCACCAGCTCTCGCCTCCGACAGAGAAGTAGGCTGCGTAGTTGAGCAGGACCATGCGCTCCTGCCATTCGGGATCTCCGAGCGCTGCAAAGCGGACAATGGGGCTGGCCGGAACGCCGGACGAGGGATTGGGATCGTAGAAATCTCCCTGGGCATCTTTGTAAGCGCAGGGAACCAGTTTGACGCCGGTGGGTGTGTCGGTATAGGTCAGGGAGTCGGGATAACCTGAGGCATCCAGTTTGTAATTCAGGTAAGGTTCCAGGGTGATCGTGCCGGTGGCGTGGATTTCGGCTTGTTTTCCCTGCCCGGTGCTGGGGCCGAAGGGTTGGTAGCGGCTTTCCAGCAGCTGTTGTAAATCGTGGCAGGCCGTTATCTCTTCTTCGGTAGGGAGCGGTGGGCGCGGCGGTGCGCCGTTGTTGAAACAGAGTCCGATCCTTCTTATATAAATTGCCTGCTTAGGGTTTTCCATTTCCAGGCGGACCCGGAGGCCGGTGGGATGGTAAAGATTTTCCATATTGAAATCGCTGATCAGGACATGGGCGCTGCTTTGTGGTTCGGCCGGAGTCAGGATTCGTTCTATGAGTCGGGAGGCGCCGCCGGCGGATTTTAATTCGATATGGGCCGCTGCGGTTGAGGTCATCGGGGGTTCCAGCCCATCGGGGTTCATATAATCATTGGCCCAGGTATATTCCAGGCGGATACTTTGCAAGGGTAAGGTGGAGTTTAACAGTTTTTCGATCAGGTCGAAATCGAAATCGTCGTTGATGAGCAGCGGCGGCGTATTCCCGTCCATTCCGCGATTGAGCGAGAGCCGGCCGTTGCTGGTGCGCCAGCCATGTTTCAACACCGGGTCATTGCCGAGTTTATTGTCCAGGACAAAGTTGTGGGTGAGGTTTTCAGTCGCGAAGTCATAGCTCAGGCAGGTCATGTCCCAGTCGGGGGCGAAGTAGGTGTTGAAGAGGCTTTGGTCCACTTTGACGTTGTCGCTGGCGGCGGTAAATCCCACCCACAAGGCGCCGGCGTCGGTGCTTAAGGTATCCGAAAGGATCAGCGGGACGCTTAAGATGGGTGTGGCGTCCGGGTCGATTTGATCCAGATAGATTTTTAACATCCCCGCGGCGGTTTGCGGGTCGTATTGATAAGTAATCCGGGCGGTGTGGATATTGCCGTCGGTGAGATTTACATTGGGCAAAGAGACGATCCCCGGGGTATTGGTTACATTGTGGGTGGGATCGCCCAGGATTTGAACGGCGACATGATGGGCATTGGGGTCGTTGACGCTGCTGCATTCTGTTGAGGGGGTATCGAATTCTATCGCCAGGCTGTTTTTCATATTGCCGTAGCCCTGCGTACAATCACTGCCTCCGATGGCATAGGGGCCCTGCGGCCCGTAGTGCAGCACAAAAGCCAGGCCGTTTCCGGTATTGTTTTGGCCCGGAGCTTTTTTCATGCGGAAATCGAAGACCGTTTCAAAACGATCCAGAGCGTTTTGAGGGATGCGATACCAGATTTGCCCGCGTTGATGGGCACTGAGTTGGTTCGTCAGGCTGACGGCCAGGGTGTCGGGGTTGACGGCGGCATTGTTGATCAGTTGCCAGAGGGCTCTGTTTTCGGAGGAAAAGGCCGGGATCACGGTTTCCGGGGCCAGCTGGATGACCAGGCGGGGCGGGGAAGTTTGATTGTTGTCGTAACTGTGGATTCGCCGATAAGGGGGCGTATTTGGGCTGGGCCCCGCGGTGGCGGCGATGATATTGATCCCACCGCCTTTGTTCCAATCGGTGCGATTGACGATCGCCTGCACAATCGGGGTCAGATCGGGGCTGATCCGAATCCGCCCGTTTTCCCAGGGAGTGGTGGTTTTTATCCTCCAAAAGATGGGCGCAGTTGGATTGATCCAGGGGCGTTTTTCCGGCAAAGGGTTCCCGGCTGCATAATTGCGGGGGTTGCTGCTGGCTTCTCCGTAAAATGCGGTCTGGATTCCTGTTCCTACGTAGCTGTCGGTGGTAAATTCGAGGTAGGCCCGGGCGATTTTAGTGTTGGGGGGCAGGGTGATGTTGCGGAAGATCATCGAGGTGGTGATGGGTTTTCCGTAATTTTCTCGATCGCAGGTGCCAAAATAGAGTGAATTCGCAGTTTGAAAGGTACAGCCCCAGGGTTCATAGCCGGCATCGTCCAGCGGATCGCTGATGTAGAAGACGCAGAGCCCGTCCTGGCAATTGGGGTCGGGCGGTATTCCGGTATCCCCACTCTGCTGCAAGGGGGCGGTGGCGGCGAGTTGACTGGAAAAAATGAGCAGCAGGATGAAGAGTAAAGATATTCCCAATCCTCCGATTAACAGCGTCAGATGTCGGCCGGTAAGCCTATGCTCCATTGTAAACCTCCTGTGAAATGATTTTCGTTTCCACAGGAGCTATCATACCGGGGGGCGGCCGGGTTGTCCCCTATCGAAAGATAAGGATAGGATGGGGTTTTTTATTTATGTTTTCGGCGGCTTTCTGAAGCCGCCGAAAACATAGGCCTTTTCCAGAGCTGCCCCCCGCGTTTTTGCGTTGAATCTGGATTCCGATAGGCGTTAGAAATCTTGATGCTCGGTGCGGGCGATGATTTCTTCCTGGAGGGCGGCGCTGAGGTCGCAGAAGTAGTCGCTGTAACCGGCCACCCGGACGATGAGATCGCGGTGCTGTTCGGGGTGTTGTTGGGCTTCGCGGAGGGTGGCGGCATCGACGACGTTGAACTGGATGTGATGCCCGTCTAGTTTGAAATAGGTGCGGACCAGATTGACCAGCTGGTCCAGGCCCGCTTCATCGTTGAGCAAGCGTGTCGTGAGCTTCTGGTTGAGCAGGGTGCCGCCGGTGCGGAGGTGGTCGATTTTGGCGACGGATTGGAGTACGGCGGTAGGGCCGTGGCGGTCGGCGCCCTGGACCGGGGAGATGCCCTCGGAGAGCGGGGTGCCGGCGCGGCGACCGTCGGGCGTGGCGCCGACTTTGGAGCCGAAGTAGACGTGGCAGGTGGTGGGCAGCAGGTCGATGTGATAGGCGCCGCCTTTGGTGTTGGGCCGGTCGTCGATGGCTTTGAAGCAGGCTTCGAAGATGTCGACCAGAAGGGCATCGGCATAGGGATCGTCGTTGCCGTAGCGTGGGGTGCGGTTGAGCAGTAACTGTCGGGTGCGTTCCTGGTCGGCAAAGTCGGCGGCGAGGGCGGCCTGAAGTTCCGCCCAGGTGAGGGTTTTCTGGTCGATGAGGTGGTATTTGATGGCGCTGAGGGCATCGGTGAGGGTGCCCAGGCCGACGCATTGGATGTAGGTAGTGTTGTAACGGGCTCCGCCGGCGTGATAGTCTTTGCCGCGGGCGATGCAGTCGTCGATCAGCAGCGAGAGGAAAGTCGCCGGCATCCGGTGGGCGTAGAGCTGTTCGATCAGATTGTTGCCCCGGATTTTGATGTTGACGATCTCTTCTAACTGCCGTTCAAAGGCGGCGAAGAATTCCTCGAAAGTGGTGAAGCCGGCCGGATTGCCGGTGGCGGGCCCCAGCCGTTTGCCGCTGGCTGGATCGATCCCATTGTTGAGCGCCAGCTCCAGAATCTTGGGCAGGTTCAGATAGCCGGTGAGAATGTAGCTCTCCTTGCCGAAGGCCCCCACTTCCACGCAGCCGCTCGTCCCGCCGTTGCGGGCATCGATCAGCGATTTCCCCTGGCGGACCAGTTCCTGCACGGTGGCGTCGGTGTTGAAGATGGAGGGCTGGCCGAAGCCGGTGCGGATGATCCGGCCGGCGCGTTTGATAAAGCGGTCGGGGCTCTTTTTGCTGACCTGAATGGAGGCGCTGGGTTGCAGCAGGCGCATGGTTTCGATCACATCGAGCAGCAGGTAGGTGACTTCATTGACGCCGTCGGAGCCGTCGGGGCGCACGCCGCCCAGGTTGATCTGGGCGAAGTCGGTGTAGGTGCTGCTTTCGGCGGCCGTGACGCCGACTTTGGGCGGGGCGGGCTGGTTGTTGAATTTGATCCAGAGGCAGTGGAGCAATTCTTCGGCGCTTTCGCGGGTGAGCGTTCCGGCCGCCAGTTCGCGTTGATAGAAGCCGATCAGATGCTGGTCGAGCCGGCCGGGAGTGAAGGCGTCCCAGGGATTCATTTCGGTGGTGACGGCGAGGTGGATGAACCAGTAGGCCTGGAGGGCTTCCCGGAAGGTACGGGGGGCGTGGGCCGGGACATGAGAGCAGACGGCGGCGATCTCTTGCAGTTCGGCTTGAAATTGCGGATCGGATTCTTCAAACTCCAGAGTCAGGGCCATTTCTGCATAGCGGGCGGCGAAGCGGATCACGGCGTCGGCGCAGATGTCCATGGCGCGGAGTTCTTCCTGTTTTTCGTAGGCCCGGGAATCATTGAAGTAATCCAGGCCGGCCAGGGCGGCGGCGATCTCGGCTTTGAAATCCAGCAGTCCTTTGCGGTAGATCTTGTCGTCGAGGACCGTGTGACCGGGGGAGCGCTGCTCCATAAATTCGGTGAAGAGGCCGGCTTCGTAGGCGGCCTGCCATTCGGGCGTCATTTCGGCGAAGAGGCGGGGGCGCAGGCTGCGGTTTTCCCAGAAGGGGATGACGGTTTCGGCGTAGAGCCGGCGGGTCTCCGGGCTGACGCGGAAGGGGATCTTTTCGCGGGAATTGAGGATATCCAGGTCGGCCAGCGTATGGCAGCAGAGTTCGGGATAGGTGGGCGCGGCTTTGGGGGCCGGGCCCTTTTCGCCGACGATCAATTCCTCGGGTTGGATGTAGATGGTTTTGTGTTCCAGGAGATATTGGAAGGCGCGGGCGCGTTGGACGGGGATCGAATCGACGCCGGGGTCCTGGCGGTAGAATTCGGTCAACAGGACGGCGCGTTCGGCGGAGAGTGTAGGGACTGCGTCCAGGCTTTGCCGGCGCAGGCGGGCGACTCGGTCGGTCATGGGCATAGCGGGCCTCCTTGGTAAAAATAGTAGACAGTAGACAGCAATTTTTGTCCCGGCATGGACGATGTTTTGTAAAAGCGGTCCAGCGCGCGTATTAAAGGCGCCAGGGACGCAGAGAAAAAACGACCGGTGCGGTTAGCCCCGGCAACGCCAGAAAAAAGGCCTATGTTTTCGCGGGCTTTCTTAAGCCCGCGAAAACATAAACAAAAAACATCCTCCCCCCCTCCCGCGCGTCGATTTTTATCGAAAAAAGCCTTTTGCGGGATGCATGGAGTAGAGAAGAACTATTATTTTTTGACAATTACCGTCAGGCCGGCGGAGCGGAGCCGGGCGGCGGCCTGTTCCATCTGTTCGGCGGTGGGAGCCGGCGTGGGCGGCAGAGGATTGGCGCGGCCCAGGCGAGTATATTTATCGTTGCCGGCGCTGTGATAGGGCAGCAGTTCGACGGGCGGGGGAAGGGGCAGGCCGGCGAGAAAATCGGCCAGTTGGGTCAGGTTGGCAGGATCGTCGTTGAGGTGGGGAATGAGGGGGAGGCGTACGATGATCCGGGTTCCCTTTTCCACCAGCCGGCGCAGGTTGTCCAGGATGAGCCGGTTGGAGACGCCGGTGGCCTGACGATGACGTTCGTCGTCCATCAGTTTGAGGTCGTAGAGGAAGAGATCGACCTGGGGGCGCAGCCGTTCCAGCAGGGCCGCCGGGGCGAAGCCGGAGGTGTCGACGGCGGTGTGCAGTTCGCGGGCGCGGCAGGCCTGGAGCAGGGCGAGCAGAAAGTCGGGCTGGGCGAGCGGTTCGCCGCCGGAGAAGGTCACGCCGCCGCCGGATTGGTCGTAGAAGGGGGCGTCGCGGGCGATTTCGGCGAGCACGGCGGCGACGGTCCATTCACGGCCGGCCCAGTTGCGGGCATCGGTATAACAGACGGTGACGCAGGCGCCGCAGCGGGCGCATTCATGGGTCAAGGGGGAGGCCGCGGCGCCGGTCGGGCAGACGGTCAGGCAGGCGCCGCAGTGGATGCAGAGCTGGGGGCGGGGCAGCAGTTCCGGTGCGTGTGCCTGACTCTCGGGGTTGTGGCACCAGAGGCAGCGCAGGGGGCAGCCTTTGAGGAAGACGGTGGTGCGGATGCCGGGGCCGTCCTGGATGGAATAGCGGCGGATGTCGAAGATGGTTCCTGTGATCATTGTGTTTGAGTTTACGCCAGATCGGAGAGCTTTCAAGTGGGGGGAAATTAAAATGAATTGACATCTTTTCTAAGATGAATACACTTGTCGTATCAGGGTATCTAATCATACCTCTTGTTGTTTATCGCTATTTCATTCCTCACCCTGCGGATTTCCCCCCTGTCTTTGAGCTGCTCATGATTCATGGAGGATTCAATGGACCGATTGAGCTGGCGTTCGGTTTGGAAGCGGATAATAACTCCTCGTGAAGTTAATGCCGATCTGGCGCGTCAGGAATATGCGGTACGGCTTATCCTTTCCCTCCTGGTCATTTTTATGATGGTTGCCTCGGTGGTTTTTATTCCACTTTTTCTTGCCGGTATGGTGAGCTATGCTTTTCCCCTGAGCGGGGTGGTGGCCTTATTTTTCTTTGGGGGCGGATTGTGGCTGACGGATCGCGGGCACTGGCGGATTACGGCCTATATTCCGGCGGTTGTGGTTTATCTGGCGGCTTTGTACGGCAATATCCTTCAGGGGGCGGCGACCGGTTCCGTTCTATTCTATCTGTTGGCGGTGTTGTTGGTGGGGATCGTCGGGATTAATTGGACGCAGTGGCTGGCGGCGGTGATCTGTTTTGTTACCTATCTGGGGATTGGGATTGCGGTTCAACAGGGATATCTGCATAGTTCGGTTCCCGATCCCAATCCGCTGGCTCGCTGGGCGACGAATTTTGTGCTGGCGTTGGGGATCGCTGTTTTGTTGCAGCAATTTATCAACCGGCAGTTGCAGGGGGCGTTGGAGCAGACGCGCTCTTATCTGGCGCAATTGACCGCCGCCCACGATCAACTGATGGAAGAAGGGCGAGTACGGCAGGTGGCCCAGGACGAATTGCGGGCGGCGGAGAATGAGCGCTTGCTGGTGGAGCGAAATCTTCTGACGGCTGAGGCGGAGCGGGCGCAATTGCTGGAAAAGCAGGCGGCCATGCAGCAGGAGATGATCGAGGCGCAGCAGCGAGTGTTGAAAGAGCTATCGACACCGATCATTCCGGTGATGGATCAGGTAATCATCATGCCGTTGATCGGGGCGGTGGACAGTTTTCGCGCTAAGGATTTGACGCGGGCTTTGCTGGCCGGGATCAATGCCTATCAGGCTAAAGTGGTGATTCTGGATATCACCGGGGTACCGTTGGTCGACAGCGGGGTGGCGAGTAATTTAAACAAGACGATCCAGACGGCCCGACTGAAGGGGGCGCGGACCATTATTACCGGGGTTTCGGATGCAGTGGCGGAAACGATTGTCGATCTGGGGATTGATTGGTCGGATATTGAGACCCGGCGCAATTTGCAGAGCGGGTTGATGAGTGCGCTGGAATCGTTGGGCTATCAGATGCGAAGAGGACAGTAGACAGCGGATTCGGCGACGGCGAGTTTCAGGCAGGATTTCTTCTCAGTTTTTCGGACTTATGGCTTCATTTCTTCTTCTTCTTCTGCCTCAAAACAGGCGACTGCGGTTTTTCCTCTCCTGATGTGAGCGTCATTAAAAATGACGGCCTTTGCGATTGTTCACGAGCGAGGATTAAAAAGGTTTTTGTGCCCCGCAACCGGTGCTTTCCTGGTAAAAAGCGACGCGCTGTGCGAAGCAGGGGGAGAGAGTTATTTTTTTGTTCATATTTTCGGCGGCTTTTCTCCGGCCAACCGCCCAGGTTGTTTCCTCTAAATCCAGGTCGAGTTTCGTTGATTTATGCAGCCGGATTTGGAATTCTCCTCAAAAGGCCCTTTTGTTTAACACTTCTGTCACACCTGCCGCCTATACTGAGAGTATAAAGCGTTTCGAAAGGTGATCTATGGACAATTCGACCCTTTTGCAGCCGGAAACCTTCCAGGATTACGATGTATTGTATCAGCATTGTGTGTTGGAGTGGCAACCCCCTCTGGATGCCGGGATCAAATCTACGGAATGGCAGTTGCCCTGGCCGGAATTGAAATCTCCGGCTTATAAACCCGTGAACATTGCCGGCTGGTCTTTACGCCGGTATGAACGGTTGCCTCAGCTGGGATATTTTCAACGCCGGCAGGGAGTGGGAGAGGTCTATATTTTGACCCTGAACGGCAAACCCTGGATGTCGAACTGCTGGGATGAACTGGAAAGCCAGGCTCCGCAGGTGGCGATGGCGGCCGGCCATGTGGTCATTATGGGGGCCGGGATGGGGGTGGCGCTTTACAATCTATTGCTCAAGCCGGAAGTGACGCGGGTCACGTTGGTGGAGCGCGATCCCGCCGTCGTGGAGATGCTGCGGCTGGTGGCCGGCCTGGAGAGCTGGCCGGGCCTGGACAAATTCAATCTGGTTGTCGGCGATGCGTTGGAGTATCAGCCGGATGGTCCGGTTGATTATCTCTATGTGGATATCTGGGCCACCATGGACGATCCCCAGGTGTTGAGCGATATGCAGCGGATTCAAAGTCGGGTGCAGGCGCGGCGCGTCTGCTGGTGGGGACAGGAGGTCCATTTCCTCTACTGGCTTTCTCAGCAACGGCTGCCGTTGCCGGCCACCCTGGTCTATTATCCCCGGTGGGCCGGGCGGTTGCAGTTGCCGTTGATCGGCCAGGACGACCCGGTCTATCTCCAGCAGGTGATGCAGGTGGCATGGAGTTATACCTACCATAACTTCCTGCGAGATTCCCATCTTAGTCAAAAGGAGCAGTATGTCTGAAGTCTACGCGGGTGAAATCAGGATCTTTGCTGGTTATTTTATCCCCCAGGGCTGGTTGCCCTGCGACGGGCGGGAGCTTTCGGCTTCCGTCTATTGGAATCTGTTCCAGGCCATCGGTGCTCGCTATGGCGGGAATGGATCGACCACCTTTTGTCTGCCCGATTTGCGGGGCCGGATGGCCTTCGGGCAGGGGACTACGGCGGATGATACGTATACCGTCGGGATGAAAGGGGGCAGCGAGACGGTGGCGCTGAACCAGGCCGAGCAAAACGGGGCGCATACGCACGGTGTCAATGCTTACAACGGTACGGGCGATCGCACTTCACCCTCCGGAGCGTTGTGGGCCAATGCGATGACGGCCCGCTATGAGTCCGGCGATCAGGGCACTCCGCCCGATCTGGCGATGAACAGCGGCTGCGTGACTCCCGCCGGGAGCGGGCAGGCCCATGAGAATATGCCGCCGTTTGTGGTGATGACCTACATCATTGCCTATGAAGGCAATATTCCGCCGCGGCAGTAAGCCGGGTTTTACGTTTCGAGATCACACACCCAGGAGTTGAAACCATGGATCCATTTATCGGCGAAATTCGGTTGTTTGCATTTGACTATCCTCCACCTCAGTGGGCGATCTGCGACGGTTCTTCTCTGCCCATTGCGCAAAATCAGGCCCTGTTTGTCGTCATCGGCACGCAGTACGGCGGCGACGGGATCACTCACTTCAATCTGCCCGATCTACGCGGGCGGGTGCCCATCCATACCCAGGGCAAACATCCGGGCACGGCCGGCGGCGAAGCCCGGCATGCGTTGAATTCCAATGAGATCCCGGCCCATAAGCATAGCGTCAAGGGCAGCGAATCGACACCCAATCAGGGACTGCCGACCGACAGCTGCTGGACCACGGCTTCTGAAAATGTTTACAAGAACGCCTCTCCGAATGTTTCGATGGTGTCGGGGTCGCTGGCCACGTCCGGGACCGGGCAGCCGCATGAAAATCGGGCTCCTTTTCTGGTGCTGAATTATTGTATTGCGATCGACGGTGGCTATGCGCCGCCGCCGGCTCCTTAAGAAATAGCCCGCGGATCGAAGATGTTGTAAACAGGCGCAGATGTGGTTGTTTTCGATTTCAGACGGGCGCCCACGCAGGGGCGCCCCTACTTCAGTGACTTTAAATGACAGAGGAGAACGATGGATCCTTATATCGGCGAGATCAGAATTTTTGCGGGCAATTATGCCCCTGAGGGATGGATGTTTTGTGAGGGCCAGCTTTTGCAAATCGTTCAATACTCGGCCCTTTTTTCTTTGCTTAGAACTACTTATGGCGGTAATGGAACGACGACCTTTGCGCTGCCCAATCTGACCGGCCGGGCGGTGGTGGATGCCGGCACCGGTCCCGGTCTGACGCCGCGCACCGTGCCGCAGACGGGCGGGGTGGCAACCGTCACTTTGAATACCAATACGATGGCTCCGCATACGCACGCGGCGATGGGGACGGCCGACAGCGGCGCGACGACGCCGACGGAGGGCTCCTGGGGGACGGTGCCGGCCGGCCGCAGCGGGCCGACGCCGATCTATGCTTCGGCTACGCCCTCGGTCACTATGCATGCCGAGGCGCTGGGCAACAGCGGGGGATCGCAGCCGCACAACAATGTCGGCCCTTATCTGGAGCTCAAGTACATCATTGCGGTTGTGGGGCTTTATCCCAGCCAGTCTTAGGCTGAAGGCGGGCGTTCAGTAGAAATAGTTTTACAGGGCCGGTTTAGGTCGCCTGCACAGGGGCGTCCCTGCATCGGAGAGCAATTTTTGTAGGGGCGGCCCGATGTGGCCGCCCTTGATTTCAATAGGGCGTAACCTTTCATTGTGAAAGCGAGGAGTTGAATGGCGGAACCGTTTTTAGGTGAAATCAAAGTCGTGGCGTTTAAATTTGCTCCGCGGCATTGGGCTTTTTGTGATGGGCAGGCGCTTCCGGTCAACCAGAATGAAGCTTTATTCAGTCTTATCGGCAATACGTATGGTGCGGCTCCCAGTGGTCAGTTCTTTTTACCGGATTTACGAGGTCGGATGCCGGTGGGCATGGGGACGACCTCCGATCGGCTGACCTACCCTTTGGGGGCTCGGGGCGGGGCTGAAAGCGTCAGTCTGACGGCTGAGAACAATCCTTTACATTTTCATCGGGTTGCGGCTAATGGGACTGTTTCCAGTTCTGATTCTACCGACCCGGAGGCGATGGTGTGGGGCAAGGTCTCGACTCCTCGATATGCCCCCGAGGCCGGGTACAATTTGCAGCCGATGATGTCTCAGGCGGTAGGGGATGCCGGTCATTCCCT
The DNA here is from genome assembly GCA_964501335.1 of uncultured Anaerolineales bacterium. Taxonomy (GTDB): domain Bacteria; phylum Chloroflexota; class Anaerolineae; order B4-G1; family SLSP01; genus CAZCTC01. The sequence continues at coordinate 16,702 of CAZCTC010000001.1, read as the reverse complement.
GCCCCATGAAAATATGATGCCCTTCCTGCCGCTCAATTTTGTCATTTGTCTGCAGGGGCTCTATCCAATTCCGGTCGGCGAATGATCGGAGCCGGATTGAAGATCGGAAAATAAAAGATCAAGGAGCGCATCATCATGGGTGGTTTTCCTTTTGTCGGCGAGATCCGTTTGTTTTCTTATAATTTTGCACCGCCGGATTGGTTGATTTGCGATGGGGCCAGTGTCTCCCGGACTGAATATGCCGATCTTTTTGCGGTGATCGGGATTATCTATGGCAGTGAGGACAACAATCATTTCAATCTGCCCAATCTGGCGGGGCGAACGGCGATGCATGCTGCCGGGGCGCCTTTGCCGATCGGCTTACAAGGCGGCGCGGTTCAATGTGCGTTGGAAATGGGCGAAATGCCCGGACATACTCATCCCGTATGGGCCTATCACAATGCTCCTATTCTGCCCAATCCGGGGGACAATGCGTGGACGACGGCCAGCGAGCCGGCTTACAGTGCGACGGCTGGGGGGTATATGGCCCTTAACAGCATTCAATCTTCCGGCAAGGGCCTGGCCCATGAAAATCAGCAGCCTTATCTGGTGATGAACTATTGTATTTGTTGTCATGGCCTTTCGTTTTGATTCCGGTTCAAGTAGATTTTTTCTGTGTCCCCGGCGCCTTTGCAGTGAAATCTGAGTGAATTTGTCCGGGCTTGAGAACATGTCATAAGGAGACGCATGGTAACTTATGTGGGAGAGATCAAGATGTTTGCCGGTCCTGTTGCTCCGCCGGGATTTGCTTTTTGTGACGGGCAACAGATATTGATAGAGCAAAATATAAGCCTTTACAATGTGATCGGCTGTATCTATGGCGGGGATGACGAGACCTATTTCTGTTTACCCGACCTTCGGCAACGAGTGGCCATCCATTGCGGGCGCGTGGACGGCACGGGGAGTCTGCGGGAATTGGGACAGGGCGGCGGCAGTGCCCGGGTCGCTTTGACGGAAGCGCAGATGGGACAGCACAGCCATGTGGCTCAGGGGGCACCGGTCACCGGCGAGACCAGTCCGATCGGTCATCTTTGGGGGACGCTGCCGGCCGGGCGCGGTGGAGCCATGCCGGCTTATTATCATTCGACGACGGCTCCGACGGTTCCGATGCACGATGGGGTGTTGGAAGCGATGGGGGATGGAGGGGCTCATAACAATCTCTCTCCGATCCTGGTGGTGAATTATATTATTGCGGTGAGTGGCGTGTTCCCGCGGTCGTAATTTCTTAATCTATCGAGGTAAATGAAAATGCTGGAAAAGCTGACCTATGAGGCATTGACGGCGGCGCTCGATACTTTGTTCAAGGTCCACGGGCGGAACGGCGAAACGGTGGAGATGAAACTGGTGGAAGTTTCTCCTTTAAAGAAAACTGCGCAGACGGAGAGTTTTTCGTTGACTTTCCAGGCTCCCATCGATTCGCCTCTGGGACAGGGGAATTATCCTATCGAGCACTTGCAGTTGGGGCCGGCCGAATTGTTTATCGTTCCGGTGAAGCAGGAAGCGGGGCATCTGTTTTACCAGGCGGTGTTTAACCGCCTGGTGCCGGGAAAGTAGATTTTTACCCGTGTGGTTGGCTTTTTTGCATCTCGCAGCCGGCGCGTTCCGGGTAAAAAGCGACGCGCTGGATGGGGGAGAGAAGTTATTTGATTCATGGTTTCGGCGGCTTTCTGAAGCCGCCGAAACCATGGGTTTTTCTTTTATCCGTTTTTCAGGGCCGACCGCACAGGTCGTATTTCTTGATCAGGAGTTTTTTATGAATCACAATTCAGTTTCTAAGGTTTGGGTCGGTGGAAATGACCGTCGGAAGCGGTCTGTGACGGTGGCGCTGTGTCTGGTGGGGTGCAGTCTCGTTTTGGGGCTGCTGCTGGCGGCGGCATTCTGGTCGCGGGCCAATGCGGCTCCGTTGCGGGCCGGGATTGCGGTGAATACTACTCTGGATGAATACGGCACGGGAACTTCAGCCTGTTCGCTGCGGGAGGCGATCACGGCGGCCAACACGGATGCCTCTTTCTGGGGATGTTCGGCCGGGAGCGGGGCCGATATCATTATGCTGCCGGCAGGCACCTATACTTTGACCCGGGCTAACAGCGGCGGGACGAACGAGGACGCCAATGCGACCGGCGATCTGGATATTAATACCAGCCTGACGATCCAGGGGGCCGGGGCGGGCAGTACGATCATCCAGGCCGGCACCAATTCCACCAACGGCATCGATAAGGTTTTCGGCGTCAATCCCACCTGCGCCAGCGGGGTCAATGTCACCATCGACGGCGTGACCATCCAGTATGGTCGGAATACCCAGACTTACGGGGCCACGGATTATTCTTTTACCGGCGGGGGGCTGGATTGGTGCGGCGGCAGCGGAAGCGGGGCGTTTACTCTTTCCAATGCGGTGGTGATCTCCAATACCAATGTCTACGGCTACGGCGGCGGTTTAAATACGGACAGCAATTCGGGTTACACCGGGGCGATTTTGATCAGCAATGTGCTTTTTCAAAACAATCAGGCGGTGTCAAGCGGGGGTGGCGGTGCCAATTTCTTTGGCTATCAGCCGGCCGTTACCATTACCGGGAGTACTTTTCTTAATAACCGGGCGCCGGGCGCCAACGTTATGGGCGGCGGCATTAATTTTCGATCGAGCTATGGGGGCAGCCTGACGATGCATACTTCGGTGGTCAGCGGCAACACCGCCGGCGGTTACGGCGGTGGGCTGCGCATTGATTTGCCGTCGGTCAACACCGTGGTTCAGATCGATCAGAACTCCCGGTTTATCAACAATGTTTCCGGCTCCGGCGGTTCCTATGCGGGCGGGGGCGGGATCTACATCGGGGGATATTTGACCACCCAACCGGTGAGGCTCTCTAAAATCGAGGTGACCGGGAATGCGGTGCAGGCTGCCACGGCTTCTAACGGCGGCGGCGGGATCAGTATAGCACAGGGCAATGTGGTGGTGGAATATTCCCGCATTGCCGGCAATACGACTCCGAGCCTGGCGACCGGCCTTTATAAAGACACCAATCCCGGGACGGTGACTGCGACCAACAACTGGTGGGGCTGCAGCACCGGGCCGGGCGCGGCACCCTGCAACACGGCGGCGATTGCCGGCGGCAGCACCGGCTCTTTGACGACGGCGCCTTATCTGCGGCTCAATGCAACGGCGGGGAGCCCTTCTCTGGCCGTCAATCAGACCACGCCGGTGACCTTCAGCTTTAAATATAATTCCGCCGGCACGGATGTCTCGGCCAATCTCGATCATTTGACCGGTCTCCCGGTCAGCTGGACGCCGACGGGCGGCACGCTTTCGGGGCAGCAGACCACGTTGCAGGCGGGAGGGACGGTCACCGGGACCTATCAGGCGACGGCAGTCGGCACCGGTCAGGTGGCCGGGGTGGTCGATCATGATACGACGACGGCGCCCCGCCCCAACGTTATCACCTTTACAGCAGGGAAGGCCGGCACGACGGTGACGGTGACGAGTCACTCTCCCGAGCCTTCGGTGCTGGGGGCGGCGGTTTCGGTGTACTACACGGTGATCGGCGCTTACGGCAACTCGCCGATTGCGCCGACCGGCACGATCACGGTGACCGATGGGGTGGATTCTCGTACCTGTACGCTGCCGACGACGAGCTGTCCGATCACGCTGACGACCGGCGGGGTCCGTACGTTGACGGTTCAGTACAGCGGGGATGCCAATTTCAACAGCGGATTGACTTCCGTTACCCATACGGTGACTTATGCGCCGGTGATCAGCAAAGCGTTTGGAAGCTCAGTTATTCCGCTTAATATGGCTACGACGCTGGCCATTACGATCAGCAATCCGGCGGGCAATCCCACGGCGCTGACCGGTGTAGCGGTGACCGATTCCTTCCCGGCCGGTCTGGTGGTGGCCACGCCCAACAATTTGAGCAACAGTTGCGGCGGGACGGTGACGGCGACGGCGGGCAGCGGTTCAGTCTCGTTGTCCGGTGGGACGGTCAATGCCGGCAGCTCCTGTGTGATCCGGGTGAATGTGCTGGGGACCTCGTTGGGGTTGAAGAACAATGTCACCGGCAATGTGAGTTCGACCAACGGCGGCACCGGGAATACGGCAAGCGCCGGCCTGACCGTGAGCGAGGCCGATCTCGCCGTGGTGAAGAGCGCGGCTCCCACCACATTGCATGTGGGGAATTTGATTACCTATACCCTGCGCTATACCAACACCGGCGGGGTCACGGCCGTCGGCGGGGTAATCTCGGACTATGTGCCTTCTCTGTTGGGTTCGTTGGGCTACACCTATTCAGGGGCGGTGATTACCCCGATTGTGGGATCGCCCTATCGCTGGCAGATTGCCGATCTGGCTCCGGGGGCCGGCGGCGTGATCACAATTACCGGGATTCTCGGCGTCGGCGCGCCGCCCGGGTGGCTGACCAATACGGTGACGATCAGTTCGACGACGGCCGAGAGCGATCTGGCGGACAACAGCGCTTTTGCAGTCGTCACGGTGACCAATCAGGCGCCGATCCCGGCAACGGGCCCGAATCAGAGTGTGAATGTGGGAGCGGGGGTGACGCTCAGCGGTTCGGGCAGTTCCGACCCGGACGGGCATACGCCGCTTACCTATTACTGGAAGCAGATCGGCGGTACGGCCGTTTCCTTCACGCCGAACCTCAGTGTGACGACCTTTACCGCCCCGTCGGCGCCCACGGTTTTGACCTTCGGCCTGCGGGTCACCGATTCTTATGGAATGGCGGCTCCGGTGACGCCGACCGTGGTCGTGACGGTCACCGACATCCCGATCAGCGGACTGGCGGCGGCCAACAGCAGTTCGACGACGTTGGGGCAGGCGACTTATTTCACGGCGACGGTCGCGGGCGGCGCCAATGTGAGTTATGCCTGGAACTTCGGGGACGGGCAGATCGGCAGCGGGTCGACCGTCAATCACACGTATACTGCGGTCGGCTCTTACACGGCGCGGGTGACCGCGACCAACAGCCTCAGCAGTGCTGTGGCGACCACGCTGGTGACGATTACCAATGCGGCGCCGACGGCGCAGGCGGGAACGGATCAGACCGTGAATGTGGGTTCTGTTGTGACGCTCAACGGCGCGGCGAGCAGCGATCCCGACGGGCATCTGCCGCTGACCTACGGCTGGGCGCAGACGGGCGGGCCGGCGGTGGCGTTCACGGGGAATCTCAGCGTGACGACTTTCACGGCGCCGGGAACGCCGACGGTGTTGACTTTCACGTTGACGGTTACCGATAACCGCGGGCTGGTTTCCACGCCGGATACGGTGGTCATTACGGTTGCCAATGTCCCGATCAGCGGACTGACGGCGGCCAACAGCAGCCCGACGACGCTGGGGCAACCGACTTATTTCACGGCGACGATTGCGGGCGGCACCAATGTGACCTATCAATGGAACTTCGGGGATGGGCAGACGGCTGGCGGGCAGACCGCGAATCATATCTACGGGGCGGCCGGCACCTATACAGCCCGGGTAACCGCGACCAACAGCCTCAGCAGCGCCGTGGCGACCACGCTGGTGACGATTACCAATGCGGCGCCGACGGCGCAGGCGGGAACGGATCAGACCGTGAATGTGGGTTCTGTTGTGACGCTCAACGGCGCGGCGAGCAGCGATCCCGACGGGCATCTGCCGCTGACCTACGGCTGGGCGCAGACGGGGGGGCCGGCGGTGGCGTTCACGCCGAATCTCAGCGTGACGACTTTCACGGCGCCGGGGACGCCGACGGTGTTGACCTTTACGTTGACGGTTACCGACAACCGCGGGCTGGTTTCCACGCCCGATATGGTGGTAGTCACCGTGGGCAATATTCCGATCAGCGGACTGGCGGCGGCCAACAGCAGCCCGACGCGGCTGGGAAAGGCGATTTTCTTTACCGCGACGATCGCGGCCGGCAGCAATGTGGCCTATGTCTGGGACTTCGGGGACGGGCAGACCGGCAGTGGGGCGACCGCGAATCATGTTTACGGGGCGGTCGGTACCTATACAGCCCGGGTGACTGCGACCAACAGTCTGGGTTCGGCTTCGATGACGACCGGGGTGACCGTGACCGATGTCCCGATCAGCGGACTGGCGGCGGCCAACAGCAGCCCGACGACGCTGGGGCAGGCGACTTATTTCACGGCGACGGTCGCGGGCGGCACCAATGTGAGTTATGCGTGGAACTTCGGGGACGGGCAGATCGGCAGCGGGGCGACCGTCAATCATACGTATACTGCGGCCGGCGTTTACACGGCGCGGGTGACCGCGACCAACAGCCTCAGCAGCGCTGTGGCGACCACGCTGGTGACGATTACCAATGCGGCGCCGACGGCGCAGGCGGGAACGGATCAGACCGTGAATGTGGGTTCTGTTGTGACGCTCAACGGCGCGGCGAGCAGCGATCCCGACGGGCATCTGCCGCTGACCTACGGCTGGGCGCAGACGGGGGGGCCGGCGGTGGCGTTCACGCCGAATCTCAGCGTGACGACTTTCACGGCGCCGGGGACGCCGACGGTGTTGACCTTCACTCTGGCCGTTACCGATGACTACGGGTTGGTTTCCACGCCGGATACGGTGGTGGTGACGGTTACAGAGATTGCGATCCAGGGGGTACGGGCTTTGAACGACAGTCCCACGCTGGTGGGCGGCCCCACGCATTTCTCGGCGACGATTGCGGCCGGCAGCAATGTGACCTATGCATGGGATTTCGGCGACGGGCAGACGGCGGTGGGCGTTGCGGTGACCCATACTTATGGGATGGTTGGGAGTTACACGGCGACGGTGACGGCGACCAACAGTCTGGGCAGCCTGAGTGCGACGACCGTGGTCACGGTTCTGGCTTCGGAGATTCCGATCAGCGGGCTGGCGGCGGTTAACAACAGCCCGACGACATTGGGGCAGGTGACGGCCTTTACCGCTACCGTGGTCGGGGGCAGTTCCGTGGTTTATCAATGGAATTTCGGCGACGGGCAGACGGCCGCGGGAGCTTATGTCAATCACCTTTACTCGGGGGGCGGTGTTTACACAGCCCGGGTGACCGCGACCAACAGTCTGAGCAGCGTGGTAGCGACCACAGTGGTGACGATTACCAACCAGGCGCCGACGGCGCAGGCGGGGGCGGATCAAACGGTCCGGCCGGGGAGTGTGGTGACGCTCACGGGCACAGCGAGCAGCGATCCCGACGGGCATCTGCCGCTGACCTATCGCTGGGCGCAGGTGGGCGGTTTGGGGGTGACCTTTACTTCCCACTTGAGTGTGATTACCTTTACCGCTCCAGTGACTTCTACTGTGTTGACTTTTACTTTGACGGTGACAGATTCGATGGGGGCGGGTTCGACGGGGGATACCGTGGTGGTGACGGTTCAACCTGTGCTGACCCCCTGGATTTACCTGCCCATTGTGTGTCGGAATCGTTCCTGAGCGGCCGGTGTTCCGCACCCGGCTTTTTTCTGTTTTTCCGGGTTAACGGCACCGATTGTTTTTACTGGCATTTTGGGCGCGCTGTCGGAGACAGCGCGCCCAAAATGCTGATTTTATTTAACCGCTAAAATATTCTCAGCTTTCATTGTTACCAGGATGCATTTCTTTGTTACAATAGTAGCGGTTCTGTGGTAATATTTACTCCCAATTTAAGTGTGGTGATTTTTACCACTCCGCCTGCATTTACTGCTTTGACTTTTACATTGATCATTATGATTCGTTGGCGTTGGCTTCAACACTGGATATTGTGGTCATTACAGTGGAGACTGTATTAACCCCCAGGTTTATCTTCCAATTTTTTGTCGGAATCGACCCGGCTTTAGCGGTCGAACCAGCATAGGCTATTTTCGCGCGCCTCAGACAGGCGCGCGAAAGAGTGTAAATCAATCAACAGGAGCTACTTAGATGGAATATTTTTCAGTTTCTGTTAAAGATCGGCTCAGCCCGATTTTTAGGCCGAAGACCTGGGGGTGGCGGCATCTGCTGGGATGCGGCATTATTTTGGGAATGGTGATCGGTACGTTATTTGTACAACAGTACCTGCGGGCCGGATCGGTAAATATCATCACGGTGACTACCAACGCGGATGAATATGATACCGGTGCCGGTTGTTCGTTGCGGGAAGCCATTACTGCGGCGAATACCGATACCGCTTTTGGTGGATGCAGTGCCGGAAACGGTGTGGATAAGATTGTGTTGCCTGGGGGAGCCGGCAATTACAATCTGACCCATGCCAACTCGGGGAATACTAATGAGGACAACAATCTCACCGGAGATCTGGATATTAACTCCTCCATGATTTTGCAGGGGTCGGGGGTGATGCAGCCCATTATCCAGGCGGGAACCTCGATTACCAATGGGATTGATAAAGTTTTCAGCGTCAATCCGTTGTGTACGTCGGAAATCAGCGTAACGATCGACAACGTGGTCATTCGGCATGGTTATAACACCCAACCGAATTACACCGGTTCTGGTGCCGATAATGGGTTTGCCGGCGGTGGTCTGGCCTGGTGTGGTGGTTCGGGGGGCGGAAATTTTATGCTCAGTAACGCTACCATTATGAGTAACACTACGGTCTACGGTCAGGGCGGCGGCTTGAGCCTGATCAGCCTTTCCGGTTATACAGGTTCAGTAACCATTACCAATGTTATTTTCCAGGGCAATCAGGCCCTGAACGGCACCGGTGGCGGGCTTGATATTCAGGGGGATCGTCCGACGGTGGTGGTCACCGGTTCAACTTTTACAGACAATCATTCCTACGGTGATGTTGCCGGCGGTGGGGGAATTTTCATTCGTCCAACCGGCGCCGGGAATGTGTTGATCCGTAATACGACGGTTTCCGGGAATACTTCGGATGGTTTTGGTGGGGGAATCTATGCTTATCTTTACTCTGCCAATACGATGATTCTGATTGATCAGGGGTCCAGAATTGCCAGTAATATCACCGGGGGAAAGTCTGGTACTCCTTCGGGGGGCGGCGGTATTTATTTGAGCGGTGTTCAGCCGACGAATACGCCGATCAGGATTTTGGATTCCCTGATCATGGGAAATTCCGAAGCGACGGGAGGGGTTCTCCAGGGCGGCGGCGGTCTTTATATCGGGACGGCCAATGTGGATATCCAGTATTCTCGCATTGTAAGTAACATTTCGACCCGGGGGTCGGGTATTTACAAAGATGTTTCCGATGGTGTGGTTTCGGCCGGTAATAACTGGTGGGGATGCAGTTCCGGTCCGACAGCTGCTCCCTGTGATCTGGCGGTTCTGGCCACCGGGAGTACCGGTTCCCTGGTCAGCACTCCCTATTTACGCCTTCGTGCTGTTTCGCTTCCGGCTTCTCTCAAGCCGAATCAAACCTCCGTCATTACGGCCAGCTTTAGTACCAACTCTGCCGGCGACGATGTGTCGTCCCATCTTGATCGATTGATCGGGCTGCCTGTGACCTGGAGTGCGACCGGCGGAACGCTGACGGCTGCACAAAGCACCATCGACAGCAGTGGTGTGGCGACGGCGACTTATCTGGCGACGGGGATTCTGGCTCAGAACAAGATCGCGGCCGTGGTGGATAACGATGCGACAACGACACCGCGCTCTAATGTTGCGGTTGTGAATATGTCCAAAGCCGCTACCACACTGACGATTGTTGCCGATGATCCCGATCCGTCACGTTCCGGCGAAGTCGTAACGGTTTTCTTCAGCCTGACCGGGGAATATGGTAATTCGCCTACGGTGCCGACCGGAAGCATTACGGTTACCGACGGCGTGGTCAGCCATACCTGTGCTTTGCCGACGATAAGCTGTACGATCACTCCGACTATTTTCGGCAATCGGGTATTTACTGTGCAGTACAGCAGTGACCTCAACTTCAATTCCAGCTCCAATACGACGGTGCATCAGGTGCTTTATCCGCCGACGGTGACGAAAGCTTTTGGGGTAACCAGTTTGGGGTTGAATAAAACGACCACGTTGGACATTGTTATTACCAACCCGACAACCAATTCGATGGGGTTGGGTGGGCTCAGCATTACCGATACTTTGCCCGCGGGTTTGGTGGTGAGTACTCCTAATGGTTTGACTAACAGCTGCGGCGGTACGGTGACGGCGACCGCCGGGTCGAGTTCGATTGCGCTGTCCAATGGAAGTGTGGCGGTGGGGGATTCCTGTGTGATCCAGGTCGACGTTACCGGCACGACGCTGGGCGTGAAAAACAACACCACCGGCAATGTCAGTTCCGTGAATGGGGGAACCGGTGGGACGGCTTCGGCTTCGATCACCGTGATCGACAATCCGATCGTTAATTTGAGCGTCCAGAGCAGCAGTCCCACGACTCTGGGGGCCGCGACTTATTTTACGGCCACGATTACCGGCGGCAGCAATGTCACTTATCAATGGAATTTTGGAGATGGACTGACCGGCAGCGGACAGACGATCAGTCATACTTACATGGTTACCGGATCCTACACGGCCCGGGTGACGGCGACCAACAGTTTAAGCAGCGCAGTGGTTACTACGATTGTCACTGTGACCAATTTGCCGCCGGTACCGCAGGCCGGGGAGGATCAGAGTGTAGCGGTAAGTTCCGTGGTAACGCTCTCGGGATCAGCGAGTACCGATCCGGATGGGCATTTGCCGCTTACTTACCGGTGGATTCAGACGGGAGGCCCGATCGTCGCGTTCCTGCCTAATCTGAGTGTGACGACCTTTACGGCTCCGGCCGCCCCGACTGTTTTGACCTTTACGCTCATGGTTACTGATGCCCGGGGTTTGCCGGCCGTTACGCCGGATACGATCGTGGTGACTGTCAATGATATTGCGGTCACGGGATTGAAAACTGACAGCAGCACGCCCACCACGCTGGGCGCCACGACCTATTTCACAGCTGTGATCGATACGGGCAGTAATGTGATCTATCAGTGGAATTTCGGTGACGGTCAGACGGCCACCGGAAGTACGACAAATCATGTTTATATGACCACGGGGACTTATACTGCCCGTGTGACGGCGACCAACGGCGCCGGCTCTGTCTTTATGACGACAGTGGTGAATGTGACCAATCTGGCTCCCATTGCTCAAGCCGGAACCGATCGAACGGTGACGGTGGGAGCCGTGGTGACGTTGAATGGAAACTCCAGTAATGATCCCGACGGCCATACGCCCTTGACCTATTATTGGACCCAAACCGGGGGGCCGGCCGTTGCTTTCTCGCCCAATGTCAGCGTAACAGCTTTTACGGCGCCGCTCACGCCCAATGTGCTGACCTTTACTCTGACGGTTACCGATGCCCGGGGGTTGGTTTCTACGCCGGATACCATCGTTGTCCGGGTCAACGATGTAGTTATTGCCGGATTGAGCGCCGTGGTGGACAGCCCTACTACTCTGGGTGGGGTTACGCGTTTTACGGCTACCCTTACGGCCGGCAGCAATGTGAACTATCAGTGGAATTTTGGTGATGGGCAGACTGCCAACAGTGCGATGGCGAGCCATACTTATGCGGCGGCCGGGACCTATACGGCGTATGCCACGGCGACCAACAGTGTGAGCAGTCTCAGTGTGACGAGAACTGTCGTCATCACCAATCTCGCTCCGCTGGCTAAGGCCGGCATCGACCATGGTGTGCCTGTCGATGCTTCGGTAACGCTGGATGGTTCGGCCAGCAATGATCCCGATGGGCATACGCCCCTGACCTATTATTGGGCTCAGACCGGCGGCCCGGCGGTTTCGTTTACATCGAATCTCAGTGTGACTTCCTTTGTTGCTCCCTCCACGCCAGCAGTGTTGACCTTCACTTTGACAGTTACCGATGCCTGGGGGTTGGTTTCTACGCCGGATACCCTTATGATCACCGTTCATGATGTGGCCATCAATAACCCGCATGCGGTGAGCGATGCTCCTACCACATTGGGAGCGACCACTCACTTTACCGGGTCGGTTGGTGCCGGGACCAATGTGGTTTATCGGTGGAATTTTGGTGACGGGCAAACCGCCAGCGGAATGACAGCCAGCCATATCTATGCTGCGGCCGGTACTTATACTGTTCTTATGACGGCAACGAACGGTTTGAACAGTGTCAGTACGTCGATTGGGGTTAACATCGGCAATCAGGCGCCAATTGCCGATGCCGGGTCGGATCAGACGGTGGTGGTGGGCGCTCATGTGGATCTCAGCGGGGATGGGAGTTCCGATCCGGACGGGCATTTACCGCTGACCTACTTCTGGTTGCAAACCGGGGGCCCCGCTGTCAATTTGAATAATCCCACGCACCAGGATGTAAGTTTCAATGCTCCTGATGTTCCGTCTGTGATGACCTTTACGCTGACCGTTACGGATGCGCGCGGATTGGCTTCCACTGCCGACAGCGTGGCCGTGCATGTGGGCGACATTGCCGTCACGGGATTGACCGTGGAGAATGATTCTCCTACAACGTTGGGACAGGTGACAACCTTTACGGCTACCGTTGCTGCGGGCAGCAATGTGATTTACTCATGGGACTTTGGGGACGGTGAGACGGCTACGGGCGCAACGGTCACCCATACTTATGGGATGGCTGAATCTTACACGGCTCATGTGGTGGCCCGCAACAATACCAGCAATGCCAGTGTGGCGGTTCCGGTGTTTATTACCAATATGAAGCCGATTGCAGTGGCCGGGCAGGATCAGGATGTTACCATTGGCAATCAGATAACGCTGAATGCTTCCGGCAGCAGCGATCCTGACGGCCATCTGCCGTTGACCTATCGCTGGACTCAGACGGGTGGTCCCTATGTTTCTTTCAACCGTGACGTTTCGATAACGACCTTTTTGGCTCCGGCTACTCCCGGGATTTTGACTTTTATCCTGGAGGTTACGGATGCCCGCGGGCTTACTTCTGATTCCAGCATGATTGTAGTGCGTGTCGGCGATGTGCCCATCAGTGGGGCGATTGCCGGCAATGACAGTCCCACGACTCTGGGTCTGGTTACCCATTTTAATGTCCATGTTGATCAGGGTACCAATGTGGTTTATCAATGGAATTTCGGCGACGGCCGGACCGGCAGTGGGCCGATGCCGTCTCATCTTTATCCCACAGTCGGGATCTACACTGTTATCATGACGGCGACCAACAGTCGAGGCAGTGTGACGGCCACGACTCCGGTGACCATTACGAATCTGGCTCCGATTGCCATAGCCGGTGAGGATCAAGATGTTTCAGTCGAGACGACGGTAACGCTTGACGGTTCCGGCAGCGTCGATCCGGATTTTCATCTTCCGTTGACTTATCGGTGGACTCAGACGGGAGGGCCGCCGATGGACTTTAGTGCCAATCTTGCTTTGATAAACTTTACAGTTCCGCCGACCCCTACGGTTTTGAATTTCTCTTTGACCGTTACCGATTCTCGCGGCATGGCTTCAGCGCCGGACCAGGTTACGATCATGGTGGGGGATCTTCCTGTGCAAGGGTTGCAGGTCATCAATGATAGTCCGACTACAATCGGTATGCCTACCCTGTTCACGGCTACCATTGAATCGGGTAACAATGTGAGTTACACCTGGGATTTCGGAGATGGCGAAACGGCCCTGGGGGCTACGGCCGTCCATACTTATTCGGAGATCGGATTCTATACGGCTACGGTCACTGCGACCAACAGTATGGGGAGCCTCAGTATAACGTCGGCGGTTACCATCAATGGCGTGTCGATTCCTATTACAGGCGTCCATGTTTTCAACAGCAGTCCTTCAGCGCTGGGGAGTGCGACGTACTTCACGGCTTCGGTCGATGAGGGTAACAATGTGATCTATCGCTGGAACTTTGGCGATGGAAAGACCGGCATCGGAGTCAATGTCAGCCATGTTTACACGGCGACCGGTTCTTATTCCGTAATCGTGACAGCCAGTAACAATCTGGGAGGGATCAGTACGACCACCCGGGTGACGATTACCGATAACCAGGCTCCTGTGGCGCAGGCCGGGGAAGACCTACGTGTGGCTATAGGCGGCGTGGTGACGTTGACCGGCCATTTGAGTTCCGATCCTGACGGGCATCTGCCGCTGACCTATTACTGGGCGCAGACAGGCGGTGCGACGGTTACCTTCACGCCGGGGATCAGCAGGACCTACTTTACGGCGCCGATGACGACGACGGTTTTGACCTTTACCCTGACTGTTACCGACGCTTTGGGAAAGCCTTCGACCCCGGATACGGTTGTGGTATGGGTCGGGATAGTTCCGCGGGCCTATCTGCCGATTGTGATTCGAAACGGCCAGTAATCTTACGGGTCGAATCAAGGGGGTAAAATTTCGCGCGTCCGGTCAGGACGCGCGAAATTTATTTGACTGTAGGGCGGCCAGGCCCAGTGCGACCAGACAGAGCCATGGGAAGTAATCCGCCAGCCAGGGCCCGGCGGCGGGGATTTCCAGCAAGCGCACTTCGCCCTGCAAAAGGGTAGGGGGGAGCGGCTGATCGTGGGGTATCTCGTAAACCGGCCCGGTCGTCAGAATCTGCCCGGTGGCATCCACAATGGCTGATTGTCCTGAATTGGTCGCCCGTACCATGTCGCGGCGGGTTTCGATGGCTCGGAAGATGCTCAATGCCAGATGTTGCGGCGTTGCAGCCGTGGTTCCAAACCAGGCATCGCTGGCTACTACGGCGAGGAGGTTGGGGTTCTGGCGAGCTATTTTTCGGATATAGGGGGCGTTGAGATCTTCCGAACAGATGGCGACGCCCAGACGGAGATCGCCGTCGATCAGCAACGGCGCGCCTTTCCCGGCCGTCAATTGGGGCCAGTCGGGCAGGTGGGTTTGGGCCCAATCGCGCCAGGCAGGGAAGCGCTCCCCCTCGGGGATGTATTCCGAGATCGGCACCAGGTAATTTTTATCGTAGCGGCCGGATACAATTCCTTCGTTATTGATCAATACCGCGCTGTTGTAAATTTCGGCGGTTCCAAAGGTATGGGTCAGGGCGCCGATCAGCAGGCGGGTGGGCGGTCCTGCGGGCCGTAAGGCCCAGGGATGTTCGGCGGGATATTCTCGCTGGAGCCGTTGATCCCAAAGGTAGGGCCAGACGGATTCACCCCAGAAAATAAAGTCGGCGCCTTGCTGTGCCAGTGTTTCGGTGCTCTGTCGCAGCGTGGCCAGATAATCCGAGCCGCGTTGTTCCCGGTCCTGCACCGAGGTGATGCCGAAATTGGCCTGGACGATTCCTACGCGCAGCACGGGGGCGGTCGTTCGGGCCTGTCCGACCTGGGCAGCGCGGGCCAGCCCGGTTCCCAGTATGAGCAGCGCTATGGCCGCGGCGGCGAGGGTCGAGCGGGTCGGCCGCCGGCGCAGCCAGAGGGCCCGGCCGAGTTCGGCCAGCGTCAAATTGACCAGCACCAGCCAGGCGGAGACGGCGGCCGGTCCGCCGATTTCGGCGGGCTGGAGCAGCGGCCAGGCGGCTGTGAGGGTGATGCTGAGGTAATACTGGAAGAAATAAGGGATCAGCGTTTCGACCAGGACGATCAACAGCGGCGCGCTGATCAGCCAGGAGAGCCCCCAACGGCGTTCCAGCCAGCTGCACCCCCAGCCCCAGAGGGCAAAGCCCAGTGCCTGATAGGCGCAATTGAGGAGCAGTAGTCCGACGCCGATACCGTTGCCGAAAGGCGTAAAGCGATCGAAGAAGGGAATGAACCACCACAGCCCCAGCAAATGGCCGATCAATCCCATCAACCAGCTCAACCCAAAGGCATGCCAGCCGGAACGGGAACGCAGGGCCAGATAGAGGGGGATCAGGCCGATCAGCGCTAACGGCCAGAGGTTGTAAGGGGGGGCGGCGGCGACCAGCAGCAGGGCGGTTGCCGGTGCCGCGGCCAATCCGATCCAGGCGGGCATTTTGACGGTGGGCATAGAAACTCCTTTTGTGTGGCGATTGCGGAAAGGTCGGGAGAAAAATCCTTTTCTTTTATCAGGGCGTCGTGGGAATATTTTCAGTCCAGGCAGGCCCCCAAATCCACTGAGTCCGTTGCGTTTCCAGCCAGATCTCAAATTCCGGCGTTCCCAACTCTGCCGCCAGGCGGTTTTTCAGCAACTGGCTTTCCACAATTTTTTCGAAAGCCCGTTGGTCGATGCCGTAAGCGTTCCAGGCTTCCAGATCGCCGGCGTAGTCGGCTTTCCAGGCCCATGGATCTGGGGTCAATCCGTCCCCTGCCGTATCGGTGGGGACGGAATTCTCATAGGATTGGGCGATATAGTGCTCGATTTCGGCCGGGTTGACCGTGAGCCCGCGCCGGGCAGCCTCAGCGTGGATTTGTTGTTCCAGCGCCATCTGTTCCAGGATCACTTGGCCGAACTCTTGCGGGCTTTGCAGCAGCGCGTAGGCTTCGGGGTCTTGATCGGCCAGTTTCAGGTAGCGCGCGCGTTCGAAGCGGACGCGCTGGAAGAAGTCCCGGCGAATGATGGCGGTCGTCGTGCCGTCGTCCCAGGTCAGGGTCAGCATGGCCTGCTGTTGGGGTAACCAGTAGACGGTCAGTGCGGCGTAGAAGAGGAGGCTCAAAGCGGCCAGCAAGACCAGGCTGATTCCGAGACTGATCCAACGCAGCTGTTGTTCTTCTTGTTGTCGCCGTTGCGAATGGGTTTGTTTGAGGGGGCGCATTCCGCTTTCTCCTGAGTAGATTGGTCTGTAAAGGCGAGGGATTTCGTGGCCGCCTTCCCAGGCGGCCACGAAATCCCAAACAAATTTAGCGACGGCGA